>JBKQHQ010000258.1:0-6008 GCA_052148715.1 Xanthobacteraceae bacterium | reverse complement strand
TGATCCGCGCCTCCGACGACAGCTTCCGCGTCGAATGGGTCGAGCGGCGCTACGTCGATAACGCGCTGGCCGCCACCGAGCGCTGGAGCGCCATCCTCACCATCGTCGTGCAGACGCCGACCGACGCTGATCGGCTCAAGAAAAATCCGCTCGGCGTCTACGTCCACGCCCTCAACTGGTCCAAGGAGCTCGGCTGATGCGCAAGCTGCCCCTCGCAACCCTTTTGCTCGCCTCGATTTCGCTGGGCGCCTGCTCGACGATCTGGAAGCCGCCCGAGATCAGCTACGACGACACGCCGCGGCAAGCCGTGCTGCAGCCCGATCCGCCCAGGCCGGTGCAGATCGTCGAATTGCCAAAGCTCCTGCCGCTGCCTGGCCAGCTCAAGCCGATCCCCGGCGCCAAGACCGCGCCGCCGGAGGCCGCTGACCCGCACACGCGCGTCGAGCAGGCCAATGGAGCCGCCCGCGTGCAACCGACCCAGGCCGGATATCTCAACGCCATCCAGGTCTACCCCTTCGCCGAAGGCGCTCTCTACCAGGTCTATTCAGCACCCGGCGAGATCACCGATATCGCCCTCGAACCGGGTGAGCAGCTTGTCGGCTCAGGTCCCGTCGCAGCCGGCGACACCGTGCGCTGGATCGTCGGCGACACCGAAAGCGGCACGGGCCCAACCAAGCGTGTACACATCCTGGTCAAGCCGACCCGGCCGGACCTTGTCACCAACCTCGTCATCAACACAGATCGACGCACCTATCATCTGGAGCTGCGCTCGGCCGACAAGACCTACATGGCGTCGGTCTCCTGGGCCTATGCCCAGGATCAGTTGATCGCGCTGCGCCAGCGCAACGCGGCCGCCGATGCGGCGGCGCCGATCGCCTCCGGCGTCGATATCGACGCGCTGAACTTCCGTTACCGCATCGAGGGCGACACTCCCGCCTGGCGGCCGTTGCGCGCCTTCGATGACGGGCGGCAGGTATTCATCGAGTTCCCCGCCGGCATCAGCAAGGGCGAGATGCCGCCGCTCTGGGTCATCGGCGCGGAAGGTGGCGCCGAGCTCGTCAACTACCGCGTCCAGGGCGCCCACATGATCGTCGATCGGCTATTCGCCGCCGCGGAATTGCGGCTCGGCGGCGAGCACCAGAAAAAGGTCCGCATCGTCCGCACCGACGGGAGGCCACAGTCGTGACAGACGCCCCGCATGAAGAGACGGGGGGGCCTTCCGGAGGCGATCGGCCGCCGCAGGAAATGCGGCTACGGTCCAGCCGGGCGCCCGTGACGCGGCTCTCCCGCAAGGTCCTCCTCGGCCTCGGCGCCGTCGCGGCCGTTGGGATCGGTGGCGCGCTATTCCTCGCCTTGCAGCCCCAGCATCAGACCACCGGGTCCGAACTCTACAACACCAACGATCGAACGACACCGGATGGCCTCGCCAACCTGCCGCGCGACTATACGGGCCTGCCGCGCGCCGTTCCTCAGCTCGGCCCGCCGCTGCCCGGCGATCTCGGCCGACCGATCGTCAACGCGGGCGCGCCGGCTCCCGGCATGCCGACGTCAGAGGCGGGGCTGAGTCCAGAGCAGCAGCGCATAGCCCAGGAACTGGAGGCGGCGCGCACCAGCCATCTCTTCGCGACAACCAATGTCGGGCAGATCGCCACGGTGAACTCTCCGGCGCTGGCAGCGGCTCAAGCCGCCGCGGCGCCACTGACTGGCGTGTCGAACGATCTCGCCTCCCAGGATCACAAGCTTGCTTTCCTGAACGGGAATCCCGACCGCGACACGGTCAGCCCCGATCGCGTGCAGGCCCCCGCCAGTTCGTTCACGCTACAGGCCGGCGCGGTGATCCCGGCGGCGCTGCTCACCGGCCTGCGCTCGGACCTGCCTGGCCCCGTCACGGCACAGGTGACCGAAGATGTCTATGACAGCCCGACCGGCAAGATCCTCCTGATCCCGCAGGGTGCGCGATTGTTCGGTCAGTACGACGCCCAGATCGCCTTCGGCCAGTCGCGGGCGCTGTTGGTCTGGAACCGCCTGATCATGCCCAACGGACGTTCGATCGTGCTGGAGCGCCAGCCGGGCGCCGATCCCGAGGGCTACGCCGGCCTGGAAGACGAGGTCGACAACCATTGGGGCATGCTGTTCAAGGCCGCGATCCTCTCGACGCTGCTGAGCGTCGGGTCGGAAGCTGGAAACAGCAACAACAACCAGAACTCCCTCGTCCAGGCCCTTCGGCAGGGTTCATCACAAAGCTTCAGCCAGGTCGGTGAGCAGGTAGTCGGACGTTCCTTGAACGTCCAGCCGACCATAACCATCCGGCCTGGTTTCCCGGTCCGGGTTCTGGTCACCCACGATCTCGTACTTGAGTCCTATCGCGGCTGAGGAGGCGACCATGGCGAAATTGAAGCTCGGCGCCATTCCAGACGACAAGCCGGTAAAACTGACGATCGAACTTCCCGCGGCGGTGCATCGCGATCTCATTGCCTATGCCGCCGCGCTCGGTCGTGAAACCGGCCAGCCAGTCAGTGAGCCGGCCAAACTGATCGCGCCCATGCTGGCGCGCTTCATCGCCGGTGACCGCGCCTTCGCCAAAATGCGGAATGTCAGGAAGCCATCTCAGGCGCCGCGGGAGCCGGCTGGCGCGAGGACATCGACCGAGCCAGGCTGAGAAAGCGCCGGAAGGCTGGATTGTCGTTGCCCGGCAACCACACGGCGCTGTACGGCAGCACGTCCTCCGCAGTCGCGAGAGGCCGAAAGACCACTTCCGGATAGCGGGTTGCAGTGCCCGCCCCGCTGACAAAACTGATGCCGAAGCCGAGCGCGACCAGATGCATCAAGGTCTCGCGCCCGACGCCAAAGCGATCAACGCATGGGCTGTGCCCGAGATCCCCCACCCGCCGGACGACGTAGTCATGAATCTCGGGGCCTGGTGCATCCCGGCTGACGATAAAGTGCTCGTTTTTGAGGGCCTCCCAACCCACCTCGTCTTGGCCCGCGAGGGGATGCCGCTCCGGCAGGGCCGCGAAAACGCGTGCCTCCCACAGGACGGTGGTGTCGCAGTGCGGCGCCGAAGGCGTCCCGGTGACGAAAGCAATGTCGAGCAGGCGCTCGCTGATACGCGCCAGGTGCTCGCTTGCGGAACCCTCGACGACGTCGATCGCGATTTCCGGGTGTGTTTCGCGATAGGCACCAAGCAATTCACGCACGAAACCGCCCGACAGCGACGACAAGATCCCGATGCGGATTGCACCCTCCATACCGCACCCTGCATTGGCGGCGCCCTTCACGGCGTGATCGATCTCGGCCAGAGCCGAACGCGACCGACCCAGAAACCGCCGCCCGGCCTCTGTCAGCCGGACGCCACTCGCATCGCGCTCGAACAGGGAAACGCCGAGCTTGTCCTCCAGCTCGCGCACCCGCCGGCTGACGGCTGACTGCCGGATGCCAAGCACCTGCGCAGCACGGCTGAAGCTGAGATGCTCGGCCACGAGGAGCGCCTGAGAAATCGATACAAGTTTAACCATCCACCCACCTCGGAATAGTTGAGCGGCGACAAGCGCCAGCTAGGCAGAGTGGCACAGATTTTTGGGCAAAAAGGCGGCGATGTTCACGGAGTCTGTGTCAATTCCGGAGCAAAATCCTGAGCAGGCAGAACTGTCGGCGTTAATGGATCGTTAATATTGTTCGATTGCTCCGATAATCGAAAATTACTTGCCACATTTCAATGCTCTATTTCGCATGCTGACGTCGGCTCGCCTGGACGTACAAGCGGCCGCGCGTGATGGTCCGATGCGGGGGACCAGCTCGGCAACAGAACCCGGAAGATGGTAATCAGCCCCGCCCTCAGTAGCGTGCATTTGGTCTCGTCATTCGCCTGCCGGCGTGGCTTTGAGCTTGACCGATCGGCAGCGTGGGCATAATAACTAGATGGATCGCGTAGCTATACGCAGATAGCGTCTATCTGTATCCTGCTGGAGACGAGCCTGATGGCGCAAGCCGGCGCGGGACTGAAATGGGGGGTGGAGCGGCGGCTCGAATTCATCGAGTTCCGGCTATATTGGGAGGGCGGCGTCAATCGCGCCGACATCATCGAGATGTTCGACGTATCGGTGCCGCAAGCCTCGAAGGACCTCACTCTCTATCAGGAGCGTGCGCCGCTAAATGCGATCTACGACAAGAGCGCGAAACGCTACATCGCAAGCGACCAATTCCAGCCGTGCTTCCTGAGACCTGATCCGGCCGGGTATCTCAACCAACTCCGATCCATTTCTGAAGGCATCCTCGATCAATCGCACGCTTGGATCGGCCAGTCGCTGCCCTACGACGCCGCGCCGACTCCGGTTCGAGGTGTGAATACCCAGATTCTGCGTTCGGTTGTCGCCGCCATCCGGCGGTCGGAAGCTATTGAGATTAGGTACCAGTCCCTTTCCCGTCCTGAGCCGCGATGGCGCTGGATCGCCCCTCACGCGATCGGTTTCGACGGCTTCCGTTGGCACGCTCGCGCCTTTTGCGAGACCGACCGGACCTTCAAAGACTTCTTGCTCTCGCGGATGCTGGAGACGCGCGGTACGCGGCGCAGCGAGGTATCGTCAGATTCGGACGCCGATTGGCACCAGAACGTCACGCTCGAGATCGGTCCCCACCCTGAACTATCAGACACACAGAAGAAGGTGATCGCGCTCGACTACGGCATGCGCGGCGACAAGGTGAACATCTCGGTGCGGAAGGCGCTGCTCTATTATGCGCTGAAGCGCCTTGGCCTCGACACCGACCCGGCCGCGCGACGCCCCCAGGATCAGCAGATCGTGCTTCTAAACCAGGAACCGCAACTCGCCGTCGTTGGCGCGATGGCTGTGGAGGGCTGAATGGCGGTCCTTGAAGACCTCAAGCCCGGCGGATCGATCCGCGGAATCTTGCCCAGCGGTGTCGTCACGGTGGTCAGCGTCCAATGGTTCGGATCGGACGCCATAGAACTTACATACAAAGACGCGACCGGCAGGGTCGGCAACGAGTTGCTGTACCGCGACCGCGAGGCCGATCTGGAAGTCGTCGAAGAAGGGCGGCCCTGGAGCTTCGACGGGGATGGCGCCCTATTCCGCCTCGTGTCCGAGGCGCAGCGCATTCATCTCGCTCATTTGTTCGATCCGGTCCTGGCCGTTCACACGTCGGTCGTGGAACCGCTGCCACACCAGATCACCGCCGTTTACGAAAGCATGCTGCCGCGTCAGCCGCTGCGTTTCCTCCTTGCGGACGATCCTGGCGCGGGCAAGACCATCATGGCGGGGCTCCTGATCAAGGAGCTGATCGCGCGCGGTGATCTGCAACGCTGCCTGGTCGTTTGCCCCGGAAGCCTCGCCGAGCAATGGCAAGACGAGCTCTATCGCCGCTTCAACCTGCCGTTCGAAATCCTGACCAACGACAAGCTCGAAGCGGCGCATAGCGGCAACTGGTTCCTCGAAAACAACCTCGTCATCGCCCGTCTCGACAAACTCTCGCGCAACGAGGACGTGCAGCAGAAGCTCCAAGTCCCGGAATGTCGTTGGGACCTTGTGGTCTGCGACGAAGCGCATAAGCTCTCGGCCACCTTCTTCGGCGGCGAAATCAAATACACCAAGCGCTATCATCTCGGCCAGCTTCTGTCGGGTTTGACGCGGCACTTCCTTCTGATGACCGCAACCCCGCATAACGGCAAGGAGGAGGATTTTCAGCTCTTCATGGCGCTGCTCGATGGCGACCGCTTCGAGGGCCGCTTTCGTGATGGCGTGCACCAGGTCGACGTTTCGGACCTGATGCGCCGGATGGTGAAGGAAACACTGCTCAAGTTCGACGGTACTCCGCTTTTCCCCGAGCGCATTGCCTATACCGTGCCCTACCGGCTTTCGGACGCCGAGGCGCAGCTCTACAAGGAGGTTACCGATTACGTGCGCCACGAGTTTGACCGTGCCGAGGCGCTCGCCAACGATAAGCAAGCGGGCACGGTTGGCTTCGCGCTCACAATCCTGCAACGGCGGCTTGCC
>JBKQHQ010000257.1:0-34599 GCA_052148715.1 Xanthobacteraceae bacterium | reverse complement strand
CGTTGACCGGGGTTGCTTCGCTTCGCTCGCAATGACAGCGCTTTTTTTGCGCAATCCATATGACCGATCAGCAGTCCGTTGAGCTTGCCGCGACGCCGTCCTTCCGCCTCGACGGCAAGCGGGCGCTGGTGACCGGCGGAGGCCGCGGCATCGGGCTCGCGGCCGCGTCGGCGCTCGCGCAGGCCGGGGCGCATGTCACGCTCGTCGCCCGCACGCAAACCGAGATCGAGGCCGCCGCCGCGGCGATCCGCGCACGTGGTCAACAAGCGCAGCCGCTCACGCTCGACGTGCGCGACCCGCAGGCGGTGGAGTCGGCCATCGCCGCGGCCGAGCCGTTCGATATCCTCGTCAATAATGCCGGGACCAACCGCCCCGCCCCGTTCGTCGACGTGACGGTGGAGGATTTCGATTTCGTCGCCAGCCTCAATCTGCGCGCCGCGTTCTTTGTCGCCCAGGCCGTGGCGCGGTCGTTGATCCACGCGAAACGACCCGGCTCCATGATCAACATCTCCTCGCAGATGGGCCACGTGGGCGCCGCGCGCCGCACCGTTTATTGCGCCACCAAGCACGCGCTCGAGGGCCTGACCAAGGCCATGGCGGTCGAGCTTGCGCCGCACCAGATCCGCGTCAACTCGCTGGCGCCGACCTTTCTCGACACGCCGATGACGCGCCCGTTCTTTCAGAACGAGGCGTTTCGCACCGAGGTCTTGAGCAAGATCAAGCTCGGCCGCCTCGGCACGCTCGAGGATCTGACCGGCGCCATCGTGTTCCTGGCCTCCGACGCCTCAGCGCTGATGACCGGCACCTCGCTCGTGATCGATGGAGGATGGACGGCGGAGTGAATCCGGCGGTCTACTGCCGCGCCTTCAGCACCTGCGGATTGACACAGTTGGGCGGCGTTTTGCCGTCGAGCAGCGCTAAAATGTTGTCGACCACGATATTGGCCATGGTCTCGCGCAGCTCGCGCACGGCGCTGCCCATGTGCGGGATCAGCACAACATTGGCGAGCTTGCGCAGCGCCGGATCGACCCGCGGCTCGTGCTCGTACACGTCGAGGCCGGCGCCGGCGATCGTGTCGGCTTTGAGCGCGCGGACCAAAGCTGCCTCTTCAACGATCGGCCCGCGCGCCGTGTTGATGAGGAACGCGCTGGGCTTCATCAGGCCGAGCGCGCGGGCGTTGATCAGGTGATGGGTCTCCGGCCGCAGCGGCGGATGCAGGGAGACGAAGTCGGACTGCGCCAGCAGACCCTCAAAGGAGACGTAGGACATGCCGAGTGCCCGCTCCTCGGCCTCGGGTAGCCGGCGCGGCCCGCTGTAGAGGATGCGCATCGAGAAGCCGCGCGCGCGCCGGGCCACCGCCTGGCCGATGCGGCCCTTGCCGCCGACGAGGCCAAGCGTCTTGCCCCACACATAGGCGCCGGCGAGGTGGTTCGACTGAGCGCCGGGAAATCCGCCTTCGCGCACCAGGCGGTCGCCTTCCATCATCCGCCGGGCAACCGCAAGCATCAGGCCGAACGTCATGTCGGCGGTCGCTTCGGCAACGACCGGCGGGACGACAGTCACCGGAATACCGCGCGCCGTGGCCTCGGCGACATCGATGCGGTCCGGCGTGATCGCCATCGAGGCCACCGCCTTGAGATTTGGATTGGCGTCCAGCACGTCGCGATCGATCGTGTCGTGCAGGAGCGAGAACAGAAGGTCGTGCTTGCGCACCGCCGCGCGCAGCTTGCCCTTGGCGAGGATTTTGCTGCTGTCCGGATTCACATCGACCTCGGCGACCGCGCGCAAGCGCGCAAGCGCACTTTCGGCAACCGGTTGCGTGACGAAGATCCGCATCAGCGCATCCACCGCACGATGCCGGCAACGCCGTCGACCGCGACCTGCGAGCCGTCGGGAATTTTGCGCGTCGCGTCGAGCACCCCGAGGACCATGGGAATGCCGCGCTCGCGCGCGAGCGAGGCGAGATGTGACGTGCTGCCGCCGCGCTCGGCGACCACGCCGGCGACCCGCGGCAAGATCTGGCTCAGCGCCGGACCGGCGACCTTGGTCACCAAAATGTCGCCCGGAGCGACGCGCGAGAGCTCGCACTCGCAACTGACGATGACCGCGCGGCCGGAGCTCCAGCCGATCCCCGCCGGGTGGCCGTTGAGGCCCGGATGCTGCAGCCAGATCTCGTCCGGGACGTGAGCCGGGGCAACCTGCAGCGGGCGCGCCTGCAGTAGCGTGAAGCCGCCGTCATCGAGCGCCCATTCGATCTCGACCGGGCCGCCGATGACGTCTTGCGCTTTCATCAGCAGCCGCCCGAGCGCCACCGCTTGGCCGGGCTCGAGGCAGGGCGCGGAGACGAGGTCCGGCGGCACGGGTTCCGGCGCCGGCCCCTCTCCATGCGAGCACGCCTCGCGATGGTCCTTGCGTCCCGCCTCGATGCTGCGCAGGAATCCTCGGCGGGTCAGCAAAATGCGATCGGGCACCACCTCGCCTTGGGCAATGGCCGAGCCGAGGCCCCATGCAGCGCTGAGCAGCATCTGCCCTTCCGCGGTCTCGCTCAGGCCACCCCCCGAAGCACGCGCCGCGACGAGCGGCTGGATCAGCACGGCCATCGCGGTGTCCGCGGGGCTAAGGCCATTGTTCTCCATGTAGCGGCGCGCATTGGTGGTCCACAGCGCCGCCCAGCAAGCACGCACGGCGGTGAGGAATTCTCCCTCGTCGGACAGGCCAAGAAAGCTTTCGAACTGCCCCGCGAAGCTCGTCCCGGCGCGATCCTCGATCAGCGCCGAGGATCGCACGGCGCCGGGTTGCCCGCTCGATCGCAGCTCGCGCCAGGCCGCTAGCATGGGTTTTAGAATTTCAGGCGCGATCGGCTGCTCGTACAGTGCGAGCCTGATCTGCACCGAGAGGCGTCGTGCGGTCGGCGGATCGGCTGTTGCGAAGCTGAGGACGGCGTCGTCCAATCCGAGCGCGGTCATCTGCTTGCGATAGGCATCGGCCGTCAGGCAGAAGCCGCCCGGCGTCGGTAGACCGGCGCGCGCCAGGGCGGCGAGATTTGCCGCCTTGGGTCCGACGCGCTCGGCCTCGGCGGAACGCGAATGCAGCTGAACGATGAATTCCGGCACGGGCGCTGTTTCTCCGACCTCTCCGGAACAACCGATCGCGTGGTTGGTTCCCCTCTCCGCGCTCGGCGGCAAGTGAAACAGCGCGCGTGACCGCCTCACTTCACGTGATCGCCATAACCGGGTATGGGATCGACCACCGTGATCTGCTTCACCGGGAAGTTCGAGACGATCTCGATACTGTCATCGTGGACGATCAGCATTTCCTCGATGCGCACCCCCCAGCGGAATTTCTTGCCGTGCTGGGTCTCGAGCGCAAAGGTCATGCCGGTCTTGATCTCGATTGGGTGATCGAGCGACCAGATCCGCGAGATCACCGGCTGGTCGTATTGGGCAAGACCGAGGCCATGGCCCCATAGATTGGCGGCGGCGCGATCCTCTTCCTCGTAGCCCCAGGCGTCCTTGGCCGAGGGCCATTTCAGCGCGATCTCGCGCGTGGTGGTGCCGGCTTTCACGGCGCCGATGGAATCGTAGAGCCAGCCGAGCGCTTCCGCGTAAATGTCCTTCTGCTCTTGGCTCGGTTCCTTGCCGACGCAATAGGTGCGGTAGTAGCAGGACTTGTAACCGTTCCAGGTGAGCGCGGCCAAATCCATGAAGACGATGTCGCCCGGCTGGATGATGCGGTCCGAGAAATTGCGCCAGTTCGGCCACGTGTTGGGCCCCGACGACACTATCACGTCCTCCACATCCTCCATGCCGGGGATCGCGTAGAGGAACTGCATGATATGGGCGGTCACCTGGTTCTCGGTGATGCCCGGGCGCAGGAATTTCATGGTCTCCCAGTGGGCGGCGTCGCCGATGGCGCCGACGATGCGGAAGCACTCCTGCTCGTCCACGTTCTTGACGGCGCGCGCCTCCATCATCGGCGTCATGCCGTCCGCCCAGGTGATATTCTTCTCCTTGAAGACTTGCAGCATGTTGACGTCGATGAAGTCGACACCGAGCTTCTGCCCCGCGACACCGTGCCGCTTCATCTCCTCGATGATGGCGTTGGTGAATTTGGTCACCTGCATGGTCGAGGCCGCGCCCGCCGCGCCCTTGATCCAGCCGTAGGACCAGCGGATGTTCTCCTTCGGCAGCCACGGCAAATGCCGCTCGACCTGCATGCCGATGTCGCCTTGCTCGAACAGGATCGGTTGCCCGTCGCCGCACAGCATCGCATAGCGCAGCCCGGGCTTGAGCCGGGTCCAGCCGGGCGACAGCGTGCCGGTGATGTAGCGGCTGTTCTCGTCGTACATGCAGAGCAGCGCGCCGAGGCCGTGCTTCTTCATCATCGCGCGCGCGCGTTCGATGCGGTACGTGCGCAGCCGGTCCCAATTGACCCGCTGCTGCCAATCCAATC
Source organism: Xanthobacteraceae bacterium (assembly GCA_052148715.1). Lineage (GTDB taxonomy): Bacteria > Pseudomonadota > Alphaproteobacteria > Rhizobiales > Xanthobacteraceae > JBKQHQ01. Next base: position 30,147 of record JBKQHQ010000257.1, on the reverse strand, counting down.
CGACCAAGCCGAAATTCGCGCCCATGGAACGTTCTCCTCCCACGCCGGCTGGCCGCCGCCCGCCGCTGCTGATTTGTGCAAAATCTAGCGGCATGGCGGACGCACAAGAAATAATATATTCTGCCTCAATGCATCAGGATTTCTAATGCCAACAATCGCGCTCAGGCAGATCCGTGCCGTCATCGCGGTATGTGAGGAAGGTTCATTCACACGCGCGGCCGAGCGCGAGAACGCCACGCAATCCGGTATCTCGCAGCATGTGGCGGCGGTCGAGCGCTCGCTCGGCGTAAAGCTGTTCGAGCGGTCGGCGGCAGGCGTCGTCGCCACGCCCGCGGGGCTGCGCTACTACAAGCGCTGTGTCGAGGCGGTCGGGCTGCTGGCGACCGCGCGGGAGGAAGCGCGCGGGCTTGCCGGCTTCGTCACCGGCGATCTGCGCATCGGACTGATGCCGACCTTCACCCGCGCGGTGCTCGCCCCGACGCTCGATTACTTCGTGCCGCGCTGCCCTGACGTACGGCTGCACATCATGGAGGGCTATAGCGGCCTGCTCACCGAGATGGTGTTGAGCGACGCGCTCGATTTCGCCGTCGTGCCGGCCTTCGAAGGGCGGATCGGGCTGAAGTCGCGGCTCCTCGTGCGCGACCGCGAGATGCTGCTGTCAGGGGCGCCCCGCGGCCTGACGCCGCTGGCGCCCGTGCGCTTGCGCGACTGCGCACCGCTCAAGATCGTTCTGCCGGGCACCCACAATATCAGACGGCGCAATCTGGAGACCTATTTCCACTCGCACGGCGTCGAGATCGCGGCGATGCTGGAGATGGACGCCATGATCGGCACGCTCGAATTCGTCGCCCGCTCCGACTGGGTGACCGTGCTGCCGAGCGTGATCTCCGTGAACGACATCGACAAGGGCGAACTGATCGCCAACCCGATCGATCCGCCGCTGCACGCGGAGTTCGTCGTGATCCAGCCGGCGCGCCGGACCTTGACCACGCAGGCACGGCTGTTTCTTGAACGACTCGAAGCCGAGGTCGCGCATATCCATGGGGTATGGGAGGCCGCTATCGCGGGCTCGCAACGCGCCGGCACGCGAAAGCCCAACGGCGCCGGGGTACGAGGCAACGGCAAGCGGGCGCGACCGCGTCGCCCCGCCGATGCAAATGCAGGATCTGCAGCCCTGACCGAACGTTAGGCGAAATCCGGCTCACCAAGTCGGCCCTCGGATCCGCCCCATTGTCATGCTGCCGTGTCGTCATGGGTGCCGCGCCAAATCCGGCCCATCGCACCAGATCCGCCGGCAAACGGGCCGACGACAAGAGGCATCGCGCCAGTGCGAAATATGGCTCGGATGAAACGCTGGCAGATATCCCTTGTTCTCTTGCTATCGATCGTCGCGGCGGTCACGACGGTCGCCTATGGCGGACACACGACGTTCTCGCCCGCGGCTTGGCGACATGCGCCCGATTCAATTTTTCCCTTTTGGTCGCGTGAAGGCCTGCTCCATCAGTTTGCGGCAAAGACCGAGCTCGTCGGCTTGGAACGCGCACGCGTCACCGCGCTTCTCGGTCCCCCCGGAAAAACCTTCGAGCTCTTCTATCCGGCATCAGGGCCTGTGGGCAGCTCCGATATCTATCGACTGTCCGCAAGGAACGATCGATCCTTTCGCATCGACTATGGCGTCGACGGCAAGGTGACCAAAGATTTCGTGGACACGGCACCCTGCGAGTGTCGCGGATGCGCCGAACTCCCCACGACGCCCGACCGTGTCATGCCGATCGAGGTGCTGAACAAGTTCCTCGCCGATGACCGCAAGCAAGCCGCAAGAACCGAGTTGACGGTCGCCGCTCTCGAAGCGGCGCTCGGCCGGCCGGGCCGGCACGCGACGGCCACCGTGACGGTGGGCCAGGTCTGGGTCGACTTCGTTGATGCATGGCGCATCGCCGGCGAAAACGCCCGCTTCTTCTTCGCCGACGGCCACGCGCCCTTGACGAGTTGGAAATCGTTTGATGACGCGATCGTCACGTCCTACGCGGTCGTCACCATGCGACCGCAGTGCCTCGCTCCTTGACGCGACCATTCACGCCGCCGGCACGCCGAGCGGTCGCAAACGCAGGCGCGCCGCGAGACGGAATTGCGTTTCCTCGCCTTCCCACGGTTTCTGACAAGCATCGCGAATGTGGACGATCCAGAACAAGTCCTTCGCCGCTACTCCCTCCTAAACGCGATCGGCGCGTCGACGAAGACTTGGTAAGTCTGCGACTTCGGCTTGTCCCGGTCGGCCTCGTTGACATAGCGGATCGAGCTTTTTCCCAGCAGCGCGCGCCGCAGGATCATCACGCGAATGAATTTGGCGCCCCGGTCCATGGCGGCCTGGGCGAAGACCGGTGCGGGGCCGGATTCGTACCAAGCGCCGCCGGGGCCATACGACGTGGAATGCCCGTGCGTGTCGATGCGGACGCCGCCCTCGATCAGGCAACGGATGCCGGGCCCCTGATGGACGTGCGTATAGGCGCAGCCGCCCGCGGCGAAGGCCACGCTGTCGCCGCGAAGCAGCAGGTCACCCGTAGGCAAGGTCTGCGGCGCCGCGACGAGCTTGGCGTGCGACCGTATCCCGGCGCCGGCGGCCGTCCCCTCCGGCGCACCGGGCGGAGCAAGCTCGAAGCGCCAGAGCGTGACGCCGCCGTCGTCGGCATGCAGCGCCACCTCGCCCTCTCCGTGCCAGACTTGGCCGTCGCCGAGTTCCCTTGCAGCGATGCTCACACCGCCGTGCACAACATAGATCATGCGCGCCATTGCGGGCAGCGGGGCCGCGGTGCTCGCTCGCCCCGTCAAGATGTCCTCGTAAAGCCGCAACTCGGGCGCCATGCCGCCGCTCCTTCGGTGAATCTCGGGATGAGAATCTTGATTGAGCACCAATGCCTGACTCGCATAATGCGTTCAACGGGCCGGCATTGGCTGCGCTGAGTCGGGCTGGCTAACTTCGAGTTGCGACATGCAAGATCAAGCCTCCGACCAAGCCGCGGCACTGCGCGAGGCAGCGCTCGCGGCGGATTTCATGACGTTGCACGAGATCGTCGCCAAAGCTCGGCAAAATATTGGCCAGAATGAATGGGACTACATCGTCGGCGGGGCGGAGAGCGAGACCACGCTGCGGCGTAACCGCTTGGCGCTTGATCAAATTGCGTTTCGGCCTCGCGTCTTGCGCGACGTGAGCGCGATCGACGTCTCGGTTGAGCAGTTCGGGCGCAAGCTGCGGCTTCCGGTCGCGCTTGCTCCCATCGGCTCGCTCGAATGCTTTCACCCGGGCGCGGCGGAAACCGTCGTGAAAGCCGCCAAGGAGTTCGGTGTCGCGCATATGCTGAGCTCTGTGTGTGAGCCGGGACTCGAAAAGGTCGCCGAAGCGGCACCCGACGCGATGCGCATATTCCAACTCTACGTGCGCGGCGATGACGGCTTCGTCGACGACCACGTCGGCCGGGCTGTCGCGCAGGGCTATGCGGCGTTCTGCCTTACGGTCGACACCGCGGTCTACAGCCGGCGCGAGCGCGATATCGCCAAGCGCTATCTCGCCGCCGGGCGGCGGAGGGCGAGCGGCGCCTCGTTCCAGGCCGCGCTCGACTGGCGCACGGTCGAGCGCATCAAGCGGCGGTTCGACATCCCGCTGATCATCAAAGGCATCGCCACCGCCGAGGATGCCCAGATTGCGCTCGAGCACGGCGTCGACTGGATCTACGTATCGAACCACGGCGGCCGCCAGCTCGACCATGGCCGCGGCGCCATGGAGGTGCTGCCGGAGATCGTCGATGTCGCGCGCGGACGCGCGAAAATCTTGGTCGACGGCGCATTTTGCCGCGGCACCGATATCGTCAAGGCGATCGCAACCGGTGCGGATCTGGTCGGGCTCGGGCGCATGCAGTGCTGGGCCCTTGCCGCGGCGGGTCAAGCCGGGATCGCGCGCATGCTCGAGCTCGTGGAGGATGAGGTGCAACGCTGTCTCGGTCTCCTCGGCGTCGCCCGCCTCGCCGATCTCGACCGCTCCTATCTGCACCCCACGGCACCGACCACACCGCCGCATGTGCTCAGCGCGTTTCCGCTGCTCAAGATCGACGATTATCGGTATTAGGTCTCCTGAAACTTTCGGAGGTGACTTGCGTAGGATCATCATACGAGAGAAAATCATGCCGGAGATTGGGAACGACGAGAATATTAGGAACGACGAGAATGCTGCCGTTGAGGCTCCGCAATTTTTTTGCAGCGGGAGACTCCGGAACTGACCCAGGCTGTGTGAAAACCGCACAGGCTGGTCCCCAAGCAGACAACGCCGCCGCCCCTTGTCGCGCCAAGATGAGAGGGAGGCGTCAATAGGACGCGAGCATCCTCCGGGCACCGCATTGAAGGGGCTACGATGATGTCGAAAGTCGGCGGCAAGTTGGCGGCCAAACGAAGTTCCGGAACCCCAGGCTGATCTTGGCGCGGATCGGGTTGAGGCTGCTATCGAACGCTTCCTCCGGAATCGAGAAGGAGGTAATGCGCACCGGCAGCACCGAAATTTTCTTGAAACTGACACCTGTAATTAAAGCGCTGTCGACAGCGCCCGCCCTGGCGAGGTCGCCAACGCCGTTTTCGCGCGCGAAAGATTCGGCGGCAGTGCAGATGAAGCCTTCAGCGCCGCGGGCGAAAACGATCATCCGCTTGAAGGCTCGGCCCTCAAAAGTCCGCAGGTTCGTGAGCGTTCCGCCCGCGAATATCCAGACCTTATAACCACCGCCCAAGTCCTTGCGCCGAATCACCAGATCACGGACGACCCTCGGGTGGATGACGACCCCTTGCAATTCGGCGAGTGTCAACTCCTGGCCGGTCACCCGCGCCTGACCCCATGCGGGTGCCGAGAACATCGTTAGTCCGAAAATCAGCCACGGGATGGTTGTGCGAGTGTTCATGAGTGCGTCCTGACCTTATCATGCAGGAGGGGAGAGCTGATTGCCGGTGCGTACCCGGAAGCGGTCGCAGCGCTCAAGCCGTAAGCATACGGGAAAACCGCCGGAGGGCTGCGTCTCGTTTCTCGTCTGCTCCGCAGCGCAGACATGGTCCTGCAGATTGGCGAAACGCCACACATAACCCTGGATGCAGTTGTCGTTGCCTCCTGATACACGACGCTCAGTCGCTGCCGCATTATCAGCCGCCGCCTGTCGCCGAATATCCGGCGTGACACATGTCTGATCGTTGGGAAAAGCCTCGCGCCAGACGTAGCCTTGCCGGCATCTGTCAGGCGGTGACGCAGGCGGCTCAGATGCGATCCGGGGCATGACGCCAGATACATAACAATCGTTGCCCGTGGGTGGCGGCACGCTTCCTTTGAGCCAGCAGCGCGGAGAGGGTCCCTGGATCCCTTCACGCACGTAGGTCCACGCCCGACACTGACTGTCGGCGCCGCACGCCGCCTGACAATCTCCAGGACCGCCCCGGAAGCTAAGGGATCGGTAGTCAGCACCCGGGCGGTCTACGCCAGGCTCGAGTGGCTGCGCCCAAACATGCCCCGACCGATAGCGTAAGCAAAAGGCCTCCGAACACCAGTCTGAGTTTCATTACTCACCTCCCAGATATTTGGCGAAGGAGCTTGGCTTCGGTATATTCCGTTCAAATTGAGCGCCGCCCAAGGTCTCTCCGCAAGGGCGGCCGAGGGAAGTTGTTCAACTTCTTGTGAATTTGTGGCGAGCCGATAAAACAGACCTCACGGCTGACACTGCTCGACAAACGGGGCGCTTGCTAAAAAATCCGCAGCTATACCCATACCGGCGACGAGCTCCGGGCTTGTGATCGACGAGAAGGCGCTCGGGCGGACGATGTTTGCTGCCGTGCCGGAGCCAGGAATTGGCACGTACCGGACAGGGCCGATTGGTGTCCAGGTGAGCTTGCTGCCAAGTCCCAGTCGCAATTGGAGTCGGCGGTCGCGAGCTGGCCGCTCCGGAAACTGCCGCTTCCGGCAACCCCATCGCGTCGCGCGCAGGCAGGGTGCGGTCCCGATCGCTTGCAATGCGATGATCGCGCGATTGATAGAAATTATGTTGACAACATTTCTGTAGATGATAGAATGGCGCCGGACTCGACCGAATCATGGCCGCGCGCGGCAAGCCGCCGCCTGCGGCGGGCAACGCGGGGGGAGGAGCCGACGACCATGGATGACCTCGATCCCGCCGCGGACGCAAGGCCAATGAGTGGCGAGAGACCATTCGCGGAGCCCTCGGGCCGCAGCCGAAGGGGTCCCGCAACTAGGCCACCTTCGCGCTCGAGGCGGTGCTCGAGGGCGCGGCGGAGGAACTCACCCGCCTGCTCATCGCGAAGGCCTTGGCAGGCGACTGGACAGCGCTGCGCTTTTGCGTTGGGTTGCTCTTGCCGGTGCGGCGCGATCGCCCGGTCGCGTTCGATCTGCCGGAGATCGAGAGCGCGGGCGACGTGGTCAAGGCCGGCCGAGCGGTCGTCGCCGCCTGCGCGGGGGGCATCCTGTCGCCCGGCGAGGCCACGCAGGTGATGGGTTTGGTAACCTCGGTCCGCGCCCTCATCGCGTTGGGCGACCGCGAGACGAGGCTGATCGAGTTGGAGAAAAGACGGTTTGCACCCGCGGCAAAGACCTCGGGCGAGGAGGCGGCGCCGGCCGCAAGCCCCCGGCGCAAGGCGTTTGGCGTTTCGGGATGTGTACCCGCGCCTTCGCGCCTCGCCTGTAAATCTCCTGTATTTAATTCCCTCTCCACGACCCCCGCCGGGCATCGGACGGTCCAGGGGATTTTTTTTCGGCCCGCGCCGCCCGCGAGAACGGCGCGCCGTATTTGGTTCGCGGATTTTGGCGCCGCGCAAATGCCCGTCGGGATCAGAACCGGAAATTCAGGCCCGCTCGAATCACGTTCTGGGTGACGTGCGCCGAATCATTGACGGTGGTCACTCCGGGAAAGACCCAGCTGTGATTGGCGTTGCCGAGATCGACATAAAGATATTCCGCCTTGACGGTCCAACGCGGCGCGAATTCCAGTTCGATGCCGCCGCCGGCGGTCCAGCCGCTGAGATAGTCGGTCATGCTGAGCGCGGCGGTGGTGGCACCGACCGTCGCGGTCGCGTTTGTGTCCAGCCGCCCATACGCGTAGCCGCCGGTCGCGTAGAGGAGCCAGCCCGCCAATGTGAAGCCGACACGCCCGCGCACCGTTCCAAACCAGGGAAGGTCCTGGCCGTAGCTCGCCGACAACGGCAGCAGCCCGCACAAGCCCGGCAGGCACGGTGTAGAGATGCTGCCGCGCGAAGAACTGCCTTGGATGTCGGCCTCCAGCCCATAGACGATCCGCCAGAACTGCCAATTATAGCCGACCTGGCCGCCGCCGATGGCGCCGGCCAGCGGGTTGCTGATCGAGGCGAACGGCGCGTTGCCGGGTATGCTGTAGCTGTCGCGGGCGATGCCGATGGCGCCCCCGACATTGGCGCCCAAGTAAAACCCGCTCCAGTTCGTGGCCGGCGGCAGAGGCGGCGGTGGTGGCGCTAGCGGCAGATCGGCCGCGAAAGCCGTCCCGCCGACGGCAAGCAAGATCGATGCGGCGGCGGCGGTCTTGCGCATGGCAACACTCCTTGGCGCGGACCTCCGCACCAAACTAGGCGAACCAGCAGAAATTTTACTACAATTAGTTTTAAGGAAATCTAAAGAGCGCGCCGCTCCTAATTCCACAATTGGGTCGAGGCGATCCTGGCGCCTTCGGCGAGCGACTTGAGCTTCGCCCACATGATGGTCCGATGCACCCGCCCGGCGAGCGGGCTTTGCGAGAAGCCGCAATCGGTGCCTGCCATCACGCGCTCGCGCCCGACGATTTTGGCGAAGCGAAGGAGGCGCTCGGCAACGAGCTCGGGATGCTCCACGACGTTGGTCGAATGCGCCACCAGGCCGGGTATGAGGACCTTGTCTGCGGGAAGCTTTACGTCCTTCCACACCTTCCACTCGTGCTCGTGACGCGGGTTGGCGGCCTCAAAGCTGTAGGCGCCGACGTTGACCTTGAGCACGAGGTCGACGATGTCCTTGAGCGGCACATCGAACATATGCGGCCCGTTCCAGCTGCCCCAGCAGATGTGATAGCGCGTCTTCTCGGCCGGCAGCCCTTTGAGCGCGTGGTTGAGGGCGGCGATGCGCAACTCGGCCCACTGACGATATTGCGCGAGCGTCATCGGCGGGACGAGCTTTTCGTACACATAGGGCAGGAAGGCGTCGTCGACCTGAACGTCGAGCCCGGCATCGATGATCGCCCGGTATTCGTCGCGCAACGCATCCGCGAGAGCGAACAGAAAGCTTTCTTCGTCGCGATAGTGCTCGAGCTTGGCATTGGGGAGCGCGCTCGCCGGCGCCACCACCGGCAAGAAGGCGCCTTCCACCTTGACCTTCGCAAGACCTGCCTTGAGGTTTTTGATATCGTGCTGCAATTCCGCCTGGCCGCAATAGCTCAAGGGTCCCGTCACCACCGGCCGCACCGGCGCGCTCGAATTGCGCAGCATGCGGCCGTCGTACTCGGCATAGAACTCCGGAAAGGCTTCGCGGTCGCGCCCGCCCAGCACGATGCTCATCGGGTCCTTCGCCTCCTCAGGCGTGAGCGGCCGCCGCTCGAGGCCCTTCAGGCGCCGGTGCACGTAGAAGGCCCAGTTCACGGACTTGCCGTACTCGCCGTCACTGACGATGTCGATGCCGGCATCGGCCTGCAGACGGACCGCCTCGACGACGGAGTCGGTCAGACAAGCCTCGTAGGCGCGCTCGTCGTACGGTTCGTTGTCCTGAATCTTGCGCAGGTACTCGATCAGCGCAGGCGGCCGCACGAGACTGCCGACATGCGTGGTGCGGATGCGATCCGTGTTAAGGGCCATTTCCTCCTCCTGATCCGTCTGCAAGGCTTTGTGTTGTCGCCCAGCATCCTTGGCCCGTGACCTTCTGTCAAAGGTGGGAGCGGTCGAGTTGCCGGTTGGGCAGCGGTGGGCGGGTGGCGCCCTGGAAGCTCAGCTCGGCGGCGGAGGAATTTACCGGTTGCGGCGGAAAATCAACGCGGCGCGCATCGCCGACCACGGGCGACGCGCGATGATGAGATGCCGCGGGGCCGCGAAGGCGGTAGCGGCCGTTCACATCGCGGCGGGCGCGCCCGGCTGTTTCAGCGGATGCGCGCGGGCGAAGGCGTCGTCCTTCAGGCACGTGTCGACGATGCGGCGCACGGTCGGGAAGGGTTTTAGGTCGACCTTGAAGAAATCTGCGCCGGCCGCTTGGCTCGCCAGGCAGATGTCGGCGACCGTGACGCTGTCGCCGACGCAATAGCGGCCAGTGCCCGGGCTCGAGACGAGATTGATCTCGATCGCCTTGAGCGCCTCGCCGACCCAGTGCTGAATCCACTTCAGCCGCGTCGCTTCGTCGAGCTTGAGCTCGTGCTCGAGATACTCCCGCACGCGCGGCACCAGCAGCGGATGCGAGTCGCAGGCGACGATCTGCGCCAATCCGCGCGCCCGCGCCCGCGCCCGCGGCTCGCGCGGCAGAAGCGGCGGCTGCGGGTGGGTCTCATCGAGATATTCGATGATCGCCAGCGATTGGAACAGCGGCGGTCCGTCCCCGTCGATCAGCGCCGGCAGCACCATTTGCGGATTGACCGCGCGAAAGGCGTCCTCGCGCTGCTTGCCCTTGATCAAGTCGACATCGAAGACCTCGGGCTTCAGCCCTTTGAGATTGAGCGCGATCCGCACGCGGTAGGAGGCGAGCGAGCGCCAGAAGGAATAAAATTTCATCCGTGTTCTCCCCTATCAAACGCCTTCGGACTTGCCGGGATCGGCTTTCAGCCCCGCCGCCTGAATGCCGGCGACGGCGCATTCCTCGTCGCGATCCGACACGTCGCCCGAAATGCCGACGGCGCCGATAATGTTGTCCTCCCCGTCGCGGATCAAGACGCCGCCGGGAACCGGAATGAAGCGCCCCTCGCTCACCGCCGCGAGAGCGGTAAAGAACATCCCGGCCTTGGGAGCGCGGGTCGCCAAGGTGCGCGAGCCAAAGCCCATGCCGAGCGCGCCCCAGGCTTTGCCATAGGCAATGTCGAAGCGGAGGATTCCCGATTTGTCCTCGCGCTTGAAGGCGACGAGGTGGCCGCCGGCATCGAGCACCGCGACCGTGAGCGGGTGCAAGTTCGCATCGCGCCCCTTTTTCAGCGCGGCATCGACGATGGTGGAAGCTTGGGCAAGCGTCAGCATTGACATGGCGGCTCCGTGGTTGTTGCAATCGGAACGGCAAGAGCGGTTTCCGGCAAGGTGCGATACCGGTCTCTTGAGGAGAATGCGACCAAATCTGGGATCGATTGCGCGCAGTGCCGATGCAACTTCATTGATACGCGCTCTCGTCTAACATATAGCCGCGCGTGCATCGGTCGGTCAATCGAGCCGGCCCGCGCGTTCGTTCGATGGCGGAGGCGAAGCAAACGGTGACCGACGGAGCGATCCGGATCAGCAAAGACGACCTCTTGAGATTCGCCGCCGAGATCTTCGTGGCGGCGGGGCTCGACCGCGCCACCGCCGATGCATGGGCGAAGGTGCTGGTATGGGCCAATCTGCGCGGGGTCGACTCGCACGGCGTGATCCGCATCCCGCGCTACCTCGACCTCATCGGCAGGGAGGCGATCAATCCGCGCCCCAACATGCGCATCGACCGGCGCGCGGGGGCGATCGCGGTGCTGGACGCCGATCGCGCGCCTGGCCCGATCGCGATGCTGCGGGCGGTCGAGGAGGCGATCGACCGCGCCCGCGAAACCCATGTCGGCTGGTGCGCGGCGCGCAACATCACCCACGCCGGCGCGATCGGGTACTACGCGCTGAAGGTTGCGGAATCATCCATGGCCGGCATCGTCATGACCGCGTCGGGACCGATGATGGCGTATCACGGCGCGCGGGCTGCCGGCGTCTCGACCAACCCGATCGCGATCGCCGTGCCGGCGAAGACGCACCGCCCTTATCTCCTCGACATGTCGACTTCGACGGTCTCCAACGGAAAAATCCTCAATGCCAAGGATTCCGGAAAATCGGTCCCGACCGGTTGGGGCATCGACGCCGAGGGCCGCGACACCACCGACCCGCACAAGATCAAGACGCTCCTGCCGCTCGGCGGGCCGAAGGGGTCGGGCCTATCGTTCATGATCGAGTGCTTGTCGAGCCTTGCGCTCGCCAACCCGCTCATTGCGCCAGCGCTGCTGCGCGGCGCCGCATCGGAAAGCCCGGTGCTCAACGGTGTCGTCATCGCGGTCGACATCGCCGCCTTCGGCAGCTTTGAAGATTTTGCCAGCGAGGCCGATAAGCTCGGCGCCGCCATCACGGCCCTGCCGCGCGCCGAAGGCGTCGAGCGGATCCTGTTGCCGGGCGAACGCGGTGATGCGCTGCTGGTGGAGCAAGCGGCCTCCGGCATTCCGATCGCGACGGGCACGTGGTCGCGCCTGCAGGCCGCCGCCCGGAAGGTGGGCGTGACGCCGCCGATTTGAGCGCCGTGCTGCCGAAGGCGATTCAACGGACCGGCGATTGCAGCACCAAGCCCGCAGGGGGCTTTTTTCGAGGTCCTAGCCCGGCCGCGATGTGCAGACGATCTTGCTCGCCCGCTACTTCTTGAGCGAACAGCCAGCCCTCTCCGTTCGCGCAATTGGCGTCCAGTTGATTGATCTGATGCGAGAATGGATTCAAGCGCTGATCCTCGTAGTTTTTGAAGGCGCGCAGATCGAAGCGGGCGCTCGCGCCTGCGGGTAGATCTCCCCGGCGCCATAGGAACCAGCGCGGCGCTCGAGGCCCGAACGATTTCACTCGGATCAGACAGTCTTTCCAGTCCACCGGGCCCTTGTTCCTGAGCGTCACGTAGCCGCCGGCGTCGATGCTGGCATCCAGCAGCAACCTCTGACTAGCGCAGCCGGATAACAGGATGCCCGTCATCGCAAAGACGCAGATACGCATAACCAGCTCCGTTCCGATCACTGGCCGGATCGGCGGAATGATCAATCGACGCAGACCCTTGCGAACAGGCGACTGGACAGCAAGTGCGTGTCAGAAGGTGTTGGATGGTCTATCAGGTGGCGAGCCGCGGCGCCTGAACATCGTTTCCCCCTCGTGTCAGGTAACCGAGGCCGCCTTATATCTGAAAATTGGCAAGCCCGCTCGTCTTCCTTAATGAATGGTTAACCAGATCAAATAGTGATCTGAAAATCTAATGCGGGTCGACGTGATCGGCACGCAGCCGCCATCATCATGGATGGCCGTCCAGTCAGCCACCGCGCCTCGACCAGTACACGGGCACCGCAGACCCATCGCGCAAGCCCCAACCGTTCCGGCTCGCCTCGTCGAAGCAGGCGAGGGTTCGCTCGACGAGCGGCAGCTCGACGCCGCGCGCTTTCGCCGCGCCGAGCATGGTCTGCAGATCCTTGCGCGCCGAATCGATATCGAACGTGGTCGGCCCTTCGTTGCGGCCCTCGAGCATGGCGACGATCATGGGGGCGCGGGCCTTCAGCGCGTTGGTGGTCGCCGAAATATCGGTGAACAGATCGAGCAAGTGCTGCGGCTCGAAGCCGAGCCCTTGACAGAGCGCGAAGGCCTCGCCGAACGCCTGCCAGGAAACCAGCAGCGGCAGATTGATCGCAAGCTTCATCGCCGCCGCGGCGCCGACCGGCCCGCAACGCTCGATCCGGCGGCAGAGCTGCTGCAGGATGGGCTCGGCACGCTCGGCGTCCGCCGGCTCCGCACCCATCAGACCCAAGAGCTTCCCTGCCCGCGCGGGGCCGATGGTGCCCCCGACCGGACACTCCACGAAGGCAGCGCCCTCTGCCCGCACCTTTTCGGCTAGCGCGACCGGCGTTGCCGGCTGCACCGTGCTCATGTCGATGAACAGCTTGGTCTTAACGTCGCCCGCAAGCAGCCCGGATGGACCGCCGTAAACCGCGTCGATCGCCGCCGCATCGGTCAGGATCGTTATGACCAATTCAGCGCGCTGTGCGAGCTCGGCCGGGGTTCCGACCTCGGTAGCACCGGCGTCCGTGAGCGGCTTCGCCTTGCCGCTCGTGCGGTTCCAGACCGTCAGCGCATGCCCCACCTCGAGTAGGCGTGCCCCAATGGCCGCTCCCATTTTGCCGAGCCCGGCGAGACCGATCTGCATGCGCTGCTGCCCTCAACGTTGATTGTCCGCCGCGAACTTAGGCGAACGGCGCGCACCGGCAAAGCCGGTGCACGCCCCGTGCGCCGGCAGCAGTCGTGGCGCAGGCGGCGTCGCCACGTGCGCCTTGAACCGCATGCGCACGCATGCAAGCGTCGCCAACGCGACTCGCGGGACAAATGGCAGCGGAGAAGTGAGCATGGATGTGGCGAAGAGCCGAGGCGCCGTCGGCGTTATCGGCCTCGGTATTATGGGCGGGGCGTTTGCCCGCAACCTCGTGGCCGACGGATGGCGTGTCGTCGGGTTCGACACGAGCAAGGCGCGGTGCAAAGAGGCTTCGCGCGCCGGTGTAAAAATCGTCGCAGACGCCAAGGCGGTCGCCAGCGAGGTGCCGACTATCATCACGAGCTTGCCATATCCGCAAGCGCTCGCCATGACGGTGCAGGCCATTGTCGATGCGCATGTGCCGAGGCGCGTGCTGATCGAGGCAAGCACCTTCGCCATCGACGACAAGCTCCAGGCCGAGCAGGCTTTGCGCGCCGCAGGCCACATCGCGCTCGACAGCCCCGTGAGCGGAACCGGCGCGCAAGCCAAGACGAAGGACCTCGTCGTCTATGCGAGCGGCGACAGCAAGACCATCGCCAAGCTGCGTCCGCTGTTCGCGAGTTTCGCGCGGCAGACGCACGACCTCGGCGAATTCGGCAACGGCAGCCGCATGAAGTATGTGGCGAACCTGCTGGTCGCCATCCATAACGTGGCAAGCGCGGAAGCGATGGTGCTCGGCATCAAGGCGGGGCTCGACCCGAAAAAGGTGCTCGAGCTCGCGACCGCCGGGGCGGGCAACTCGCGCGTGCTGGAGTTGCGCGGGCCGATGATGGTCAAGGACCGCTACGACGACGCCACCATGAAGATCTCCACCTGGCAGAAGGACATGGCGGTGATCGGCGAATTCGCGCAGCATCTGGGGTGCCCGACCCCCTTGCTCAGCGCCACCTTGCCGATCTATGCGGCGGCGATGTCGACGGGCCACGCCGCGCACGATACGGCCTCCGTATGCGCCGTGCTCGAAGCGATGGCCGGCGTGAAGCGGGCGGCACGCCGCTAACGCGTCGGCAAAATGCCGCGCCGCCATGAACACGCGCCGCATTAGAAAAAGTAATGCCGACGCTTAAAGTATATTATTTGCCGAGACCCGGATGGGGAGCGGTAGGCTAGACTGGGGTAACGGCGTCGGTTCAGGCGTCGGAGAAAAAAATAGCCGAGCGGGGTGCAGCCGGGCTCGGAGGAGACGCCATATAAGGCCTCGCCCCGAGCTCCTGGTCAGCGGCCACGGATGAGCGGGAGCATTCCGAGGGAGAAAAAATGATGAGCGCCCACCGCCCGGCCAGAGTACCGCCCCCCGAGCCTGCCCACACACACGAAATGCGCAGCGAAGAGCGCGACGGCATGCGCATCGACTGGGACGTTCCGATCAACATGGATGACGGGCTGGTGCTGCGGGCTGACGTCTTTCGCCCGGTCAAGGACGGCCGCTCTCCGGTGCTCCTCAGCTACGGCCCTTATGCCAAGGGCCTCGCCTTTCAGGACGGCTATCCGAGTGCGTGGGAGCGGATGGTGGCGAAGCATCCGGATGTTCCGGCCGGATCGAGCAACAAGTATCAGAGCTGGGAGGTGGTCGACCCGGAAAAATGGGTGCCGTACGACTACGCCTGCGTGCGCGTCGACTCGCGCGGCTGCGGCTGCTCGCCGGACTATCTCGATCATTTCTCCCCACGCGAGACCAAGGACTTCTACAGCTGCATCGAATGGGCCGGCATGCAGCCCTGGTCGAACGGCAAGGTCGGGCTCAACGGCATTTCCTATTACGCCATCAACCAGTGGCACGTGGCCTCACTCGAGCCGCCGCACCTTGCCGCGATGTGCGTCTGGGAAGGCGCCGCCGACTGGTACCGCGACATGACCCACCATGGCGGGATTCTCAGCACGTTCTGGGCCAACTGGTACGACATGCAGGTCAAGACCGTGCAGTACGGCGTTGGCGAGCGCGGCAAGCGCAGCCGCGTGCACGGCGAACTCGTCTGCGGGCCACAAACCCTGTCCGAGAAAGAGCTCACCGCGAACCGCGTCGACCTCGGCGCCGAGATCCGCGCGCATCCGCTCGACGACGACTATCATCAGGCCCGCTCCCCGGTCTGGTCCAAGGTGAAGGTGCCGTTCTTGTCGGCCGCGAATTGGGGCGGTCAGGGCCTGCATCCGCGCGGCAATTTTGAAGGTTTTGTGCGCGCCGCCTCGAAAGACAAATGGCTCGAGGCGCATGGCATCGAGCACTGGACCCACTTCTACACCGACTATGGCCGCGAGCTGCAGAAGCGATTCTTCGACTATTTCCTGCACGGCAAGGATACGAGCTGGTCGAAGCAGCCGCGCGTGCTGCTGCAGGTCCGGCACATCGACAAGTTCGTGCCGCGCGCGGAGAGCGAATGGCCGCTCAAGCGGACGAAATGGACGCGGTTCTATCTCGATCCGGCGCGCTTCGAGTTGGCGGACAAGGCCTCGGCTGGGAAGGCGGCGCTAAGGTTCGACGCCATGGGCGAGGGTCTCACGTTTCTGACGCCTCCGCTCAATGCGGAAACCGAGATCACGGGGCCATCGTCGCTCAAGCTGTTCGTTTCGTCGTCGACCCGCGATGCCGATCTGTTCGTCGTCGTGCGGGTGTTCTCGCCCGATCTAAAGGAAGTCGTGTTCCAGGGTGCGATCGATCCACATATGCCCATCGCCCAGGGCTGGCTGCGCGTCTCGCACCGCAAGCTCGATAAAAAACTGTCACTGCCGTATCGGCCCTATCACACCCACGACAAGGAACAAAAGCTTAAGCCCGGCGAAGTGGCCGAGGTCGATATCGAGATCTGGCCGAGCAGCATCGTCGTGCCGGCGGGTTTCCGCATCGGGGTGACCATCCGCGGCAAGGACTACGAATACGGCGGGGCTAGCGGCGGTCGGTTGTCGAATTTCAAGAACGAGCTCAAGGGCTGCGGCCCTTTCCTGCACGACGATCCAAACGATCGACCGCCCGAAGTCTTTGCCGGCGTTACCAGCCTTCATTTCGGCCGCAACAAGCGGCCGTACCTGCTCCTGCCGATCGTTCCGGAGAAGAAGGGGCAGAAGAAAGGGCAAAAAAAGCGGGAGAAAAAGTCGCAAAAATCTTAGGCAAGCCGCTCGGAAGCGCGCGTTGCGATTAGGTTGTATCGGCAACGCGTGTTAAATTTGGAGAGTGGCGTCGTTCGCCTCAATCGAGAGCGGCCGCAGGCCGCCAACATCAGCGCTACCGGGAGGAACACATGAAAGTCGAACGCAGAACGGTACTGAAGGGAATGCTCGCGAGCAGCGTCGGTCTCGCGGCCTTGAAGTCGCCGGCGGTGCATGCCCAGGCGGCGCCGTTCAAGATCGCCCTACTCACGGTCAAGACCGGGCCGCTCGCCCAAGGCGGTATCCAGATGGAACAGGGCCTCACCACGTTCCTCAAGCACAGGAACAATACGCTCGCGGGCCGCAAGGTCGAGCTGATCTCCGCCGATACCGGCGGCAATCCGGCCGGTGCCAAAACGAAGGCGCAAGAAGTGGTCGAGCGCGATGCGGTGAACGTCATTCTCGGGCCGCTCGCCGCCTTCGAGCTCTTGGCGATAACGGACTATATCCGCGAGCACGAGACGCCGCTCCTCAGTCTTGCGGCGGCCGAAGACGTCACGCAACGCAAGACCAATCCGTGGATCATCCGGCCGTCGGCGACATCCGCCCAAGCCTCGCATGTCATGGGCGATTACTCGGCCAAGGAGCTCAAGCTCAATCGGATGGCGACGATCAGCGAGGATTTCGCCTTCGGCTATGAGCAGGTCTCCGGCTTCCAGCGCGTGTTCGAGGAGGACGGCGGCAAGGTCGTCAAGAAACTGTGGCCGCCACTCGTCACCCCCGACTACACGCCCTACCTGGCGCAGATCCACGACGTCGACGGGGTGTTCAACGGCTTCGCCGGGTCGAACCCGGTGAAATTCATGCGCGCCTTCGCCGATCTCGGCCTCAAGCAAAAGATGACGTTGACCGGCGGCTGGACCGCCATGGACGACGCGCTGCTCAAGAGCCTCGGCGACGAGGCCGTCGGCGTCTATTCGGCGCACTGGTATTCGGCCGATTTCGACTCGCCGAGCAACAAGCAGTTCGTCGCCGACATGCAAAAGGACTTCGGCGTCCTGCCGGGCGGATACTCGGCCGGCATGTATGTCGCCGGCATGGTCGTCGAAGCCGCGCTGCAGAAGACCGGCGGCAATTCGGACGACAAGAAAGCCTTCATGGACGCCATGCGCGCGGTCTCCTTGACCGACACGCCGCGCGGCCCGTTCCACTTCGACCATCTGGGTAACGTGGTCGGCGAGATCTTCATCCGCAAATGCGAGCGCAAGGGCGGGAACCTCGTGAATAGCGTGATCAAGACCTACCCGGATGTCAGCCAGTTCTGGACCTATGACGAGAAGCAGTTTTTGGCGCAGCCGGTCTATTCGCGCGACTTCCCGCCGGCCAAGAACCTGGAGCAATAGGCGTCACGCAGGGTTTAACGCATAGGCCGGATCGGCAAGAAGCAACGACCGGTTAGCTCGAGCGCGCTGCGAAGCGCGCTCGAGATTCGACGAGGAGGAAATCATGAAAGTCGAACGGCGCACCGTTCTGAAGGGAATGCTGGCGAGCGGCGCCGGCCTCGCGACATTGAAAACGCCGGCGGTGCACGCGCAGGCGGCGCCGTTCAAGATCGGCCTTCTCACCGTCAAGACCGGCCCACTCGCCCAGGGCGGCATCCAGATGGAGCAAGGCATTCTGAGCTTCCTGAAGGAGAAGAACAACACGCTCGCCGGGCGCAAGGTCGAGCTGATCTCAGCCGACACCGGAGGCTCTCCGGCCGGCGCCAAGACCAAGGCGCAGGAAGTGGTCGAGCGCGACGGGGCGAACATCATCCTCGGCCCGCTCGCGGCCAACGAGTTGCTGGCGATCACCGATTACGTTCGGGAGCGCGAGATACCGCTCGTAAGCCTCGCGGCGGCGGAGGACGTGACGCAACGCACGCCCAATCCCTGGATCATCCGGCCCTCGGCGACCTCCGCCCAGGCGCCGCACGCCATGGCCGACTATTCGGCCAAGGAGCTGAAGCTGAAACGGGTAGCGACCATCGCCGACGACCTCGCCTTCGGCCACGAGAATTGCTCCGGCTTCCAGCGGGTGTTCGAGGAGAACGGCGGCAAGATCGTCAAGAAGCTGTGGCCGCCCTTGGTGACCCCGGACTACACCCCCTATCTTGCGCAAATTCATGACGTAGACGGCGTGTTCAACGCATTTGCTGGCTCGAACCCGCTACGGTTCATGCGTGTGTTCGCCGATCTCGGCCTTAAGGACAAAATGACCTTGACCGGCGGCTGGACGGCGATGGACGACGCGCTGCTCAAGAGCGTGGGCGAGGAAGCGGTCGGCGTCTATTCGGCGCATTGGTATTCGGCCGAATACGATTCGTCGACCAACAAACGCTTCGTCGCCACCATGCAGAAGGATTATGGGGTGATTCCGGGCGGCTACTCGGCCGGCATGTATGTGGCCGGCCAGATCGTGGAGGCGGCGCTGCAGAAGACCGGGGGCCAGGCCGACGATAAGAAGGCCTTCATGGGCGCGTTGCGCGGGGTTTCCTTGACCGACACGCCACGCGGCTCGTTTCGCTTCGACCATCTCGGCAACGTGGTCGGCGACATCTTCATCCGCAAATGCGAGCGCAAGGACGGCAAGCTCGTCAACAGCGTCATCAAGACCTATCCGGACGTGAGCCAGTTCTGGACCTACGACGAAAAATGGTTTCTGGCCCAGCCGGTCTATTCGCGCGACTTCCCACCGGCGAAGAATCTCGAGCCCTAGGCCCCGTGGCAGTGCTGCAGTGGATGTTGGAAAGCATGCCCCATCAACGTCATGGCCGTGTCTGTCACGGCCACCCACGTCTTTCCGCTCCACAAGTAGGTCGCGGATAGTCGTGGCAAGTCCGCCCATGACGCGAAGGCGGCGTTGATGACCGTTTGGGTGCTTCTCGCCGTGAACAGCTTTGCCCTCGGCGGGCTGCTGTTCCTGCTGTCGGCCGGCTTTTCGCTGATCTTCGGGCTGATGCGTATTCCGAACCTGATGCACGGTTCGTTCTTCATGCTGGGCGCCTATTTGGGGGCGACCTTCCTTGACAAGGGCTTGAACTTCTGGCTGGCCGCGCTTGCGAGCGGCGCCGCCATGGCCGTCATCGGCGGCACGATCGAGCGTTTGCTGCTGCGCCGGCTGGCGGGGCAGGATCTGCCGCAAGTCCTGCTCACGCTCGGCCTCTCCTTCATCACTGCCGACCTATGCTTGATGATCTGGGGCGGCGATCCGCTGCAACCCCCGACGCCGCGCCTGTTCGTGGGTGCGCTGCCGGTATTCGGGATCTATTTTCCGACCTACCGCCTGGTGATCCTGGCCATCGCGGTCGTGATCGCCGCAGCGCTCTGGTTCATGATCGACCGCACGCGCCTCGGCGCCATGATCCGGGCCGGCGTCGATGATGCGCCGATCGCGCGCGTCGTCGGCATCAAGGTATCGCAGCTGTTCACGCTGATCTTTTGCCTCGGCGCCGCGCTCGCCGCTTTCGCCGGCGTGATGGGCGCGCCCTATCTGTCGGTCTATCCCGGTCTTGACGCCGACATGCTGCCGCTCGCGCTGATCGTGGTCATCCTCGGCGGCACCGGCAGCCTCCTCGGCGCGCTGGTCGGCAGCTTCCTGATCGGCTTTCTCTACAATTTCGGCCAGGCGATGCTTCCCGACCTTGCCTATGTGATCCTTTTCCTGCCGATGGTGTTGGTCCTCGTCCTGCGGCCCCAAGGCCTGTTCGGCAGGGTCGTGTCATGAGGCAACAACGCCTCGGCTACGGCGCCCTCGCCCTGGCGCTCGTCTTGCTCGCGACCTTGCCGTTTTGGATCGGCAATCCGTATTACGTCAACATCGCGAGCCAAATCCTGTTTTGGGCGATCTTTGCCCTCGCGCTCAATGTGCTCGTCGGCTACGCGGGCCTGGTGTCGCTTGGGCATGCCGGCCTGTTCAGCGTTGCGGGCTATACCGCCGGGCTGATGCTGGCGGCCGGCCACGGACATCTTGCCGCCGGCCTCGCCGCGATCGGCATGACTCTCGTCACCGCCGCGGTGTTTGCCGTGCTCGCGCTACGCTCCACCGGGATCGGCTTTCTGATGATCACACTCGCGCTCGGCCAGATCCTCTGGGGCATCGCCTATCGCTGGGCGAGCCTCACCAACGGCGACAACGGCGTGAACGTGCACGGACGACCGACGCCTTTCGGCATCGCCCTCACCGACGCCCGTTCCTTCTACTACGCGACGCTGGTTCTGTTTCTCCTGGCACTCGTCTCGATGGCGGTGTTCGTGCGCTCGCCGTTCGGCGCGAGCCTGCGCGGTACCCGTGATCAGCCGCGCCGGATGAACGCACTCGGCTATAACGTTTGGCTCATTCGCTTTCTCGCCTTTCTCCTCTCCGGCTTCTGGTCGGCAGTCGCCGGCCTCCTGTTCCTCTATTACAACCAGTTCATCAGCCCGCAGATCGCAGCGCTGCAGACCTCGGCCGAGGTTCTGCTCATGGTGATCTCCGGCGGCACCGCGACACTGCTCGGCCCGATCGCCGGTGCCGTGATCGTCGTGATCATGAAGAATGTCGTCAGCGCCTATGTGGTGCGCTGGAATCTGGTGCTTGGGGTCATCTTCGTGGCGATCATCAGCTTCATGCCGGAAGGTCTGGTGCCGGGGTCAGCGCGCCTCGCCCGCCTGAGCTGGCAGGCGCTGCGCCCGCGCCTGCGCGTCTCGGCGCCGCCCGCCCTCGAGGACCGCGGCTCATGAGCGCGCTCGTGGTCGAAAACCTTTCCAAAGCGTTCGGCGGGCTGCGCGTGGCCGCCAATATCAATATCAGCGTCCAGCCCGGCGAGCGTCGGCTGATCATCGGACCGAACGGCGCCGGCAAGACCACGCTGTTCAATCTCATTACCGGCGAGATCACCCCCGATGCGGGGTCCATCCGCCTGTTCGGCGACGATATTACCCGCATTCCGAGCCGCCGCCGCGCGCATCTCGGCATGGCCCGGACCTATCAGATCATCACCCTGTTCGCCCGTGACACGATCCTGCGCAACGTCACCTTGGCCTTGCTCGGGCTCTCGCCGCTACGTTGGAACCCGCTCATCTCCCTCGACCTGCAGGAGGACCTCATCGAACGCGCCCGCGCGGCCATCGGCCGCGTCGGCCTTGCGCATATCGCCGATCGGCCGCTGGCGCAGACGTCCTATGGCGAGCGGCGGCGCGTCGAGATCGCCATGGCGCTGGCGCAGGCGCCGAAGATTCTGCTGCTCGATGAGCCGTTTGCCGGCCTATCGATCGACGAGCGCCGCGAAGTGCAAAGACTGCTCAGCGACATCCCGCGCGAAGTGACGATCGTCATGATCGAGCACGACATGGATGTGGCGCTTGAGTTTGCCGAGCGGATCACCTTGCTGCATTTCGGCCAGGTCATCGTCCAGGGAACGCGGACCGAGGTGGTCGCCGATCCGCGCACGCGCGAGGTCTATCTCGGTGAGTAACGCGCTGAGCCTAAGCAATATCGACGCCTTCTACGGGGATAGCCACATCCTGCAGCAGGTGTCGTTTGCATTGGGCGAAGGGCGTCTCCTCGGGCTGCTTGGCCGCAACGGCGCCGGCAAGACGACCTGCATGAACGTCACGGTCGGGCTTCTGCCGCCGCGCGCCGGCTCGGTCGAGGTCTTTGGGGCACCGGTCGGAAAACTGCCGCCGGAGCTGATCGCCGCGCGCGGCGTCGCCCTTGTCCCGCAGGGCCGGCGTATCTTCAAGAGCCTCACCGTGCGGGAAAACCTGGCGGTCGCCGCACGCGCACCGGCGAACGGGAAGCCGGCTTGGACCATCGACACGGTCTTTGCCATGTTCCCACGGCTTGGCGACCGGCGCGCGCAGATCTCCGCCTATCTCTCCGGCGGCGAGCAGCAGATGCTGGCCATCGGCCGCGCCCTCGTCGCCAATCCGCGCGTCCTGCTCATGGACGAGCCCTCCGAAGGGCTGGCGCCGCAAATCGTTGCCGAGGTGATGGCGACGATCCGCAAGCTGAAGGAGAGCGGCCTATCGATCGTGCTGGTGGAGCAAAGCCCAAAGCTCGTCTTCGACATCGCCGACGACATCGTCATCCTCAACAGCGGCCGCGTGGCGGTGGTCTCGACCGCCGCGGAGCTGCGCCGCGACGGCGTCGATTTGCGTCAGCACCTCGGCGTGTTCTAATCCAATAGAAGCAGAACAGGGTCTCAGCCATGGCAGATATCTGGAACAAATACGAGCCGACCGCGGCGCGCAAGCGCGGACGGCCCGGCCGCGACATAAGGCCGAAGAGCATCACCATCGACATTCACTCGCATGTGGCGGTTCCGCGTGCGGCCGCATTCGTGAAGCCGCACCTTGACCTCTCCACCATTCCGCTTGGCCATTTCGCGGGGCCGCAGACCAAGGCGGTCAACGACAAGCAGGAGCTTGATCTGCGCACGCGGATCACCGGCTACGACCGGCGCCTGGCCGAGCTCGACGCCATGGGCATCGACATGCAGCTGATCATGCCGCCACCGCCGCAATGCTATTACACGGTGCCGCTCGACATCGCGGTCGAGGCGGCGCGCATGATCAACGACGGATTGGCCGAGTATGTCGCCGGCAAGCCCGATCGTTTCGTGGCGCTCGGCAGCGTGCCGATGCCGGACGGCAATGAGGCGGCGGCCGAGCTCGAGCGCTGCATGCGCAAGCTGGGCTTCAAGGGCGTGCAAATCATCACCAACGTCGCCGGCAAAGAGCTATCCGATCCCGCCTTTGCGGCGTTCTGGAAGAAGGCCGAGGAGCTCTCCGCCCTGGTCGTCATCCACCCCAACGGCTTCACCGAGGCCGAGCGCTTGCGGCGGTTCTACTTCAACAACGTGATCGGCAACCCACTCGAGACCACGATTGCCCTGCACTATCTCATCTTCGACGGCGTGCTCGAGCGCCATCCCAAGCTCAAAATCCTCGCGGTGCACGGCGGTGGCTATCTTGGCGGCTATTCGGGCCGCATCGATCACGTCTGGGGCGCGCGCTCCGACGGCCACGCCGACCTGCCGCATCCGCCGACGACCTACCTGAAAAGGGTCTACGTCGACACGGTCGTGTTCACGCCGTACCAACTCAAGGCGCTGGTCGACCTGTTCGGCGCGGACCACGTCCTGATGGGCACGGACTATCCCTTCGACATGGCCGACTACGACCCGATCGAGCACGTCGCCTCGGTCGAGAGTTTTGACGCCGCAACCGTCGCCGCGCTCGCCGGCGGCAACGCCAAGCGGCTGCTGGGGCTGTAGCTGCGGAGCCCTCCGGAGCGGAAGGCGGTGCCGAGGCAGCAGGTGTGCCCGGCCCCAGTTACGAGCGTTCACACATGCAGAAAGTCGAGCACGGCGGTTTCCGCCAGCACCGCTTCAGGCACGTTGTGGCGCTTGGAGCGCGCGCGCTCCTCATCCGAGATCTGTTGCGCCTGCAGATAGGCGCCGAGGTGGCGCGCCCGCTCGATGATGCGCCGGCCGATCGGTAGCTGCACGGCCTCGAACTGCTTGAGCCCGTCCTCGACGGTTGCCGCGGCGTCCAGAGCTTCCGCGAGCGCCGCCGCGTCGTCGGCCGCCTTCGACACGCCCGCCGCCACATGCGGCCGCGCGACGAAGGCCGCGTCACCAACGATCGCCACCCGACCGATCGCCATGCGCGAGGTCTCGAGATCATAGATCGGCTGCAGGATCGGCTCATCGATCAGGCGGACGATCTCGCGCATCTGCGGCGCGATCAGCCGTTCCGCGTCGGCCCGCATCTCGGCGATCGCGGCACGGCGGATGAGCGGGGGAGGAATCGAGATCACGTGGGTGACACCGCTATCGTCGGTCAGGAGCCACGGCAGCTTGGTGCGCTCGTCGGCCGGCCGGTACCAGACCACGTTGTAGCGCCGGTGGCCGGCGCGAAGCTCGTCATGCGGGCCAGCCACCGGATAGCCCAAAAACTGCTCGCCTGGGGGCAGGCAGAAGGACAAGGACTCGAACAACGCACGGTGGGTCGCAGCCGGAAAGGCGGCTTCGGGGATCAGCGCGCGCCAGGCCACGTAGCCCGCATAGAGCGGCACAACGTCCGGAAGGCATTGCTGGCGCACGGTCGAGCGAAGCCCGTCGGCGCCGACCAGAAGATCGCCCTCCTCCGTGCTGCCGTCGCTGAAATGCGCGACCACCGAATCGCTGGTCTGCTCGAAAGCGGTGAGACCCTTGCCGCGGTGATAGTCTTCCGGCGGAAAGGCGTTGCGCAACACTCGATAAACCCGCTCCCAGGCGGTGAGGATCTGCGGGATCTCGATCTCGGCGACGATCCGCCCCGAAGCATCCCAGATGCGTCGAACCGTCACGGGCACGCCGAGGTTGGTCGTGTCGAGGCGCAGGCTCTTCAGCCGCTCGATCAGCTCGGCCTGGGCGACGATGCCGGCGCCGCGGCCGGACAGCTCGGTCGCGACCCGCTCGAAAACGGCCACCTCCCACCCGCGCCGCTGCAGCAGCAGGGCGGCCAAGAGGCCGCTCATGGAGCCGCCGACGATGATGGCGCGCCGCGTTCCCTGATGCCGCAAAGGCCTATTCCCTCGTTTCGGAGCCGACAAGACCTGCTATAGTCTTCCAACAAATGCTGGAGGAATGCCATGGCCCTGACCATGCTGGACAAGCAGGCCGTCCGCTCGGAGCGATCCGACTGGCCGGCCGCGATTGCTGCCGAATTCGAACGCGAGCGCCAGAACCCGAACCCCTGCGTCGGCTCGACCCTGGTCTCGCAGACCGACCGCGTGCGGGTATGGATGATCCGGCTGCAGCCGGGCGAGCGGTTCGGCTTCCACCGCCACGTGCTCGACTATTTCTGGACGTCGGTGAGCGGCGGGCGCGGACGCCAGCACGTCCACGACGGCACGACGGTCGAATACACCTATCAACCGGGCGAGACCCGGCATGAGACCTATGGACCGGGCGAATACAAGGTCCACGACCTCGAAAACCTCGGCGACAAGGAGCTGGTGTTTATGACCATCGAGTTCCTCGAGAGCGCCAACCAGCCGATGCCGCTACCTGAACGGGTCAAGGCCGCCTAGGGGGCGGCGCGGTTCGTCGAAAGGCGTATCGCCTCCGACAGGACGCGACACGTGAGAAGAAAAATATGAGAAGAAAAAATGTTGAGGAGGAAACCGTGAAAGTCTCAGCCCAAGCGCACGCATACGATTGCGCCTGCTGTACGCCGTTAGCGACGTCACGACGCCGGTTCTTGGCCGGGCTCGGGACGATCGGCGCCGCCACCATGCTGCCGGTGCCGATCGTGCTCGGACAGGGCGCGAAGGCGCGCCTGATCGATACCCACCACCACTATTATCCGCCCGAGTATCAAAAGGCGTGGCTCGATTGGGAGGACAAGCGCAAGATTCCCCACTTCGCCACACAGGTCGGCTGGACGCGGGAGAAGGCGGTCGAGCAATTGGACCAGAACGGGGTGCGAACCGCGGTGCTCTCGATCGCCTCGACGCCCGGGGTCTGGTTCGACGCGGGCCCGGAAGCGGCCGCGCGAACGGTGCGGGACTGCCAGGATTTCGGCGCGCAAATGGTGCGCGACTATCCGGGCCGCTTCGGCCTGTTCGCCCCGCTCTCCATGCTCGACATCGACACGACGCTCAAGGAGATCGCGTATGTCTTCGACGAGCTGAAGGCGGACGGCGTCGGGCTGCAAACCAATTACGGCGACAAGTGGCTCGGCAATCCTCTCTACAAACCCGTGTTCGAGGAGCTCAATCGCCGCAAAGCGATCGTCTATGTGCATCCGCTGGTGGCGAGCTGTTGCGGCAATCTCAGCGTCGGCACCTTCCCGGCCGTCATCGAGGTTCCGCACGATACGACCCGAACGGTCACGAGCCTGCTCCTCAGCGGCACCTTCGCACGGCTGCGCGAGATCCGCTGGCTGTTCTCGCACGCCGGCGGAACGGTGCCGATGCTCGCCGGCCGCATCGAGGCCTTCGGCAAGTTCCGCCCGGATGCCGCGACCTTTGCGCCGGACGGAATCGAGAACGAATTCAAGCGCCTTCACTATGATACCGCAAACGCAACCCACCCGGCGTCGATGGCCGCCCTGCTGACGCTCGTGCCCCCCTCGCAGGTCGTCTTCGGGACCGACTACCCGTACTTCCCGATCGGGTCCCAGGCCGCGGCCTTGCAGAAGCTCCCCGTGACCCCCGAGCAGTTGCGCGGCATCGAGAGCGAGAATGCGATGCGATTGATTCCACGCTTGAGCGCATAGGGGGAAGGCCGCCGTCCCGCGTGCTAGGAGCTTGAAGTCCACGGCTCGCGGCGCGTCCGCCCGTTTCGAGTTAGCCAACCATTTGACTGATCGGGTTTGACCCTAGCCAAGTGGCCGTCCTTCCTGCACATTACCCACAAGGCGTCATCGATCCGGTAGCGACGGCCATTGCGCCGCTGCGGGAATCCGGGAAACAAGCCTTCGATGGGGGGAGAATGCGGATGACTATCGGTCGAACGCAGCGGCTCGACCTGCGCGTTCGGGTCATTAGCGGATCGCGTCGCGGCCGACGGATCGGCAGTAATCCGGCATGAGCGTATCGTTCGACCTGCTGCTCAATGCCATCGTGTCGGGGTTGCTGCTCGGCGGCTTCTATGCGGCCGTCACTGCCGGGGTCTCCGTATCGTTCGGCATCCTCGACATCGTCAATATTGCCCATCCGGGCTTCATCATCCTCGGCTCCTACATCGCCTATATCGTCAATACCAAGCTCGGGATCGACCCGATCGTCGCGAGCCTCATCGTGGCGCCGGCCTTCTATACGCTCGGCGCGGCGATCTATCAGGTCTATTACGTCTCCTTCGAGAAGCGGGGACAGGAGGCCTTGCGCGGATTGGCGTTCTTCTTCGGCCTCCTGTTCATCACCGAGGTCGGCCTCATCCTGACATTCGGCGTCGACTACCGCTATGTCGAAGCCTCGTATATTGGACCGACCTTGCACTTCGGCTTCGTCGACCTGCCGCTGCGCATGCTCGTGCCCTGTCTGGTGTCGCTGTCGCTGATCCTGGGCCTGCAATTGTTGTTGACGCGGACGTTCATGGGCCGCGCCATCATGGCGGTAGCGCAGGATCAGCTGGCGCTGCAGCTGATGGCCGCCGACCCCGTGCAAATCAAGCGCGTCGCCTTCGCCATCTCGATCGCGATTGCCGGCATCGCCGGCGCGTTGCTGATCGTCATCGGCCCCGTCGAGCCCTCGGTCGGCCGTGAATATATCGGCCGCGTGTTCGCGATCTGCGTGCTCGGCGGCATGGGCAGCCTGCCCGGCACCGTCGCGGCGGCGATGCTGCTCGGCATCGTCGAGAGCATCACGTCTACTTTCTACGGGCCGTCTTGGTCGCCCGCCGTGTCGTTCGGCTTCCTGCTCCTCACCCTGGCCTTCCGGCCGGCCGGGTTGATGGGACGCTAGCCGTGCGCACGCTTCCGTTCTTTCTCCTCGCCCTTGCTGTCGGCGCCGCCGTCTTCGGCCTCGCGCTGCTGTTGCACAACGACTACCTGTTCTTCGCCGGATACACCGTGCTGCAATATATCGTCTTATCGACCGCCTGGAACATTCTCGGCGGTTATTGCGGTTACGTGAACTTCGGCACGGCCGCTTTCTTCGCCCTCGGCGCCTACTCCACCGTGGCGCTGCACAAATTCTACCCGCTGCCGATTCCACTGCTGATATTGGTCGGCGGCATCGTCTCGGGCATTGTCGGGTTGGGAACCGGCTATCTGACGCTGCGCCTGCGCGGGGCATTCTTCGCCATTGCGACGCTGGCGCTTGCGGTTGTGCTGCAGACCTTGATCGTCAATTGGGACTATGTCGGCGGCTCGCGCGGCGCCTATATCATCCGGCCCGCCGAGGTGCCCCTCCTCGGCGGCTATATCAAATATCTGTTCCTGGTCATGTTGGTCCTGACGATCGTGTCGATCACCGTGGCCCGCCTGATCGAGCGCTCGCGGCTCGGCTTTGGCTTCGCCGCCATTCGCGACGACGAGCTGGCAGCGGAGGCATCGGGCGTACCGACGCTGCGGCTCAAGCTCATCGCGACCGTGATATCGGGGGCCTTGATGGGAATGGCCGGCGCACCGCTCCCGTACTACATCGGCTATATCGAGCCGGTGTCCACCTTCGGCCTGCCCTATGGGGTGAATTCCATCGCCATGCCGTTGATCGGCGGCACGACGACGTGGCTCGGTCCACTGGTCGGCGCCATCCTGCTCGGCTCCCTGCAGCAGATCGCGACCGTGACCATCTCCTCCGCGGTCAACCTATTGATCGTCGGCGTGCTGCTGGTGGTCGCCGTGATCGTCGCGCCAAACGGCATTGTCGGGCTGGTGCAGCGTTACGTCCACCCCAAGGACCTGCTGGCGTTGCTCAGCCGCCGGCGCGTGCGGGCGGATGCGCCATGAGCGGCCCGCTCCTGCAAGTCGACGGGCTCGGCAAGCGGTTCGGCGGTTTCGTCGCGCTCGAGGGCATCGAGCTTACGGTGCAGCCGCGCGAGCGGCTCGGCCTGATCGGGCCGAACGGCTCGGGCAAGAGTACGCTCGTCAATTGCATTTGCGGAACGCTGCGCAATGAGACCGGCATGGTGCGCTTCGACGGTCGGGAGATCGACAATCTCCTCGCGCATCAGCGCACCCATATTGGGCTTGCCCGCAGCTTCCAATTGCCGCGCCCTTTCCCGAGTCTATCGCTCGTTGACAACGTGCGCATGCCGCTCCTGTACACCGTCCAGGTCCGGCAGGGGGTGCTGCGCACGCCGGCCGATCTCGACGCCCGGTGCGTCGAGCTGCTGCGTCAAGTTGGGCTCGAGAGCAAAGCCCGTCGTTTTCCGCGCGATCTCTCCCAGGTGGAGATGCGCAAGCTCGAGCTCGCCCGCGCCGTGGCGGCCGAGCCGAAGCTGTTGATTGCCGACGAGGCGATGGCCGGCCTTTCGCATTCGGAGGTCGAGGACATCCTGGCCTTGCTGGTCCGCCTGAACGAGCAGGGCATCACGGTCATCCTCATCGAGCACATCATGCGCGCGGTGATGAGCTTCTCGCAGCGGCTGGTGGTGCTGGTGTCGGGCCGCAAGATCGCCGACGGCAAGCCTGACGACGTCGTCAACGATCCAGAGGTCGTGAGGGCCTATCTTGGGCAGTAGCATTGCCATCGAGAACATTCACGCGGCGTACGGCGCCGTGCGCGTGATCGAGGATGTCTCGCTCACCGTTGGCTCGGGCGAGACCGTTGCGTTGCTCGGCACCAACGGCAACGGCAAGAGCACGCTCATGAAGTGCATCATGGGCATCGTGCGGCCGCGGGCCGGCCGCATCACCGTCGAGATCGACGGCGCCAAACACGATCTCGCCGGGCTGACCACCGAGCAGATCGTCGATCTCGGCATCGCGCTCGTGCCCGAGGGGCGGCGCCTGTTCGCCAAGCTGACCGTCGAGGAGAACCTGCTGCTCGGCGCCTACCGCCAGCGGGCGCGCGGGCAGATCACGCGCAATCTCGAGTTCTGCTACACGACCTTTCCGCGCCTCAAGGAGCGCCGGTCACAGCTCGCCGGCAGCATGAGCGGCGGCGAGCAACAGATGCTGGCGCTCGGACGCGCCATCATGCTCGATCCGAAGATCCTGCTGGTCGACGAGCCGTCCGTCGGGCTTGCGCCGCTGCTCGTCTCGCGCACCATCGACGCCATCAAAGAACTCAAGGACCATTACCAGCTCACGGTGCTCATGGCCGAGCAGAATTTTACCCAGGCG
>JBKQHQ010000256.1:0-30460 GCA_052148715.1 Xanthobacteraceae bacterium | reverse complement strand
GCAGATTGATGTTGCCGGACGCCATGTCGATCTTGGCGCGCAGCACGCGCGCGCCATTGGGAAATTCGCCGGCGCGCATGCGGCGGAACAGATCGAGATTTTCCTCGACGCCGCGGCCGCGGTAAGGACTTTCGGTTCCCGCCTCGGTCAACGTGCCGCGCGTCAATCGCATCTCCTCCTGAGTCTGATCGTCGACATAGGCCTTGCCGGCGCGGATCAGGTGCTCGGCCCATTCGTAAAGCTGCTCGAAATAGTCGGACGCGTGATAAAGATGTGTGCCCCAATCGAAGCCGAGCCAACGCACGTCGCGCTCGATGGCGTCGATATATTTCTGCTCTTCCTTGGTCGGGTTGGTATCGTCGAAGCGCAGATTGCAATGGCCGCCGAATTCCTCCGCCACGCCGAAATTCAGGCAGATCGATTTGGCGTGGCCGATATGCAGATAGCCGTTCGGCTCCGGCGGGAACCGCGTGACCACCTCGGCGGTGCGTTTGGCTGCGAGATCGGCCGCGATGATGTCGCGGATGAAGTCGTGCCCCGCCTCCACGGCCGCCGCCTCGGCTATCGTCATCACTGGCTCCGTTACGCTGCGCTGGCGCAAAGATGCGACGGCCTATGTGCCAAATCCCCTCACGCGTGCCAAGGCCGCCGCCCCGCCGCCCCACCTTCGCCTCCCTCGCGAGCGGGCAGGCATTTCATCGCGCACGATTCTTCACCCCCCAAGGGGGGAGGTGAAAGGGGCGCCCGTGACGACCAAAATGCTTCCACATTTTTGTGGATGGTTGGAGCGGCGCGGCACCTGGGTTTGCGGAACGGCTGTAAAAAATCCCCACCGGGAGGTAGGCCATGCCACAGTTCGACCCTCAACTCGTCGACGTCATGCGGAGCGCACTCGAAGAGGTCATGACGAGAGTGCCCTTGGAATATTCGACCCAGGCAACAAAAACGTATCTCGCCGAGTGCATCCTGAAGGCCGCGGCTCAAGGGCAGACAAGCTATGATGGGCTGGTGGCGGCGGCTGCCGATCAGATCCAGGTGATCCTGTCGCTGTTCAGCTAGGCTGGGGTTTTTGTTTTTGCCGTTCGATCAGGTCGATCATCATTCCGGGTTTTCTCGCCGGGGCAGGGCGTCATCCCGGGCCTCGTGCCCGGGACCTATCGCTCAGCGAACTCCGGCGCTCATGGCGTGAACGCCCGCCACCCACGGAGCAAGCTCACAAATAGGTCCCGGGCACGAGGCCCGGGAAGACGCCGGGTGTGCGCGGCCGGTGCCCGAATAAGGCCGCGCAATTTCACGCCATGGTCATTGTTCCGCCGCCGCTGCCGGCTTGAAATCGCGTGGCAACTGGGCGCCGCCGTCGCGCGGCGGGGGCGGGAGCACAAGGCACCGAAGCATGTATCGCCGTGGGTTCAGGATCGCCGCCGTCCTTGTAGCGTTGTTGGCGGCGCTGGCGTTGGCGGGAGGCCGCACGGCGGCTGCGCAGTCGGCATCGTCCATCGTCGTCAAAGGAAATAAGGCGATCGGAGCCGACGCCATCCGCGCCTATTTCAGTCGAGAGCCGGGCGAGCTCGATGCCGTCAAGATCGACAAGGCGCTGAAAGCTCTCTACGCCAGCGGACACTTCGAGGATGTGCGCATCGCCCGGGTCGACGGGCAACTGACCGTGACCGTCGTGGAAAACCGGACGCTTGACAAGGTGGCCTTCGAGGGCAACCGGA
Source organism: Xanthobacteraceae bacterium (assembly GCA_052148715.1). Taxonomy (GTDB): domain Bacteria; phylum Pseudomonadota; class Alphaproteobacteria; order Rhizobiales; family Xanthobacteraceae; genus JBKQHQ01. The sequence goes on along the minus strand of JBKQHQ010000256.1, from coordinate 28,742 downwards.
AGGTCAAGGACGACGAGCTCAAGGCCCTGGTCCAGTCGAAGGCGCGCGGTCCGCTGTCGCGCGCGACCGTGCAGCAGGACGTGGTGCGCATCCTTGAGGCCTATCGGCACGGCGGGCGCTTCGACGTGCGCGTCGAGCCAAAGATCATCGAGCGGGCGGAAAATCGCGCCGATCTCGTCTTCGAGATCCGCGAGGGCCAAAAGATCGGCATCAAGGAAGTCGCGTTCGTCGGCAATCAGGCTTTTTCATCCAACCGGCTCACCGGTGAGATCAAGACCGGGCAGACCAACCTGCTGAGCTTTCTTCTGAACAACGACGTGTACGATGCCGACCGCGTCGAGGGCGACCGCGATCTGCTGCGGCTTTTCTACCTCAAGCACGGCTATGCGGATGTCCGGATCGTGGCCGGCGAAGGCCGGTACGACGAGGCCAAGAATGGATTCGTCGTCACCTTCACGATCGACGAAGGCGAGCGCTACCGCGTCGGCATGGTCGATCTCCGCTCAGCGGTGCCCGAGCTCGACGCGGGGGCATTGCGGGCGCGCCTGCACGTCGCGCCGGCCGACGTCTACAATGGCGAGGCGGTCGACAAGTCGATCGCCGACATGACGCTCGAGGCGGCGCGGCGCGGCCATCCGTTCGTGCAAATCCGCCGGGAGATCGACCGCGCGGCGGCGAGCCGAACCATCAATCTCGCCTTCGTGGTCGAGCCGGGGCCGCGCACCTTCGTCGAGCGCATCGAACTTCGCGGCAATACGCACACACGCGACTATGTCATCCGGCGCGAGTTCGACATCGCCGAGGGCGACGCCTACAACAAGGCGCTGATCGACCGCGCCGAGCGGCGCCTGAAGAATTTGGGCTACTTCAAGTCCGTCAAGATCCATACCGAGGCCGGATCGGCGGCCGACCGGGTCATCCTCGATGTCGACCTGGAGGAGCAGGAGACCGGTCAATTCTCCGTCGCCGGCGGCTATTCGACCACCGACGGCGTCGTCGCCCAGGTCAGCATTGGCGACCGCAACCTGAATGGGGGCGGCGAGCAGGCCAAGGCCTCAGTGACCTTGGGGCAGTATGCGCAGGGCGTCGATCTCGCCTTTGTCGAGCCCTATGTCCTCGGCACTCACATGTCGGCCGCGTTCGACGTCTTCGGCAAGCAGACGACGGCGAGCCCCTATCAGTCCTATGGCAACGAGAGCTACGGCGCCAGCGTCGCGGTGGGGACACCGCTGACCGATAACCTGAGCTCGCAAACCCGCTATTCGATCGCCTACCAGGGCATATCGCTGGCGCCCGGCATGATCGGTTGCTCACCGAGCAATCTAACCACCTGCGGCGCCAACGCCCCGGTATCGGCCGCGGTCCAGCAGGCCGCGCTCAACGGCCCGTCCTGGGTCTCCTCGGTAGGCGATACTGTCGCCTGGAACACGCTCGACAACAACAAGAACCCGACCAGCGGCGTGAACGCTTCGCTCAGCCAGGATGTCGCCGGTCTCGGCGGCGACGTGAAGTTCATGAAAACGACCTCGGACGTGCGCCTCTATCAGCCGGTCACCGACGATGTCGTCGGCATGGCGCGCATGCAGGGCGGCTATATTTCCCCTTTGGGCGGCCAGCCACTGCCGCTGATGAACGGTTTCTTCGGCGGGCCGCAGCTCGTGCGCGGCTTCGCGCCGAACGGTTTCGGGCCGCGCGACCTGACGCCGGGCACGACGATGGATAATGTGGGCGGCAGCCAGTACTGGGCGAGCAGCATGCAGGTGACGGCGCCGCTGCCCTTCGTGCCCCCGCAGTCCGGGCTGAAAGTCGCGACCTTCGCCGACGCCGGGAGCCTCTGGGGATACCGCGGTCAAACGAGCTTTCCGGCGCTCGGGCAATCGATCCAGCTCGCCGATTCCAGCTCGATCCGTTCGTCCCTCGGCGCCAGTATGATCTGGGACTCCCCGTTCGGCGCGCTGCACGTCGACTACGCCTACCCGGTGAGCAAGACCAGCTACGACGCAACCCAGCGCTTCCGGTTCGGCGCCGGCGCATTCTGATCACCGTAGGGCGGATTAGCCGAAGGCGTGATCCGCCGTTCACGGCACAACGGCAAATTACGCTTCGCGCGGCGGATTACGCTTCGCTAATCCGCCCTACCGATTGTGGGGGCCTCTACGCTGCGGTATGCGTCCCTTGGGGAACCTTGCCCCTGGGGGGCCTCATGTCCTGGCAAATGGCGGCCGTGCTGCTGCTCGGCGGGTCGACCGTGCTGATGTTCGCCGGCCTGCCGGTGGCGTTCGCGTTCCTGGCCATCGACATCGTCGGCGCGGCCTTGTTCATGGGCGGGGAGGCCGGGCTGCAGCAGGTCGCCCGCAACAGCGTCGCCGCGGTCACGACCTTCTCGCTCACGCCAATCCCGTTCTTCGTGCTGATGGGCGAGGTCCTGTTTCACACCGGTTTGGCGCTAAAAGTGATCGACGGCGTCGAGCGGCTGATCCGCCAGGTGCCGGGCCGACTGGCGGTGGTGGCGGTGGTCGCCGGCACCGTCTTCTCGGCGATCTCCGGCTCGACCATCGCCACCACCGCAATGCTCGGCTCGCTGATGCTGCCGGTGATGCTCGCGCGCGGCTATCACCCGACTATCGCCACCGGCCCGATCATGGCGATCGGCGCCGTCGACATGCTGATCCCGCCCTCGGCGCTGACGGTCCTGCTCGGCAGCCTGTCCGGCATTTCCATCTCCAAGCTCCTGATCGGCGGCATCGTGCCGGGATTGATGCTGAGCGCGGCCTTCGTCGGCTACATCATCGTGCGGGTGAAAACCAAGCCCGAGCTCGCGCCGGCCTCCGCGGTCGAGGAGGAGCGGCACGGCTGGGTCAAATACGACCTGCTCGTGCTCTACGTGCTGCCGCTCGTTTCCATCTTCGTCGTGGTCGTCGGCGCCATGTCGGGCGGTTTCGCCACGCCCTCGGAATCCGCCGCGCTCGGCGCCGTCGCCACCATCGCGCTCGCGCTGTGCTACGGGGCGCTGCGCGTCGAGTCGCTGCTCGCTGCTTTGCGCGGGACGGTGGCGATCTCCGGAATGATCTTTCTGATCATCCTCGGCGCCACCACCTTTTCGCAGATGCTGAGCTTCTCGGGCGCCACCGACGGCATCGTCTCGGCCATCTTCGGCCAAAACTTTTCGCCGATGATGATCATCTTTGGCATGATGCTCTCGCTCATCTTCCTCGGGATTTTCATCGACCAGGTGAGCATGATGCTGATCACCTTGCCGGTCTTCATGCCGATCGTGCAGCGGCTCGACATCGATCTCGTCTGGTTCGGCGTGCTGTTTCTGATCTGCATGCAACTCGGCCTGCTGCTGCCGCCGCACGGCCTGCTGCTGATGACCATGAAGGGCGTCGCCCCGCCCCAGGTCACCATGGCGCATATCTTTCAGGCCGTGGTGCCCTACATCGCCATGAGCCTCGCGCTTCTGGTCCTGCTGATCGCGCTCCCCGCCATCGCCACCTGGCTGCCGAACCTGATCGGATAGCGCCTTTATCGATAAATCAAATTTTTAGCGAGGCAGACTGGCCTATTGGCGTGCGTGGCAAGCGTCATGGTCTTGTAGCGCTCGCGACCGTCGGCACGATAACCCCTGTATCGGAAGGTCACCCGCCGTGGTCGCAAGCCATCAACGGCGGTTTGGAGATGGCGACGCGCAAGCCGGGCCGCCTCCCGTACTCTGTCGTAATTGGTTACACTTGAATACACGTAGTGATTGAAACTTATCTGTGAATGTGGCGGCGAGGCTACACTCCGAATCAACACGCGGCGGTAATTTGTAACCGCTTGGCTTAGGTCGATTTGCTTGCCGCCGTGGGGCGTAGCGCGCGAAAGGGGGGTGAGATGAAACAGTTGCTGCTCGGAACTGCGGCTTCGCTCGCCATCGTGGCCGGCGCCAGCGCGGCGGACTTAGCCGTCAAGGCGCCGCTGCCGGCCTTCAGCTGGACCGGCTGCTACCTCAATGGCGGCGGGGGCTACGGCATGTTGAAATCAGGACCATTATTTTGAGAGCGGACCGCCGGTGACGACGACGTTCGTGCCACTTGACGCGGCGAGCACCTCGGGCGGGAGCGGCTGGTTCGGTACGGTCGGCGGCGGCTGCGATTATCAGACGGGGCGCTTCGTCATCGGCGTCTCCGCTGATTACGATTTCATGAGCCTCACGGGCACGCTTGCCGACCCGACTTTTATCCTTCCCCTGGTGGGGCCCGAAAAGGAGTCGGGCGCGGGGGCCGTGGGCGTCCGTCTTGGTTACGCAGCCGCGCCGACGATGCTCACCTATGTGAACGGCGGCTGGAGCCAGGCCCGCTTCGATCAAGTGAACATTTCTATTGCCACCCCGCAGCCTACTCCGTTCGGGGTCACTCTCCCGGCCCAGACCTACAATGGCTGGTTCGTCGGCGGCGGAACCGAGATCGGGCTCGGCTGGCTGCCCGGCCTCTTCCTGCGCAGCGAATACCGTTACGCCGGCTACCAGCCACGGGACGTTCTCTTCGTTATCAACGCCACGGGAACAGGGAACGGCAGCTACGAGCATGTGACGACGAATGTCCAGACGATTTCCACCTCGCTGGTCTGGCGCTTCAACTGAGCCGGCGGACCCGTGTCTTCGAAATACTAATTGCTGAAGATCCGGAATCTCCCTTCAGCAACACAGCCCCGGGGCCCCGGTCCCGGGGCCCTTTCACGGCGTGAATAGGCCGGCGTCACTTCGCTCGGGAGGTTGGTGCAGCCGACTTGAGGTCGTGAAGATCCGGCGGCAGCCCCGGCTTGGCAGCTTCCTCGATCAAGGCACCCAAGATCCGGCGCTGCCATCCCCCGTTCCAACAAAGCGTTCAGCGCTGTGGTCCATGACGTCGGCAGGAACGATGTCCATCGTTGCCGGTGCGGCGACAATGGCGTTCATGCGAGCGGCGGCCATCGCCGGGCTGGTCCCGTGCGAGCGTACGGCGCTGGAGGCCAACAAGGTGGCCGCCAAGAGCGCAAGCAATGCGACGCTCGCCGTTGCTGCGAGGATGGCTGGATGGCTGTTCTTCTGAACGGTCGAGGAAGATGTGAATTGCATCGGACGCTCCTTGGAAAGGCATCGGGCGTGGTCTGACCCTTGCTGAGAAGTCCATACCATCAACAACCAAGCTCGCCTGTGAGCTGTGTCACGCCTCAGTGTCCAGCGTGGCGACCCGACCCTCATCGTTTCCGAGGGGGCAGCTTTCGACGGGATTCCGGACCACAGCGCCTTAGCGGCTTAACTCCGCTGCTGCCAACTCCCTCGTAATTTCACGCTGCGCGTCGGCCGCAGGTACGAGAGCTTCAATCCATCAATCTGGCGGGAATCCCGACCCTATGCTTTGATCCGACAACATTGGCTAGGGCGCGCGTAGGATGAACCGTCGGGAATTTATTGGGGAATCGGGGTCCGCAGGTCTTCTGGCTGCCGGGGCCCTCGGATGGCTTTGTGCCGCGAAGGCGCAACAGCGGAACTTGCCTGTGATTGGATTTCTTGAGGCTCTTGGGGCCACCTTCTTGCGGAGATCCGCCGCGGTTTGGGGGAAAATGGTGTTATCGAAGGTAGGGACTTCAAGTTCGAATGTAGTGGATGGTCATGTAGATCATCGGAATATCGGTCGGATCAGATCGCTAAGTACGCCGCTGAACTTGTTAAGCGACAGGTCGCCTTGGTTCTTGCATTCTCAAACAGGGCCGCTATGGCGGCCAAAACTGTTACAAGCGCCACTCCGATCATTTTTCTTGCCGACGATGCCGTGGCGGCCTGCCTAGTGGATAGTCCGAGCCGGCCTGGCGGCAATCTTACGGGAGCCGCCACCCTTGTTTCAGATTCTATCGTAAAGAGAATTGAAAATATTCATGAATTGGTCCCGACCACAAATTTTGTCGTTCTTGTTACCGATCCGACCAACCAGCCTTCGCACGACATTGAAGTCCGCGAGGCTCAAGCTGCAGCCAGAGCGCTTGCGCTTCAACTATCGATCATTGCGTGGACCGGTGAACATGACTTCGAGATCGAGCTTGCAGCGCTCCCGCGCGACCGCAAGACCGTGCTGGTCTTTGGCGGGGGCTTGCCGTTCTTCGTTAGACGCGCTCATCTCGCCTACCTAGCCGGGCGTTATGAGATCCCCGCGATACATGGATACCGCGAGGCCGCGGAAGACGGTGGTCTAGCGAGCTTCGGCGCTCGCTTTGGGGATGGCGGGTATCCGATGGGAGTCTATGCTGCTTGTGTTCTAAAGGGCGATAAGCCAGCCGACTTACCTGTCCAGCAAATAACGGGGACGGAACTGGTCATCAATCCCTTGGCTGCAAAATCGCTCGGGCTTCGGATTCCCTCAACGCTCCTCGCCCGCGCCGACGAGTTGATTGAATAGGCGGCCAATATCGGCTGATGGCACGACGCAACCCGTCAGCGGCGAGTCTGACCCCAGCCGGCCGCCGCGCTCCGCGGACCTTGGCAAGGACGATGAACTTCACCGAAGAATGTGGTCCTGCAATTCTTGCTCGTTGCGAGCATTTCCGGTTTGACCCATATGCGACCATTCTGCGACGGCGCGTTGTGCAGTGCGGCCGGCAGGAGAATTGTCGGTGACAGGACGTGCATCCAAGACTTTTGCTGCGCGTGTGTTGCCATTGTCCGAATTTAAGCGCCTACTGACATGACAACGCGCTGCCCATGAGATGGCGATGTTTTTGATGCGGCTGCAATCATCAAATGGCGCGGCGATGTTCGGGGGGAACGATGAACCACTGTTCGATCACGGGCGCGATGCTTGGCCCGGGCAACGGCGCGCGGCCGATCGCTGGCGTGCACACTGGAGCTGATCCGGCAGGCGACTTGGCTCAATAAGCCGACGGCTTGGGCCGACATTGGTTTCGTCTGCGTGCTTTGCTCATCTTTGCCCTCTAAAACAATTGATTGCATCGAGATGATCGTGGAGAAAATGAAATTGAAAGGCCTGATAGCTGGACTGGTAATATTATCCAATCTTTCGATGGGTTGTATGACCTTGTTTGCATTAGAATTTTGTGAGGAACACGAGCGTGTTTATATCCCGACCTTGGAGTACGCAAAAGCGAACAAGCGAATTCTGTTGGTCGGAATGAGCCATATCGGACCGAAGGCGTACTTTCCGCGAGCGCGGCAAACTATCGACCAATACATCCGCGCGGATTCTAATTCGACTATTCTGACCGAATTTCTCACCTGTCTCGCCTCCACCAGAGATGTCGTGCCAGGGACTAAATTGCCATTAGACAAATTGCGACGGCTTGAGTCCTCTGGTGATGACGTGAGCTTTTTGGGCGACGCAATCGTGTTCAAAGAATGCGCTTTGGACTTCGATGGGCGAACGCTCAGGCCGTCCTACCTCGTCGATCGAAATCGATTGATTTGTGATGCTTTCCATAAGAATGGACTCGGTTGCCAATGGGAGGATTTCATTCTTCCGGACAGCGGCCGCAACATTGCAGTTCAAGCCGGTGATATGATCATCGATCAAGAGCCGGCATCTACCCAAGTCATCGCCAGCTTGGCATATCGCAGCTTTGGGTGGGTCGATCCGAATTTGGAGGTGGGACAAGCGGAATTCTTGAATAGTGTCTTAAATCTCATGCTTCGAAACCGCAACGGGCGGCTGGTGCAGAAGGCGCTAGCCGCCTTGGCCGTCTCGGATCAGGTTATCCTTCCGTGGGGATTCGTTCATCTCGATGAAATGGGAACGCTCTTAGAATCGCATGGATTCCGAAAAACGGCAGTCGGCGACGTGTACTTCGCTGGTCCCGAAGATGTTGGAAAATGGAAATACTTCGACAAGATCCTCCGGCAATGGCTGAGGTCGGCCAAGCCAAGAACCAAGAGTTGTCAGCTTGCTCCGTCAAGGCGGGTTCGGCTCAGTGATCCTTGACCTCGTCCGCTGGAGCAAAGATCAAGACTTCACGAGCAGTGCTTCGGGTTTTGGCGAAATAGAGAGCAAACCCAACTACCAACCCCACCGGGTGGAAAGCATGACCGCTTATGGCGCGGACCTTCGGAAGCCGGGCCGCCTCCGTACTTGGTCGTCCCTAGCTGACCTCCGAAGGTGACGTGGCGGTCCGCCTAAAGCTTCGGCTGCTTTCGCATGAACCGCGACCCCAAATTGCTCAGCGTGAGCATTTCCGAAGCGGACATCGGATTGGTCTGGCGGCTATTTCCGGCAGTTCACGCGGTTGCCGCCACGGGTCGGCGCACCAGCAGGAATGTCGCCGCGGCGACGATGCAAAGGGCTCCCGCAAACAGGAACGCCGGTCCATAGGTCCCGAGCGCATCGCGGCTGACGCCCGCACTGGCCGCCATAAAACCAACGCCGAGCTGGTGTGCAGCGAAAATCCAGCCAAACACCGCAGGCCCCATTTCCCGCCCGAAGGCCGCAACGGTCAACCGCACCGTCGGAGGCACCGTTGCGATGAAATCCAGTCCATAGACCACGGTAAAGGCGATCATCGCGACCAGCGAGACATTGCTGGTGACCAACCAAACCAGTGAGGCTCCGCGCAGCCCGTAGTAGATCGCCAGCAGCCAGCGATTGTCAAAGCGATCCGACAGCCAGCCCGACCCGATGGTGCCGACCAGGTCGCACACGCCGATCACCGCAAGCAGACTGGCTGAAGTGACGAGTGGAAATCCGAGGTCGCCACAGAAAGGCACGAAATGCGTTTGTGTCAGCCCATAACTCGACAAGCCGCAAATGAAGAAGGTGGCTGCCAGCACCCAGAACACCAGCTGCTCGGACCCAAGACGCAGCGCCTGCAAACTCAGCAGCACGAAATTGCCGGTGGGCCGCGGTGGGATGGGCGGCATCGACGCCTCGCCCAGCGGGGCGAGGCCAAGCTCCTGCGGCCGATCCTTGGTCAGCAGCACAAACAGCACCATCATCACGAACAGGCCGATGCTCGATGGCGCCAACGCGGCGCGCCAACCCCAGTGTTCGGAAATCCAGGCGCCCAGCGGCATGAACAACAGCGTGCCGGTTGCAATAGCCCCGTTCAGCAGACCAACAACCAAGCCACGATGGGTAGTGAACCAGCGCGACGAAATGACCGCGCTGAGCTGCAATGCCGTCAGTCCTGGGGCAAGTCCGAGAAGCACGCCAAAACCCAGCCAAAGCTGAAACTGCGTCGTCATGGTGGCGGTCATGAGCAGTCCGAGAAGCGAAAGCGCGCCCGACAGCGCCACCATGCGCCGCGGCCCATAACGTAGCACGAGCCCTCCGGCGAAAGGCGCAACTAGGCCGAACAGCGCAAAGCGCAGGCCTTGCGAGGCTGAGAGTTCGCCGATGGTGAGTCCAAGTTGATCCGAAATCGGCTTGATCAGCACGGCGGTAATCCCAAGCGCCGAGCTGGAAAACAGGACATAAAAAAAGGCCAGCACAGCCATTACCCAGCCGTAGTGGATTCCCCTCGCTGCCGCGTAGTTGGCAAATCGATTTGCAAGCATTCCATTAATCCATTGGGCGTCCACGGCCAAAAAAGGCATTCGGCCGATGGCTGCCGTGCCAGCAGGAAGTCTCTAGGTAAGTGGTGCGTCTGACAAGCTCAACCGTGCGAGCCAAGTGGCACGAAGCCGCTGTTGCCGAGCGTCCGCGCATCCTTCCAGAGTTGGCGGTAGCGCCGTCGTGCCACGCATGCATCGCGCGCGCGTCCACTAGCCCTGGCCGCTTTCCCGCACCCGGGCGCCGTCTTAGATGGCCGAGACGACGAAGCCCGCGCGCGGGAAGTGCACGTATACGTCTCCGACCCACGGATCGGTACGGCGGATCACGATTTCCTGGGCGTCGGAGCGCACGATTTCGCCGGCGACCGGGTCCTTGCCGGTATCGTCCGGCGTCACGGTGACCTTCTCGCCCGGCTGACGGTCGGCGGAGTTTTCCGGAACGGGGTCAGCGACGGGCGATGGCGTCGCCGTCCTCGCCACATCGAGGGCCGTTGCCGCAGTCATCTCGCTGCGCTTGCCGTGACCGAAGGCTGCCATCCGATCGGCCCAAGCCAGCAAACGCTTGAACTCGGCGAGAGGGGCCGTCGCGTCGCCGACATTCCGCCGCAGAAACCAGACGCAATGATAGGCCGCAAGGTCCGGCGTGCCCGGCGTGTCGCCGAGCAGGAACCGGCGACCGTCCGCCAACGTGCGGTCGAACCAGTCGAAATGCGCGCGAAGTTGATCGCGTTGATGGGGCAGCATCGCCTTCATGGCGGCCGGGTCGAACTTACGGCCGGAGAATTTGGCGCGATCCTGCTTGAAGCTCTCCGGCAAGTCGATGGCGGCGAACACCACGATCACCGCCGGCGTGAACAAGGCCTTTTCAGCCCACCAGCCCAGCGCGTCGCCAAGGCCGGGCTCCGCATTGAGCGCCGGCTCCGGCCAACGCCGCTCGATCTCGCGCAGGATGAGCTGGGTGTCGCAATAGATGTCCGCCCCGATCTGCATGACAGGGGTCTTACGATAGCCGCCGGTCAGCGGCATCAGCTCGGGCTTCGGCATGATCCATGGAATCTGCACGGACCACCAATCAAGCCGCTTGATCCCGAATGCGACCCTGATCTTCTCCGAATAGGGAGACATCTCGTAGTGGTGCAGAATGATCTCGGTCATCTTCCTCCCCCTCTGTTCGCTTCGTGCAGCCGCATCGGGCGGCGACCTGACTTTAGCCGGGATGCGTCCGATGACTCCCAGACCAGAGTAAATTGTAGTGATTTTCTGGATTGCTCAGAAGCCCAGATTTAAGGTGCGGTGGGCTTGCGACTTTCCAATGATTACCGCCGCATTGCGGGGGGCGTGTTCGCAGCCGTCCTGAGATGGTCCGCGCAGCTCGATCGCCGCCGCGCGGAAACTGTGCGCGTCAGCCCCAGAGCTGGCGGCTGGCGATGTCGGCCCCTTGGCGCAGAGCCTTGAACTTCTCCCACACCACTGTGTTGTGGACTTCGGTCTTGTAGAGCGCCTGCGATGAGAAGCCGCAATCCGCTGCCGCGATGACGTTCTCGCGGCCCACCAGTTTGGCGAAGCGTATGATGCGTTCGGCGATCAGCTCGGGGTGCTCGACGATGTTGCTGTCATGCGTGATCATGCCCGGGCAGAGCACCTTGCCCTCGGGCACTTTGATGCGCTCGAACAGGTGATACTCATGCTCATGGCGGGGATTAGCCGCTTCGAAGCTGTAGGAACCTGCCTTGATCCTCAGCACGTATTTGATCACGTCGGCTAGGCTAGCTTCGTATAGGCGCGGACCTTCGTTGATGCCGTAGCAGGTATGGAACCGGACCATTTCGGCAGGGATGCCGGCGAGCGCGGCATTGGTCGCCTCGACATAGACTTCCGCCCGCCGCTTCTTTTGTGTGTCGTCGAGCGCCGGCTCGACGAAGATGTCGGGCAAGAAAGGATCGTCGACCTGGACCATGAGGCCCTTCGGAAAGTAGTGCTCCTGGGCGCCGCGCGAGACGCCGGCGCGTGCCGCGACGCGGCTTGCACTGAAGCCCGCGTAGCCGTCGTCGCTGAGGATTCGAAGCGCCGCCGACATGATGGCGGCCTGGGTCTCGTTGCGGCGTTCGAGCTGCGGTCTGCTCCGTTTGCGAGGGCCAAGCTTCATGTTCGGGTCTCTGAAAGACGAAAGGAAATTGGCACGGCCAGGCGCACGAAGCAATCGTGCGACAGCGTGCGCGGCGGACGGTATGCCGACAAAGTGCGCTTAAGCGCTTGCAGTCTGATGAATTCGCACGAGGGCAGCCGAACCGGATCGGTTGATCAGTTGTGCGCCGCCGCGACCAGCAGCACAAGAATCTCCCCCGTCTGCTCCAAGGCACCGAGCACGTCGCCGGTCTGCCCGCCGATCTCATTTTTGGCGAGCCGTGCGAGGGCGCCGAACGCCAAGGCCAGCAGAACAAGCGCGATCCCCGCACGCGGAACGCCAAGGTCCAGACCAAGCACAAGCACGCCGATCGCCAGGGACGCCATCACGCTTGCGCGCGGCGGCTGCCCTGCCGCGGCTGCGAGCCCGTCAGTGCGCGCTTGTGGCAAAGCGCGCATGAGCGCCGGCAGGCTCGCCCGCGCCGCTGCATGCGCGGCAATCAACGTCGGCGCGACCAGCACCGGATCGGCCAGGCTCGCGAGCGCGCCGACGCGCAGCAGGAGCGACAGCGCCACGGCGCAGACCCCATAGGTGCCGATGCGGCTGTCGCGCATGATCTCGAGCTTGCGTTCGCGCGTCGTGCCGCCGCCAAAGCCGTCGGCGGTATCGGCGAGCCCGTCTTCGTGCAGGCAGCCGGTCAGCGCCAACGTTGCGGCGAGCGCCAGCGCCGCCGCCGGCCACGGCGTCAGTCCGACCGCATAGGTGAGCCAGTAGACCGACGCCCCGACGGCGCCGACCAGCGCGCCGGCGATCGGCAGCGCCCAACTCGCCCGCGCCACGTCCGCCCCTTCGACCGGCATGGCATGCGGGAGCGGCAAGCCGGTGCAGAACAAAATACCGATCTTGAGGTCGGTTGCGAGGCCGCGCAGCTTGGCGGTCATTCGGTTTGTTCCCTTGTCATTGCGAGGAGCGCAGCGACGAAGCAATCGCGGCCAAGGTGCTCTTGTGGCTTGAGATTGCTTCGCTTCGCTCGCAATGACAATGAATCGAAATGCTGTAACATATTGCATGCCCGCGATGCCTGCGTTCACCTCGATGGCTGACCTGCGCGCGGCCTGCCTCGATCTGCCGGATGGCGATGCGGCGGCCGCCGCGGCGGTCGCCCGCCGTGAGGCGCAACTCACTAAACCGCCGAAGAGTCTCGGCCGCCTGGAGGACATGGTCGCGTGGCTCGCCCATTGGCAGGGCCGCGCACCGCGCCTCGATAAGGTCGAGGTCCTGGTGTTCGCCGGCAATCACGGCGTGACCGGGCAGGGCGTCTCGGCCTATCCGGCGGCGGTGACAGCGCAGATGGTGGCGAATTTTTCCGCGGGCGGCGCCGCGATCAACCAGCTCGCGCGGGTCGCCGGTGCGGGGCTGCGGGTGATTCCGCTCTCGCTCGATGCGCCGACGGCCGACATCACACAGGCGCCGGCCATGGACGAGGCCGAATTCCTGTCGGCCGTCATCGCGGGCTACGGCTCGGTCGCGCCCGATGCGGACCTCGTTTGCCTCGGCGAGATGGGCATCGGCAACACCACAGCGGCCGCGGCCATTGCGGCGGCTTTGTTCGGCGGCGGCGGCGCCCGCTGGGCCGGGCGCGGCACCGGCGTCGACGATCAGGGCTTGGCGCGCAAGCGCGCGGTGATCGATGCCGGGCTCGCGCGGCACGCCGCCACGCTCGGCGATCCGCTGCGGCTTGCCGCGAGTCTTGGCGGACGCGAGCTTGCGGCGATTCTCGGCGCGACGCTGGCGGCGCGGCGGCAGGGTATTCCGGTGCTGCTCGACGGCTTCGTGTGCACGGCCGCGGCGGCGCCGCTCACGAAGCTGCGCGCCGATGCGCTCGGCCACGCGCTCGCCGGCCACGTCTCGGCCGAATCAGGACATCGACAACTGCTCGACGAGCTTCGCGTAAAACCGCTCCTCGATCTCGACATGCGCCTCGGCGAGGCCTCGGGCGCCGCGCTGGCGGTGCTGCTCTTGCGCGCCGCGCTCGCCTGCCATAGGGGGATGGCGACCTTTGCGGAAGCCGGCGTGTCGGACAAGGCCTCGTGATCCTGATCATGTATCGTCGCGTTCGCAGCGGGAGGTATTTTTGATCAAGCTGCGACGTGGTGCCGACGCGCGCTTCGAGATACGGGATCTCCAGCGGGCAATCACCTACGGCACGCCGGCGCATTGGCTGTTGGGGGTTCTGGCGTGCCTTTGGGCGCCCGCCGCGCTCGCCGCCGATGCTTGCCCGACCAAGGCAACGGACATTGCCACCGATCGGCCAAGCGTCACCAATTCCAGCTTGGCGGTTCCCACGGGCAGTCTGCAGAGCGAGAACGGTGTCAATCTGAGCGAACGCGATGGCGGCAGCACCATCGACGGCACCAACAGCCGGTTGCGCCTGGGCGTGGCGCCTTGCCTCGAGTTTTTGGTTGATCTTCCGGACTATTTCGGTGCGGTTCAAGGTGCGGCCAATTCGGGCTTCACCGACGTGAGCCCGGCGATCAAATGGCAGCTCGGCCCGCTGCCCGGAAAATTCGATCTGGCGATGACGGCCGGCGTCGCCTTGCCGACCGGCAATGCGGCCATAGCCGGGCCCGGCGCCCAGCCCTATCTGCAGTTTCCCTGGTCGCGGGACCTCGGTCTCGGCTTCGGCATCGGCGGCATGGTCTCGGCGTTCTTCCATCCTGCCGATCCGAGCAGCAAGCTCACGACCGAGACCACCTTCGTGGTCCAGAAGAAGGTCGATGAGCGCGCCACGCTGTTCGTCGAGTATATCGGCGATTACCCGGACCAAGGCGGCTCGAGCCAGCTCTTCAATTCGGGCGGCGTCTACCAGTTGACGCGAACGCAACAGGTCGACTTCCACCTCGCCTTCGGCCTCAATCACAACGCGCCGGCATATATCCTCGGCGTCGGCTATTCGCACCGGCTGGACGGCTTGTTCTGAATTGCGCAAGGGGAAAGCAATTGTGAGATGGCTTGGCGTTCTGATGGCGCTCGTTTGCCTGTCGGGCATGCCGTCCGCGCACGCGCAGTCCTTCCCCAGCCGGCCGGTCACCATCTTCGTGACGGCGGCGCCCGGCGGCGTGTCCGATGTGATCGCCCGCGCGATCGGGCAAAAACTTTCCGAGCGGTGGGGCCGGCCGGTCATCATCGAGAACCGGGGCGGCGGCGGTCACAACATCGCCGGCGCGGTCGTCGCCAAGGCTGCGCCCGACGGCCATACGCTGCTGGTCGCCGAGGCCGGCCTCCTCGTCATCAATCCCGCTCTCTACGGCAAGGACAAGCTGACCTACGACGTCGAGAAGGATTTGTTGCCGATCACCGGCCTCATTCGCATCAACCAGGCGCTGATCGTCAATCCGTCGCTGCCGGCGGCGAGCGTGCGTGAGCTGCTCGATCTCGCCAGGCAGAAGCCGCGCACGATCACCTACGCGACCGCGGGCGTGGGTTCCGCGCCGCACATGAACGTTGCGATGTTGGAGAATCTGGCGGGCGTGCAATTCGTTCCCGTCCACTACCGCGGCGCGGCGCTCGCCCTGAACGACGTCATCGCCGGCCACGCCAACATGATGAGCATCAGCATCGGCTCGGCCCTGCCGCCGACGCAGGCGGGCCAAGTAAAAATGCTCGGCGTCGGCAGCCGCAAGCGCTTGCGACCTCTCCCCGATGTGCAGACGTTGGCCGAGGCCGCCGGCCTTCCGTCCTACGAGGCCAGCACGTGGTTCGGCCTCGTGGCGCCCGCCGGGACGCCGCGCGCGATCGTCACGCAGATCAGCGCCGATGTGCAGAAGGTCGCGACCGATCCGGCGTTCCGCGAAAAGTATTTGGACCCGCAAATGTTCGAGCCGATCTCGAGCTCGCCGGAGGAGTTTTCCGAATACGTCAGGACCGAGTCGCAAAAATGGTCGGCGCTGATCCGCGACGCAAAGCTGAGCGTCGAGTAGCAACCACCCGTTCCCTTAAACTTATTTCACGATCGATAAGCCGCAGTTGGAATGTGAACAACAAATTCGCCACGTCATGGCCGCGCTCGTCACGGCCATCCACGACTTTATTGCCGGTGCGAAAAGACGTGGATGGCCGGAACAAGTCCGGCCATGACGTGGCAAGTCTATTAGTTCGAGAGCCACTGAATGACCCACAACTACCCCGCGCCGGCAATCGCGTGGAAGAATGTGCCGGAGACGTTGCCGCGGCGGCCGCCGGCGGGGCCGAGCGCGCGGCCTTGGCCGTCGACGAGATCGACGAGCGGCGTGTCGTCGCCAGGCGAAAGCAGCGTTGCGTAGTGAAACTCGTGGCCGCGCACGATGGCGTCGGGAGGTCCGATCGGGCTGTCGGTCAAGAGCCGCGCCTCGCGGTAGCCGAGATGGAGGCGGCGCTTGGCAAAGCTCGTCGCGTGGCTCAGCAGTCCGGCCATGGCGTGGCGCTCGCCGTTGGCGTCTTCAAAACCTTCGCCCAAGACCATGTAGCCGCCGCACTCGCCGTGCACCGGCCGCGTCGCGGCGAAGCGCACGAGGCCGGCGCGAAAGCTGCACGCCGCGGCAAGTCTGGCGGCATACAGCTCCGGATAGCCGCCTGGCAGCCAGCAGCTGTCGCAGTGCGCGGGCGGCGGCTCGTCCGCCAAGGGAGAAAAGGAAGCGATCTGTGCCCCCGCGCGCCGCCAGCCTTCGATCAGATGCGGATAGACGAAGCTGAAAGCCGCATCGGCCGCGAGCGCGATGCATTGGCCGGGCGGCGGCAGCGGCGGCCTGCTCGTCATCGCGGCCGAGCGGATCGGCGCCGCTAGTCCGATCACCGCATCGAGATTGAGATGACGCTCGGCCATCGCGCCGAGGCGGTCGAGGCGCGCGGCGAGATCTCCGTGCTCGGTCGCTTGCACCAGACCGAGATGCCGCTCCAGCAGGGTCAGCGTGTCGTCGCGCGGCAGCGCGCCGAGCAGCGGGATGTCGAGGGCCGCGATCGCGTCGCCGACGAGTTTTTGGTGCCGTTCGCTGGCGACGCGGTTCAAGATCACGCCGCCGATGCGCACGGCCGGATCGTGCATGGAAAATCCCCGCAGCACGGCGGCGGCCGATTGGGACTGGCCCGCTATGTCGAGCACGAGGATCGCCGGGAGCTGATAGCGCGCCGCGAGGTCGGCGGCGGTTCCGCAGCGGCCGGGCGCGCCGGCAATGCCGTCGAAGAGGCCCATGGCGCCCTCGATCACCACGAGATCGGCGCCGCGCGCCGCATCGGCCATCAGCGCGTCGAGGAGCGGGGGCGGCATGGCCCAGCTGTCGAGGTTGCGGCCGGGCATGCCGGTTGCGGCGGCGTGGAAGGCCGGGTCGATGTAATCGGGGCCCGATTTAGCGGCGCGCACCGCGACGCCGCGGCGCCGCAGCGCGGCGAGGATTCCCAGCGCCACCGTGGTCTTACCGGCCCCTGACCGTGGGGCCGAAATAATGAGTCCACGCGCCGTCATCGCCGGGCGCTCCCGCCGTGACGGAGCGCATCAAGGCATCTGGCAAACGCCTCGCCTCCGCTCTTCCCCGCGCAAGCGGGGACCCAGTCCTTGCAGCGAATCAGAAATGACATGCTGGATCCCCGCTTGCGCGGGGATGAGCGGTGTGGAAGGCGGCTGCGAGTTCCTTCATACGCTTCGTGACGACGATGGCGCGGCGTCTTATAGCCGTGGGCATGGACCCGAAAAATCGTCCGCTTCGGCGCGGCTGGACCACCGGTGCCTGCGCGACGGCGGCCGCCAAGGCCGCCTACACGGCGCTGTTGACCGGCGCGTTTCCCGATCCGGTCGAGATCAGCTTGCCGCGCGGCGAGCGGCCGTCCTTCGCGCTCGCCACGACACATAAGGATGCGCAGGCCGCGACCGCAGGCGTGGTCAAGGATGCGGGCGACGATCCGGATGTCACGCACGGCGCGCTGATTTTGGTGACCGTGCGCGCCGGGGCGCCGGGCAGCGGCGTCACGTTTCGCGCGGGCCCGGGCGTCGGCACGGTCACGCGGCCAGGCCTGCCGATCCCGCCCAGCGAGCCGGCGATCAATCCGGTGCCGCGGCAGATGATTTCCGCCGCCATCGCCGAGGTCGCGGCGTCGACCGGCGGCACCGGCGATGCCGAAGTCGAAATCGCGATCCCGGGCGGCGAAGCACTCGCCGCGAAGACGCTCAATGCCCGCCTCGGCATTATCGGCGGCCTGTCGATCCTCGGCACCACCGGCATCGTCATTCCCTATTCGTGCTCGGCCTGGATTCATTCCATCCATCGCGGCATCGATGTCGCGCGCGCCATGGGTTTTGCGCACATCGCCGGTTCGACCGGGTCGACCTCGGAGGCGGCGGTCGCGAAACTTTTTGGCCTGCCGGAGAGCGCGCTGATCGACATGGGCGATTTCGTCGGCGGCATGCTGAAATATCTCCGCACCCATCCGGTCCCGCGGGTCACGATCGCCGGCGGCGTCGGCAAGATGACCAAGCTCGCGCAGGGACTGCTGGATCTGCACTCGAAGCGCGGCACGGTCGATCTGCTGGTGCTTGCAGATTTTGCGCGGGCCAGCGGCGGCTCGGCGGCGCTGCGGGAAAAGATTCTCGCGGCCAACACTGCGGCGGAAGCATTTTCCCATGCCGGCGCCGAAGGCGTCGCGCTCGGTGACACGGTCGCGCGCGCAGCGCGGGCAACGGCCGCGCAAGCCGTGGAAGGCAAGGGCATCGCGGTCGATGTCGTGCTCTTCGATCGCGACGGCAGGCTGGTCGGCCAGGCGTAGCTCACGGCCGCTCACGATCGCTCTCCGCGAAACCGGCGGCGATAGTCCGCGTCATAGAGCGCGCTCTCGCGAAAATTTTCCGCCGCGAGCGCCGGTCCGACCAGCACAATGGCGGTGCGCTCGACCGGATCGGCCGCGAGCTTGGCGCCGATGTCGCCGAGCGTGCCGGCGATGATTTTCTCATCCGGCCAGCTCGCGCGCACGACCACCGCCACCGGACAGTCCGCGCCGTAGAACGGCGTCAGATCCGCGACGATCTGATCGAGGCGATGGATCGCGAGGTGAATGGCCAGCGTGGCTCCCGTCGCGGCGAAGGTTTTCAGCTGCTCGCCCTCCGGCATGCGCGACGCTCGCCCGGGCATGCGTGTCAAAACTACGCTCTGAGCGATCTCCGGCATGGTCAGCTCGCGGCCGAGCGCTGCCGCCGCCGCCGCAAAGGCCGGAACGCCCGGCGTCAGCGTGTAGGGAATGTTTCTCCGTGCCAGGCGGCGAAGCTGCTCGGCGAGCGCGCTGTAGACCGAGAGATCACCGGACTGGAGCCGCGCCACATCGAGACCGGCGGCGTGCGCCGCCAAAAACTCCGCCTCGATCTCGTCGAGGTTCATCGGCGCGGTGTCGACGATGCGCGCCTCGGGCGGACAATGGGCGAGCAGCTCGGTGGGAATGATCGAGCCGGCGTAGAGGCAGACGGGGCAGTGCGCGAGCAGATCGCGACCGCGCACGGTGATCAGATCGGCCGCGCCCGGCCCGGCACCGATGAAGTGCACCGTCATGGCGCGTCTCCGCTGCCGGCCAATGCGCAGGTCGCGCCGCCTACTGCGATACGTGGCGCCAGCAGTCGCGCTTGCGGGCCGCCGGCGGCGAGCGCCGCGGCCTCGGCGACCGAGCCGACGCCCGTCAGCGTCAGGACGCGTTCCGACCGCGATGCGGTGCGGGCGTCGGCCGCCGCCAGATCGGCCTGCGGCACCAGCACAAGCGGCAAGCCAAAACTTGCGGCAGCGGCGGCGATACCCGGCTCGCCGCCTTTCACCGCCGATGTGGCGATGGCGTCGAGTGCGTCGAGCTTCAATGCGGCGCGCGCCAGCGCGGCGGTGATCACGGCAGCGACGTCGGCCGCAGAGGCGCCGTGGCGGCAACCGATGCCGGCCACGATCACGGCTTCACCCACCGCCACTGCGTCACCGGCATGGCCGGGTGCCAGCCGGTCTTGCGACCAACCGGTTGCGCGCGTGTTAGGGCGATCCGCGTCAGCTCGCCGCCGAGCGCGGCGTGGCGGGCGATCAGCAACGCCTCGGTCTCGAGCGTCACGGCGTTGACGACGAGACGCCCGTCCCGGCGCAACGCATCAACGACCGTGTCGAGGACGCCCGCGTCGGCGGCACCGCCGCCGACGAAGATCGCGTCGGGCGGCGCCAGATTATGTAGGGCGGCCGGCGCAAGACCTTCGACGACGGCGAGCCCCGGCACGCCGAGGGCCGCCGCATTGCGGACGATGCGCGCGGCCCGGTCGGCGCGCGCATCGATGGTGATCGCGCGCAGCGAAGGATCGGCCAGCATCCATTCGATCGCCACCGACCCCGCTCCGCCGCCCACGTCCCAGAGCAACTCGCCCCGCCGCGGCGCGAGCGAAGAGAGCGTCAGCGCGCGGATCTCGCGCTTGGTGATCTGGCCGTCGTGTTCGAACAATGTGTCGGGAAGCCCAGCCATGTAGGCGATGATCCGCGCCCCGGCGACCGCCACGACCTCGATCGCGACCGTGTTGAGCGGATCGACATCGTTGCGAGCAAAGTCAGAGGCGGTCGTTGTTTGTATCCGCTCGCGCGGGCCGCCGAGCGCTTCAAGGATGGTGAGGCGTGAGGCGCCGAAGCCGGTTTCGGTGAGCAGGCTGGCGAGCGCCGTCGGGCCGTCCCCGTCCGAGGTGAGCGCAAGCAGGCGGGCGTTCGGATGCAGATGCGGGCGAATGAGGTCGAGCGAGCGCGCATGCAGCGAGAGCAACACCGTATCCGGCAGCGCCCAGCCGAGCCGCGCGGCGGCAAGGCTGAAGGCCGACGGCGCCGGCACGACCAGCATCTCCCGCGGATCGACGTGGCGCGCCAGCACCGAACCGATGCCATGGACGAACGGATCACCGGAGGCGAGCACGCAGACCGTTTGGCCGCGACGGGCCAAAACCTCCGCGACGGCGCCCTCGAACGGGCTCGGCCACGGCCGCGCCGCGCCGCGAATGAGCGGGGCCGCGAGCGCGAGATGACGCTTGCCGCCGAAAACGATCGCGGCATCAGACACGAGCGCGCGTGTTACGGGACTCAGCCCGTCGACGCCGTCCTCGCCGATGCCGACGATGGACAGCCAGCGGCGTCCTGCGGCAGTCTCCACGGTGATCGGATCAGCGAGCGCCATGCGCATCCTCATTCTCGGCGGCACTCTTGAGGCGCGGCAATTGGCGGGGAAGCTGGCTTCGCGCGCCGACCTCGCGGTGACGCTCTCGCTCGCGGGACGCACCGCTGCGCCGGCGGCGCAGCCCGTGCCGGTGCGGATCGGCGGCTTCGGCGGCGCCGAAGGACTCGCAGCCTATCTGAGCGCCGAGCGCATCGACGCGCTCATCGATGCCACACATCCCTATGCGGCAAGAATCTCCAACAATGCGGCGCGCGCCGCGGCGGCGGCACGCGTGCCGTCGTTGATGCTGCATCGACCGGCCTGGACGCCGGTTGTCGGCGATGTTTGGACCGAAGTCGCCGATACGCACGATGCCGTACGCGCGCTCGGCAGCGCCGCGCGCCACGTCTTTCTCGCACTCGGCCGCCAGGAGCTGAATCCGTTCGCCGCGGCGCCGCAGCACGATTATCTGATCCGCAGCGTCGATCCGATCGATCCGCCGTTGCCCGTCCCGCGCGCGACGTACGTCACCGGCCGCGGTCCGTTCACCGAGGCCGACGATCGTTCGCTGCTGATGGCGCACGCGATCGATGTCGTCATCGCCAAGAACAGCGGCGGGACCGCGACCTACGGCAAGATCGCCGCGGCGCGCGTGCTGGCGCTGCCGGTGATCCTGATACGGCGGCCGACGCTGCCCGCGGTGCCGGCGGTCGCGCGTGTCGAGGACGCGGTGCGTTGGATCGATCATGGATGCGCGTTCTGAACCGATCGGGGCGTGTAGACGAGCGGGGGCCGCCCGGGCCGCGCGATGACGCGCGTGGCATCCGAGCCGACGATGACCAAGGTCGCCATGTCGGCCGCGATGGTATCGGCGGCTTCAAGCACCGTCACCGTCACGCGCTCATCGGGGCGGCCGACGGCGCGGCCGAAAACGACCGGCGTCGATCCCGACAGATGCCGGCGCAGCCGCGTGAAGGCGGCGCCGAGCTGCCACGGGCGCGCGCGCGAGACCGGATTGTAGAGCGCGATCACAAAGCCCGCGCCGGCCGCCGCGTCGAGCCGCTTTTCAACGAGCTCCCACGGTTTCAGATTATCCGACAGCGACAGCGCGCAGAAATCGTGACCGATCGGCGCGCCGACGCTCGCCGCGACCGCCAGCACGGCGGTGACGCCGGGCACGATCGCCAAGTCGAGCGTGCGCCACGCATCCGGGCCGCCGTCGATCTGCTCGCACACCGCGGCGGCCATGGCAAAGACGCCGGGATCGCCGCCGGAGACGACGGCGACGTTCGCACCTTGCGCGGCATGCGCGAGCGCGGCGCTCGCGCGCTCACCCTCCTCACGGTTGTCAGATGCATAACGTGCTTGGCTCGGCCGCACGGGCACGCGCTGCAGATACGGCGCATAGCCGTAGAGCGCCTCGGCGCACGCCAGCGTCGCCGCCGCCTCCGGTGTCAGATAGCGGGCATCACCCGGCCCGAGCCCGACCACGGCAAGCTTTCCGCTCATGGTCCGTGCTCCGCGTCCGTCCAGCCCGGCACCAACACGATTGCAAAGTACGGCGCATCGTCGCCCGCCTTGTCGGCAAGCCGCATGGTCATTGCGTGCGCGGTGGTGCCGCGCTCGACATAGATCGCCCGCGCCAGCAAGCCGGTGCGGTCCAGGGCGCGCCGCACCTTGGCGAGGTGACGGCCGAGCTTCATAACCACCGCGGCGTCGGCGTCGGCGAGACGGCGCTCCAGTTCGTCTTGCGGCAGCGTGCCCGGCAGCACCGTGAACACGTCATCGCCCTGCGCGATCGGCGATCCCACCGCCGACCAGCAGCCCGACATGCCGCTGACGCCCGGGATGATCTCAGTCGGATAGCGGGCCTTGAGGCGCACATGCAGATGCATGTAGGAGCCGTAAAACAGCGGGTCACCCTCGCTGATCACGGCGACGACCCGTCCGGCGTCGAGACGCGCCGCGAGCGTCGCCGCGCAGGCGTCGTAAAAATCACGGATCGCGTCACGATAGGCGGCGGCGGCCCGCGGGTGCTCGGTCGTGACCGGATAGCGGAACGGCAGCTCCTCGATGCCGGCGCGCAGATGCTCGGCGACCACCGCGCGGGCGTTGCTGGCGCGTCCGGCCTTGGCAAAATGCGCAACCACATCAGCGCTGCTCAACGTCCGCAGCGCCTTGAGCGTCAGTAGCTCCGGATCGCCCGGCCCGACGCCGACGCCGATGAGCCGCCCAGGTGTCATAGGCCGGGCCTCGCCAACGCATTGACGGCCGCCGCGGTCATCGCGCTGCCGCCGATGCGGCCGCGCACGATGAGGAACGGCACGCCGCGCGGATCGGCGGCGAGCGCATGCTTGGCTTCCGCGGCGCCGACGAACCCGACCGGAATGCCAAGGATCGCCGCGGGTTTCGGGGCGCCGGCGTCAAGCATTTCAAGCAGACGAAACAGCGCGGTCGGTGCGTTGCCGATCGCCACCACGGCGCCGGCGAGCCGCTCCGCCCACAGATCGAGCGCCGCGGCCGAGCGGGTGGTCTTCAGCCGCTCGGCGATCGTCGGCACGCGCGGATCGCGCAAAGTGCACACCACCTCATTGCGCGCGGGAAGCCGCGCGCGCGTAATGCCGTGGGCGACCATCTCGGCGTCGCACAGCACTGGCGCGCCATCGTCGAGCGCCCTTCGCGCCGCCGAAACGAGACCGCCACCGAACACGATGTGCTTGGCCGTCTCGACGAGGCCGCAGGCATGGATCATGCGGATCGCAATTTCAGCTTCGTCCGCAGCGAACTGGTCCAAATCCGCCTCGGCGCGGATGATGGCGAAGGAGCGTTCGTAGATGCTCTCGCCGTCGCGCAAATAAGAGAGAGACTCAGCCATGAGCGATATCCGCAAGCGTCGCGGCGAGGTGCGCCGTACCGAGGCGGGAGAGCGTGTCGGCGGCGTGCTCGTTCGGGTGGCGTGCACTCGCGACTGCGTGCGCAAGCCGCGTGAGGCTCGATGGAAATTGCTGCGTCGACAAAGTCGCGATTGGTACGTCGCGCGCGGAGCCATTCACGACCACGCCACAGCCGTCCCGACTGCCGACGATGGTCAGCGCGGCGGGCCCCCGATGGGCGCAGCCCTTGGCACATCCCGATAAGTGAAGCGTCAGCGATCCGTCGAGGAGGGCCGCTGCCGCAAGCGCCACGTCCGGTCCGAGATCTCGCGTCGGAATTTTTCCGGACCCGCACGACGGTGCGCCCGCGCAGGCGCTGATGGAGCGCCGCGGATCGGCGCCTTGCACGATGAAACCGCAGCCCGCGGCGGCGTCGATCAGAGCGGCTATTTGCGCGCGCGCAATGCCGATCAGCAGCAGCGCGCGTCCCGGTGCCGTGCGCACCCCGCGCGCTCCGGCTTCTGCGGCGGCGTCGACGAGCCGCTCCAGTGCGGCCGCATCGGTATGGCCGAAGGTGAGACCGAGGCCGAGCGCAACGGAGCCATCCTGCAGGCGAAAGCGGTCGACCGGCTCGGCAGCCGGGCGCATCGGCGGATGCGGGGCTTCGATCAGGAACTCCGCAAGGGCCGCCTGAGTTCTCTGCGTTTCCCTGCTGCGGATGACATCGCCCGCGCGCGCCTGCGCGCCCTTGGCGGCGATCATTTCAAGAAATCGGAGGCTCAGCTCGATCGCGGATTTAGGTGAGACGGCGCCGATCCATACGGTCGTTGTGGCGTCGCCACCGAGCCCGACGTGGAATAGGGCGGTATCGCCGTGAGCCTCGGCGCGAAAGCGCACGTCGGCGCGCAGCGCATCGAGATGCAGCGCGCCGCCGCCGTCGATCACGACGGAAACCTTTGGTCCAAGCTGGGCAACAAATGGCGCCGCCGCGAATGCTTCGCGCATCGCCGCAGCGAGCGCGCCCGCTTCGATCGCTTCGGTAGGATCAAGCCCGGTGAGCGGATTTGTCAGGATTGGAACGCCGTCCGCCGCGTCAATGCCGAGCGCTGCCACGCGCGCCGCGAAGGCGCCGGCCGAGGTCGGGTTGAGTCCGCGCACCTGCAGGCTGCCGCGCGACGTGATCTCGACGATGCCGTTGCCGTGCGCTTGGGCCGCCGCGCACAATCGGGCAAACGCCGGCAACGGGATAGTTCCGGCAGCGGTGAGACGTGCCAGCAGCCCGTCGCCGGTCTGCATCGGCGCGGAGAGCCCCGGACACGCGCCGCGGCGAGCAGGGCAGCCGCTTCTGGATCGCGAAGGATCTTCACCTCCCCCCTCGTGGGGGAGGTCGGCCCATGCAGGCTTGTCCTGCATGGGCCGGGAGAGGGGGTTGCTTCGCATAATTTGCTTTCCAGCTTTCAGTTCGAGCGCTATCGGATTTTGGTGATTCCTATGAAGAAACCCCCTCTCCCGATCGCCGCGCAACTGCGCTGCGATCGACCTCCCCCACGAGGGGGGAGGTGAAAGAAGTGTTTGGCTGCGGAATCTGAAACGTCTCGCACGCGAGCGCCTCCGTCCTGAGGGCTTCGAGGTCGGCGTCAATATCGTTGCGCAGCGGGTGCCAAAGACCGCCGCGGCGCGCCGTATCGAGCCGGTCGGCGATGGCGCCGGCGGCTGCGGGATTTTCGCAGATGAGAAACGCGCGCACCTGCGGGTCGGCGACATATGCGGCATGCACGAGATCGATCAGGGCGCTCGACACCGCGTCAGTGGTTTCGGCGAAGCCGATGAGCCGGTCGACGGTCTCGGCGAACTCCGCCGCGCCGCGCGCGCCGTGCCGCATCTGGCCGGCGATGAACTGCGGGTTGATCGCGCGTGCGCGGATGATCCGCGCCAGCGCCGCGGCGAGGGGACGCGCGCGCGGGCGTTGCGGATCGGTGAGGTCGAGCATCACCAGATCCGGTGCGCGCCCGAGCGCTCGCGCGGCAGCCGCAAAGCCGCCGACGAAGGAAAGATCCTCCGCGCCTTCCAAGAGGTCGCGGCCGGGATCATCGCTCGGATGCAGCAGGAGATCGGCTGCCGCGACGCGCGCGGCAAACGCGTTGGCTTGCTCCGCAGCCTCGCCGTCCGCGCCGCCATAGGCGTGTGAGGCGGCGGCGAGATAGGCCTTGCCGATGCTCGTGCGGTCGGGCTCGCGGCCGAGCAGATCCTCGATGCCCGCGCCATACGCGCCCGGCGCCGTGCCGAAGATGCGGGCGAGCGGCGCCGTTTCACCGCCGGCGCGGCGCGCAGCTGCGAGCGGGTTCTCGTCGCTCGCCTCCTCGCGCGCCGCCACCGCCTGCACCGCGGCATCGAGCAGCGTGATCTGCGCCGCGAACAGATCACGAAAGAGCCCGGAAATGCGCCAGGTCACGTCGACCCGCGGCCGGCCGATGGTCGCGGTCGGCAGCACCTCGATGCCGGTGACGCGGCCGGTCGCGTGGTCCCAGGTCGGGCGGCAACCCATGAGGCTCAGGCCCTGTGCGATCTCCTCGCCGCCGGTGCGCAGCGTCGCGCTCCCCCACAGGTCGATGACCAGCGCGCGCGGCATCTCGCCGTGCTGTTGCAGATAGGCGCGGATCACCTCGTCGGCGGCGAGGCGGCCGAGATCCATCGCTGTCGGCGTCGGCAGCATGCGCGGATCGGCGGTATACAGATTGCGTCCGGTGGGCAACACGTCACGGCGTCCGCGGCTCGGCGAGCCGGCCGGCCCGGGCGCGATATGCCGGCCATCGAGTCCGGCGAGCACCGCCGCGCGTTCGCCCTCGATGCTCGCCCGCCATCGCGGATCGACCGTGCGCACCTCGGGCATGCGCCCGTAAATATGGAGCCCGTCCTTGATCGAAAAATCTTTCAGATCGCAGAGCCACGCGTCGATGCGGCGCAGCGCCTCGTCGGGACCGGCCGCGGCCGCGACGCCGGCTTCGCCGTCGAGCCCTGAACGCTGCGCCGTTTCGATGATCAAACGGGCGAGGCGCTCGCGGCGCCGTCGGTCGAGGCCATCGGCCTGCGCGTATTCGTCGACCAACCGCTCGAGCTCGCGTGCCGCTCCTGACAGCGCGGTGGCGGCGAGCGGCGGCGGCAGGTGGCCGATCGTCACCGCCGCGATGCGGCGTTTGGCCTGCGCGGCTTCGCCGGGATTGCTGACGATGAAGGGGTAGATCACCGGCAGCGGCCCGAGGACGATCTCGGGAAAGCACGCCGAGGTCAGCGCCACTGCCTTGCCAGGCAGCCATTCGAGCGTGCCATGGGCGCCCATATGCACGACGGCGTCGACCTTGGCGACGTGCTGCAGCCACAGGCCGAAGGCGACGAGCGCATGGCGCGGCGGCAGGGAGGCATCGTGATAATGGGCGCGCCGGTCGCTCACCCGTCCGCGATCGGGCGGTAGCGCCACCAACACGCTGCCGAAGGCGCCTGCACGGAAGCGGAATTGGCCCTCGCCCGCATCGGGGTCAAGCGCCGGATCGCCCCAGGCGGCCGTGATCTGCGCGCGCGCCGCCGCCGGCACGGCGGTCAACAGCTCGGCATAGGTATCGAGCGAAAGGGCCGCCTCGGCACTGCCGGTCGCGAGCGCCTCCAGCAGTGCTTTCGACGTCTGCGGCGCGGCGGTGATTCTGTAGCCGGCGGTTTCAAGATCGGCGAGCAGCGCGACGGTGCTTGCCGGCACGTCGAGGCCGACCGCGTAGCCGGTGCGGCCCGGCGCGCCCGGATAATCCGGCATCAGGATCGCCACGCGCCGTTTTTCACGTGGTGTTACTTGCAGCCGGGCGAGCGCCGCTGCGCGCTCCGCGACCATGGCGACCCGGTCCGGCTCCGGCTGGTTCGCGAGCGCCGTGAAGGCGAGGCTCTCGTGCGGCGGCAGCGGATGCTTGAAGGCGATGACGCCGGCGAGCACGCGGCCGTCGAGCTCGGGCAGTACCACGTGCATGGCGAGATCCGATGCGCCGAGGCCGCGGGCGCTGTTGCACCAGGCGGCGCGCTTGGTGGTCGCCATCACGGCCTGCAGTACGGGCACGTTGGGGCCATCGAGCGGTGTCGGCTCGGCAAAATTGTTTTGCGCGGCGAAAGCCGTCGTCGTGATGATGAGCGCGGGCTTGAGTTGGGCGAGCGCCTTGGCAACGAACTCGGCCGCAGCCGCGTCCTTGAGGCTCGTTATCAGGATCGGCGCCGGCGCCAAGCCGCGCGCGGCGAGCGCCTCGCACAGGGCATCGATCGGCGCGGTGTCCGCCGCGAGCAGCACCGATCGATAGAAGATGATGGGCACCACGGGCCGCTCCGGCGCGATCGACGCCGCGAGCTGGTTCAGATCGATGGCTCCTTCGCCCGGCAGATAGCCGGCATTGCGCGGCACCGGCCGCGGATCGGGGCTATCGATCGGCGCGCCGGCATGGCGCGCCAGACGCCGCAACAGCGCTTGCAAGTTTTCGCGGCCGCCCTCGCGAAAAAATCGCAGCAAGGTGTTGAGCTCCCGCGGCGGCAGCGTCGAGGCCGCGGCAAGGCGCGGATCGTCGCGATCCTCGCCGGGCAGCACCGCCAGCACGATCGCGCGCTCGCGCGCCACCGCCGCCAGCCGCTCGATGCCGTAGCGCCACCAATCGAGCCCGCCGAGCAGCCGCACCAGGATGACCTTCGCGTGGACGGCGACGCGATCGATCCAAAGGTCGACCGACATCGGATGCCGCAGGTCGCGCAGATGCGCGAGCCGCACGCTCGGCAACTCGTCGCGTTCGGTCGCCCAGGCGGCCGCGAGCCCGGCAAGATCGCTGTCGGCGAAGGAGAGAACGACCACATCGCCAGGCGGCTGGCCGAGATCGACCGGATCGACCATGTCGTCGAGCGTCGCCGCGCTGGTCGCGAGCAGATGCATGGTTTCGGCTCTGCCTCTTTACCTCTCCCCGCAAGCGGGGAGAGGTCGGAACAAGCGCGCTCTTGCGCTTGTTCCGGGTGAGGGGGGCCTCTCCGCGAGTCTGAGCCTGTT
>JBKQHQ010000255.1:0-4763 GCA_052148715.1 Xanthobacteraceae bacterium | reverse complement strand
GGCGAAGGGGACGAGGAGTCCGAAACCGAGGAAGCCGATCACCCAGCCTTTGTCGCTGAACAGGATGGCGAGCGACTTACGGCCATCCAGGTCGCCGCCTTGCAGATAATGCATGATGGCGAACAGGATCACCAGTTCAGCGCCGATGAGCATCAGGTCGAGACGCTCGTACAATCGGCGGATGTCTTCGTCCTCCCCGTTGTGTTCGAAGACGTAGAGGACAATGAGCAGATACGCCATCGCCGTCGAGAAGGCAGATACCGTGAAGAGCAGCGGCACGCCGGGGTTATGCCACAGCGCCACCGCCGGGAAGGACTGCAGCAGCAGGCCGGTATAGACCGCCGTGCCGATGCCGTTGATCGTCGCCAACCATCCGCACACCTTGCAGTAGCGCCCGCACATGTCGCTCACCTGGACGATCAGCGGCAGATCGAGAACCCACCGCAGCAAGGGGACGCGCTCCTTAACCACGGATTTCTGAAGATGCGGCAGCGAATAGAGCACGCCCCAGAACATCATCCAGATGATGAACTGCGTGCCCCAGGCGATCCAGGCGTCGGGCTTTTGGAACAGAACGAGGGGGGTCAGAACATAGATCACCGCGACGTGATGCAGCAGATGACCGAACAGCATCACCGAGCCGATGCTGAGCATCACGACCCCTGACCACGCTCCCCAGAGGACGAGCACGCGGTGCGGCTTCAAGTACATGTCGGTCAGGAACGTCACCGACAGCGTCGCGGCGCCGAGTCCGCCGAAAAACAGATAGACGGCAATCCACCACGTCCAGATGTCTTGGGTATGATAACTGAGGAGGTCCATCACCTAGTCCCCTGCAAATCGTAGATATAGAAAACGTTCGGGCGCGTCCCGAGGTTCGCCATCAGCGGCCGCGCCATGCCGGAGGCCACGAGCTGCGTCACCGAATCGGTGGGATCGTCGAGATCGCCGAACATGCGCGCCGACCCGACGCAGGTCTCGACGCAGGCCGGTTTAAGACCGCGTTCGACCCGATGGTCGCAGAACGTGCACTTGTCCACGCTCGGGCCTTCTCGGCGATAGTCCTCGCCATAGAATTCCCGGCCGGCGGCGACATCGTGGTAAGTGACCTCGATGCGCGCATCATAGGGACAGGCCATCATGCAGGCGCGGCAGCCCATGCAAATATCTTGGTCGATCATCACGATGCCGTTCGGCTTCTTGTAGGTCGCCCCCGTCGGGCAGACTTTCAAACAAGGCGGGTCGCTGCAATGGTTGCACAGCCGCGGAAAGAAGCGGCGGTGAACGATGTCGCCGACGCCAATCTCCTTGTCGTGTACGAGCGTGCGCCACTTGCCGGCCCAAACCGGCGTCTGATTCTCCATCGCGCATGCCGCCATACAAGCGTTGCAGCCTACGCAGACGTTCAGATCTATGACCATAGCGTAGCGTGTCATGCCGACCGTTCCTCCGCCATCTTGGCGATCTTGATCGTGAATTCCTGGGAGCGGAAGCCGGCCACGACCGGCTCCACCTGGTAGGGAATGATCTTATTGGTCGCCGTGCCGAGGCCGACTGCGCGCGTGAGCTGCTTGTTCTCCACGCCGAAAGACGAGTGGAGGAAGGCCACTTCGCGATGCACCATGCGCGTGACATAGGCGTGGCCGAGCGCGTTCTGGCCCGTCAGCGCGTTGGTGATCTCGATCTTGTCGCCGGTCCCGATGCCGAGCGGACCTGCGCGATCCGGGTGGATCCACATGCCGTAATAAACCTCGCCGCGGAACTGGTTGATGGCCGCGAGCACCGGATTGTTGGAGTTCGTCGAGGCGTAGGAGACTGTCGGCGCCTTGCCATAGGTGAAGTAGAACTCGTCGCGATCGAGCGGCGCGCCGGCGGGCTTGCCGGGACGGCAATTCACCGGCACCGCCCCCGCCAGCGCGTTGAAGTTCGGCTCGGTGTGCCCGCCGTCGCGCAAGGAAGCGAACAGCGGCGCATAGAATTCGACCCGTCCGCTTTCCGTCGGCAGCGGCAGGACATGCGGCATCGCATGGGTCTCGAGCAGCTTGGCCTTCTCCGTCTTGCGATAGAGCCCCTTGGTCCGCATCTCGCCGTCGAGCGTCGCGACGTCGATGCCGAGCTCCTTGGCCGTTTCGGCCAACGAAACCTCGAGACAGGCCTCACTGAACGGACTGCGCCCCCCTTTGGACTTGGCGCGCGCGTAGGCCTCCTTCACTGCCGCCTTCGGCAGACCCGTCACCTTGTCGAGATAGTCGAGGAAGCGGTCCTCGGAGCCCGAAATGATGTGCGTCATCGCCAGGAGAAAGTCGGCCACCTCCTCGGAGTCGTAGAGTGGATCGATCGCGGGATAGCGCGTCGCATAGGCAAGGTCGTGATCGACGCCGTTGCCGTAGATTTTCGGCGCGCCGCGCTCCAGATAGGTCGAATTCGGCAGGAGGACGTCGGCGTAAGGCGGGGTGTCGGACGGCAGCACGTCCATGGCGACGACGATCTCGATCTCAGGCGACGTGAGGATCTCCTTCCATCGCGTATCCGAATAATAGTGGCGCATGGGGTTGGCGGCGTTGATGAGCAGCGCCCGGGTCCGGTAGGGTTCGCCGTTGAAAGTCACCTTGCCCTTCACCGATTGTTCCAGACCGGTGTCGGCCATCACCGGCAGGGCGACATGCGGCTCGCCGGCGGCCTTCTGCTGCGCAGACCAGGCCCAGGCCCATCCAGGATGGCCGTGCGAAAAGTACTTGCCGCTGGAGAAAAAGTCGATGACCGCTTTGGCGAACGGCATCCCTGCGAGATTGTTCAGCGGCGCCGAAACCTTGTCGCCGCGCGCCTGGGCCTCGTACGTTCGGGCGACCTTGTCATGAAACTCGCCGCTCATGATCCAGCCGCCGGCTTTGTCGATGCCGCCGGTCAACGCCTGCAGCATGGCCTGCACGCGCCGAAGCATGAGGATGCTGTTGTAGCGAGCGCCATGCCAGCCGGGATCGATGATCGCCGGGCGGGTGGTCCCGAATTCCCGAGCGATCCGCCGGATTGTGGCGGCGTCGACGCCGGTCGAACCCGCCGCCCATTCGGGCGTGAAGCCGTGGACCTCCTGGCTCTGGGCCTGCATCACGGTGACGGCGGGCTGGCCGTCGACCTTCAGCCCTTCCGGAGCGAACAGCGTGGGCCGCACAGCCTTGCCGTCCGCGTCTTGAAAATTGTCGTTGCCGAACGCGACGAGGGAGCGGATCTCCGTCGACTCTTCGTCGACGACCAGCGGTTGCTTCTTCTCGTCGGTCGCCAGCCGCCACTCGCCGGCGGCGTTGCGGACGAGGAGGAACGGCATGTTGGTGCGGCGCGCCAGAAAGATCGCGTCATAAAGCCGCTCTTCGAGCATGACGTTGAGCATGGCGAGGCAGAAGTCGAGGTCCGTTCCCGGCCTGATCTGAATCCATTCGTCCGCCTTGGCCGCCGTCTCCGATAGGCGCGGGTCGAGCGCGACGACCTTGGCGCCGTTCTTCCTGCCCGCGGAGAAGCGCACCTCCCGGCAGGTGGAAATCCCGCCAACCGCCGCGTTGGAGACGACGAGGAGGATGTACTTCGCGTTGTCGAAATCGGCCAGCACCTCGTCGTGGATGTTGAAATTGCCGGTGACCAGGTCGGTGCCGAGGTGTCCGGTGAGCACGCAATGCTGCATCGGCGACGCGATGATGTTGGGAATTTCGTTGCCGAGGGCAAAGGAGACCGCCCAATTCATGTAGAAGACGCAGGACGTCCAACCGCCGATCATGGTCCATTCGTACGGCTTGACGGCGGTAGTTTTGACCTTGCTATCGATATAGGCGTAGGCTTCTTGCCAGGATGCCGGACGGAAAGCGAACTCGCCGCGCTTGCTGCCTTCGACGCGGATGAGCGGCGTCTTGATCCGGTCGCTATCGTAAGTCTGGCGCAGGCCGGACTGGCCGCGCGCGCACAGCTTGCCGCGATTGAGGTTCGAATAGGCATTGCCGTCGAGTTTGACGACGCGCTTGACGCCATTGCGCGTGCGTGTCGTGACACGGACATTGCATAGCGACGAGCAGAAGTTGCAGATGGTGTAGCTTTGTTCTTCGACCGCGTCGGGCTCAGCCGCAGCGGCTCGACGCGCGACCTGCAAGAGCTCCAACCCCGCCCCCGCCCCAGCGGCGCCGCCTACGGCGGCCCCTGCGACCAAGAACGCGCGTCGCGACAGTCGTGGATAGCTCCACCCCACGGACATCTCCTCCCACATGTCGGCCGCTTCGTCGCCCACGCTGAATTCGAAGACGCGGGCTTCTGCCCGCCTATCCCGACCAACGGGCGGCGATTTACGACCCTCCGCCTGAAATTCCGGCGGTATCGATGGCTGATCGTGCCCTATGACTGGGTGAATCACAATAGCCGCTCAGCGCGGCCATTGGTCGCATGCGGCTTTCGGCCTCTCTCGGCTCGCCAACTGGGCAGATCCTGCGTCGGGATCATGGGGACGACGTTGGATTGCACGCTCGCCAAAAGATTTATATTTGCTCTTACTGCGTTTCGCGTTGTTTGGCCGTGTCGGCGCCTACGTAACCGGTCGCCGCCTCGGCGCCACGAATGGCAATAAGAGCTTTTGTTTTCGAGGCCCCAAATCGGCCCTGCGTCCGTCCATCCCTTGGAAGCCGGGGGGGCGCCCGGGAGGCGAGGCGTCGTGCTAAGGCGACGCCCAGAAACTGGTGAATCGGGTTGGGCGTTCTACTAGCGGAGGCTGTTTATAGGATTCCTGTCGC
>JBKQHQ010000254.1:0-3543 GCA_052148715.1 Xanthobacteraceae bacterium | reverse complement strand
GACGCGCTCGTGCCCCTCGGTAATGGCAAGCCGCGCGGCGACCGGCAAGGCCTGTATATAGATGTCGGCGCCGCCGGCGACAATGATCGCATCGGCGCCCCGCCGCAATGCATCGCCACGCGCCGCCGCCAAAGCGGCTTCGAGGTTGGGCGCGACCACAATTCCGGGCGCGGCGAAGGCGCGATCGCGGCTGACCACGATCGTGGTGCGGCCCTTCAGCGGCTTGCCGATCGACAGATAAGTCTTGCGTCCGACCACCACCGGCTTGCCCATGGTCAGCGCGCGGAAATGCGCCATGTCCGACTTGATCCGCCACAGCAGCGCATTGCCGCGGCCGATGACGCCGTTCTCGGCAACGGCGGCGAGAACAACGATGTCCATGCTTACACCGCCACGGCGGCCTTGATGTGCGGGTGCGGGTCGTAGCCTTCGAGCGAAAAATCCTCGTAGCGCAGCGCGAACAGATCCTTCGCCGCCGGATTAAGCCGCAGCGCCGGCAGCGGCTTAGGCTGGCGCGTCAGTTGCAGCCGCGCCTGGTCCAGATGATTGAGATAAAGATGCGCGTCGCCGAAGCTGTGGATGAAAGTTCCGGGTTTCAGCCCGGTCACCTGCGCAACCGCGACCGTGAGCAGCGCATAGGAGGCGATGTTGAACGGCACCCCGAGAAACACGTCGGCCGAGCGTTGATAGAGCTGGCACGACAGCGCGCCCTCGGCGACGTTGAACTGGAACAGGCAATGGCATGGCGGCAGCGCCATGCCCTCGATCTCCGCCGGGTTCCACGCGGTCACGATCAGCCGGCGCGAATTCGGATTGCGGCGGATATCGGCAACCACGTTGGCCAATTGATCGATCGAGCCGCCGTCCGGCGTCGGCCACGCTCGCCATTGCCGGCCATAGACTGGGCCGAGATCGCCGTTCTCGTCGGCCCATTCGTTCCAGATCGTGACGCCGTGGTCGTTGAGATATTTGACGTTGGTGTCGCCGCGCAGAAACCACAAGAGCTCGTAGATGATGGATTTCAGATGCAGCTTCTTGGTGGTGACGAGCGGGAACCCGTCCGCGAGGTCAAACCGCATCTGATGGCCGAAGATCGACAGCGTCCCGGTGCCGGTACGATCATGCTTCTCGACACCGTCGGCGAGGACCCGCTCCATCAACTCATGATACTGACGCATCGCACCTCGGGCAATTACAACTGATAAAGTCACGCTGCCGTTGGCTGCGGTGGTATTCTCACCTGCAAATACAGGAAAATAACAGGCGCAGCCACCTGCCACGCCCCGACCGCCTTTCCGGACGACCATCACAGATTGCAGGCCGCTCCCGCCGCGGTGCTCCGCCCGTGCCGACCACGTCGGCTCGCCCAATCGGATAGGACCGCGCCCCAACGCACCGCCTTCCTCGGTTCATGCTCGCCACATCCGTTTCCGGCTCGGTCAGCCTCGTAGCATGGTTGCTTAAGCACACGATTCATTTGCGGGCAACTGAAATCCCTGGCCAAGCGGGTGCCGGACGACCTCCTCGTGCCGCCGGCAGCAGGCGCCGACCCGCGGCTCGGCAAAGCGCGCATGTCGAAATGAAGCCAGTGCGGGTAACGGCAGTCGACCACTAAAGGCGGCCCGGCATCACGCGGCTCGCCATGCCTTGATGCGTTTTGCATCCTCCGGCTTCAGGTGCCGCCGCGCCATTTTCAGGTCGTAATGGCTCTGAAGATTCATCCAGAACTCCGCACTGTTGCCGAAGTACAGGCTCAGCCGCAGTGCCGTGTCGGCCGTGATGCGCCTTCGGTTATTGACGATCTCGGCGATCCGGTTTGGCGAGATGCCGACCGCCTTGGCGAGTCGACTCTGCGACAAGCCGTACTCGGCCAGGAACTCCTCCTTGAGCATTTCGCCGGGAGTGACCGGTGCGAACTCCTTGTCAACCATCGCCATCTCCTGTCAGTGGTAGTCCACGATCCGAACGTCATGCGGCTCGCCGTCGATCCATCTAAAGATCACCCGCCATTGATCGTTGATGCGGATCGAGTAGAAGCTCTTTAGAGCCCCTTTCAGCCGCTCCAGCCGGTTTGCCGGCGGCACCATCAAGTCCTCCAGCCGACTTGCCGCATTGACGGCTTCGAGCTTGCGTTTCGCGGGCCGGGCGATACCGCGGAACTAGCGCACGACCTGATCTTGGAACAATGCCTCTGTCGCTTTGTCGCCAAAGGATCGGATCATGGTGGCGATTGTACCGAATACCGGTATGCGGTCAAGGTTGCAATAGCATCGTTACATGCTGCCAGGGCGGAAACCGATGTTGTTGTTCGGGTTGGACTGTCATTGCAAGGGCGCACAGCGCCCGTAGCAATCGCGTGCCGCACGCTCGGGATTGATTCGCTTCGCTCGCAATGACAATCAAAGCGCCGATCCGGTGCACGCGATTCAAACGACGGATCGCCAAAGCCCTCGGCCGGCGCGTCACGCCGTTGCCGAAGGTCCGACTGCCAAAGGCCAAGCCCGATCGGCGGCAATTACTGTAAATCTACTCTGACCCCAATTCTCCCTCTCCTCATTGCCCGACGAATCACTATTAACGCGAAGTACGGGCAGACCGCGCTCGACAGCCACGAGGCCAACAGCCCATACCGTGCATTCTCGGTCAGTGTGTCAAAAGGGCGATCGCCGTATATTGAATTCCACCAGCCGATCCCACCCAAGTCCACGCTAGTTTCCCGTTGAGAAAATTTACGGTTATCAGGCCGCCATTTATGCAGCGGTCACCATGCGTAATAGTCTCAAGATATTTTGCGGATGTGCCGTTTTTGGAAACCTGCGTGAGAAGTCCCCCGCATCCAAGGGATGGGTATTCGATGTTTCCTCCGTTGACCTGAATAGTCATCTCGATCGACCAATCCGTCGCAGTTCCCGAAGGAAGTTGATGTCCTTGACCGCGCCATACACCCGCGAATTCAGCTGCGGCTTGATCTGGCGGCGCGGATGTAGTTGGAGCGAGGACGCCTGAGCTCAAAGCGGCGGGCACGAAATAGAATTCCGTCTTGAGTCGCGACAAACGCTCCGGCTCCTGCTTGTTCTTGGTCTTGGCTGCGACCGAGGCGGTCACCCGCTTCATCAGCACCTCGATCTCGATCCCGGCGCCGACACATTCTCCAGGAAGGCCTCGGTGAACGGACTGTTGTGGCCTCCCGCGCTGTCGGCCGCTGTGGTGTTCGGCCGCGTCGCGAACACAACCAGCGTATCCGACGCCTTGATCTCGATCCTGGCCAAGCCGCGCCCATCGCCATAACCGCGCCCCTTGAGCTTGGCTTTCAGCTCGTCATCAAGCGGATTGTCGCGGCACGCATCGAGAAAAATGAGCGTGGTCTTGGCGTCGCGCTCGATCTCCGAGATCAGGTCTTGCAGCGCAATATTCAATAGGGTCTTCGCGGAATCGAGTGGGCGATTTTTGAGTTAGAAGGCCCGAGAAACCCGGCCATTACGTAGGGATTTTGCATTACGGCTGGAGTTAGAATTTGGCATTATTGGGGGATGGCAAGAGCAT
>JBKQHQ010000253.1:0-18982 GCA_052148715.1 Xanthobacteraceae bacterium | reverse complement strand
CGTATTGTGGGTGACTGCCGGGCTTTCGAGCTTGCCGACCAGCGCCTTCTTGCGATCCTCCAGTGGCTCGACCGAACGGATATGGGTGTTGCTGCCGCGTCCGAGCTCGCACGCGCGGGTCATCAGGAAGGTGTTCGGCGCCGAGCCGATCCCCACCATGAACAGGCGCGAGCGGCCGCGCATGGCGCTGATCGTGTCGAACAGCTGCTGCTCGTTGCCGATCTCACCGTCGGTGAGAAACACGACCTGACGCACCGTGCTTGCCTCGCCGGCGCGCGGGTCGGTCAGCGCCGCCTGCATCGGCGGAACCATCTCGGTGCCGCCGTTCGCCTGCAGCGCGGCAACGAAGGCCTTGGCTTGGCCGACGTGCTCGGCATCAGCGGCCACGGTGTCGGGAAACAACACGGTCATCGTGTTGTCGAAGCGAATGACGTTGAAGCGATCGGACGGTTTCAGCCGTCCGAGCGCATAGGTGAGGCTAGCCTTCGCCTGCAGGATCGACGTCCCGCCCATCGAGCCGGAATTGTCGATGACGAAGACGATCTCGCGCGGGCGCTGCTCCTCGCTCTGCGGCAGAACCGGCGGCGTCACGAAGGCGAGAAGGTAGTCGGCGTCGCCGACATGCTCGCGGAACAATCCGACCGAGGGCGCGGATTCGGCTGCCGGCTTCCAGGTCAGCTCGAAATCACGGTCCGCCGGCACCACCCCGTCGGCAAGCTTGATCACGCGGGCGTCGTCCGCAACCGTGTCGATGTTGACGTTGTGGTGGTGACTCTTGACCTCGCCGAGCGGAAAGCCGGCATGCAGCCGAACCGTGACGGCCACTGGATTGACCGACGCGTTGATGCGCGGATCCAGCACGGGCGGCTCGATACGCGAGCGATCCGGAACCGGATCGGAGACGGTGCCCCAGCCTTGTCCGTTCGGGCTGAAGTCCACGTTCTGCACGACCGGCGCCGGATTATAACGGGGCGCGACCACAAGCGGCACGCGCAGCGAGAACTCATCACCGGATTGATGCACCGGCTCCTGATACTCGATCTGCACGACCACGGTTTCTTTCGGCCCGATATTGGCGACCGAGTTGGTAAAGATGTTGGGCCGCTCCTGCTCCATCAAGCCAGCCTTCTGGCCGGCGGCCTTCGCCTGCTCGTACGCGGCGCGCGCTTGCGCCCGCTCCTTGATCTCGCCGACGATGACGCGCTCGCCAACCACCATTCTCAGCGTATCGACGGCGCCACCGTCGGGCAGCGGGTACACGTAGACGGCCTCGACCCAGCCATCGGTCGGGTTGTAAAAAATCTGGCTGACGCGGGCGCGCGCGGTCGGACCGCTCACCGTGAGATCCACGTCGGTCCCCAGCAGGGGGGCCTCGACGTAGCGATCCTCGCTGCTCTTGAGCAGGAGCGCGCCCGAGCGCATCTCGGCAGGCGTGACGAATTTCGGCACCAGCGACGGGCCGCCCTTTTCGCCCTCGGCACGCGCGGAGGGGTCAAGGCTGCAAAATGCGGCGAGCGCGACAAAGAGGGACGGCAGAAGCCGTTGCGTCAGCGGCTTGAACCGCCGCAGCGCCAACAAGGGCCCAGATGATAGGCGTTGATAAGCCGGTTCAATGTCGCGGAGTGTCGTAACCATGTGAGTCGCTCCCGTTGGCCAATTCCTGCCGGGAGAATTTCCTACGAAGGGCTGTAAGGCAGTGAGCGTCATGTTCACGATTGTTCAGTCGGCACCCGTTCGAATGCGCCTTGCCGAGCGGGGGTTTGTCCGGTTATGTGACCCTCATGTGCGGATTTGTACGGGTCGGGGCGCGGCGGTGCGCATGATGTCGGTCACATCCGAAGCGCAACTCTCGGACGAGCAGAGCCGGTCGGTTTCTACTCTGATCCGCGAGGAGCTGGCGCGCCGACGCATGTCGCGGCGGCAGCTCGCCGATCAGGCAAGGATCAGCATTTCGACGCTGGAGAAGGCGCTGTCCGGGCGCCGGCCGTTCACTCTGGCGACGACGATCCGGCTGGAGGAGGCGCTCGGGGTTTCGCTGCGCCGGAACAGTTTGCCCGTTTCCGGCGCCATGCCGCCGCCGACCGGCCTCGCACCCGGCGACCTCGGCTTCTATTCACGGCCCGCGGTCTCCTTTCTCGAGGGGTCATATCTGACGCTGCGGCCGTCCTTCGGCAGCAAAGGCGCCATCTACGCCTACCGCACCGAGATCTCATGGGATGAAGCTTCCTCGAGCCTGATCTTTCGCGAAAGCGAGCGGGTCGACGCCGTTTTCAGCCAAGAGGGCTCGGTATCGGTGCCCAATCAATCGGGATACATCTATCTCGTCACCAGGCGACAAGGGCAATATCGGCTGATCATCGTCGCCCGCCCGACCATCACGCATGAGATGTTCGGCGTCATCACGACGTTGCAGGTCGGTCGCGGCGCGCAACTTTTTCCGGTCTCGGCCCCGATCGCCTACGTGCTCATGAGCGCACTGCCGCATGCTGAGTTCGGCCTCATCAGCGCGGGACATGCCTGTTTCCAGGCCTACCGCACCTATCTGAAGCGCACCATCGACGAGCAGTTCGCGCTGTTCCTGTCGATTTAGTTCCGTAGGGCGGATTAGCGAAGCGTAATCCGCCGTTGTTCCTCGCAAGCGGACTTACGCGTCGCTTTTCGGCGGATTACGCTGCGCTGATCCGCCCTACGGCACCTACCAACGAAGGAAAGGATAGAACATGATTCTTGAAATTGCCCAGATTGACGTGAAGCAAGGCATGGAGGCTCAATTCGAGGCCGGCGCCACCAAGGCGGTCCCGCTGTTTCGCCGCGCCAAGGGCTGCAAGGGCATGGAACTCGTCCGCTCGGTCGAGAAGCCTCGCCGCTATCGTCTGTTCATCCAATGGGAAACGCTTGAAAATCATACGGTCGACTTTCGCGGCTCCGCGGATTTTCAGGAATGGCGCAAGCTGGTGAGCGAGTGCTTCGAGAGTCCCCCCGAGGTAGAGCACGTTAATCGGGTCCTACAGGGTTTTTGATGATCGTTCACCGCCTGCTCATCGGCGTAGCGATCCTCTTGGGTCTCGCCTTTGTCGTCGCGACCACCATCGTCGGGCATCCGGCGCTGATCCCGCTGCGGCCGTGGCTGCCGCTCGGGACGGGTGCGATTGTCCTGGCCCTTGGGCTATGTGCACTTCTCTGCTGGCGCACCAAGCGCCGGGTTGCGGCCGCCGTCCTCGCCGTCCTCGCGGCCACCGGCCTTGGCTCGGTCGTTTGGCAGCGCGGGTCGTTCGCCTTGGTGAAGGCGCGCGTGCTCGCCACGTCTGAGGACGAATTGCGCGCGATCGGCCGGCATCTCGTCGTCGGCTACACCAATATCGACGAGCTGCGCCCTTTGGTGACCAAGGCGGCAATCGCCGGCGTCTTCATCAGCAAACGCAACGCGCAAGCCGCAGCGATCGATAGCCTCGCGGCCGACATCACGTTCCTGCAGGATCTGCGGGCGCGGTTCGGACTACCGCCCTTGTGGATCGGCAGCGACCAGGAGGGCGGACTGGTCTCGAGCCTGTCGCCGCCCTTGGCACGGCCGCGCCCGCTCTCGGCGCTCGCCGCCGATATGGAGGTCCTGCACGAGGAGGTCACCGATCAAGCGCAGCAGCTCGCTTGTCTCGGCACCAATGTGAACTTCGCCCCGGTGGTCGATGTGGACAAAGGCATCCGCAATGCGGCGGATCGTTTTTCCCGCATCGGCGATCGCAGCATATCGGCCGATCCTGCGCTGGTGGCGCGGACGGCCCGGCTCTATTGCGGCATCTTGGCGAATGCCGGCGTGCAATGCACCCTGAAGCATTTCCCGGGACTGGGCGGCGTTGCGGCGGACACCCATGTCGGTACAGCCGTGCTCCCCGGTTTGGTCGCGGCGGACGTTGCACCCTTTGAGGATCTGACGCGGTCGCTCGACCCGCGACCATGGGTGATGCTCAGCCACGCCATCGTTGCCTCTCTCGATCCCGACCACCCCGCGTCCGCATCCCGGCCGGTGATCGACATTCTGCGCAAGGACTGGTCGTTCGACGGCGTCATCGTGACCGATGATATCTGGATGGCAGCCTATCGAAACAATCTGGGACCAAACCTGGTCGGCAGCCTCTCCGGCGGCGCCGATCTGATTTTGATCTCGTACGATCCCGACCTCGCCTACACGGCCCTCGACACGCTGTTGCGGGCGCGCCGCACCAGCGCTCTGCCGGCGGCAATCCTGCAGCAGAGTGACCAGCGGCTCGAAGCGCACCGTCCCCCAGCCCGCAACGTCGGCTGTGCGGCGAGCTTCTCGCATCTCGCCGAGGCGCCGTCGTCTCCCGATGCACGCCCGCAGCGTTGACGTTTGTCTTTCTCGATCAGCATGCCGGCCATATCGCGACATCTGCGGGTGCTGGAGCAGGCCGGCCTGATCGAACGCCGGGTCGCGCAGCAATGGCGGCTCCTGCGGATTCGGCCGCGGGCCTTTGCGCCCATTGAAGGCTGGCTCGCCCGCGCACGCCGCCGCTGGGATTCGGCGCTCGACCGCATGGAAGCGGTGGCCGCCGCCCACACCCCGCCGCGGAGGAAATCATGAGCGAGGATACCGGGCTGCGGCTCGAGCGGCTGATCACGGTGCCTCCCGAACGCGTTCGACTGCCTCGCACGCGAGGTGGCTGGCGGATAGGCTCGCTCGTTGCTCAGGTCCCCGCAAGAAGCGCTGTACCTATTTTTCGAGCTCACGGCGTTCGACGGAGCTAAAAGGGCCAAAACAACGCGATCCGGACCAGGAAGTTCCCTGTGATCCGGCTCATATCGAAAATAAGTATTAATGGGAACAATCCCCCCGGTTCAGCCTTATCGCAGGGTCGGGTGTTGAAGGGGATTTTCCATGCGTTCCGTGCCTTGCCGTCGCGTCGGCGTGCTGTTCGCTGCCGGAACCTTGGTCCTGAGTGCTCAGGCTGTTGCCGGTCCGCTGGCGATGACCGATCCAACCTCGGGCTATCCATCCTCGATCTTCGAAGAGGTCATGCGGCCGCCGGCCGCGCCGCAAATCGACACCGGGGATACGGAGCTTGCGGCGCAGCTGCGCCGGCAGGTGGTCGCGTATCCGACGTCGGAGGCTCCCGGAACCGTCATCATCGATACGCCGCACACCTTCCTTTATTTCGTCCTCGGCAGCGGCAAGGCGATCCGTTACGGCATCGGAGTCGGGCGCGAAGGCTTCACTTGGTCCGGCGTCCAGACCGTCGCGCGTAAGGCCGAATGGCCGGATTGGATTCCGCCCGATGAGATGCTGCAGCGGCAACCCTATCTGCCGCGATTGATGGCCGGCGGGCCCGGCAATCCGCTCGGCGCCCGCGCCATGTATCTTGGCAACACCGCCTACCGGATCCACGGCACCAATGCGCCGGATACGATCGGTCGGCGCGTGTCGAGCGGCTGCATCCGTCTGCTGAACGCCGACGTGATCGACCTTTACAACCGTGTGAACGTCGGCACCAAGGTGGTGGTGCTGCCTAATACCCAACGGCAGGTTCCGATCGCGCAGGCGACGCGCCCGACCGGCACGCCAAGCGCCGCGGTCGCTTCCCTACCCGGCATCTACTGACCATACTCCGCCTTGCGGGGCCGGGCCGCGGAGCTTTCAGGATTTGGCTTGCCCGACAGCGGGCTTGCGCTCCGGGCTTCCTTGCTGCGTCGCGAGCTTGAGCCGCGCGAGCTCGTCCGCGTTGAAATAGTAGAGCTGCTCCTTGGGTGTCTCCATCGCGTGCACCCAGACCTCAAGATCGATGCCCATGTCGCGCAGGTATCGTTGGCACTCGGCCGAGATGCGCTGCGCATTGTCCATGCCGTCAGCCAATCCGCCGGCCGCCGACGCTCCCTTCGGCATCGCAAACACCTGATGGACGCCGATGGCGGCTTTCTCGCCCGCCCGCCGTTCGATCCCGCCGGCGAACACCAGCGGACAGGATGAGGCGCAATAGTTCTCGACCTCGGTGGTGAAACGCTTTTGCCGAATGAGGCGGCCCATCGTCAGTGCATCGCTCACCGAGCCTCCCGGCGAGTGCAAGACGATCGTTTTCACATAGTCGCCGCGCTTGGCGATCTCGGCCGCAAACCGCTCCGCGGTGCCAGGCTCGATGGTGCCGACAGCCATGAGGCGGCCGTTGCCGACGAGATCGAACGACATCGGCGCCTTAAGCTTCAGGTCCGCCCGCAACGACGGCGAGCCCGGCTGCCCTTCGTCCGTGCGCCGCGCCGGCATGGGCGGCTCCACCGCCGGCCAGACGACCTTTGGCGCCGCAGGCAATATCTCCAGCTGCACCATCTCCCACAGCTGCCGATAGTCGAGCCGGAAGCCGGCCGCGATCGTCACCACGACCACCCCGAGCAGCACGCGCAGCAGTGCCTCATCGACGCTGTCGCGAAACGATCGCCGGCTCCCCCTACGCGGAGCATCTGACGCGATCGGCACCGTCCTCACTCGTTCTTGGCGTACCGCTGTAAACATGACGCTCCCGCCCGGCGCCAAGCGCCGCTCTTCCAACCCTGTTTTTTGCCGTGTGGTTGAACTCAACTGTGGTGTGAATCCGTCCAAAGTAATACGTCAGATCATGCCATTCTCGTGGCACTGGCTAACCTCGGAAACGCACCTACTCGAAGAGGTCTCAGGCCGGTCTTCATTGGCGTATTGCGTCATGTACCCAAAAAGCATTACCCCCGACCACGCGAATGGTTCCCCGGTAGTCGAATGAAATATGCAAGGCTGTCACCTCCTGGTCACGTTGACACCAAGGTCTTGAGGCCTAGACTGCGGGCGTTCCGAGGGGAGCCCCGGAAGGGGCT
Source organism: Xanthobacteraceae bacterium (assembly GCA_052148715.1). Classification (GTDB taxonomy): domain Bacteria; phylum Pseudomonadota; class Alphaproteobacteria; order Rhizobiales; family Xanthobacteraceae; genus JBKQHQ01. The sequence continues at coordinate 12,133 of JBKQHQ010000253.1, read as the reverse complement.
GAGAGACCGCTCGTTCGGCCAAAGCGACGCGACTGGCAGGACACTGCGGTGACCCTTTGAACCTGATCCGGGTCACGCCGGCGAAGGGACAGGGACTTCCCTCGATTGCCGCCTATTGATCCGGATCTCCCGTCGCCAGTGGAGAGCTCCGATGAACAAACCAATCGCTGCTGCGGACTTCGTTCCCCCGAAGGTCACGACCGGCGCGCTGCCGGCCTCGCGTAAGATCCACTCGACGCCGCAGGCCGCCCCCGATCTGGCTGTACCATTACGCGAGATCGCGCTGTCCGAAGCATCGGGCGAGCCGCCGCTTCCGCTTTACGACACCTCCGGGCCCTATACGGATCCCGCGGTCACGATCGATGTCGGGCAAGGCGTGGCGCGCACGCGTGTGGCATGGGTACTCGAGCGCGGCGGCGTCGAGCAATACCAAGGCCGCGACGTCAGGCCCGAGGACAACGGCAATGCTTCGCCTGACCGGCTCGCGCGCGCATTCCCGACCATGCACCAACCCCTGCGCGGTACCGGGGAGAAGCCGCTGACGCAGCTCGAATGGGCCCGCGCGGGCGTGCTCACGAAGGAGATGATCTACATCGCCGAGCGTGAGAATCTTGGGCGCAAGCTTAAGCTCGAACGCGCCGAGGCGGCCCTTGCCGACGGAGAAGGCTTCGGCGCCTGCGTGCCCGCCTTCGTCACGCCCGAATTCGTGCGCGAGGAAATCGCGCGCGGGCGCGCGATCATCCCCTCCAACATCAACCACGCCGAGCTCGAGCCGATGATCATCGGCCGCAACTTCCTGACCAAGATCAACGCCAATATCGGCAACTCGGCGGTGACCTCCTCGATCGAGGAGGAGGTGGAGAAGATGGTGTGGGCGATCCGCTGGGGCGCCGACACGGTGATGGACCTCTCGACCGGCCGCAACATTCACAACACGCGCGAATGGATCATCCGCAACAGCCCGGTGCCGATCGGCACCGTGCCGATCTATCAGGCGCTGGAGAAGGTGCATGGCGATCCGGTCAAGCTCGATTGGGAGGTTTATCGAGATACGCTGATCGAGCAATGCGAGCAGGGCGTCGACTATTTCACGATCCACGCCGGTGTGCGGCTCGCCTATGTGCCGCTCACCGCCAATCGCGTCACCGGCATCGTGTCGCGCGGCGGCTCGATCATGGCCAAGTGGTGCCTCGCCCATCACCGCGAGAGCTTCCTGTACGAGCGTTTTGACGAGATCTGCGACCTCATGCGCAAATACGACGTCTCGTTCTCGCTCGGCGATGGGTTGCGGCCGGGCTCGATCGCGGACGCCAATGACCGCGCGCAATTCGCCGAGCTGGAGACGCTGGGCGAGCTGACCAAGATCGCCTGGAGCAAAGGCTGCCAAGTGATGATCGAAGGGCCCGGCCACGTGCCGATGCACAAGATCAAGATCAATGTCGAGAAACAGCTCAAGGAATGCGGCGAGGCGCCGTTCTACACGCTCGGACCGCTGACCACCGACATCGCGCCGGGCTACGATCACATCACCTCGGCGATCGGCGCGGCGATGATCGGCTGGTTCGGCACCGCCATGCTCTGCTACGTCACGCCGAAGGAGCATCTGGGCCTGCCCAACCGCGACGACGTCAAGGCCGGCGTGATCGCCTACAAGATCGCCGCGCACGCGGCCGATCTCGCCAAGGGTCATCCGGCGGCGCAGCTGCGCGACGATGCACTCTCTCGCGCGCGCTTCGACTTCCGCTGGGAGGATCAGTTCAACCTCTCGCTCGATCCGGATACGGCGCGCGCCTATCACGACGAGACGCTGCCGAAGGAGGCGCACAAGGTCGCGCATTTCTGCTCGATGTGCGGACCGAAATTCTGCTCGATGAAGATCACCCAGGACGTGCGCGACTACGCGGCGACCTTGAACGACCAGCAGGTCGGGATGGCGGAGATGAGCCAGAAATTCCGCGATCTGGGAGCTGAGGTCTACATCGACGCGCAGGCCGTGAAGGCGAGCAACAAAGCGCTGTGATCCAGATCACCCGGCGCGGCGTGACGGCACGCTATTGTTTGCCTGCTTCCAACCGAAGTCTTCTGACTGCGGGCCGGGACGATGAGACGGCGCGGAGAACGGCGCCATGTTATCGGGGCTTTGAATCTTCATGGCAATAATCGGGCAACTCTGTTCAGGCCCAGTTCAGCGCCAGCGTGGAACCCTCGGCTCAGGGGAGACATTGCAGTTGGATGAGAACTCTAGCCAGAGGTGACGTTATGACCAAGACCCTTACCGCTCTCGCCGCAGCCGCGACCATGGCTGCGGTGGCAATCGGCGCCCCGACCCAGGCCAACGCCCAGCGTTGGGTCGTCCCCGGGATCATCGGCGGCCTCGCCGCCGGCGCCATCATCGGCTCGGCCGCGGCCAACCCCTATTATTACGGGCCCGGGTACGGTCCCGGTTACTACCAGCCGGGCTACGGCGGCTGCTACTGGACCCGCGGCGAGCCCGTTTGGGACGGCTACCGTTGGGTCCGTCCGCGCATCCAGGTATGTAATTAAGGGAAAAATTCGGACGGGTCGGCGTGAAGGCTCGGCAGCTGCACGGCTGCCGAGCCTTTTTTTGCCATAGATCGGGCTAAGGATGTTTCCGGCCCATCGACACCGTCCGGCTGGCACCTGGCCTGGACTTGGGGCTAGCGGTGCGCGCTTCCACGAAGCGCTGAAGGAGAGGATGCGTACATGAAGAAGGCCTTTTTGGTTCTCGCTGCGGCGGGGTCGCTTGCTGCCGCGACCGTCGCAGTGCCCGACACGGCGAATGCCCAGCGCTGGGTCCCTGGGCTCATCGGCGGGCTTGCCGCCGGCGCCATCATCGGCGGGGCGATCGCCAGTTCGCCCCCGCCCGGCTACTACTACGGGCCAGGCCCTTATTATTACGGAGCGCCGCCGGCGCCAGGCTGCTACTGGGGGCGCGGCGAGCCGTACTGGGATGGTTATCGTTGGGTTCGCGCGCGTGTTCAGGTCTGCCCCTGATCTGAAGAGCGCTTGCGCCTAAGCTTCCTGCTTGGCTAAGCCCGGTCGGCGCCGCTGGCCGGGCTTTCATTTGCGTCGCTCAGCCGCCGGGGCGTGGTTCCCGGGAGACCGCATTGCCGGCCATGTGATCGACGACGGCCCGCGTCGGCCAGCAATCGAGCTTGAGCCCTTTGGTTTTCTGATACGCACCAAGCGCCAGCCGCGTCTTCATGCCGGCTTTGCCGTCGATCTTGTCGCTATAGAAACCGTGCTCGGTGAGATAGTGCTGCATCCGTACCAACTGCGCGGTCTCGAGCTGCGCGATCGGTGCCCACGGTGTCTCGAAGGGATGGGGATCGCCGATGCGGTCAGCCAGGTGGCCGACAAACAACACATAGAGATCGGAAAAATTGTAGCTCTTGATCACGTAGTAGTTGCTGAGAATCAGGAAGGCCGGACCATAGGTGCCGGCCGGCAGCAGCAATGAGGCCGTCTCGGCGAGCTCGTCTGCGCGCAAGACGCGGCCATAGGCCGGCGCGAACCCGCGTTTGAGCCAATCGGCAATCGGCAGCGTCACCCCCGGATCGGCGGTGGTGCAGTCGACGTCCTTGGGCGCACGCACTTCGTAGAACCAGCGTTGGCCGGGCCGCCAGCCCTTGTCGACCAGCTGCTTGGCGGCGGAGGCCAACGCGTCCGGCACCGAGTTGAAGATATCGATCCGGCCGTCGCCGTCGAAGTCGACGCCGTGCTTGTAAAACTCCGACGGAAGGAACTGGGTGAGGCCCATGGCGCCGGCCCAGGAGCTGCGCAGGTCGGTGAGCTTGACGTGCCCGTCCTCAAGCATTTTCAGGGCGAAGAGAAACTCGTCGCGGAACTGATCCTTGCGGCGGCCGAGATAGGCCTGGGTCGCGAGCACGCGCAGCGCGCTGCGCGAATCCTTTTGCCGGCCGTAGTCGGTTTCCCGGCCCCAAATCGCGAGGATGATATTGCCGGGCACGCCGAATCGCTGCTCGATCGCCGCAAGCGTCGAACGGTGCTCTTCCGCCAGCTTGCGGCCCTGCGCCGCCAGCCGCGCGATGGTGGGCTCCTTGATGTAGTCGGCGGGCGTCTGCACGAACTCCGCCTGCCCGCGCTGCGGCACCTCCTTGCCCGGGATCGCGAGATCCGGCAGCGACAGATCGGGCTCGAGGCCGCGCGTGGCGAGATCGAAAGTCGCGCGCGAGATGCCGCGCTGCTGCGCCTCGGGCCACAGCGTCTGCAGCCAGGCCTGGAAGGCCGCGTCGGCGGCATGCGCCGGTAGACCGGCCGCAAGCAAAATCAGTAAGACCGCCGCCAACATCGCCCCGGCATGCGCGGAAGTTAGATGGATCACGTTGCGTGTCATGGGCGGCGTCCCCTTCGAAGTCTTGAGCGTGATGCGCCGACTTCGACCGCGCATCACGGAGCGTTCATCCCCTTCCGAACTTCTTATACTTGATCCGGTGCGGGATGGTTGAGTCGATTCCGAGCCGGCGCTTCTTGTCTTCCTCATAGTCGTGGAAATTGCCCTCGAACCACTCGACATGGCTCTCGCCCTCGAAAGCGAGGATGTGGGTGGCGATGCGGTCGAGGAACCAGCGATCGTGGCTGATGATCACGGCGCAGCCGGCGAAATCCTCGAGCGCCTCTTCAAGCGCGCGCAACGTATCGACGTCGAGATCGTTGGTCGGCTCGTCGAGCAGCAGCACGTTGGCGCCTGATTTGAGCATCTTGGCAAGATGCACACGGTTGCGCTCGCCGCCAGATAATGAGCCGACCTTCTTCTGCTGATCCGAGCCCTTGAAATTGAAAGTGGAGCAATAGGCGCGCGAATTCACCTCACGCTTGCCGAGGAGGATGATGTCGTTGCCGCCCGAGATCTCCTCCCAGACCGTCGCATTGGCGTTGAGCGTGTCGCGCGACTGATCGACATAGCCGAGATGGACCGACTCGCCGATCTTGATCGTGCCGTTGTCCGGCTTCTCCTGCTTAGTGATCATGCGGAACAGCGTGGTCTTGCCGGCGCCGTTCGGGCCGATCACGCCGACAATACCGCCGGGCGGCAGCTTGAAGGTGAGATCGTCGATCAGCAAATTGTCGCCGAATCCTTTGGTCAAGTGTTCGAAATCGACGACATTTTGTCCGAGCCGCTCGGCCACCGGAATGATGATCTGCGCCGTCTGCGTCTGCTTCTCGGCGGCCTTCTTCACGAGATCTTCGTAAGCGCGATAGCGCGCCTTCGACTTGGCTTGCCGCGCCTTGGGCGAGGCGGCGATCCACTCCTGCTCGCGCGAGAGCGTGCGCTGGCGCGCCTCTTCCTCGCGGCCCTCCTGCGCGAGCCGCTTCTGCTTCTGTCCGAGCCAAGCCGAATAATTGCCTTCGTAGGGGATGCCGCGGCCGCGGTCGAGCTCGAGGATCCAGCCGGTGACGTTGTCGAGGAAGTAACGATCGTGGGTCACGATAAGGATCGCGCCGGGATAGTTGCGCAGGTGCCCTTCGAGCCAGTCGACCGACTCGGCGTCGAGGTGGTTGGTGGGCTCGTCGAGCAGCAGCAATTCCGGCTGCTCCAGCAACAGCCGGCAGAGCGCGACCCGGCGCCGCTCGCCGCCGGAGAGCTTGCTGACGTCGGCATCGTCCGGCGGACAGCGTAGCGCGTCCATCGCCTGATCGACCTTGGAATCGAGATCCCACAATCCCTTGGCCTCGATCTCGTCCTGCAGCTTGGTCATTTCCTCGGCGGTCTCGTCCGAATAATTCATGGCGAGCTCGTTATAGCGTTCGAGCACGGCCTTTTGCGGCGCGACCCCGTCCATCACGTTCTCGCGCACCGACTTGGCCGCATCGAGCTGCGGCTCCTGCTCGAGGTAGCCGACGCGGGCGCCCTCCGCCACCCAGGCCTCACCGGTGAATTCCTTATCGCGGCCCGCCATGATCCGCAGCAGCGTCGATTTGCCGGAACCATTGACGCCGAGCACGCCGATCTTGGCATCGGGATAGAAGGACAGATTGATGTTCTCGAGCACCTTGCGGTTGCCCGGAAAGGCCTTCGACAGACCTTGCATATGATAGACGAATTGACGGGAGGCCATGGAGAGCCGCGCTCCGCTCGATGGTGTCGGGAATGGACCTGATGTAACGGCAGGGCCCGCAAAGGGCAAGAGTTGGGGCCTCGATCGAGACCCCAGCGCTGTACCTACGACAGGATAGCCGAGACCTGGATGTGGCCCTGATTGCGCAGCACCTGGAGGGAGATGTCCTCGCCATGGCGGCGCAGGAGCAGGTCGACCCTCGAGCCGCCAAGCCGCAGGTTGCGCAGGATCACCTCGTCCAGGAACGAAGGCAGCGAGGGATTGCGCAGCCGGATCTCGCCCTCGGCAGGCTCAAATTCGAGCCCAAGCGAAGCCTGCAAGAACGCGTACGGTGCAGCGCTCGCCCACGCCTGGGGCGCACAGGCGACCGGATAGAGGGTCGGCCCCCGCCCGCGGGTGCGGCGGAAGCCGCAGAACAGCTCGGGCAGACGACGCAGGTCCATGTAAACGGCGGCATCGAAGAGACCTTTGAACACCTGCTCGACGTTGCGCTTCATGCCATAGCGTGCAAGCCCGAGTGCGATCAGCGCATTATCGTGCGGCCACACCGAGCCGTTGTGATAGGACATGGGATTATAGCGAGCCTCTCCTTTGGCCACGGTACGGATGCCCCAGCCGCAGAAGAATTGCGGCCGCATCAGCTCGTGCCCGACCTGCAGCGCCCGGTCCGGACGGGCGATACCGGTGAATAGAACCTGCCCGGCATTCGACGTGCGCACGGCGCATGGGTTCTTCTTGCCGTCGAGGGCGAGCGCGTAGGTTCCAATCTGCGGGCACCAGAACGCCTTGTCGAAACGGTTCGCCAAAGCGTCGGCTTGCGCATCAAGGACTCGCCCCCGCTCCTCCAAGCCGAGGAGCCTTGCGCAACGAGCCGCGCCCTGCTTCGCGGCGAAGACATAAGCCTGCACCTCGGCCAGCGCGATCGGTCCTTCGGCGAGACGCCCGTCGGCATGAAAGATCGCGTCCTGCGAGTCCTTCCATCCCTGGTTCGCGAGGCCTTGCTCGGTGGCGCGGAAATACTCGACAAAGCCGTCACGGTCCGGATCCCCGGGGCCGTCGATCCAGCCGAGCGCCGCTTCGATATTGGGCCAGAGCTCGCGCACCAATTCGAGATCGCCGGTTCGCTCGGCGTAAAGGCCCGCCAGCATCACGAAGAGCGGGGTAGCATCGACGCTGCCGTAATAGAGCCCGAAGGGAATTTCGCGCAACGCCGCCATTTCGCCAGCGCGCATCTCGTGCAGGATCTTGCCGGGCTCGGCGTCGGCCAGCGGATCGCTGGTCTTGGCCTGATAATGAGCGAGCCGCTTGAGCACGCCGCGGGCAATCCCCGGGTCGCACCACAGCATCTCCATGGCGGTGATCAGACCATCGCGGCCGAAGGTCGTCGAGAACCATGGAATGCCGGCGTACGGATAAGGCCCCTGCGGCGTATCGGTGACCAGCATGTAGAGATCGGCCATCGAGCGGCACAGCACCTGATTGAAGACCTCGTTGGACGTCTCAACGGTCGTCGCGCCGCTCGTTGCAACTTTCAGCTCGCGGAAGGCATGGTGCATTCCGCGCAAGAATGGGATCGGTTTGCATTCGTCGGCACCATTGCAAGCGACCGTGACGAAAATCGCGGATCGCTCGCCTGGTCCGAGATCAAGCACGTAGGTAGCAATGCCGGTGCTGAGATCGGCGGGCGCCGGATCGAACAGCAGGCTGGTCCGGCGCGACATGCCGTCGAGTCCTTTATAGCTCAGCACCACGTTCTGTCTGCTCTCGAGCCCGGCTTGGGCGACGCCGCGACGAGCGCGCCGCAGGCCGCGCACCTCGAACAAGTCGGCGAAGTCGTTGGCGAAAGCGAGCGATAACTGCATCTGGACCGGCCTGTCGCCGTGGTTCTGCAGGCTAAGCCGCTGGTACGCGACGCCACGCCAAAGAAAGACCGTCCGCACGACATGGATTGTGTCTCTGGGCGATACGAGATGCCCGTCGAAATAGATGTCGGGGTTGGTCAGATCGACGCTCAACACCGAATTGTCGTCGCGAATGTCGGAGGCGAGCAGCAGTGGCTGCATACCGTTGATGAGCAGTTCCCAGCGCGACAAATACCGCGTGTCGGCGTGAAAAATTCCGTCCGGTCCTCCGCTCGATGCGCCGATGTCGCCGTGGGAATCAAACACGGCAAAGGTGTCGCCATGCTTGAGGGTACGGCGCGGCCTCGATCCTGGCCCGGTCGCCGGGATGTAGAATTGAGCTTCCGGAACCGTGTCGACGGGCACGGCCGTCGACGGCGACCCCTGCTTATTCAACGTGAGGCCTCGACCCGTTCTTGCCGTTAGGGGCTACTCGCGACAGCTTGACGGTATCTTGCTCGATCGGCCTATGCGCAACGGCGTCCACCGGTTCGAGCAACGCACGATAAACGCTCAGGTAATCCTTGGCCATTCGCGTAGCGGAAAAGCGCTCTTCGAAGCGTTTTCGCACAGCTCGACGGTCCAAAGCGGCGACCCGCGGCAGCGCCAGGATTGCCTCGTCGAGATTATCGACAATGTGGCCGGTCACGCCTGCATCGATGATCTCGGGTACCGAACCGCAGCGATACGCAAGAACCGGAGTGCCGCAGGCCATGGCTTCGATCATGACGAGGCCGAAAGGCTCGGGCCAATTGATGGGAAACACGAGCGCGCAGGCGTTGCCCAAGAAATCCGGCTTCTCGCGCTCATTGATCTCGCCGATGAACTCGACGCCGGGCCCGTCCAACAAGGGGGCAATCCGCTCACGGAAATAGGCTTCGTCGACCTTGTCGACCTTTGCGGCGATCTTGAGCGGAATCCCCAACGTGCGCGCAATCTTAATCGCGCGGTCGGGCCCCTTCTCGTCCGAAATGCGGCCGAGGAAAGCCAGGTATCCGCCGGTGCGGTGTTGAACCGGCCTGAGCAGATCGGCCGGGATGCCGTGCAGCACGGTTGCGACAAAGTTCGCGTTCGGCACCGGCTTGCGCTGGGAATTCGAGATCGAGACCAACGGCATGTCGCTGAAGCCGACATAGAGCGGCTTGAGGTCTGGGAGATCCTGCCGCCCATGCGTCGTCGTCACCGTCCGCTCGGCCATCGGCCGGAAGATCGGAAAATGGAACTGGTCGATATGGAAATGCAGAATGTCGAAATCATCGGCCTGCTCGCGCACCCGATCCAGCATCAGCATATAATAAGGTATTGGATCCTGGACATTGGCATCGAGCCGCAGCGCGGTCGGCACACAGCCGACGAGCCGCGCAGAAGTGATGGAATCGCCGCTCGCGAACAGCGTCACCTCATGACCTAGCTCCACAAGCGCTTCGGTCAAATAGGAGACGATCCGCTCGGTTCCGCCATAGAGCCGAGGCGGAACACTCTCCATCGGCGGCGCAATCTGCGCAATTCGCATCTAAACCATTCCTTTACTAAAGCGCCCATTCCCTAACGGCCGCAGTGCGGCAAAGGTTCCGATCGCCCCTTTTGAGGGGATGCCTCGGTTCGAGGCCGCTGCACTCCCCCCGAGGTCAATTTCCGATCACAAGCGTGGGAATATTTGGGCAAGAGCGGCGATCGAGCATCAAGGCGATTGAGCGTGAAGAGGCCCTTTCGTTCCTCGGTAAAGCTTCGGAAAGCCTAATTGCAGATCGCTATTTCCGCAGGCCGATGCAAACCACTCTTCAATAATTTTAACGGAAGCTTCCACCAATTCGTCGCAATCATCAGGGGCGAACCTCGAATCGGCCCTGTGGCAGACGCGAGTTGGGTCATGAGCAAAGCCAGCACGGACAGCGCGAGTGCCACGGCCGCACCGGCCGCCTCCCAGCCGGAGCCGGTGACGACCGACACGATCTTGCTGCAATTGCGCGGCCTGCTTCGCGAGATCTTCGATCCCTATCGCCCTGAGCTGCATTATATGCGCGGACCCGGACCGGCTTGGCGCGCCAAGCATGCCGATCAGGAAGCGGCCCTCGAACCGCACACCGGTGAACAATTGGCGGCGAGCGCCTCGTAGCACGCGTTCTGCAATACCTTCCCTGCCTTGGCTCCCGCGCGCTTTACCCGTCCCTTCCCCGCTCGCGCCGTTGCCCTGCCCCTGGCATAACCAGCCGAATGGAGGGTAGGCTCCATTTACCATGAGCGATCGTGGAGCCGGTCGGTAAGGACCCATGCCGCCGACCAACCGGCCTTGGCCGATCACCGCGGGAGGGGAAATGCCGCATCGCTTCGCTATTCTCGACGATTATCAGAACGTCGCCTTGCACATGGCCGACTGGTCGTCCCTCCGCAACGAGGTCGATATCAAGGTCTTCCACGAGCCCTTGGGTGATCTCGACAACGTCACCGGTGTGCTCGGCGGCTTCGCCATCGTTTGCCTGATGCGGGAGCGCACCCCTTTTCCGCGACGCGCCTTCGAGGCGCTGGCGCCGCACCTGCGGCTCTTGATCACGACCGGGGCCCGCAACGCCTCAATCGATCTGTCCGCCGCCAAGGAACACAATGTGGTCGTCTGCGGCACGCCCTCGGTCGGCAATCCGACCGCCGGCATAGCGATTGGGTTGATGCTCGAGCTAACCCGCCGCATCGGCTTCGAGAACGCGCGGCTAAAGGCCGGCGCGCCGTGGCAGGTCACGATCGGCAGCGACCTCGAAGGCAAGACGCTAGGCGTCCTCGGCCTCGGCAAGCTCGGCGCCCGGGTTGGGCGCATCGGCCAGGCGCTCGGCATGAACGTCATCGCCTGGAGCCAGAACTTGACGCCGGAGAAGGCCCAAGAGGCGGGCGTCGAATACGTCGCCAAGGACGACCTGCTGCGCCGATCCGACTTCCTCAGCATTCACGTGCAGCTCTCCCCGCGCACGCGCGGCCTGATCGGCGCCAAGGAGCTCGGGCTGATGAAGCCAAGTGCGTACATCATCAATACGTCGCGCGGTCCGATCATCGAGGAGGCGGCGCTCATCGATGCGCTGCGGGAGCGGCGGATCGCTGGCGCCGGGCTCGACGTGTTCGACATCGAGCCGCTGCCGGTCGGCCATCCCTTGCGGGCGCTCGACAACACCGTGCTCACCCCACATCTCGGCTACGTCTCCACCGAAAACTATCACGCCTACTTCAAAGGGGTGGTCGAGAACATCCGTGCCTGGATCGACGGGAAGCCGATCCGCGTGATCAGTTAGTGACTCTGACAAATGCATCCGACCCCTCGACCGTCATTCCGGGGCCCGAGCGGAGTTGAGGCGCGTCGCCGATGAGATCAACACGGTGTAGGGTGGGCAAAGGCGGCCGAGGCGTCGGGCGGTTGGCACAGTGCGCGTTCCGCCGTGCCCACGCCGTGAGGCCCGACGTCATGAACGCTTTTGGCAACGCCCGACCGCGTGGGCACGGCGGACCCGGCGCCGTGCATCGATCGAAACTCCGGGGCCGCCTTTGCCCACCCTACACGTAATTCCCGCCACGAGAGGAAACCATGGCCCAGCCTTCAAACAAAGTCATCATCACCTGCGCGATCACCGGCTCGATCCATACGCCGACCATGTCGGATGCCTTGCCGATCACGCCTGATCAGATCGCCCGGCAGGCGATCGACGCAGCGCATGCGGGCGCGGCGATCCTGCATCTGCACGCGCGCGATCCGAAAGACGGCAAGCCGAGCCCCGACCCGGCAGTTTTCATGCAGTTCCTACCTCGGATCAAGCAGAGCTGCGATTCGATCATCAACATAACGACCGGTGGCAGCGTGACCATGACGCTCGAGGACCGGATCGCCGCCGCGACCAAGCTGTCGCCGGAAATGTGCTCACTCAATATGGGCTCGATGAATTTTGCGCTCTATCCGATGGCCGCGCGCTACAAGAACTGGAAATATGACTGGGAAGAGCAATACCTGCTGCAGTCCGATCAGAACATTTTTCGCAACACCTTTCGCGACATCGAGCGCATCTACAAGCTCCTTGGCGAAGGCCAGGGCGTCAAGTTCGAGCACGAGTGCTACGATACCGGCCACCTCTACAACCTCGCCCATTGCATCGACCG
>JBKQHQ010000252.1:0-10336 GCA_052148715.1 Xanthobacteraceae bacterium | reverse complement strand
CGAGCGTCGCCGCGCTGGTCGCGAGCAGATGCATGGTTTCGGCTCTGCCTCTTTACCTCTCCCCGCACGCGGGGAGAGGTCGGAACAAGCGCGCTCTTGCGCTTGTTCCGGGTGAGGGGGGCTCTCCGCGAGTCTGAGCGCGTGGAGAGGTCCCTTCACCCGAAACAAGCGCGCAGGGCGCACTTATTTCGACCTCTCCCCGCAAGCGGGGAGAGGTAAAGAAGCGTCGAGGCCGCAGTTTCATCAGGATGATCTCAAACGGCTGGAAGACGGACGATGAACCGCGCGCCGAGGACGGTCGGCTCTCCATCGGGATCGGGCGGGCCAGGCCGGTTCTCTACCCAGATCCGTCCTCCATGGGCCTCGACGATCTGCTTGGAGATCGAGAGGCCGAGCCCGGAATTCTGTCCAAAACCCTGGTGCGGCCGGTCGGTGTAGAAGCGCTCGAAAATCTTCTCCAGCGCGTCCGGCCGCACGCCTGGCCCGTCGTCTTCGACGACGACCTCAAGCTCGCTCTTCAGGCGGCGGCAGATCACCCGCACAGTGCCGTTTGGGGGTGAAAACGAACGGGCATTGTCGATCAGATTGCTGAATACTTGCCCAAGCCGCGAATCATGTCCGGGTACCAGGAAGGATTGGGCTCCGCCTTCGAACGCGAGGGTGACCTTGACGCCGTCGTCGTGGCGCACCTCGTTGCCGACCGCCACCAGGGTGGCAAGCAGCCGCGTGAGGTCGACGGGCGCGACCTCCTGTCGCTGCAATTCGGCGTCGAGGCGGCTCGCATCCGAAATATCCGAGATGAGCCGGTCGAGCCGCCTGACGTCGTGCTCGATCACGGCGAGCAGGCGCTTGCGGCTGTCCTCGGTCTTGGCCAGCGGCAGCGTCTCCACCGCCGAGCGCAGCGAGGTGAGCGGGTTCTTCAGCTCGTGCGAGACATCGGCCGCGAAGCTCTCGATCGCCTCGATCCGGCTGTAGAGCGCATTCGTCATCTCCCGCAGGGTTCCCGACAGGTGACCGATCTCATCGCGGCGGCGGGTGAAATCCGGGATCTCGACGCGGGAACGGATCCGCCGGCGCACGCGCTCGGCGCCTTCGGCCAGCCGATGCACCGGACCGGCGACCGTGCTCGCGAGCAGCATCGACAGCACGACCATGACGCCCGCCGCGATCAGAAATACCTTGAAGATGGAGAACCGCTCGGCCTCGACCATGTCGTCGATGTCGCCGCCACGGGTCGTCAGCATGAGCACGCCGAGCACGCCGCCGCGCACCGCGCGAAAGCGCTGGACCGGAACCGCGACCGACACGACGACCTCGCCGCGCTCGTTGAGCCGCACCATGCTGGAGTTTTGGCCGCCAAGGGCCTGCACGACCTCCGGATAATCCTTGCCTTTGTCCGGCGGGAGCTCGAGGTAGAGCGGCAGATCGCCGCGGCTGAACCAGCGGCGGACTGCGATCACGGCGCGTTCGAGCAAGCCCGGCTTCCCGGCCCCGGGCGGCGCCAAGGGCGACTGCACCACGTTGCCGGCGCCGTAGAGCTCGCGGCTGTCGACGATCACACCCCCATCGCGATCATAGACGCGCGCCCGAGCCTTGGTCGGCGAGATCAGCTCAAGCAGTTTCGGCGCGACCCGCTCCGGGTTGATCGTGAATTCGAGCGCCGCTTGATCGTCGGAGGGGACGTAGGTCTCGCCGGTCTGCAATTCCAGCAGGCGGTCGGGGTTGAAGGTGATCGTTGAATCGGTTTCCACCCTCGTCGGCGCGATCGCTTTGGCGATGATGACCGCCTGCTCGGTCAGGCTTTGCACGCGCGCATCGATCAGGTTGGCGCGAAACTGCGACAGATAGAGAATTCCGACAACGAGCGCGAGCAGGCCCGCCAGGTTGAGGGAGACGATCCGCCGAGTGAGGCTGGAGAAGCTGAGCGTTATGAAGAACTGCCTGGCGCGGCTTAGCCAGCCGAGCCATTGCACACCCGTTCGAGCGGGACGCGCCAGGGCCTCTTCCGCGGGCGTCGTCTCCTCCGCCGTTGTGTCCGCTGTTCGATCCAACACGCGTATTATACCGGCTTTGCTTGCAGGCGCACCCCACCCATCGCTCATGTTAGCGCAAGCGACGCGCCCGGTCAGCTGGCGCTAAAGTGCTATCCCCGGCGTCTGCCGCCGGTCAGGTTTCTTTGAACCGATAGCCGACGCCATAGAGCGTCTCGATCATATCAAATTCGTCGTCCACTGCCTTGAACTTCTTACGCAATCGCTTGATGTGGCTATCGATTGTCCGGTCGTCGACATAGACTTGGTCGTCGTAGGCCGCATCCATCAGCGCGTTGCGGCTCTTTACCACCCCCGGTCGGCTGGCCAGCGCTTGCAGAATGAGGAATTCGGTGACCGTAAGGGTGACCGGCTCGTTCTTCCACGTGCAGGTGTGGCGCTCGGGGTCCATCCGCAGCAGCCCGCGCTCGAGCACCTTGGCGTCGGCTTCCTTCGGCGGCGTGCCGTCCTTCGGCGTCACCCGGCGCAAGACCGCCTTGACGCGTTCGACCAGGAGGCGCTGGGAGAAGGGTTTGCGGATGAAATCATCCGCCCCCATCTTGAGGCCGAACAATTCGTCTATTTCCTCGTCCTTGGAGGTGAGGAAGATAACCGGGACATCCGACTTCTGCCGCAGGCGCCGCAAGGTCTCCATCCCGTCCATCCGCGGCATCTTGATATCGAGGATGGCGAGGTCGGGCGGACTGGTCTTGAACCCGTCGAGTGCGGAGGCGCCGTCGGTATAGGTCATAATGCGATAACCTTCGGCTTCGAGCGCGATCGAAACCGAGGTCAGGATGTTGCGGTCGTCGTCGACGAGAGCGATGGTTGGCATGAAGCCTCTAACTCTTCCGTGACATTCAAGGGCCTTGAGGCGCGCAAAGCTGGGCCGAAATGTGACAATTGCGCGGCTAGCATATGATTCGTCAAAGTGGTGACCCAATCGATATGCGCCCACAAACCCCTTTTATGCTGTCCGCGCAGCGCCGGCAACTGTGACATCACTTTGCGAGCAGCCCGCCCAAAGCCAGTGGGAGTAATATTAATGGAGCCGACCGCGGATTTCGACCCTCGACAGGCCGCCCGGAAGCTGCTGCGCGAAGCCCGCAGCGGCGCGCTCGCGACCCTGATGGGATCGGGTGACCCCTATTGCTCGCTGGTTAACGTAGCGAGCACCGCCGACGGAGCGCCGCTCCTCCTCCTGTCGCGTCTCGCGCTGCATACCAAGAACATCCTTGTCGATGGGCGGGTGTCCTTGATGCTTGATGAGCGCAAGCCCGGCGATCCGCTCGAAGGCGCGCGCGTGATGCTGATGGGAATTGCGGCCCCGGCAGAGGACCAGGACGCGCGCCGACGTTATCTCGATCGCCAGCCGGAAGCCCATGTGTTCGCGGACTTCGGCGATTTCGGCTTCTACAGCGTAGCGCTGAAGGGGGCTCACCTGGTCGCCGGGTTCGGCCGCATTGTCGATCTCAAGCCGCCTGATTTGCTGACCAATCTCAACGGCGCCGAGGATCTGGTCGCGGCCGAGCCGGAGGTCGTTGCGCATATGAACGCCGACCATGCCGATGCGGTGCGTCTTTATGCGGTCAAGCTCCTGGGCGCTCCCGATGGTGATTGGCGTTGTGTCGGATGTGATCCGGAGGGGCTCGAGTTGCAGCTCGGCCGTACGGCGCTGCGGTTGCGGTTCGCTACGCGTGTCACGTCCGCGGGCGAATTGCGGCAAGTGTTGAGAGGTTTGGCCGAAGCCGCACGGGCGCAACCGTGAGGTGACATTAACCACGGCATACAGGCTTCTCCTTCGCAGTTGCGAAAGGAATTAATAGGAACCTACGGCGTGCGACACTCTTGAATCGGTGCGGTAATCGCGACTATGGTCGGGCGACTTCGGGCGGGGCTTGATAGCTGGGCCGCCTGATAACGAGCAAGCGCAAAGCCCGGGGTTAGAGCCTGCGGGTTTTTTTGTGGAGGACCTTCGGTGCACAAGGCGGGCGAACGAAAGGGCGCGTTTGGCGTCGACAAATTTGGCTTCAAGGATCTTGCGGCAATTCACTGGAATTTGACGGAGCCGGCGCTGTACGAGCACGCCATCCGCGCCGGCGAGGCGCGCCTCGCCTATGGCGGGCCGCTGGCCGCGGACACTGGCGTGCACACGGGACGCAGCCCGAAAGACAAATTCATCGTCAGCGATCCGTTAACGGAAACGACGGTATGGTGGGGCGGCAACAACAAAATCACCCAAGATCAGTTCAAGCTTCTTTACGATGATTTCATCGCCCATGCGCGCGGCAAGCAGCTGTTCGCGCAGGATCTCTATGGCGGCGCCGATCCAAAATATACCATCAGGACCCGCGTTTTTTGTGAGCTCGCCTGGCATTCGCTGTTCATTCGCGCGCTCCTGATCAGGCCCGAGCGCGCCGACCTCGCAAGCTTTGTCCCCGAGCTGACGATCGTTGATCTGCCCTCGTTCAAGGCCGATCCTAAACGCCACGGCGTGCGCAGCGACACGATCATCGCCATCGATTTCTCCAAGAAGATCGTGCTGATCGGCGGCACGTCGTATGCGGGCGAGATCAAGAAGTCGGTCTTTACCACGCTCAACTATTATTTGCCGGCGCAGAATGTCGTGCCGATGCACTGCTCGGCGAATGTCGGCCCGCACGGCGACGCGGCTTTGTTCTTCGGGCTCTCCGGCACCGGCAAGACGACGCTCTCCGCCGATCCGCATCGCACGCTGATCGGCGACGACGAGCACGGCTGGTCCGAGCACGGCGTCTTCAATTTCGAGGGCGGGTGCTACGCCAAGTGCATCAATTTGTCGGCCGAATCGGAGCCGGAGATTTTCGCCACCACGCGCCGCTTCGGCACCGTGTTCGAGAACGTCGTCCTCGATCCGGACACGCGCGTCCCGGACTTTGCCGACGATTCAAAGACCGAGAATACACGCGCGGCCTATCCGCTCGAGTTCATTCCCAATGCGTCTCCGACCGGGCGGGCGGGTCACCCGAAGAACATCATCATGCTGACCGCCGATGCGTTCGGCGTCATGCCGCCGATCGCCAAGCTGTCGCCGGCCGAGGCGATGTATCATTTCCTCTCCGGCTACACCGCCAAGGTCGCCGGCACCGAGAAAGGCCTCGTCGGCGTGCAGCCCGAGTTCTCGACCTGCTTCGGCGCGCCGTTCCTGCCGCGCCACCCGAGCGAATACGGCAATCTGCTGCGCGCCTATATCGCCAAGCACAAGGTCGACTGCTGGCTCGTCAACACCGGCTGGACCGGCGGCAAATACGGCGTCGGGCGCCGCATGCCGATCAAGGCCACCCGCACGCTGCTCACGGCCGCGCTCGACGGCTCGCTCAAGAATGTCGATTTCCGCACCGATCCCTATTTCGGCTTCAGCGTGCCGACGTCGGTCAAAGGTGTCGAGCCGCATCTTCTCAACCCGATGAAGACGTGGAAAGACAAGCTGGAGTTCGACCAAACGGCGCGCCAGCTCGTCGGCATGTTCCAGAAGAACTTTCTCAAGTTCGAGGATCACGTCGATGCCGACATCAAGGCGGCCGCCCCCGAGGTCCGCATCGCCGCCGAGTGACTCGCCGACGACTTCTCTCCCGCCTCTCAGTTGTCATTCCGGGGCGCCGCGCAGCGGCGAGGCAAGACGGGCATCGCGGTTAGCTCCCTCCCCCGCAAGCGGGGGAGGGGACTCTGGTAAGCATCAAACACAGCAACGCTACCGGTCGATCTGAGCGCGGTGAATGGTGCCCGTGCTCGAGGCCGCACCGAGCGCCGGCGCGTCGGCGGCAAGGCCCACGCGGCGTGAGCCGTCGGATCCCTGATAAGGACGTAGACCGTTCCCGGTGGCGATCATATCGCCGGCGCGCAGTGTCGGGTCGGTCTTCACGTCGATGGCAGCGAGACCGAAAGCGTCTCGGCCGTTGCACGTGCAATTCGCCACGATCCGCTTGCGGTAGACAAACGCGTTCGCGATCTCGGCATAGCGGATGCCGTCGCTGGCGACCGCGTGATCGATCATGATGCCGCTGAACAGCTTGGTTTTGCTGGCCGGGCAGAACAGCCGGCACATATCAGCCGGCGTCGCCCCCGCGTGGCTCTGGATCGGAAAATACCGGCCGTCGCACAGGCGCACGCAATAGGCGACCGACTGGCCGGCGGACCGCTCGACGATGCGCGGCTCGGTCTCGGTTGCCGATCCCGAGCTCGCATTGCTTGGAGCAGGCACGTCGGCGGGGGGAGCAGGGGCTGTCGCCGCGTGCTGTCCGCCGAACAGGGACTCGAGCAAGGTTTGGGCGGAGGCCGTGCTCGACGACAATGAGAGCCCGGCCATGGCCGCGAGCGACAGCGCAATGGCGCCGTAGCCCGAGGGAGTGCGATGGCGGCGAGCGATCACGGGCAGCCCCCTACGCCCGGACCAACCTGCATGGACTCTGCCGTTGGGGATCGGGTACGTCGCGGACGATACACGGCCGCGCACGGATGCCGGCGGTAGGCGGCGCCTCCCAACCAAAGAATACCGCCACCAAACACAGAAATCGCGAATGACGTATGAGGACCGCATCCGCGGGGAAGGTTGCGGGCTATGGCCGGCAATAGGCGCCGACCCGCAACGGCCAAGCGGCGGTCGCTTGGATCACGCGGGCGATTTTACCGGAGGCCTCGGCGCTGCCATACTGCAGCGCCATTGGCAGCCGAGTCCGAGCGTCTCCCAATCGGATTTTTCAGGCATCCCGAATTCGCCAACCGCGATTTCCGCCACGAACAACGTCAGCAAACAACGTCAGGAGAATGTCCGTGAGCTCCAGCATCCGCTTCCTAAATCCCAAAGCTCTTTCCAAGCCGCCGGGCTATTCGCACGTCGTGGAGATGACCGGGCCCGGCCGCACGATTTGGCTCGCCGGCCAACTCGGCCTCGACCAAACCGGCAAGCTCGTCGGCGCCCCCGGTGATTTTCGCGCGCAGGCGGTGCAGACTTTCGAGAACTTGAAGGCCGCATTGGCCGAGGTCGGCGCCACCTTCGCGGATGTCGTGAAGGTCAACAATTATCTCATCGACATCGCGCACCTGCCGATCTTCCGCGAGGTGCGCGATCAATATCTCAACACGTCCGCGCCGCCGGCCAGCACGACCCTTGCCATTGCCAAGCTCGCGCGCGACGGCGCGCTACTCGAGATCGAGGCGGTCGCCGTGCTGCCGCCGAAGTGATGCCGATGGTGCGAGCGGCGTAAGCGCGCCGCTCGCACGCGGCGTGGTAGAAAAGATGCGTGTCGGGCTGCCTGTTGCGCTTTCGGCAGCGTCTGGAAATTTTGCGCTTCGCAGATCGACGAATCGCTCGCAAGTGGATTACGCTTGCCGCGCGGTACGTACACCAATCGCGACATTTTCGACGTTCGTCGCATGCGGACGATCGCCCGGAGCGCCTTTGCCGGGCACGCGATTTGCATTGGTCGCGCCCGCTCTCTCTGGGAGCGGGGCGCCGTGTGTTGATTGTGAAATTCAAATCGTTGCATCGCCGCGAGCGGAACTGATAGTCGTGCAAGCCTGAGTACGCAGTCATTTCTTGCGATCAACAAGACGGACCGCGCGGCAGGGGCAAGGTCGTCCAAAAAGAGGGGGATATATCGATGAAACTACGTCTCCGACTGGCCTTGGTCGTCATCGCGTCGGTTGCCGTATCCACCCCGGCCATGGCACTCGACATTCAGCCCGATTGGCCCGCCACCCCCAAGGTCAGCCACCGCCATCACCTGCGGGCGACCGGCCGGACGCTGCGAAGTAAGCAGCACAAGCAAGAGCCGCCGGCGTGCTTGAAGCACCCGGCCGATCGGTGTCAGTGAACCTGAGTCCGTTCCGGGCCAAACTTGCAGCACCAGGTCTGCTTCATACGCAGGGGCACCTGGCACGCGAGGTTGAAGGATGAGCGAGCGTTGTCGCGTCCAACAAGACCGAGCCCGCCGCCTTCGCTGGACGGCGTGGAAGCCACGCGGCGGGCCGGGAAACAATCACTTGGCGCGCTTCGCCCGGCTTTTAGGCGACTTACTCGGGAGTTTGGCTTCGGCTGGAGCAACTCTTTGATTCCAGACTTCGACGGCGGCGCGGAGCTCACGTCCGGGGCTCCGGTCCTTGACGGCGACGATGACGCCGCGGCTGGCGCCGCACTTGAGGCAGTAGCCGCGCACGAATTCGTGGGCGCGCTCCTTGTGGTCGATGGCGGGGCTGACTTGGTAGTCCGCATCGCTGCCGCAGAAGGGGCACGGCAGGAGGCTTGGCATGGCCTTGGTTTTGGCTTTGGGCATCGCTTCCTCCGACAAGTGACGACAAGTGGGTGAAGGGTCGATCGAATCATATCCGGGAATCC
The DNA here is from genome assembly GCA_052148715.1 of Xanthobacteraceae bacterium. Taxonomy (GTDB): domain Bacteria; phylum Pseudomonadota; class Alphaproteobacteria; order Rhizobiales; family Xanthobacteraceae; genus JBKQHQ01. Next base: position 1,933 of record JBKQHQ010000252.1, on the reverse strand, counting down.
AGGATCAAGCGCGGAAATCTTGGAGGCGAGCGATCGTCGCGTGGTGCGGCGGCAAGGCCACAGTTCTCATCTACGTGCAATAGCAACCGCGGGCTGAGCTGACCGATGGATGCCCAGGATGTCGCTCAGCCGGAAGGCTTTGATCAGGATCATGAAGAGCTCGTCGTCAAGTTCGTCCATAAAGAATTAGAAACCTTTAGACAGCTACGCCCGATCCGTGATCGAAAGGTTTAGATAGACAATAGAGTACGCTCCGAGCATCGGAGCGCAGAAAAACATTGAGCCGGCGGGCAAGGATGGGATCTTAAACAGAAGCAAGCGAATAGCTGGTGCTCCGGCCGCCTGCGGCGTCTTTGGTCAGGACGTCGCGCCGGATGAGATCATCGATATCGCGCAGAGCCGTGTCCTGTGAGCACTTGGCGAGTTTGGCCCATTTGGAAGAGGTAAGTTTACCCGCGAACCCGTCGAGCAGCCGGTTTATCACGCTGCGTTGCCGATCGTTGAAGCTGGCGCCGGAATGCTTTTCCCAGAAGCGGGCTTTCGTGAGTACGGCCTCCAGGATCGTTTCTGCGCCCTCGAAGGCACGATCGAGGCAAGCGAGAAACCATGTCAGCCAGGGTGTGATGTCCATGCCGCCTTTCTGTGTGGCTTCGAGAATGTCGTAGTAGGCGTTGCGCTCTTTCCGGATTTGGGCGGACATGCTGTAGAATCGCTGCGCGCTCGTCTCCGACCGCGCAAGCGCCATGTCCGCGATGGCACGAGCGATGCGGCCATTGCCGTCATCGAAGGGGTGGATGGTAACGAACCACAGATGCGCCATGCCGGCTTTGAGCACCGGATCAATTGTCGTCTCGCTGTTGAACCAGTCGAGAAAGAGCTTCATTTCTTTTTTTAGGCGTTTAGCGGGCGGCGCTTCGTAATGCACGCGCTCGCGGCCCATCGGACCGGAGACGACCTGCATAGGATCGGACTGGGCTTTGCGCCATGCGCCGACGGTGATCTTCGCCATGCCGCTGCGTCCCGTAGGGAATAAGGCGGCGTGCCAGCCGAAAAGCCTGTCCTCAGTCAGCGGGGTGTCGTATTTCTCGGTGGCGTCGAGGATCATTCCGACGACGCCTTCAACGTGGCGGTCGGTCGGAGCCAACGCGCCTATATCCATTCCCAAACGGCGGGCGATCGAGGAGCGCACCTGCTGCCGGTCGAGGACTTCGCCTTCGATCTCGCTTGACTTGACCACCTCCTCGGTCAGGGTTTGCAGAGTGGCCTCGGCGCGCAGATTAAAGCCGAGCGCTTCCATCCGCCCGATCAGCCGCCCCTGCTGATGACGCGCAGCAGCGAGCGGCCTTGTGAGCTCCGGCTCGCGCCAATGGAAGCGGGGCCAGTCTTTTGATTCATGGATATAGGTTGTTATTCTCCGCACCATTTGCGGCGATTATGACGCCTATTCGCCGCAGAGGCAACAGCAATCTACGCATGATATGCGGTGAATATTTGCTCTTTTTTCGCCCTCTCGAGACAGTCGGCGACGCGGCGCGGGCTACCGGTCAACAAGTGGAGTTGGGACTCAATCCGCTTGCCGCGAACGTTTCGATCCGTCCCGGGCGCGCCCGCCTTTCGGCCGCCGCGATCGCGCTGTGCTCGGCGACGAGCCGGGCGTCAAGGCGGGCAAGCTCGCGCCGCTCCTCTTCGGTGAGCGCCGGCTCGTTCCAATTGAAGGGCCGACGCCGCAACTTCCACATACGCGCACCGGCCGCGTTGTTTCATTGATCGGCGAGCGCCGGATCATTGTCGCGACCGGCATCGGCCGGCACCTTCAGCCGGAGAGCCGCGAGCCTAACCGCGGCCTGCTCATGGATCCCTCGCGCACGCGACTGCTCATGGACTTGAACCGATACAAACAAAAAAGAGTTATATGAAGAGACCCCCTCTCTCG
>JBKQHQ010000251.1:0-51509 GCA_052148715.1 Xanthobacteraceae bacterium | reverse complement strand
AGGCGCCAATCCAAGAGCTTACCTTGACGGTATAATAAAGGCCGACGCGAAAAAATATCTCTTGGAAGACAATCAGGTAGCAAGCCTCACAGGCTAACCATGCCCCGCGAAGGCTCCATAACCCCCGCCGATCTTGTCGGCAAGCTCGAGTACCTCAACGTCTCTTGCGAGAAGTGCGGTCGCAAAGGCCGTTACTCGATCGCCCATTTGATTGAGCAATTAGACCGACGTTGGACGACGTGATGTCGCTACCCCTCCTGACCTTCGATGCCGGGCAGTTCAAGAGCGGATCAGTCGAGCGTGGATTGCTAGCGGCACACTGCTACGCGATGACCACAGCAATTGGGCTGGACGCTGTGCGCCGCCACATCGACCCATACAGCCAAGCTGAGGTGATGGAGTGGATGTTGTACGAACTCATAGTAGAAGAAGATGTTGGCCCAGAGAATGTCGGTACGGCACCGTCGCCATGGCCGACGCCCATGCTGCACGTCCAATGGGCCCCAGGCACTTTTGAGCATGGGCTACCTTCACAACAAAAGCTACTCACGGATAAGTACGCGGGCCTTTCTTCGAGGCGGAAAGTCGTCGTCCTTCTCTTGGCGCTCAGGGTAATTCGGCCCCGTCGCGGCGTCAGCAAGTTGCTCTATCAGACGACCGATTTTGGAAGCGGGGTTGTCGGCTCAAATCGGATTGGCTCGACACAGCCCGATCCCGATGACCTCGACGAATGGGAGGACGACCTTCAAATCACGGATGCCGGCGCTGCACTCAATGAATTGCCCACTGATATCGCTATGGAGATGATATCCGCAATCCGTGCGGTGGACCCATTTTGGCCGACGTTCGGTAAATCGCATCGGGTTACGTGGTAAGTGTCATCGGGGGCGCCTGATCCGCGTTTTTGTCCCGCCTCGACGTACAATAATGTCCATGAATACCGCGCGTGGATCGCCCTTCAGGGCTTCGACGATCCGCAATAGTTCCAGCACGTCAAGGCCTTGCCGGCAGGGCTGGAGTTGCTCTCATCCGTGACGGTCGATCTATTGCGCATGTCATCACGGCGATGAACTGATTTCGTGCGAACCGAAAATGCAAGGTAGGCGCGACGGCTACCGTTCTTCGATGGCTCTATCACGGCGATCTCAGGCCACTTGCTGCAATAATCTCCGAAGGTCACATACCCGATGCAGCAGCGCTCAATCTCCTTGCTGAGATGATCACCAATGACCGTGTCAAGGTAACTCCCCGTCGTCGTGGTCGCCCTAAGAAGTCAGAGCGGTTTGCACAAACCGTTGCAGCAGCGCTTGCCTATGAGCATCACCCTGGCAACTCGGAACAGGCATTCGAGGATATCGCCTCGGCACTCTGCACGAGCACCCAAACCGTTCGCCAAGCCGTCACTGCGATGCGTAAGTCCAACAATGCGTCGCGCAAGGCTAACGATAAATAAGCTCCCCATTTATTTGGCTTACAATCGGCTTTGCTCGCGAGGCATGTTGTCACCCGCAAACGAGGTGACACACAATGCAAAACCCACCTGAACTCCTAGACCGCACCGAGGTCTGCGGCTTCTTCGGCGGCACCAAACCAATTGACCCCGCTACGCTGTATCGCGGCATTCGCAAGGGCCGATATCCCCGTCCGGTCCGGATCGGCCCGAACTCAAGCCGTTGGCTCCGAAGCGAATGCGAGACCGCGTTGCGGGCGATGGTCGAGGGGAGGGAGCGATGAGCATAGTCCCGACCCTGACTGCTGAAGGATCAACCCGGGCTCCAATCGACCTTGTTGAGCCGCCGTCGCTTGCCGCAAAAATCATCGCTGCCCATGAAGCCGCAGTTGCCGCCCAACTGGACGGGTATAAAACATCACTCCAACACGCCATCAAGGCAGGCGAACTGTTGAACCAAGCCAAGGCTGACGCTAATGGAAAATGGTCGGATTGGCTCACGGACAATTGCCCAAAAATTCCACAAACGACAGCCACCTTGTACATGAGGCTGGCGAAAAATAAAGACAAGCTCGCCCAGATAGAAAATCAGCAACGCGTTGCTAATTTGGGCAACGATGGCAAGCTGAGTATTCGCAGTGCCAACAGTCTACTTACGAAAAAAGGGAGCCGCAAAGGACGAACCCCAAAGACAACAAACAATAATCACGACAAATCTGCACTTGAGAAGGCGCTTGAAGCTTTGGCGCCAGATGAATTATCCCTCACCCTACGTGAAGTCTTCGAACCAGAAGAGCTAAACACTCTGGGGCGCCTGATCACGAAACACTTGGACGAAGCCGAGCACGCCTAGGATATCGCTCGTGACAGATAGCGAATGGCGTAAACGTTATCGTCCAAAACCCGAGCCGGCCCTGTTGCCGGCTCGCAAGCTCCCCCGCAATCTCATAATGTACGCCGGCTCAATGAGCCTCTGCGGCTTCGCTGCTTGGTTCAGCGTTGAAGGACTCGTTGAAATCTTCGCTGCCCATCCCGACAAGACGCTAGCCATGGCGCTGACCATGGAAGGGGTTAAGTTCGTCGGGGTGTCATGGCTTACGTCGAACTGGCGAGCGCTGTGGTGGGGATGGCGCTACACCGTCGCCGCCATGCTGCTGACGATGGCCTGTATAACCTTTGCCGGCGACCACGTGTATCTGAACCGAGCGGCCGATCTCGACAAGCACGAAGCAGCCCGGAACGATATCGCCACACCGTCTCCTTTACTATGGGCAACAGCACCCCCGTCGCCGATTTGATGGTAGGCACGCCGAAAGGAAAACAGTTTTGGGTGGATGTGAAGGGGTTGTCGTCAAAATCCGCTTGGCTGGTGAAGCCGAAAGAGGAGCATGAGAACCTATTTTATATTCTTGTGTTGCTGAGCTCACTGGCCGGCCCGGGAAGCGGGCGCCAACCGGACCAGTTCTATGTGCTGACGCAAGCCAAGGCGAACCAGCTGGAGCGGGAATATAGAGACGCCCATCCGACCCAGAAGACGACCATGCCGGGATTTAATTTCGGAGCAGCCGAACCTCACCGGGACGAATGGGACAAACTACCGCGCGATATATAGGTAGCGGCCTGCGCGAGAAAAACGCAGCATCAGCGATCTAATGCGATTTAAGCGCGGAAAAATAGGCGGACTGCGCTATGAATTAAAGAGGCCTGGCATGAGGAGTGTCGGGGGTGCCAGGGCCTCTAAAGAGCGAGGGGAAAACGAAAACGCTCCTAGCCCTTCAAATTCGCATGCACCCCAACTTGGTTCAGTCACGAGGCCGTGAACGCTATGGCCCGCCCGGCCCCCGACCATCCGCCCTCATTCCGCCGCGCCTGCCGACACCCAGCCAGTGGTTATGTTAGTGTGTTTTAGCGAACCTTGTCGTATAGTGGGGGCGACGGCGGGGGATTTCATGGCGGCCCGGGACAGCATCAAGGTACATTCGAGCCGACTTTGGGCTCTGTTTCACTTGAACCTTACGCGTCTAATTTTCCCCGAGCGAATGATCCTCGACAATAGCGGCGTCTCATTAAAGAGCCGCCGTTCCTGGTTGACCCCTTGGAAGCAGGACGACGAGAATGTTTTCTTCGCAAGCATCGCAGATGAGAAGCTAAGGATTGGCTTGCTGTTGGCTTCGATCGAGGTTGCCAACGCAGGCGGCAGCGATCCGCTGTTCTTGGACCACGTATGGAAATGGCCGGCGAGACGCTTTGTGGACGAGGTACGCAGGCGGAAGAGTACCCGAACTTAAGCTCAAGTATCGACCCCGAGGCCGCGAACATCAGCCGCGAAGTCGTCACCGCGACGCTCGTCAAAGGACTGATGGCGCGCGATACGGGGGGCAGCTTTCGTTGACAGAGGCGGGACGCGCTGCGCTGATGGCTATTGGGAACGCTGTTAGGTGAAGGTCGCGGGAGATTGAGTGGTGGCTACCGATCTTGAGCCCGCATTCGTTGGATTTCTTGGCGTTTTGGTTGGCGCTATCATCACGACCGGAGCTAATTATTTTCTTGCCGTGAGAAAAGAGAAGGCGGACGAGACTAGAGCGAAATTGGCCCGTACCAACCAAATCAGGACTGCAGCCAGGTTGATCCGCTACAATCTTATGCAACTTTCAGCAAGTATTGACGCAACCATCAATACAAAAATGATGCCCTTGTCGGGGATCGGCTTTCCACTCACCGAGTGGGACAACCACAAGGAAGTCCTTGCGGCCGAATTATCAGACGCAGATTGGGCAGATGTTATCGTTGCCGTGTTAGCTGGCTCAGTCGTCAAAATCCATCAACCGGACGACCTGGCTCGTGCGGCTGTACTGGATCATCTCCGACGAATTCAAAAGCTCCTTGACCACGCCGCAAGCGTTCTTGAGCCCTGTATTGGCAAGAAATAGCTCATGTGGAAATGCGGTCGGCGTGCGCGGCGCGGTGCCGCTATGGGACCGACTTGACTCGGTGTTCGTCCTTTGTTCTAATCGCCTTCATGCTCTTTGGCCACGAAAAGCTGCTGGAGGCAATCCGCGTTTGCCGGCTGGAGGGCGATCGCCGCCAGGCGCATGCATCGGCCAAAGTCCGGCATGGTGCGCTGCCTCGATGCCATGGTCGAGGAGGTTGACGCGGTGACCGAGCTGCTGACCGGCAAACCCGACTACTTCCACGACAAGGGCTCAGCGCCAAATCAGAAGTAGGCCGGTCGTTCTCAAAAACCGATACTCGCTCTCAATCCGCATTCCGCCGCGTCCCGCCGTCATACATGGTCGGTCAATGTCGCGTAATCGTGATATCCGACCCGCTTGCTTCCACGTTTGTGGTGAAGCAGCCTGCCCTCGTGGTAAGCGTTGGGGTGATAATGGTTAGGCTTTTTGCTTTTTTCTCTGCCGTTGTCGCACTTGTTGTCGGGGCTCAGGTCGCGGTTGCACAAAGCGCCTCCGAGCCCAGTCAAAATGATGATAAGCACATTACAGTCGATAGGATTGTTGTTAAGATAAAGGACCTGCTCGCGAAAAATCTCGATAAGGACGAGTTGAAACCTCGTTCACAACTTCCGCCCGCCCTTCGCAATTCGCGGTACGATTTAGTTGTTAATTGCATCGCAATCCAAAAATCTGCGGTTCAGGAGTTTTCGCGCGGACTGTTCGGAGAGGATTGGAGCGATAGGCTTAAAGTTAAGGTAGCAAAAGAGCTGGCTGACAAGATCAATAATACTTCCGTTATAAGAGCTATTACAGGTGAAGTTACTCCGGCCTCAATTATTGATGTAGCAAATAAATACATCGATGACATACGCGTTTTGACTTTATCAGTTGATATTGAAAAAGAATTTGATCACAAATACGTCCCGATTGCAGAGACTCAACCGTTAATTACCTTCAGTCACAACAAAGAAGACGATCGACAGCCAAAGGCGCGGAATTCTGGCGAATATCTATGGTCAGTTAAGCAGCAATGCAACGATGGACCTCTACAGCCACGTGGATTTGCGGCAGCTGATAACTTTCAACTCACGTTCACGATTTCGGCCGTAATATCGTCTCGGTTGAATAAGGCGGCAGCACTAGTGTCCGGCAGTATTTTGGATTTACTCAGACCCGGGCTGAAGAATATTCTTGCAGAATTAGTTTCCTTTTCACTAAAGGATTCCACCACAGATTCTCTTGATCCACCCATCAAGATAGATGAACAGCACGATGGTCTAACCCTGGCCAGTATTAATGGCGAAAATCTCATTTACAAAGACGCCCGTGCTTATGCCGTCGCTGAACAAAGAAATGAACCACCATCCATTAAACGTAAAAAGCAAGTTGTTCGTCGGAAGGTTATTGTTTGTAAGAGCCGAGAAGCCAGCTTCTTCGATACATTCAACGCCGTTAGTTACCAACGTTGCTGTATGAGTTGCTCGACGCCCGTTGTGCGGTAGGTGGCGCGCATTATTACGACAACTGTCAAGAATAATCTCTGATCAAACCGGCAAAAAGATGCCCGCCATCGCCGACAGCATGTGCGCGCGAGCATCTCGGAAGGCGAAGAGGAGAGGCTTCTAGTTCCGAGCATCGGGAGTTATGGGCATCTGGGACCGGCCCGTCGCGTCCCGTCCCCGCGAATGACCTCGAAGCCGAGGCTACCGAGTGCGTCGCCGACAGTGCGCGCGTCGTTGACGGCTTTCCTCAACTGCTGATCCGCTGGCAAATTGGTGTAGCGGTCATTGCCAATCACCAGCGCCACGCGCTTGTCGGCATTGTCCTGGCACAACGCCGGCCCAGACCAGCATCATAGCGAAAGCGAAGGCCGCGAGGATGCGCATACGTTTGCCCCCTCCCCCGGGATCATCCAGTGCGGGAACTCTGCCACAACCCCTGAGGAGCGGGAAGACGGTAGCCGGCAAAGGCTTTGGAGCGACCCGCCCGGCCTTTCCGCTGGCCGAACGACCCGGCCGGTCCGGGCGCCCCTCAGCTATCACGCCATGGCCAAGGGCGCCTGGGGCGGATAGTTTAAGCGGTCCACTGTCGGCTCCAGGAAACGCAAATGGCGGTCACCCTCGCAGAACAACGAGCCAGGCGCACCGTGCTGCCGGTTCCGGAACCTAACCTCACGCCGCAAGAATTAATCGCGCGCGCGGCGGCACTCAAGCCGCTGTTGCGCCAGCAGCAGGCGGAAAACGACGAGCGCGGCTGCTATTCGCAGGAGCTACACCAAGCGTTCCTGACCGCCGGCCTCTATCGCACCGTGCAGCCACGCATGTTCGGCGGCTACGAGTTCGACATCCCGACTTTCTACAAAGCCATGCTCGAAGTCTCGCATGGGCACCCATCCGCGGGGTGGTGTCTCACGTTGTGCGCGTCGCATCCGTTCCTGATTGCGTCGCATTGGTCCGAGCAGGCCCAGCGCGAATTGTTTGGATCTGACGGGCACTTCGCCGCGCCCCATCGCGTCCCCCCGAACGGCGTGCTCACGCCGGTCGAAGGCGGCTACCGGCTCAGCGGTCTGTGGGACTTCTGCTCCGGCATTCCTTACTCGACGCATCTCGTCTGCGGCGCCCGACTGCCGACCGCGGACGGACCGCCGGAGACTTTTTGCGTCGCGGTGCCGCGCGACAAGCTGCGCATCCTTGACGACTGGGGCGGCGATCAAACGTTCGGCATGCGCGCAAGCGGCTCGCATAGCGTCGAGATCAATGACGCCTTCGTCCCGCGACACCACGCGGTTCCGATGCAAGGCCTATTCACCCGCGCGGAAGATATGCGCGACGGCACTCCGGGGACCCGGCTGCACGGCAATCCGATGTATCTCGGGCGCGTGGCCGGCCCCTATCACATGTCGCTGATCACGCCGGTCATCGGCGCGGCCAAGGCCGCGCTCGACGAGTACGAAGACATCATCCGGACGAAAAAGACCAACTTTCCGCCGATCGTCCCGCGCGCGGAGCACGAGGATTATCAGCGCGCGCTCGGGCAGGCGACGGTTCTGACGGATGCGGCCGAGAATCTCATGATCCGCGGCGGCGAGATTTATATGGAAATGTGCCAGCGCTGGGCGGTCGACGGAACGCTGATCACTGTGGAGCAGAACCTGCGGCTGTGGGCCATGCTGCAACAGGCCGGCCGGATGGCATGCGATGCGGTCGAGCTTTTGTTCAAGACCGCCGGTGCTGCGGTGACGCGCAAGGGCAGCCGAATGGAACGCTACCTCCGCGACACGCAGATGTATCGTACGCATCCCTCGGCGCTCTTCGAGAATTTCTGGGCGCCGGTCGGTCGCGCACAGCTCGGGTTGCCGATCCGGCATTTCAATTTCTAGCGCATGTTCCGGCAAAGCTTGCCTTCGGCGCGGATACTCTCAGCCAACGTGAAAACGTCCTGTTGCTGTTTCATCGGTTATCCGCGGTGTGTGTCACTTGGTTTGATTCCCAACTTCGCACTTTTCGCGTCGCTAAGAGCAGGAGGGAATTTACCGAGCGCTCCCGGCGGGGACCTTCGCCAGAGCCATGGGCAGCCCGGCGCACGGCGCTGGCGGGGCCGCTAGAATTTTTCCGGAACTTCAATCGGCGTTTGGCGTTGTGCAAACGGGCGACTGACCGTGGCCGAACCGCGGCAGCGCGAGGCTCAACCAAATAAAGAGAGCGTTCGTTGCTGCGCAGCGACGCCGCGGTGCCATGAGGAGGAAATCGTAACATGCGCAAGTTGGCAATTCTTGCCGGCTTTGCCGGCGCTTCGATAATGGCATTGACGACGGGCCAAGCCCTGGCCTTTCCCGGCGGGCAATCGCTAACGGCCGGCATCGCCCCGGAAATCCAAGCTGTGCGATACCGGCGGCACCATTACCCCCCCGCGTCTTACGGCACCGCGCTTTACGGCCGGCGGTCACCCAATGGGAGCCCAATCGATAGCCGCGGTTGGCGATATTTTGATGGCTCTTGGCATAATAATTGTTTCAATCTTGATTACCTCGACGATTCCGCCGCGTGCACGGGAAGTGGTAGGAACTAAGAATTGCTGACCGTGACGGCTCCCTACCCCGCCGACCTGATCGGCAAGCTCGACGTGCTCCGACGCCAACGCGGGCCGAACGGCCGGGCCTTTCGAGCCGCCCTGGGGCTGGCCGCGTACCCGCTCTTGGCTCGGCGTGCCAACCGAGCCTTCGGCCATATCGGTTTCGTCGCGCCCTGCCTACCGACCCTCATTTGCGCCGTACCCTTCACGGCCCAAACGAAATAAACGAGGCCGCCAACTGAAGCGGCCTCGAACTCACATGACGCTCAGTAGCAGACGCCGCCCACGGGATCGCAATAACGGCCGACTGGACACAGTTCGCTGGCATGACACTCGCAGGGCCGAGTGACCGAGCCTCCCCCGCACCACGGCAGGCTTACGCGGTGGTGATGCCTATGCGTAATGGTCTCCGCCAGAGCGCTTTGCGAGACGGAGGCCATCAGGATCAGTAATACAGCAAATGTTCTCATATCGTTTCCTCCTGTTCGATTGTGAGCGCAACGCGCTCGAAGAGCAGTTTTCGGCGTAAAGACATCAAATGCAACTGTGATCTTTATCACCGGAACCCCAACTTAGGACGCTTGGGCAAGAATCAGGACGGCACCTTTCGGCCAAAGGGAATGTTTTAAACGAGGGCTGAAAAGGATTGCCTAATACAGAAATTTTATTCTCCATAAAACTAATTGATCAGTCGCCCGCTAGAGGCACCCTCGACGCGGACCACCGGACCAAGAGCGCTCTTGAATGACTAGCCGGCCTGCGCCCGTCGCCGCTGCGACCCGCGCCATGCCCTCCGCCACGACCCTTCCCCGGAAAAACTCCGCTGACCTATTCGGCAAGCTCGAATCCCACGTCGTCGCGTGCAAGAAATGCGGACGCGAGGGCCACCACAACTTTCGGCCGCATCGCCTTTCGGCCGTACGATGCAGATCCGCAAAGGTCTACGATATTTTGCTCGGATACCCACGCGCACCGGTATTTGCTATTACCGATTTGTAATTCGCCAAGGTCGTCACCTGCGGCATAGCCTCCAGAAATGGGAATGAATACAAGTGCGCGGGCCCATGCGCTTGCCAAAGTAGCGGCCAGACAGACGGGGATGAGGGACCATGCGGACGCAACCGAAGAGGCCAGGCGCGTATGCGCTTGCCGGCGGCGCCTTGGCAGCCGCTCTGAGCTTATCCGCGCCTTCGCTCCATGCGCAGTCGCCGCTGTTCACCAACCTGGCCGGGTCCTGGTCGGGCGAGGGACGAGTGGATTTGCAGGACGGTTCGAGCGAACGCATTCGCTGCCGCGCCAGCTATTCGGTCGGCGACGGCGGCAACTCCTTTCAACAGCAACTGCGCTGCGCAAGCGACAGTTATAAATTGGACGCGAGTGCCAACGTGCAATCGCGTGGAGGTTCCCTTTCGGGAAGCTGGACCGCGCAAACGGCTACCCGCAGTCTGAGCGGAAGCGTTTCCGGTAACGCAATCTCCGGCCGCATAGAGGCGAAAATCAACGGCAACGTGTTTACGGCTGGCTTGAACGTCTATACGAATGGGGACAGCCAAGGCGTGACCATCGTGCCGCAAGGCATGGAAGTGAAGGGCATGACCATCTTGATGGTGAAGGGCAAGACCTAGCAGCCAATTGCTCACCGGACGTAGTGATGATGCTGGCCTACACCATCCGTGGCGTCGCGGAAGCCATTGTCCCGAAGTCCTCTTTGTGCCTGGCCGCGGTGTTCGCCGTTCCCGACTGCTAATCTGACGGCTAGCGACGCCGGCCTTCAGCACGCGCGGTCGTCAGAAAGATTCTGGGGACAGGACGCCGGTTTCTTGCCGAAAAAAAATACCGCTCGCGTATCTTGCCGCCACACCTCACCCGCGGGCGCCAAGGCCCGATGCCGCGGTGCCTTGCATGTCACAGGCAGGGACGTGCTCTTCGCATGGCGGGGTCGCCGGAGTGACGCGCAATATAGGCGCTCGCGCCCGTGCTTCGGGGCAATGCCTTTCTACCGGTCGGCGTTCATGGATGTGGAAAGAATGGCTTCGTTCGTGATTTCATTCCGCCTCGCGCTTCGCGCCGTCGCGGCAGCAGGCGCGGCGGTGACGTTCATCTTCGGCGTGGTCGATCGGGCGCACGCCCAGGGGCAGCTCAAGGCCTGGTACACGGCGAGCTTGTCCGGCATTCCCATCGGTACGGGATCATCGTTCGTCGCGATCGGCGACGATCAATACCAGATCGGCGTGAACGGCAGCACCGCGGGTGTCGTGCGGCTTTTCAGCAGCGGGAAAGGCGTCGGCGGCGCGTCGGGTTCAGTGGTCGGCGGCCGCCCCGTCACGGCGGGCTATGAGGTCACCATCACCAACGGCGGCAATCCCGACCGGATCAACATCGCCTTTGGCGCAGGCACGGTGAAGCAGGTCACCCCGCCCCAGCCGCCGAGCCCAGACCGCGTGCCGCTTACCGACGCCCATTATCATGGGGTCACTGATCCGCTGACCGCGTCGCTCGTCCGCGTCGACGGAACCGGCGATCCGGTCGGTCCGCAGGCCTGCCATGGCGCGACGGCGATCTTCGAGGGCCTCATGCGTTTTGAGGTGCGGCGCGAGTTCAAGCGCATGGAAAGCGTCCAGGCGGAGGAAGGCTACCAAGGGCCGGCCGTCGTCTGCGCGATGTATTTCGTCCCCATTGCGGGCTACAACCCGGGGCGGGCGGCGATCAAATACCTGGCGCAACTCAAGGAGATGGAGGTTTGGCTGGCGCCGATCGCCAACACGCGCATTTTGGCGCCTTTCCGCGTCTCAATCCCGACGCCGTTCGGCCTCGGCGTGCTGCAAGCAACGAAGTTCATCTCGGTTGCGACGCCGGGACGGGCCACCAACGGCAAATCCCAATAATCTCGGCTCGACCAAACGGCGTTTGTTTCTGAATCGGGCACCAACCACTGAAGTGAAGACACCAAAGTTTCGGCGATCAATATCTGGCGGCGACGGGCCCGCCCCAATCAAACTTGTAATTCAGGCCCGCGCGGAAAATCTGGCCGTTGAAGCGGGTCGACGAACTCGAAGCGATCGATGCGATTTCAAGGCCAGGAAATGGGGTCGGACCCATGTTGTATGCAAGGGTGCCATTCGAATACGTCACCGAGCCCAGATCGTAATAGAGGTACTCCAATTTGGCGCTCCAATTGGAAAGAAGCTTCCATTCCGCGCCGCCCCCTACCGCGTAGCCAACACGGGTCCCGGAGAAAGAACCTGCAACGGTCGCGGCCGGCGGAAGGCCGGTGACGCCTCCTTCGGTGATCGTGGTATTTGAATTGACACCCCCGTAAGCCAAGCCACCGGTCACATAAAGTAGCCAGCCGGGGGTGAACGTCGCGCCGATGCGTCCGCGCAATGTTCCGAGGTAGTCGAGGCTGCGGGACGCCGTGATCTGGGTTTGCCAAACGGCAGATGCTCCTCCTCCGGCGACCTGAGATAAGCTGGACACGCTTCCATTCTCGCGAAGAGCGCTCCCTTGGATGTCCGTCTCAACGCCGAGGAGGAGAATTGGCGAGGCTACGTAATTCCAGCCCGCTTGCGCACCGCCGATGAAAGCGCCGCTGCCTTTGCCGATCTCAGAAGTAGCTCCGAGAGCCAGAGCCGTTGCGTTCGGGGGAAACGTGGAGGTCGAAAGGATGGTAGCGTCAGTGTCCACCAGCGAACCCGACGGGTCGACGTAACCAGCGTTAAGTCCGACATAGAAACCGCCCCAGCTCGCGACGGGAGGCGGCGGGGCCTTGGTGAAGACCGGCTGTGGAGCAGACGGCAAATCGGCAGCCGCGGCGCCCATCACCATCGCGACGGACATGCCCGTTCCAAGCAGCAGCTTCTTCATGATCGCCCTCCTGAGACTGGACGTCGATAGATGACGCAGAGATGGATGACCCAGAACGGGTGTTAAATGTATAGGTATTCAAATACCCGATTCGATGCAGTAATAAAAAAACGACATCCACAGCTAATTCACTCACGCGATTGCAACCGCAAATCGGTTGCGCACACGCGGCCCGTGCGGCGGCCTTAGCTTCACGATGCAAGGAGCGACAATGCCGAGCCGACAATGGCGCGAAACAACGCTGTCGCTTAGAGTCGCCATTAAAGGGCGGCTCGAGAGCTTGTTTGATTTGTGATCAGGGGTGGGCCGCCGGCGATGAAGTCAATGGCCTTCTATCTGCATCGGCGGGAGGATTTGCAGCCATGATGATCGATCGCCGCTCCCTGCTCAAGGTCGCCGGACTGGTGCCGCTGATCGGCGCGGTGCCGCGCCCCGTCCGGGCGGCCGGCGACGCCGCTGCCGAGAAGGCGGACTACACGTTGCGCATCGGGACCGGGTTGGTCGAGCTGGCGCCGGACCACATCGTCTCCACCACCCTCTATAACGGCCAGTTTCCGGGACCGCTGCTGCGGCTCAAGGAAGGGCAGCGGGTCGTCGTCGATATTCACAACGACACCGACACGCCGGAGCTGGTCCATTGGCACGGGCAGATGATCCCGAGCGACGTGGACGGCGCCGCCGAGGAAGGCTCGCCGTTCGCGCCGGCGCACGGGATGCTCCGGATCGCGTTCGTGCCGAAACCCTCGGGCCTGCGATTTTATCACACGCATGTGGCGGCCGGGGGCGATCTGAACCGCGGCACTTACACCGGCCAGGCCGGAGCAGTCTACATCGAGCCGAAGGACAATCCCGGCGCCTATGACCGCGAAGTCTTTCTGGTGTTGAAGGAGTTCGCGCCGACCTTCAGCCGCGGCGGCGACATGGCGATCGACGCGCTCGCCGGCGCGCCCCTTGCCGAGCTGCAACAGATGGGGAAGGCGGCCGACGAGGAAGCGCCCGAAAAAACCAAGGGCTTCGAGGTGGGCTACGACCTGTTCGCCATCAACGGCCGAATGCTTGGTCATGGCGAGCCCATCCGCGTCAAGCGGGGGGAGCGGATCTTGCTCCATGTGCTCAATGCGAGCGCGACGGAGACGCGCAGTCTCGCGCTGCCCGGCCACGTCTTCCGCGTCGTGGCGCTCGACGGCAATTCCGTGCCGACGCCGGCGGACGTGCCGGTGCTCTGGCTCGGCAACGCCGAGCGCGTCTCGGCGCTCGTCCAGATGAATCACCCCGGCGTGTGGGTGCTGGGCGATCTCAGCGACGACGACCGGCGGCATGGGATGGGTATCGTCGTCGAATACGCGGACCAGAAGGGCAAGCCGCAATGGAGCAAGCCGAAACCGTTCCGCTGGGACTACGCGCGATTCGGCATCGCCAATGCTGCCCCGGCCTCGCCCGACGAGACGATCGAGATCACCGTGGTCAAGCGCAACGCCGCGCTCAATGGCTTCAATCAGTGGACCCTCAACGGCGAAGCCTTCTCGATGGATACCATGAAGCCGGTGTATACGGTGCAGGCCGGACGCCGCTACCGCCTGAAATTCCGCAACGCCAGCGACGACATCCACCCGCTGCACCTGCACCGGCACAGCTTCGAGCTGACGCGCATCGGCGGCAAGCCGACCGGGGGCGTGATCAAAGATGTGGTGATGCTGGGCGGTTTCCAGGAGCTCGAATTCGACTTCGTGGCCGATAATCCCGGGCCGACGCTCTTCCACTGTCACCAGCAGCTACATATGGATTTCGGATTCATGGCGCTCTTCAACTACGCCTGAGCGATCGGGTTATTGCAGGTAGATCGATATGCCGGGTCCGCTCGCGGGGCTGCTTCACGATTGGCACGATTTCTATGTTCTCGCCGGCACGGCGGCGGCGACGCTGGTCGGCCTGACGTTCGTCGCGGCCTCGATCGGCTCGAGCATCTTCAAGGAAGAGCACCGCGCCCCGATGAAGGCGTTCATTACGCCGACCGTGGTGCACTTCACGTCAGTTCTGTTCACGTCCTTGGTGGTCACCATTCCGAGCCATAGCTGGCGGAGCCTCGGCGGCCTGCTGGGAGCCGGCGGGCTGGCGGGCTCGATCTATTGCGGAAGAATATTGGTCCAGATCATCATTCGCCACAGCTTCAACGTGGATTTGATCGACCGGATGTTCTACGCGCTGATCCCGACGCTCGGACATGTACTCGTGTTGGTATCGGCGGTTCTGCTGCTCGTGCAGTCCGCCGCAAGTGCCAATCTGATCGCCGCCGCGCTGTTGACCCTGCTTCTCGCCGGCATCCGCAATGCGTGGGACATGACGGTGTGGATCGTGCTTCGGACGCCGTCGGGCACCGGACCTGCGCCCTAAAGCATGTTCCGGTGACATCGACGCAACGACACCACTTCACCTCTCCCCGCCTGCGGGGAGAGGTGAAGTAAGTCGGTGCATCAAATTCACTGGAACATGCTCTAGCGACGGAACGTCTCGCTTGGTCCGAACACTTCGCTCATTGTCGTCCGTTGCCGTGGCGCCCCGGCCATATAAAAGCAATAGGAAAATGGCCCGATCCTTATAGGCGCTAATTTATTTGCAGAACTGTTTCGAGCTCCTAGATAGCTACCGCCGAACACGAAGAATTTTAATCATCGAGAGGATAATCCATGACGAGCCTCAGTTCATTGGGCCGGATCGGTCTTGCCGCCGCGGCCATTGCGCTTTGCGCGACGGTCACTCCGGCTTTGGCGATCCAGCCCACGCTCGAGAGCATCACCCCCGAGGCAGACGGGACCGTGACCTATCATTTCAAGATCAAGGTCGACGAAACCATCCAGGTCGAAAGTCAAGGCAAGGAGCCGAACCCGGACTTTTTCACGATCTTCAACTTCATGGGAATGGTTCCCGGCTCCGAGAAGCAGCCCGCCGGCTGGACCTTCTCGACGTCGACCAACGGCGTGACGCCCTACCGCGGCGGCCGCGCCGTCGTCGCGCCGGTCGACATCGAGGGAATTCCCAATCTCACCTGGAGCCGGACCGGCGCGCCGGTCCAGGGTCCTGCCGAAATCTCCGGATTCTCAGTGCGCACCACCGTCAAGGAGACGATGGTCGGGGAATATGGATCACAGGTCACGCGCAAAAGTGCTGGCACCCTGAACCCGACAACGCCGCAAGAGCTCAAGGAAGCTCGCATCGGGTCGGTCACGACACCGAAGCTGCCGACCAAGTGACATAGCGGCTGCCGCCGCTTTCCCGGAGAGGCTCTCGCCGACGCGAGGGCCTCTTGTCTTTTGCCCGCCCGATCGCATGTGCTTCGCGCGGCCGTCCCGCGACGAGGCCGCTGAAGATTGATGGCCCGGCCATGCGGGTTATTGCACGGATCGGTACAGACGCTCGTCGTAAAGCGCCCCTGCCATGGGCGCGAGCTGCGCGCGGAATCGCCGCGTATGGGCCGCCGTCTGGTGCGCATCGAGCGCCGCGCCGTCCTTCCAGGTTTCGGCAACGGTGAAATGGTTCGACCGGTTCGACTGTTGCCAAACCTCATAGGTCTGGTTGCCGCTCTCCTTGCGGCTTGCCTCGCTCATCTCTTGCAGCAGCGCCACGCAGTCGTCCTTGCGCGGCGGAATGACGTCGACATGCGTCACCGCATAGACCGCGCCGGCCGCGCGCACCGCGTCCGCCGGGCCGACATAGAGCGGGTTGTTGACCCGCTCGTCGTTCGGGCTGCTGAGGATCGAGGCAAGGCGGTCGCCAAACTGCGCCGTGTGAGCGGCCTTCTTGTGGGCGTCGAGGGCGCTCTGGTCGCTCCACGTCTCCAGGAGCACGAAGCGGTTCGCTCGGCCGATCTCCTGCAGCAGCTCGAAGCGCCGATTGCCGGCGTCCCGGCGGCTCGCCTCGCCATACTGCCGCAAGAGCGCCCTGCCCGTCTCGACCGAGGCCGGCACGACCTCGACATAAGTTGCGAGATAGATCGCGTTTTGCGCATGGGCAGGCTGCATGGTGACTCCGAACAAAACAGCGAGGCCGACCGCGAGTGCACTCGATGGCCGCATGTCATCTCCCTAATTCTCGATTGGTGGCAAGCGGAACCTACAGCGCATCCAAACAGCGTCGGTCGACCAACATAGCTCGACCGCCGCCTATTGCTGCATTCCCCATTTGCGCACCGTCGCCGCCTCGATCGTGTGGAAGATCAAATTTTCGACGATGAGCCCAATGAGGATAACCGTGAATAGGCCAGCGAACACGGCCGGAATGTCCAGCATGTTCTTGCTCTCGTAGATGTACCAGCCCAGGCCGCCCTTGCCGGAGGAAACGCCGAAGACCAGCTCGGCGGCGATCAACGTGCGCCAGGCGAATGCCCAGCCGATCTTGAGCCCGATCAGGATCGAGGGGAATGCCGCGGGGACGAGGATTTGTGCAATGAAGCGCACGCCCGTGAGGCCATAGTTGCGCCCGACCATGCGCAGCGTATTCGATACCGACCGAAAGCCGGAATGCGTATTGAGCGCCACCGCCCAGAGCACCGAATGCACCAGTACGAAGATGATGGAGAGATCGCCCAAGCCGAACCAGATGAGAGCAAGCGGCAAGAGCGCGATGGCGGGCAGCGGATTGAAGGCCGCGGTCAGAGTATCCAGGAGATCGTTGCCGAGCCTCGACATCATTGCAAGCGTCGTGAAGACCATGGCGAGCGCGAGCCCGATGGCATAGCCGCGCAGCAACAGCTGGACCGAGTTCAGCACCTTCTGCAGAATGTCGCCGCTCGCCACGCCGTCCCAAAAGGCTTCCATGGTCGCCGAGAACGTCGGCACCAGCAGCGGATTGTCGAGCTCCCGCGCGTAGAGCTCCCACGCCAGCGCGATACCGGCAAGTATGAGCGACTTGCGCAGCCAAGCTTGATTGCCGAGCCGCTGCCAGACCGTCAACGGCTTTTGCACCACGCCGAAGTTTTGGTCGGCGACGGTATCGCGCAGGTATTCGGGCCGGGTCGGCGGAACCGCAAGCGCTGCCCGCGCCGAGGACGCGTCGGCTTCAGTCATGGGGAACGATCTCCTGCTCCTCGATGCGGTCTGCAAACAGCACGTCCTGGATGCGGTCCGACAGCTTGCGTCCGTTGGCATCGGTCGGGTCGCCGCCGTCGCTGTTGAGCTCGCCTTTGACCTGTCCCGGATGCGGCGACAGCAGCACGATGCGATTGCCGATCAAGACGGCTTCAGGAATGGAATGGGTCACGAACAGCATGGTGAAGCGCGTATCGGCCCACAACTGCAACAGCTCGTCCTGCATCTTGCGCCGGGTCAGGGCATCCAAGGCGGCGAACGGCTCGTCCATGAGCAGAACGTCCGGCTCCATCGCCAAGGCGCGGGCGATGGCGACGCGTTGCTTCATGCCACCGGATAACGTGTGCGGGTAGGAATCGGCAAACTTGGTGAGATTGACCTTCTCGATGTAGCGCATGGCTTGCGCCTCGGCCGCCGTGCCGCGCAGCTTGCGCGAAGACTCGAGTGCGAACATCACGTTCTGCTTCACGGTCTTCCAAGGCAGCAGCTGGTCGAATTCCTGAAAGACGAAGATCCGATCGGGGCCCGGTCCGCGGATCGGCGCGCCTTTGAGCCGAACGGCGCCTTCGGTCGGCGCCATGTAGCCGCCGACGGCCTTGAGCAACGTCGATTTCCCGCAGCCCGATGGGCCGAGCAGCACGAACCGGTCGGCGCCGTAGACATCGAAGCTTACCCGATAGGTGGCCGTCACGAGATGGTGCTCGGTCTTGTATTGCAGTGTGACGCCCCTGACCTCGAGCAGCGGCCGCTGCTCCTCCGTCGCCGCGTTCACGCGCCCAGGTGCCGTGACGGCCTCCAGTCCTCCATCGCTGCCGATCATTGGGGGTGCGTTCCTCGGACGGCCAGATTGTTTGACATGCCTGGCGCGCTTATCGTCGTTGCCTTAAGAGCGCGAAAGCAGACGCTCGCGCGAAGCAATAACCGGACGGGAGGCTGGCGATGTCAAGCGGAAGGGTGGGGAAGCCTGTGAGCCGCCGGCTGGCGCTGCGGACCCTGGCGGGGGGTGCCGGCCTTTTCGCTGCCCCGCCACTCCTGCGGGCGCAGGCTCCGCTGACCGTCCGCTTCGTCCAGCAGCGCGGGCTGCTCTATCTGCCGGTCGACGTCATGGTGAGCGGCGGAGTCCTGCAGGCCGAGGCGACCAAGCTCGGTTTGGGCAAGGTCGAGGCGAGCGCCGTCGGCTTGAGCGGACCTGGCCCCATCATCGATGCCTTGCTGTCGGGCGCGGCCGACTACGGCACCGTGGCCCTGCCGTCCTTGCTGACGATCTGGGAGAAGACGCGCGGCAGCGCCAACGAGGTCAAGGCGGTCGGTACCGTAAGCAATGGCGCCATGACGCTCTACACCATCAATCCGCATATCCAGAGCCTGGCGGATTTCACCGACAGCGACCGCATCGCCGTGCCGACGGTGAAGCTGTCCTTCAACGCCATGATGCTGCAGATGGCGGCGGAGCAGCTTTGGAACGATCCGCATCGGCTCGATCATCTGACGGTCGGGATCGGGCATCCGGACGCGGTCGCCGCCCTGTCCGCGGGCTACGGCAAGGCCACGATTACGGCCCATATCGCCGTTCAGCCGTTCACCGATCGCGGCCTAAAACTGCCGGGCGCCCACGTCATCACCGACAGCCGCCAGGTGTTCGGCGGGCCGCTCACCCAAATTGTGCTGCTGGCATCGAAGCAGACCAAGGAACGCAATCCCGCGCTGTTCAAGGCCGTCGCCGCGGCGCTGGAGCAGTCGATCACGATTGCCAATGCGGACAAGCGCGCCGCCGCGATCCTGTGGAAGGCGGCGCAGAACGCACCCGAGAGCGTCGATGAGCTCGTCGCCGAGCTCAATGATCCCGGCTTCGAGTTCACGTCGCAGCCGCATCGCATCGCGTATTTTGCAGCCTTCCTCAATCGCATCGGCACCATGAAAACCAAGGTCGCCGACTGGAAGGACCTTTTCTGGGAAACGGCGCATCACCAGCAGGGCGACTGACGCGCCGAGGCGTGCGGGCATCGCCCGGAGCGCAACGACCCCGCAGATTAAAGGGACGATCATGGCGGACCAGCGCCCTCCCACCTACCATCCGAACCCAAGCAGGCCGACGCTGCGGCTGCCACGAGGGGCCTGGGACACGCATTGCCACGTCTTGGGACCGCAGGAAAAATTCCCGTTCGCGCCCGCGCGCACCTACCCACCGTCCGACGCTCCCAAAGAGAAGCTGTTTGCGCTGCATGCGCTGTTGGGCATCGAGCACTCGGTGATCGTGCAGTCCGCCGGCCATGGTTTCGACAACCGGGTGGTCGAGGACGCACTCGCGGCCAAGCGGGGCGCCTATCGCGGCGTGGCGCTGCTGCCGACCGATGTGAGCGACGCGGAGCTGCGCCGGCTCGATGCCTTGGGATTTTGCGGCGTGCGCTTCAGCTACATGCCGCACCTCGGCAAGGGAGAGCCGATCGAGGAGGTGATTGCGCTTAGTCCGCGGCTGCGCGAGCTCGGCTGGCATCTCCAGATCCACCCGCTCGGCACGCTCCTTCCCGACCTGGCGCCATGGCTGCGCCGGTCCGTCGTTCCCGTGGTCATCGATCACATGGCGCGGATCGACGCCGCGCTCGGCCTCGATCAGCCAGGCTTCCGGCAATTGCTCGATCTGATGCACGACGAGAAATTTTTGGTCAAAGTCAGCGGCTGCGAGCGCATCTCGCGCCAGCCGTGGCCGCACGCCGACGCGGTGCCGTTCGCGCGCAAGCTGGTCGCCGAATTCGGCGACCGCACGCTCTGGGGCAGCGACTGGCCGCACCCGAACTCGTCCGGGCCCGTGCCGGACGACGGCCGACTGGTCGATCTCATCGCCGAGTTCGCTCCGTCCGGGGCGCAAAGACAGGCGCTGCTGGTCGACAATCCGCAACGTTTCTACGGCGTGCCGCAAAAGCCCGACCACTCTGCGAGAGCTCCGTCATGACCGGCCGTCTGCAAGACAAAGTCGCCATCATCACCGGCGCCGGGTCGGTTGGCCCCGGCTGGGGCAACGGGCGCGCCACCGCGGTTCGCTTCGCCGAGGAAGGCGCAAAAATCTTCGCACTCGATCGCGACCTCGACAGCCTCGTGGAGACCATCGCGCGCGTCAAGGCAGCCGGCGGCGAGATCGAAATCCAGCATTGCGACGTGACCGACAGCGCCTCGGTCGCCCGCGCCGCCGCAGCCTGCCAGGCGCGGTTCGGACGGATCGACGTGCTGGTCAACAATGTCGGCGGTTCGGCGGCCGGCGGCCCGGTCGAGATGTCCGAGGAAGTCTGGGACGCGCAGGTCGACAGCAACCTCAAGAGCGTGTTTCTCGCCTGCAAGCATGTGCTGCCGATCATGGAGCAACAGAAGAGCGGCGCCGTCGTGAATATCGCCTCCACCTCCGGCCTGCGCTTCACCGGAGCCGTGCAGGTCGGCTATGCGGCGACCAAGGCCGGCGTCATCCAGCTAACCCGGGTCGTTGCGGTTCAGTACGCGCCGAAGGGCATTCGCCTGAACACCGTGATCCCCGGCCAACTCCACACGCCGATGGTCGAAGCGAGATTGGCAAGGCAGCGCGCGGGCGGCGACGTCGAGACGCTGTTGCGCCAACGGCAGGCGCGGATTCCGCAAGGTTTCATGGGCGACGGCCGCGACACCGCGAATGCGGTGCTGTTTCTCGCCTCGGACGAGGCGCGCTTCATCACCGGGGCCGAGATCGTCGTTGACGGTGGCATGACGGTGCGGTGTGATTGATCGATCTCATCCGCCGTAACGCGTAGCGCCAATCCCCGACAACCTACGGCGCGACCCCCGCGCGCTCGACCAGCGCCATCAGCGTTCCCGTCATCGTGGCGACGAGCACTTCGTCCGCGCTCTGGCCGAGCGCAAAGGCGCGCGCGTCGCATACCGTGAGGGTGCGGCCGGGCTTCACCACATTGGCGCGAAAAACGAACCGTTCGCCTTTCGCGGGCGCGATGAAATTGGCCTTGAACTCGACCGTGAGCACCGCGGCGTCGGCAGGCATCAGCGAGAAGGCAGCATAGCCGCAAGCGCTGTCGAGCGCGGTGGTAATGATGCCGGCATGCATGAACCCGTGCTGCTGCGTAAAGGCGAGCCCATAGGGCATCGTGAGCTCGATCTCGCCCGGCTCCAGGCGCGCGATCTCGATGCCGAGCGTTTGCATCGCCCTCTGCCGGGCGAAGCTCGCCCGCACGCGCTGGTCGTAGTTGGGGTCCTTGGGCGGGAACGGCATCAACTCTCCCGGTGGGCCAAACTAACGCTGACCATATTTTTGTTGCAGCGCTGCGAAGACGCCGTCCTGGCGTAGGCCATCGAGAATGCCGGTATCTACATAATCATCGACGTTTTGACTGACGCCCGGGAACTGGGCGAGGATGTTTTGCGCGCCTTTTCGCGCCGGCTCCGTATCGGGGGGCGATTGCTGTTTGAAGTCGCCGTAGCTGATGTCGATGATTTTGGGATCGGTGATCCTGACCTCCTTGGCCAAGATGCCCTTCGCCAGCTTCGCGTCGGACAGCGCCAGATCGTTGCCTTCCACCGTCGCCTTGAGGAACCGGGCGAGCAGCGCGCGGTGGCTGTCGAGATAATCTCGCTTCACCACAAGGCCGCTGAACAGCCAAGGGATCTGGTCGGGAACGAAGTCCACCAGCGCATAAAGGCCCTGCTCGCGCGCGGTGCTCGCCACCGGCTCGTTGACGGAGGTGCAGCTGATCTCGCCCGCATTGAGCGCCTCGAGACGATGCATGCCGCCGCCATACTCCTTGAGGGTCACGTCGCCTCGAGTGAGGCCGAGCCGCTCGAGCGCCAGCGTCACCGTGGAGTCGCTCTCAGAGCCAAAACTGCTGACGCCGACCACGCCGCCTTTGAGGTCAGCGGCGGTCTTCACGCCGGGAGCGCAGAAGAAGGTGAAGCGGATGACGTTGCTCAACGAGGCAATCACCCGCAGATCGCCGCCCGCGCGATTGAGGCGCACCACGGAGGAAAGCCCCACATGCATGACATCGATGCGGCCGGCCTGCAGTTCCTGGGCGCCGCGGCTGCCCCCGTTCATGTTGATGATGGAGACGTTGAGATCCTCGCGCGCGTAGAAGCCGCCCGCCTCCGCCGTCCACAGGGCCAGCGCCGTGTTGACCGGCTCGGATATGCCGACCCTGAGCATGGCCGGCTCGGCAGCCACCGGAAGCGCCGCGAGTCCCGTCAGCAACAGCATCGTAACCGCCGGACGCAGCACGCGCGCAACCCTCGCGAACAGACTTGCCGGCATTGTTCTCCCCCGAGCGCGTTGCTTCGCCCATGCCATAGTAGCGCGCGTGGCGCGCCGGCGGAACGCCGGATTGGCGGCCCGCATTCGGACGCTCCCGGACGTCGACTCGCGATATCCGAGGTCCTCACTCAGCTAAGCGGTAGATACCCTTTTGTGCCGGGAAGCCGTTCCCGCCGCGAGAAGGTCAGCCCGCCGCCGAGAAGGGCGATGCCGGCGAGCAACATCACGACCGCCACCCGTTGATCCCGGGCCACCAATTCCTTCGGCATCAGCGTGCTTGGTCTTGCCGCCGCGATTGCCCGCGCGGGGAGCATGCCCTTCCGCATCATCGGCCACAGGGCTTCCGCATCCGACGCCGCGAACCACTCGTCCGCGTTGGGGTTACCCGTTCCCGCCGGAGTCTCGACCTCGACGAGCGTCGTGACCTCGGGCACGAGCCGAGGCGTTTGCTCGGTAAAGGTCGGCGCCGCACGAGGCGCCTCGGCCTTGGGCAGGGCCTGCATGACCTTGTCTTGCGCGGCCTGGTCTTGAGCGACTCCCTCCTGGGTTATCGGCGAGGCGCTCGAGTTGGGATTACCCGCAGCCCGCTCGGCCGTTTTGCCGGGCGTCTGCTTTTCAGACGCTTGTTTTTCAGATGTTTGCTCCGAGCGCCTTTTCGGAGTGCTTGCTGTATCCCGCGCCGGCGTCGAACCACGGTCGGGATGCCAACACTGTTGTCCGTTGATCAGACGATAGGACCAGTGCTCATGGCGGACTTCCGGCAACGTCAACAAACATTCCGCGACAGCCGCGGAAATGGGCCCGCTCACAAGCACCACGCCAGCAAGACTCGCAGCCAATCGTACTATCACTCTCATGGCCGTTAATCTTTAGTCAACTCGTCCGGCAGAAGTTCGGATTTTCTTTGGTGATTTCATGGGGCTAGACGGATTTGCGCCACAATCCGCCCCGGCGCGAATCTCTTCCCCTACACGGCCACCATCTCGGCCGGCGGTCAGCGCATACGGGCGCTAATGACCGCTATCGGCGAATTCCTGCATCAGTCGTGAACTGGCGACGCGGGCGCGGCGGGCCGTGGCCGGCGTGTTGCGGCTGCGGCCGACGAAGCGGGGCACACCGGCGCTGATCACTGCCCCGATCGCAGCGATGTCGCCGTGCTTGATGGCGGCAAGCGCGCTCGACTGAGTGCCCCCGTCGGGCGCGTCGATCAGCACGATATCGGCCGCGCGGCCGGGCGCGAGCAGGCCGCTGTCGAGCCCATAGACCTTGGCATTGCTCCCCGTTGCCGCGCACAAGAACTGCTCGGGCGGCATATCGGTCAGGCTGCCGAGATGCGCGATGGTATAAAGCATGCCGAGCGGCATGATCCCGCTTCCGGTCGGCGTGTCGGTGGCGATGATGAAGCGATCGAAGGCACCGTGCCGCGCCGCTAGTTTTGCGCAGAGGAGCGTGGTGCGCAGGTTGCCGGCCGTGCACACCTGGAGCGCCATCGCGCTCTCGCAGATCACGCGCTCGAAATCCTTATCCGGCATGGCGGTCGGCCCGCCATTGATGTGAAACGACACGTGCGGATGCATCGCCAGCAGATGATCGGCGGTGATCGCCCCGGAGCCGGGGATCGAGGACCCGCCGGTATGACAGGTCGTGATCAGGCCGGCCGCCTTCGCCCCGGCGACCAGCGGAGCATAGTCGTAAGCGGTGCGGACCGCGCCGAACCCGGCCTTGGCGAGGCGCACGCCCTTCTGCGCCAATTCGACGAAATCGGCGTCCTCAAGGCCCGGCTCCAGGATCACCGAACCGGCGATCACCCGCATGCCGCCCGGCCGCCATGTCGCGAAGCAACGCTGCGCGGCGACCGCAAGCGCCTTGACCCCTTCCACGTCGCGCGGCCTGCCGGGCACATGCACTTCCGACGCGGAAATCGCGGTGGTCACGCCGCCGTGCAGGTAGCTCTCGAGATACCCGACCGCGCGCTGGCGCGGCGTGTAGTCGCCGAAAGTGACGTGCACGTGGGAATCGATCAATCCCGGAATAGCGGTCATGCCGCCGGCGTCGATCACCACGTCGGCGCTCGCCACCGCCTCCGCGGATGCCGTGCCGACGGATTCGATGCGCTCGCCGTTGGTGAGGACCGTGTCGCCGTCGACGAACGGATCGTGCCAGTTGCCGGAGACGATACGGCCGAGATTGACGACCGCGACTTTCATTGGCGCGAAGTTGTCGACGGCGCGCCGAGCTCGTCGCTCAGCTCGTAGGAGTTGACCAGATCCTGCACCAAAGCGGTCGCCGCCTTCCAGTCGTAGGTGCGAAAGCTGTGACCGGTGGTCACGAAGCGCGCCCCGGCGTAGAACATCTCGTATTGCGTATGCCGCGAGCCGAACTCGGAGCCGATCGCGTCCCACGCCGCCTTGAGCAGCTTCACCTTCTGCTCCGGCTCCATGGTGGCCGAGCGCTGGGTCGTGCGGATGATCCTTTCGAGCTTCGGATCGGCGAAGTCGTGGATCGAGGACGGCAGCATGATGAGCGCGCCGCCGGCAAGGTCACGCAGCGTGTTGATCACTTTCGGATAAAGATCCTGGGTGAGCACCTGGGCCGAATACATGAAATGCTTGTTCGGGACGTACCATTCGCCGACATGCGTGCCGCTTGCCTCCATTCCCGACAGCATCGCGTCGACCATGCTCGCCTGCGCGGCCAGCTGCCCGAGCTGCTCGCTCACCGCCGGGATATTGGTGGTGCCGATCGTTTCGGTGATCCGGCGCGCGAGCCCGACCAAAAACTTGATCTTCACCGATAGCCGGATCTGCGCCTGATAGTTTTGATAGGCGTGACCGGGCGTGTCGTGGAATTGGGCGCGGCAAAGGTCGGTATCGCGGTAGACAAAAATGCGGTCCCACGACACCTTCACGTCGTCGAAATAGATGAGCGCATCATTCTCGTCGAACCGGGCCGACAGTGGATTGTCGAACACCGACACCGCGGCTGCTTCGTACGATTTGCGAGAGAGCACCTGCAGGCCCTTGGCGTTCATCGGCAGCGCGCAGGAAAACGCCAGCTCCTCCTCGCCCGGCTTGAGCGGCTGCAGATTGGCGACGAGCACCTCGTTGGCCATGACCGAGCTCGTGCCCAGCATCTTCGCGCCGCGAATAGTGATGCCGCCCGCATCCTCGTCCACGATCCGGGCGACGAGCTCTTCCTTTTGCTCGCCCCAGTCTTTCGCCCGCTCCGCCTGCGGATTGATGATGACATAGGTCAGGAAGATGTCGTTCTTGCTGGCGTAGTCGAAATAATCGATGAGCGCCTTGGCGCGCTCGGGACTGCGGGCGCGAAAAACCTCGATCCCCATGCACTGACCCACGAGCGCGGAGGCGACGTGATCGGGCGAGCGGCCCATAAAGCCGTAGGAGACGCCGGCCCAGGCCTGCAGCGCCTTCCGGCGCAGCACCATCTCGTCGTAGTTGCGCGGCATCTGCCAGGCCCGATTGACGCGCCGATTGGAGCCGTTGGGCATGAAGGTCATCAGCTCGACGTTTTCGGGCTTGGCCTGGAAATCGTAGAGGGAGGCGGCCGAGTGCACGGCGTTGCGGAACGCCGGATGCTCGGTCACGTCGGGCACGAGCTTGCCATCGATGTAGACGGTGCGGCCGTCTTGCAGCGAGCGGATGTGCGCCGCGCCGGTCTTGCAGATGGTCATCGCCTAGCTCCTTTTGCCGGCATGGCGCCACGCGCGGCGATCCGGCGCATCAAGTCAATCCGTCGATACCCTTGATCGCGCTTGCGGCCAAGCCGCCGACCCGGTGGTGGGGCCGGCCGCGGCTTGCATAGACGCAAATGACCGCGATCTCGTCAGGCAGCGGGCAATCGTGCAACGTTAGCGTCATTCCGTCATAGTGGGAGCGCACATACAGCGCGTCCTTGTGCGCCAGCGGCACGTCGATCGTCGCACCGGGCGCCGCGCGCTTGGTGAGCGAGGAGATCCATGCCTTGCCGCCGCCTGCCGCCTCGCGCATCACGTTGCCGAACACGGTCGTGAGCATGGCGACCCCATGCTCTTGCTCGCCATTCGTCCCGATGATCGCCGCCTTGCCATAGCTCTCGGGCTTGCCCGGCAAGAGCATCCTGACCGCCAGGCGGCAGATCTCCTCTCCGACATTTTCGCTCGCCGCCACCAGCGACGACAGGTCCGGCTCGAATGCCCCGGCAAACGGATTGTCGAGAACGGCGACGGCGGCGGCCTTGCGCAGCGGCGGTTCGACGTCGCGGCCCGACGTGCTGCGAACCTCCTCGAAAAAGGTGAGGACGCGCTTGATCTTCACGATCTCCTTCCTTTCCGGCGCCGCCCGGCGCCCGGTCCCACCGGCAAATCACCTTTGATAATTACCTAAGTCACGAAGCTTTTCAAGGTTGGAATTCGGTGTTAGCGTGCCAACGCCGGAACCGGAGCTCATGACAGCCATGCATGCAAGACCCACCCCCCAATTCGTGCTGCTCGCGGCGCTGGCCGCTTCGCTGCTGCCGGTCGGCAGCGCCGGGGCGCAAAGCCTCTCCGGCCGCGAAGTCGTGCTGGGCGCCATCGTGCCGAGCAGCGGGCCCTTCGCCGAATGGGGCCGCACCAATACGGTGACGCTGAAGATGCTCGAGAAGCAGGTGAATGACGGCGGCGGTGTCGACGGCGCCAAGCTTCGGATCGTCATCGAGGACGATGCCGCCCGCCCCGCCCAGGCGACAAATCTGCTGCGCAAGCTCGCGGGTGACGACAAGGTCCTGGGCATTGCCGGTCCGCTGACGAGCAGCACTTGCGAAGTAGCGTTCCCGGTCGCCAACGAGATGCAGACGACCGCGACGTCGCAGGCGTCATCGAAGCCGGGCGTCGCCAAAGCCAATCGTCCATGGGCGTTCCGCAACACGATCGATGAGGGTATCCTCGCCAAGGCAACGGTGCCGTATTTCAAGAGCACGTTCAATGTCGCCACGGTCGCGATCATCTACGACGCCAAGGACGCGACCTCGACCACCGTGGCAACGCGGATCATGCCGGCGGCGTTGAAGGCCAATGGCATCGCGATCGCCAACGAGAACGACTTGCTGTCTTTCAACACCGGCGATCTCGACGTGAGCGCCCAGGTCACCAAAATGAAGGCGCTGAACCCCGACGGCGTCGTCGTCAGTGCCGACTACAGCCAGGCCATCACGGTGATCCGCGAAATGAAGCGCCAGGGTCTGACGAAGCCGGTGGTGGGCGCCACCCCGCTGATCTCGTCGGCCATCCTCAAGGCGGCGCCGGACATTGCGATCGTCGCTCCGGCAACCTTCTACGCCACCATGAAGGGCGACAAGGCCGAGAAATTCGTGGGCTCCCTGCAGCCGCTGCTGCGCAAGGAATCAGGGCTCGCGGCGGAGATCGAGCCGAGCATGTACGATGCCAACATCTACGAGATCGTCAGCATGTATATCGACGCCGTGAAAAAGGCCGGCGTCACGGCGAAGCCCGAGGATCTGCAGGCCGACCGGAAGAAGATCCGCGACCACATGGAGCAGCTCAAGGGTTTCGACGGCCTCGGCGGCCCGATCAGCTTCAACGCGGACGGCGACGCCATCAAGGCCTTCTACGTGCTGCAAGGACAGAACGGCGCCTGGGAGACCAAGGTCCGCGGCTGCAGCGGCGCCTGTTGAGGCAGGCTGCGCGCGGGCCGCCATCCCGCCGGCCGGACGAGGACGCGAGCGGGGCCGCACAACGTGCTACTGCAGCAGCTGGTGAACGGCCTCACGCTGGGCGCGGTCTACACGCTGATCGCGCTCTCCTTCTCGCTCGTGATGGGCATATTCGGCATCCTCAACCTCGCCATCTCCGAGCTGTTCATGATCGGCGCCTATCTCGGCTTCACGGCGATCGCCGCCAAGCTGCCGCTGCCGGTGGCGGTCCTCCTCGGCATGGCCGGCCCGGCGGCGGTGGCGATCGTCATCGAAAAGGTCGCCTACCAGCCGCTGCGCGATGCGCCGGTGATCACGCCGATGTTGAGCACGCTCGGCTTCTCGCTCATTCTTCAGAACGTCGCGACCAATGTATGGGGTTCTGATCCGCTGCAGCTGCCGGACGATTTGTTGGGCGGCCGCCTGAGCCTCGGGCCCGTGAGCATCGACTCCATGCAGCTTGTGGTGCTGGTCGCCTCCGTGCTCCTCGTCGCCGTTCTCGGGTTCGTGGTCCAACGCACGGCGATCGGGCGGGCGCTGCGCGCCGTTGCCGAAAACCGCGATGTGGCGCGGCTCCTGGGCGTCTCGGCCAGCCGCATCACCCTCCTCGCCTTCGTCCTGTCCGGTGCGCTTGCCGGCGCCGCAGGCGTGCTGATCGGCCTGCACTACGCGGCGATCACGCCCTACATCGGCGTTGAAACCGGCCTGAAGGCCATCGCCGTGATGGTCGTCGGCGGCGTTACCCGCATCTGGGGCGCGCTTCTGGTCGGCCCGCTGATCGGCATGCTGGAGGTGCTGACCGTCGCCTATGGCGGGGCGCAGGTCCGTGACCTGATCGTCTACGGCTTCATGATCGTCGTCCTCCTGCTCCGGCCGCAAGGTATCCTCGGCGGGCGGCGCAGCGACCACGGGCAGCGGGTGTGATGTCGACCTATTACGCCGGCTTGCTCGCGGATGTGGGCATCCTGCTTCTGGGGGCGCTCAGCGTCTACATCATCCTGGCAACGGGACAGATCTCGCTCGGCAACGCGGCATTCATGGGCATCGGCGCCTATCTCACGTCATACCTGACCGTGCGGGCGGGATTCCACATCGGCGCGGCGCTGCTCGCGGCTGCGGCGGCTTCGGGCGCGCTCGGGGCCCTTGTCGGATTTCCCGCGCTGCGCCTCAAGGGCATCTATCTTGCCATGGCCACGCTCGGTCTCGGCGAGATGGTGCGCAGCTTCTTCCTGAACTTCGACGCGATGGGCGGTGCCGGCGGATTTCACGGCATGCCGCACATCTCGTCCGCCTACATCTGGAGTTGGGCCGCCGGCATCTTACTCCTGGTCATGGTGCTCGAACGCTCGCGCGTCTGGCTCGAGATGCGGGCGATCCATGACGACGAGGCCGTGGCGGAATTGGTCGGCCTCAACACCACGGCCGTCAAGGTCGGGGCATTCGGGTTCAGTGCGGCTGTCGCCGCCGTTGCGGGCGGGCTGTTCGCGCACCATCACGTCTATATCGAGCCGGCGAATTTCGGCTTCGATCGCTCGATCGATTTCGTCTTGGCGGTGATCCTCGGAGGGTCGACGGTCGCGCCCGGTGCGCTCGTCGGCGCGATCCTCCTGGTCGTGCTGCCTGAACTCCTTCGCTTCATCGCCGACTGGCGCCTCGCCGCATTCGGTGCGTTGCTCATTGCCGTGCTGCTCGTTCGGCGCCAAGGGCTTCTCGACGGCGCCCTGTTTCGCTGGCCGTGGCCGCGGGGCGCGCCGTGAGAGCGCCGTCCGATCCGGTCCTGCTGCGGCTCGAAGCGGTCAGCAAGTCCTTCGGCGGCATCACCGCGCTCGCCGGCATTGCCTGCGACATCCCGGTGGGACGGATCGTGGGCATGATCGGACCCAACGGGGCCGGCAAGACGACGCTGTTCAACGTGATCACCGGCGCCTATCGCGCCGACAATGGCGACGTGCGCTTTGACGGCCATGCCATCACATCCTGGAAGCCGCATCGCATTGCGCGTGCCGGCGTCGCGCGCACTTTCCAAAACATCCGCCTGTTCGCCGGGATGACGGTGTGGGAGCATCTTCTGGTAGCGCAGCCGCATCGCGAAGGCATGTTGCGCCGGCTGCTCCCGACGCATTGGGCGGACCCGGCAGCGCGCGCCCGCGCGGAAGAGGTTTTGGCGTTCTTCGGCCTCGGAGCCGTGCGCGATCGTCGGGCGCGTGCCCTGCCCTATGGAACGCAACGGCGGGTGGAGATGGCGCGCGCCATCACCGCAAGCCCGAAGCTCCTGCTGCTGGACGAGCCGGTCGCCGGCATGAACGCCGAGGAGGCCGAAGAAGTGCGTGCCCTCTTGTTGCGGCTGCGCGCGAACGGACTAACCATTCTGCTGATCGAGCACGACATGACGTTCGTAATGAATCTGTGTGATTATCTCTATGTGCTCGATTTCGGTGCGCTGATCGCTGAAGGCACTCCGTCACAAATACGCAACAATCCGCTCGTGCTCGACGCCTATCTGGGGAAGGAGGACTGATGCTCGATGTCCGCAACCTACAAGTCCGCTACGGTGCGATCATCGCCGTCCGCGGCGTCGACCTCGACGTCCGCGCCGGCGAGATCGTGGCCCTCATCGGCGGCAATGGTGCGGGGAAAAGCACGATCACGCGCGCGGTTGCCGGCCTCATCCCTTATAGCGGCGAGATCCGCTACGATGGTCGTGTGCTGCGGGCGAACACGGCCGAGACCATCGTGCGCGCCGGGATTGCGCTGGTGCCGGAGGGCCGCGGCATTCTCGGGCGCATGACGGTCGAAGAGAATCTGCTGATCGGGGCGCACTGCGGGCCGAAGCGTGCAAACGCGCGTAACGAGATCGGCAGCACGCTGGAACAGTTCCCGATCCTGGCGGAACGCCGGCATGCGCTCGCGAGCCTGCTCAGCGGCGGCGAGCAACAAATCCTGTCGATCGCGCGGGCGCTGCTGACAGGTCCGCGGCTGCTGATTTTGGACGAGCCCTCGCTGGGGCTGGCGCCGAAATGGGTCACGCAGGTATTCGCATTGCTGGCGATGCTCCGGCAGCAAGGGCTGACGGTCCTTCTGGTCGAGCAGAAAGCGCGTCAGGCACTACGCATCGCCGATCGCGCCTATCTCCTGGACACCGGCCGCGTTGTCGCCGCAGGAGCGGCCGCCGCGTTGATGAACGATAGCGTGGTCTCGGAGACATTCCTCGGCGGTCGCCCGGTCGAGCGCGCCGCCGGAGCCGGATAAGCACAGGGAGGCCGACACGCCGTGGAGGCGCGCCC
Source organism: Xanthobacteraceae bacterium (assembly GCA_052148715.1). Taxonomy (GTDB): domain Bacteria; phylum Pseudomonadota; class Alphaproteobacteria; order Rhizobiales; family Xanthobacteraceae; genus JBKQHQ01. The sequence continues at coordinate 19,839 of JBKQHQ010000251.1, read as the reverse complement.
CGGCGCCAGCACAACCGCTTGCCGGCAGATCCCGCGCGAGGCGGAACAGACCATGACGCTTCGTGTTAATGTGGCGGGTGCGACAACTTCCATACGCGGCCGCTTGGACGTGGCCCAAATGAACTGTGCGGTCGCGTATCGTTGGCGTTCCTGAACGCGGCCTGAACGGCCAACGCGATCGGGATTATTGCACCGGCTGGCAGTCTGCCATATGGTGTCACGTCACGTCTGCAACAACGCCACAGCATAAATCCGAGGAGCCTTTCATGAACCTGAAGCTTGTCGTTGCCACCTGCGTTCTTGCTGCAACGCCCGCTTTTGCTCAGTCCCCGCCGGCCGGACCGAAGCCGACCAAGGCGGATGTTCAGAAGGTCGTGCAAATTATCACTTCCGACAAAGCGAAAGCGGCGACGTATTGCGATATGGCCAAGCTCGACGACCAGATCGCCGAGGCCGAGGACAAAAAGGATCAGAAGAAGGTCGACGATCTCAGCAAGCAGGCTGATGCCATGGGTCAAAAGCTCGGCCCCGAATATGTCTCGTTGATGAATGGGCTTCAGCAGGTCGATCCGTCCTCCCCCGAAGGTAAGGACTTCTCTACTACGCTCGAGGCTCTCGACAAACTGTGCACCAAGTAGTCGTGCGTTTTTGCAGCATTTTCCAGAAAGCGTGGATCCCGATTTCCACCCGGAAATGCGTGAAACAAAGAAAACTTGGAGCGGTCTCTGCTTCGGTGAAAGTGAGATCGCTTTAGAGCATTTCCCCGAAAAGTGGACCGCGGTTTTCCGCAGGAAAGGCGACCAAATATAAGATTTAGAGCACTTCCCGATTCAGAATGATCGGGAAGTGCTCAAGAAAACCGCAGTCCGCCTTGTCTTCAAGAATTACGACAATAGAGCCGTTTTCGTTACAACAAGGCGCAGGCGGTTCATCGTCGACGGGGCACTCTCATCCCAGAATGATTACTGTAGCGTTCGCGCTAGTCGGAACCCACCGACGAGCAGCCGACGGTCGAGACCCGTACTATAGCGCGCGGCCGAGCGCACGCCCCGCGGATCGAAGCTCCACGCACCGCCGCGCATGACACGGCGATTACAGTCGCCCCCCGCCGTCCAGGCGGAACCATCCGCGGGGGCTCCCTGATAGGTGTCGTGGAGGCAGTCCTCGACCCAATCCAACACATTGCCGTGCACCTGATAGAGGCCAAATGGATTGGGCTCGAATGAATCGACTGGAAATGTCATGCCGCGGAAGATGCCTTTCGGGCCGCCTGCATACGCATAGCTGCCGTCGTAGTTGGCCTTCCCGGTCGAGATCGCGTCGCCCCACCAGAAGGGCGTCGTCGTCCCAGCCCTCGTCACGTATTCCCGCTCCGCCTCGGTCAGCAAGCGGTAGGTCTTGCCGGTCTTTTTCGAGATCCAGGCGACATAGGCCTTGGCGTCATTCCAGGAGACGTTGATCACCGGCCGCCGCTCGCGGCCCCAACCCTGATCGGTGGGCTTGTAGCCGTTGCAGCCACCGTCAGCGACGCAGGCATCCCATTCCTCGAAGGTCACCGCAAACCGCCCAACAGCGAACTGCCGCGAGATTGCTACCGTGTGTTGCGGGCTTTCCCGAAGCCATCCCTCGTCGCTCCCCTTCTCCTGCTCAGCGTCGGCCGAACCCATCGAGAAGCTACCGGCCGGCACCACCACCATCTCCGGACACTTGGCGCATTCCTTGAAGACGTCCTTCGGCTTGAGCGCGCACTCCTCCGACACCGACAGGCCTTGCGGTGATCGCGACACGGTCATAGCGCAAGGCCGGGTCGACGAACCGGACGGCGCCCCGGAAGGCAACCCTCGAACGGCCATTGGTCCGAGCGACCTCTCCGTTGCCATCGCTACGGGCCCGACCGCCGGCTGCGCTGCCGCGGCCGCCGCGACTTTCGTCGCTCGATCCTGCAGCTCGGCGAGCTTGCGACGTGCGAGCTCTGCCAGCGGGCTATTCGGAAACCGCTTCAGGAAGGCGTCATATTGCTTGGCTTCGCTTGTTCCTTCGATGAAGACCCAAACAACTGAATCCTGCGCGTCGGCGCCGTGACCTTCATTCTGCTTGCGCAGCTCCGCCAGTCGCGCTTCGGCGCGCGGGCGCACCGCGCTTTGCGGAAACCGCGCGATGAACTTGTCGATGATGTCCGTATCGGTGGTGCGCTCGATGATCGACCACTCGATCTCATCCGGCGGATCGTTTTTCCACACCCGCTCGAAGATGCCGGTCTGGCAGTCGAACGGACCCTTATGCGCCACGACTCGCCACACGCTGCGAAGTTTGTCGGCCAAGAAGGTGATGTAGTACACGCACCGGTATGGCTTGCCCTTGAGGTTCATTCCTTCGAAGGCAAAATTCCCGCCCGCTTCGATGATATTGCCGCTCACCCGCGCCATCGGCCCATTCGTCATCCAGACGTCGCCGGTCTGACGAACCTCGATTTGATAGATGTCGTCGCCCCGGCCGATGTGGCTCCACCCCCCCATCAGCAGGGGGGCGGCTGACTCCTGGCCGAAGGCCAAGAATGTCGAGCTGAGGGCAAGACCGAGAGCGCCGGCAAGCGCGAAAACGAACCGCAGTCTTCGCACCGGCTTGGGGACGAGATGGGCCAGCATCGTAGCTAAGACCTTCGTATCAAGATGCAAAAAAGCGTCGCGGCGAATCTAGCCGAATCTTTGGCCTTTCCATAGCCGGTACTATAGCGCGCCGAAGCGTGCGGTACCAAGGCCCGTGCCTGCAATCGGTTTGCTGGGCGGCGAGCCCAACGGCAGCCACCTTGGCGTCGAATGGCTGCGCCCGCCGCCTCTTGCGACAATCCCGTTATTGAGCCGAATTGCCGCTCAATTCGCAGAAGCAGACACCGGCTTCGGCGGGAAAGCCGCGTTCGCAATCTTTCCGCGCAGCAGGTCCTCGGCCATGGTCAACGCCTTGTCGTCCTTGGGATCGGATGGAACATAGGACTGCGAGCCCTTCTGTTCCTCGCCCGAGGCCTTCAAATGCCCGCGTAGCTCCGCCTCGCTCAACAGCGACCCCTGATCCTTCTGATCATCAGGTACCTCCTGAACAACCTCGATGTCCGGCGTGATTCCAGTTGCCTGAATTGAGCGTCCGGATGGGGTGAAATAGCGCGCCGTGGTGAGCCGGAGCGCTCCGGTGTCCGGCCCAAGCGGAATGATCGTCTGCACCGAGCCCTTGCCGAACGAACGCGTGCCGACGATGGCGGCGCGCCTGTGGTCCTGCAGCGCGCCGGCAACGATCTCCGACGCCGACGCCGAGCCGCCATTGACCAGCACGATCAGCGGCTTGGCCCTGGTCAGGTCGCCGCCGCTCGAACGCGCACTGAAGCGTTGATTTTCATCGGCCGTCCGGCCTCGAATCGAGACGATCTCGCCCCGGGAAAGAAACGCGTTCGACACCGACACTGCCTGATCGAGCAGGCCGCCAGGATTATTGCGCAGATCGAGGATATAGCCCTTGAGCTTGTCGGCCGGGATCTGCTTTGCGAGATCGCTGATCGCTTTCTTCAAACCGGTCGTTGCCTGCTCGTTGAACTCGGTAATGCGGATGTAGCCGATGTCGCCGCCTTCCTGATGGAAGCGCACGGAGCGCACATGGATCGTTTCCCGCGTCAGCGTCAGCTCGAGGGGTTTGTCCAAACCTTTGCGCGAAATCTTGAGCTTGATGGTCGAGTCGATCGGGCCGCGCATCCGGTCGACGGCCTGCTGGAGCGTGAGGCCCTGCACCGGCTCGTTGTCGAGCATGGTGATCACGTCATTGGCCTGGACCCCGGCCTTGGCCGCAGGGGTGTCGTCGATCGGCGCCACAACCTTAACGAGGCCATCCTCCATGGTGACCTCCATGCCAAGCCCGCCGAACTCGCCGATCGTATCGGTCTGCATTTCCCGGTAGCTCTTGGCATCCATGTAGCTCGAGTGCGGATCGAGGCCGGTCAGCATGCCGTTGATCGCAAAGTCGATCAGCTTGCCGTCGTCGGTCTTGTCGACGTACCCGGCCCGCACCAGCTCGAACACCTTTCCGAAGCGCTCGAGCTCCCCATAGGGGTCGGACGCCGCAGCCGAATCAACCGAACGCGCCTTGGCCGACATCAGGTTCGGTTGGGTGGCGAGCAGGCTCAGCGTCGCGCCGGCTACCGCGCCGAGCAGGACGAAGGACATGCGGCGCAGCGACGAACGCACCTTACCATATCCGGCCGTGGATATCGGATTCTGCAATGCGCCGGCGGCGCGGGTCGACCCGTCAGTCATTGATTTCCCTAGCATTAATGCTACCAGCTACGAAGACGCCGCCCCGCTTAATCCTTGAAGAGCAATTTCCGGCCTGCCCCCAAAGTTCCTGATCTCGGACTTATGCTTGAAGGTCGTCGGCAAAGCAGCCGTAAACCTTTGCCTGACGCCCAATATCAAGCTCACATCTCAGTGAAGCAAGTCTATAGCTTCGGCGTGGCGAATCATAGCCGAGCCGATGGTCGCAGGGGGGCGGATTCCTCACGCCGGTAGGGGAAGCTTGAACAGCCGGATCGCATTCTGCCGGCCGATTTTGCGCCGATCCGCCTCGCTGATGGTGGCGTTGTCGAACCAAACGGCGGCCTCGCCGACATCCTCGAACGGATAGTCGGCGGAAAACATGATTCGATCGGAGCCCACCTCGAGCATGGCGTCGATCAGGCTCGGGGTGCGGAAATTGCCCGATGTCGTCAGATAGAAATTGGCCCGGAAATAGTCCGCAACGCGCTGTTTTGCCGGATATTTGGGTGGTTCCTTCACCCAGGCATTGCGATTGTCGATGCGCCACAGACTGTAGGGTAGGCCTTCGCCCAGATGCCCAAGGATGATGGTCAGGCGCGGATGCTTGTCGAACAGGCCCGAGCAGATCAACCGCAACGCGTGCACGGCCGTCTCCGCGCCGAAGGCCCAGGTCGGGCCTAAGAGCCACGGGTGTCCCTGGTAGATGGGAGACCAGCTCGGCAGCGGATTGCGCGGATGCAAGTAGAACGGGACATCCAGCCGCTCAACTACTTCCCAGAATGGCCAGTATTGCGGGACATCATAGTAGACCGCGCTATCGTCCTTCTCGATCTGGGAAAACCCGTTAACCAACGCGCCCTTGAAGCCAAGCTCCCTGACGCAGCGGGTGAGTTCCGTCGCGGCGACGTCGGGATCCTGCATCGGCAGCGCGGCAAAAGCCGCGTACCGGTCCGGCCGCCGGGCGACCTGCTCGGCGAGGAGGTCGTTGGCCCGGCGCGCCACATCGATCGCCCGCTTGGTGTCCGGAATGGCTTGGACGGCCGGTGCGTTGAGCGAGAGGATCATCATCTCGACGCCGTGCTCGTCCATCTGCCCCAGCAGCCTGTCGTGGAATTCCAACAGGTTGGCACGCGCGATGGGCCACAGGCCTTCCGGCAGGAACCCTTTCGAATCGTTGATCGTATCGGCCGTCGCGAAATGCTCTTCGAGCCCAATTTTCCCCTTCACGCCTCGCTCCTTCGATGGTGGTGAATACCATTGGAGCAGCCCCCCTGCGCGCGTTCAACGCCCCAATGTGCATTGCTGGCAAGTGACGCCCGGATGTGTGCGAATTTTTCCTGACAGCCGGCGGCCGGCAAGCGCGCGGATAAACAAAATTATCGGCGGCTTATCGCGTCAGGTGCTCGAGCTCCGGAAACGGGGCGTAGGCCACCTCGGCACACAGCTCGCGCCCGTTTTCGCTGAACTGGTCGAATCGGCCGGCGCGGAAGATGGCCACGCGATCCTTGCCGCCGCTGTACTCGTTGGCGTTCCTCCTCGTGCTGTAACGCAGGCAAGCAACGTAGCGCGTGTGCCCGGACACCTCCTTGAGCATCGGCGCGGAGATCAATGCATCCCGGACGTTGGTCGGCTCGTTGAGGTAGGTACGCAAGTAGGCAAGGATTTCCCGCTTGTAGTCGGCGGGAAACATGTTGCTCGAAGACTCGTCCCCACCCATGAACGGCAGGCTCGTCGCCCCGCTGCAACCGCCGAGGAAGATCGGCAACAGGACCAACAGGAGACGTATTCTGATCATGGACGAGAGCTCGATCCGGACCTTCGGCCAGGCGCGCAACACCCTGATGCTTTTGCGGCCTCCGTGCCGGATAGGCAAGAGCCCGGTCGACAATTTCGGGAGTTGTCAGAGACTCTCACAGGGGGCGGGGCTTCCGCCTCGATGAAATGCAAGCGGTGCGTCGAGCATCGCCAAAGACGCACCCACCTCTCCCCCGGCAGCGGGGGAGAGGTGGAGAAACTCCTCCCTAGCCTGGGCCGGAGACTTGTCGGGCGCGGGAGACCCGCGATTCACCGCAAGCCGGCATGGGGCCAGGCGATCGCGGTGTCAGTTATTTGTCGGCCTTGGCGGCCTTAATCGCCCCGTGGTGCCGCTTATGCGTCATGAAGTGGTGCTTATGCTTGGCGACATAGTGCTTGTGCTTCACGACGTGGTGGCGGACGTAGTGATGTCCGTGATGACGTGCATGATGCTTGCCCTTGTGCACCTTGGACACCGGAGCGGTTTCGCCCTGTCCAGCGTTGCCTTGCGCCGCCAGCACCGGGCCTGCGATCATGGAGGTCGCAATCAGCGCGGCCGCGAGTGTTTTCAACATCTTAGTCTCCTTCTAGGCGTTTACTTGCCCCATTGAGATCGGAGGCGAACTGCGATTCGCCTTTGCCGAGTGGTGCGACAGTTATTCGACATGGGAGCTGAACTCACCCTGAAGCGCGCCGGCGGTCCCCGTTCAGGTTGATGAATGGCGCGTGAACAACAACTGAACCGATGTTCAGCTTGAGCATGCCGATACCGCAATTTTACGGATTCTTGGTTGCGGCCTCGGTCTCGGCCATCAGCCAGCCAAGATAGGTCTGGTCGACGCTCTCGATCGGCAGCACGAGGATCGCCGGCGTCGCGTAGGAATGCATGTCCTTGACGGCAGCGCGCACCGCTTCGGCCAGTGAGACGCGCGTCTTGATCAGCATCACCGCCTCCTCCCCGCGCTCGATCTTCCCTTGCCACCAGTAGTGCGACACCATGCCCGGGAGGATATTGACGCAAGCCGCGAGCCGACGTTCCAGCAGTGCCGTTCCGGCCCGCTCTGCCTCGACAAGGGTGGGATAGGTCGTATAGACGAAAACGGCGCGCTCCATGGCCTTGTTCCCGTTCGTTCGCCGGCACCGGGCGCCAGCCGCTACAAGCATGTTCCGGTTGGACCGTGCGGAAATCCTATCTCGGAGCCGGCCAGATCCATGTACGAGCGCATCGCTTTTGTCGCCAGTCCGATTGCCGAAGCGCAAGAGGCGTTGCGTCGGCTCGCCAAGCGCTACGGTAATGTAGCCCCGGAACAGGCCGAGGTGATCGTCGCGCTCGGTGGAGACGGGCTGATGCTGCAAACGCTGCATCGGTTCATGCAATCCGGCACGCCCATCTACGGCATGCACCGGGGCACGGTCGGCTTCCTGATGAACGATTTTGCCGAGGAAGGCCTCAAGGAGCGGCTGGCCTTGGCGCACACGACCGTCATTCACCCGCTGCTCATGCGTGCGCGCGACGCCCACGGCCGCACGCACGACCATCATGCCATGAACGAAGTCTCGATCTTCCGCCAAACCTATCAGGCCGCACGGCTACGGATTCTGATCGATGGCCGTGAGCGCCTTGCCGAGCTGATCGCCGACGGCGTGCTGGTGGCAACGCCGGCAGGATCGACCGCCTACAATCTCTCCGTCCAGGGTCCGATCATCCCGATCCATGCGCCCCTCCTGGCGTTGACGCCGATCAGCCCTTTCCGTCCCAGGCGCTGGCGCGGCGCGCTGTTGCCCGACAAGGCCCACGTGACCGTCGAGGTGCTGGAGGCGGAGAAGCGCCCGGTGGCGGCGGTCGCCGATCATGACGAGGTGCGCGAGGTGCGTTCGGTCGACGTGCGCATGGATCACGGTATATCCGTGCACATGCTGTTCGACCCCGGCCACAGCCTCGACGAACGCATCCTGAGCGAGCAATTCGGGCACTAACGTTTTCGGCCTGGGGCGTTTTCCGGAACATGCTCCGGTCGCGCAAACGCCGACGATATCCTAAACACTTCGTTAACGTCGAATCTCTACGCTTGGCCGATTAGGCGCCTTGCGCCGTGCTGTGGAATTCCCAATGATCCGCATCGACTTCAACAAATTGCGCTTTCTCGTCATCGACGACAACGCGCACATGCGGCGCATCTTGCGCACCTTGCTGCACGGCTTCGGCACGCGCGAGGTCTACGAGGCTGAAGACGGCGCCGCAGGGCTTGAGGCATTCACCCACTACATGCCCGACATCGTCATTACCGACTGGGCGATGCCGATCTTTGATGGACTAGAATTGACCCAAATGATTCGGCAGCCGGGCGCCAACGCGAACCCCTACGTGCCGATCATCATGCTCACCGGCCATTCCGAGAAGAAGCGGGTAGTGGCGGCGCGCGACGCCGGCGTGACCGAGTTTCTGGCGAAACCGATCTCGGCGAAGTTGCTCTACCAGCGCATTCTCAACGTCGTCGCCAATCCGCGCGCGTTCATCAAGACTAAATCCTATTTCGGTCCGGATCGGCGGCGCAACGTCAATCCAAATTACGTCGGTCCCGAGCGGCGCAAGGGCGGCAAAGCCGATGTGATCCGACAGCAACCCTTGCTGGATAAGGCGAAAGTGGTGGGCTGAACCAATGGTGCAGGTATGACCAAAGCGAAAAAAGACGCTCCCACGGTTACGACCTTTGCCGACCACGAGGTCATCACGCCGCCGAACCGGCTGCAGAAGGCCGTGGCCTATAACGTCCCTGCCGGGGACGACCCGGTCGGGCGCGCCGAGAAAGCGCTGGCGACACTCTCGAGCGAGTTCGCGGCCTGGATGAATGCGGAGATCGAGCGTCTCGATGCGGCGCGGCGGCTGGTCCACGAGTTCGGTTACACTGCGGCAACCCGTCAGGCACTGTTTCATGCCGCGCACGACATCAAGGGCGAGGCCCCGACGTTCGGCTTCCCAGCGGTCACGCCGATCGCCGAGAGCCTGTGCCGGCTGCTCGAGCACACGCCGGACATCACCCGTATACCAGCGCTCCTGCTCGATCAGCACGTGGACGCGGCACGCGCGGTCCTTCGCGAAATCGCCCGCGACGACGTTAGCGAAGTGACCGCGGCCCTAACCCAGCGGCTGCGCGACGTGACAGACGACTTCCTGCGGCGCGAGAACGAGCATCGGCCCGACTACCTCGACGGCATCGTGGCCCCCTCGCTGGCGCCGAAGAATTAGCGGCCTGTTGTCGCCCTAACCCGGGACGCTCGCGGCGAACAGCCAGCCTTGCCTGTCTCTCATGCCGCGGCCCGCTGCCTTTCGACAGCCACGGCTGCGCCGGCGACAAGGTCGTGACAGAAGGCCCGCGCCTCGTCGCGCGCGGCCTCGGCGGCGAACCGGCGCAACAGCATCAGCAAGGGCTCGATGTCGCCCAAGAAATCGCTTTCGCAACAGGTCAACACGCGCTCGATCATGCGGCGCTTGAGGCCTGCCGGCGCACCCGGCTGCAAAGAAAAGCCTCCCTCACGCATGGCGGCGATCGCCTCGCGAAACGCCGGATAGGCGGAGGTCGGCAGGCCGGCCTTCCGGTAAAGGGCGCGGAAGCCCGAGCCTGCCGCATCGATCAGCCCGGCGACCCGTTGCAGCGGCAGACCGGAAAGCTCCGCCAGCGCCTCCTCAAACATCGGCCGATGACCGGACAGAAGCGCACGCAGGACCAAGCCCGCCGTCAGCTGGCCGCTCTTGCGCAAGTGGCGGATCAGCGGTCGCACTTCGTCCGCCGGGGAAGAAGCCGCGAGCGTCACTGTGGCCTTCTCGCATGCCTCGCGTGCGACCCGGCGGGCGCGGCCGGCTTCGAGCCAAGCTCGGCCGGCGACGAAATCGGCAAGCGTTCGCGACAGCTTGGCGACCAGAGCTTGCCGGGTGGGTGCCGGCAACTCGGCGTGGGCGAGCATCGCTTCGCGAATAGCGGCAAGGTCGCCGTGCCGTTCCGCAATTCGGTCGAACGAGAACGGCGCGATGTCGGCGTGCGGATTCTCAATCAGGACCAGGCAGGCCTCGGCGACCCCGACTTCGGCGATGGCCGCGGAAACCGCGCGCGGCAGCATGACGCGCTTGGCGATCACCGCCTGGAGCTCCGGACGCACCGTAGCTACCGCATCGACGAGATCGGCATCGAGCAAGAGCGGCGAGCGTTCAAGCACGGGCGCTGCGACCTCGGGCTGATCTTCGGCGAGCCCGAGCACGACTGCGGGCGGGGCCTGGGCGCTTGCAGCGAAAACCTCGGCGAGCGCCCGCCGCACCAGCGGCGAAGGGTCATCGAGCAGCATGAGCATCGCGCCCTCCGCCGCCTCGCGGTCATCGGGCGTAAGATCGGAGTAGAGATAGGCGCGGGCTAGCGCGCCAGTGGCATCGGCACGGTCGCCGGCCGGCGCCGTCTGCAGCCAGGACAGGAATTGACGCACAATCATGATTGGCACACGCGACAGAACCAGCGCCACGGCTTGCGGCACCGGCGCCTCGCGCCGGCTTGCTCAAGCTACAAGCCAGCGCTTAACAAAGCGTTCACCATAAGTATTTAGGATTGTTGATGAATTCTTAACGCTTCGGCTTCGCGGTCTGAACCCGGGCTGCTAGCCCCCGCCGGCGCCGAACAAGCCGCGCGGGTCGCGGCTTTGCGTGTCAGACGGACCAGGCGCCGGACCGGAGCGGTTTTCGCTCGTAGCGCTCGGCGCGGGTGCGGATGCCGGCGGCGCCGCAGATTGCGGCGGCGGCGCCCACAACTGACTGACCAGGGGTGCGAAAGGCTCGCGCCGTTCACCGGTCTGGAAGAGGGTATGAAAGATCGGGCCGTCGCCGGCGGCAAGATGGGTCGGGCCGGCCACGGCGGCCGCAAAGGCATTCGTCACTCCGGCGGTATCCGCGGCGGCGGCCGTCACTCCGGCCGTGCCTGAGGCGGTGGCGGTCGCCGGCGCGGTCGTTGGCACACCGGCTCGAGCCGTCTGGTACTTGCCGACGAGCAGCGAATAGACTTGTGAAACGCTGCGCTGCCTACCCAGCTTGTCATAGAAGATTGTTGGATTGGCGCGCGCCGGAAAGGGAAACAGACTTGCCGCCGGGGCTGCCGGATTGGTGCCGGCCGCATCGATCAGCTTGCCGGCGCCGCCGGCGCCCAGGAAGTGGGCGATGTAAAGCTCGCCTTCGCTGGGATCGCGGCCGATCCTGGCGGCGAGCTTGGCCGTGTTCTGGCGCGTGAATACGCCTGCCATCACCGAGTTCGCGGTGGGATCGTTGCGCAGTTGCATGATCGTGCTGCGGGCGCGCGGATCCGCGACGACGTAACGTCCCGAGGCCGTTTGCGTGATGGCGTTGGCATATTGGCCGTAGCCGAAGGCCGCACCCGACTGCTTAAGGGTGGAGAGCCAGGTCTGCTCGATGAACTGGAACAGACCACCGGCTGAAGATGTCGGCGCTGTTGCGTTGGGATTGAAGTTCGATTCGACCTGGGCGGTGGCTAGGAGGTACTGAAAGTTGGCCCCGGTGAGCTGGGCTGCTTGGCGGATCGCGCCGGTGATGCCGGATCCCGATGCGCTGATGGCGCCGGCTTGCATGGACTGACCCTTGACTTGACCGGCGCATGCGCGGCGTTAACGAGCATTAACCTTTATGGTAAACAGAACGTTAACAAGGGCGACCGGGAAACATCCGGGTGGCGGCGGTCAAGCCCGCGGCAAGCGCCGCCTGAACACGTGCTTAGAACGGAGGAACTCGCATGGACACCCAGATTGACACGGCGCGCCGACACCAACGCGGCGGGCTGTATTACGAGGACTTCCCGATCGGCCACGTCTTCGAGCACCGGCTGCGCCGCACGGTGACACAGATGGACAACATGCTGTTCTCCAACATGACGCTCAATCCGCAGCCGCTGCACATCGACCGACAGTTCTGCGAGCAGGAGACCGAATGGGGCAAGCCGTTGATGAACTCGCTGTTCACGCTCGGCTTGATGATCGGCATCTCCGTCAATGACCTTACCGTCGGCACCACGATCGCCAATCTCGGCATGACCGAGGTGAAATTCCCGCATCCGCTGTTCGAGAACGACACCGTGCACTGCTCGACCGAGGTGATCGGCAAGCGCGAATCGAAGTCCAGGCGCGGCGCCGGGATCGTGGATTTACACCATCGCGCCTACAATCAGGACGACGCGCTCGTCGCCGAGTGCCGCCGCCAAGCTTTCATGTTGATGCGGGCGGGGTGAGCGCCATGCGCTCGCTCCTCTTCGTCCCGGCCGATAGCGACAAGAAGCTCGACAAGGCAATGGCGAGCGGTGCCGACGCGCTCCTGGTCGATCTGGAGGATTCTGTTGCGCCGGAACGCAAGGAGGCGGCGCGCGCGAACGCGCTCGCGTTCTTGCTGAAGGCCACGAAACAAGCCGTTCGCCCGCGGCTGTTCGTGCGCATCAACGGCATCGAGACCGGGCTAGCCGACGCGGATCTCGACGCCGTCGTCGCCGGCGCGCCGGACGGCATCATGCTGCCGAAGGCGCAAGGCGGCATGAGCGTCATTCATCTCGACGCCAAGCTCACCGTGCGCGAAGCGATGCACGGCGTGCCCGATGAAAGCATCGCCGTCGTTGCAATCGCCACCGAGACCGCCAAAGCGCTATTCCACGCCGGCACCTATGCCGGCGCGAGCCGAAGGCTTGCGGGGCTCACCTGGGGCGCTGAGGATTTGTCGGTCGAGCTCGGCGCCGAGGCCAATCGGGACGCCGACGGAAATTTCCTCGATCCTTACCGGCTTGCCCGGGCGCTTTGCCTCGCAGCGGCGGCGGCCGCCGAGGTGCAGGCGATCGATACGGTCTATATCGACTTTCGCAACGAGGCCGGACTGCGGCGCGAATGCGAGGAGGCGCGCCGCGACGGCTATACCGGCAAGATGGCAATCCATCCGGCGCAGGTGCCCGTTATCAACGAGGTGTTCACGCCGGCGCCGGAAGCGGTCGCCCGCGCGCACGCCATCGTGGCGGCATTCGCCGCGCAGCCGGAAACCGGAGTCGTCGGGCTGGACGGCGTGATGTACGACCGGCCGCATCTCGCGCGCGCGGAACGTCTGTTGGCGCGAGCACGACAATCAGCGGCGCGGGGTTAACCTCGCGCGCGCCATTCTATTTCTCGCCCGAGCCGCCGTAGACGGCGCTTGGATCGAACACCCTATCGGCGTCCCTGAATTCGAGTGTCACTGTTCCATGCTGCGGCAACGGCACCGCACGGTAGAAGCATGAGCGGCGACCGGTATGGCAGGCTGCGCCGCCCAGCTGCTCGACCTTGATCCATACCGCATCCTGGTCACAGTCCACGCGCAGCTCCCGCACGCGCTGCACGTGGCCCGAACTTTCCCCCTTGCGCCACAGCCTTTGGCGCGAGCGGCTGAAATACCAGGCCTCGCCGGTTTCGATAGTGCGCCGCAGCGCCTCTTCGCTCATGTGCGCAACCATCAGAACGTCGCCCGACACCACATCCGTGGCGACGCACGTGATCAGGCCGTCGGCGTCGAATTTGGGCGCGAGCCGGCGTCCTTCCTCGACGTCGTCTACAGCCTGCGATGCGGAGCGAGCAGTTGGATCGGCCACGGCAACCTCACGAAACGATATCCGCCGACCGATGCCGCAACCGCGAGGTCAGCGTTGGCCGCCGCGAACCAAGGTGATGAAACGGACCTGCTGGCTCGGGTCGTCGCGGAAAATGCCTGAGAATTTGGTGGTCACGGTCATGGTGCCGGGCTTCTGCACGCCACGCAAGGACATGCACATGTGCTCGGCTTCCATCATCACTGCAACGCCCCGCGGCTTCAGTATTTCGTCAATCGCGGTGGTGATCTGGGAGGTCAGATGCTCCTGGGTCTGCAGCCGTCGCGCATACACGTCGATGAGCCGCGCGAGCTTGGACAGACCCACAACGCGTTCGACCGGCGTATAGGCGACGTGCGCCCTACCGTAGAACGGCATCATGTGGTGCTCGCAGTTGGAGTGAAATTCGATATCTTTGACGAGCACGAAGTCGTCATAAGCGCCCATCTCCGCAAAGGTGCGATCAAGCACCTCCGCCGGGCATTCCGTATAGCCGCGGTAGAGCTCCTCAAAGGCGCCGACCACGCGCTTGGGGGTATCGAGCAGACCGTCGCGGCTAGGATCGTCGCCGGCGAAGGCGATCAGCGTGCGCACCGCCGCCTCGGCCTCTTCGCGCGACGGGCGGGGGTTGACCGGCTGCGGCGCGGCGCGCACATGGTCCGACAGCCCGCTCTTGGGCCACGATTTGACGAGGGCGTCCATAACGGTCTCTCCGTTCGACCAGCGCATCGAGCGCCGGGAGTGTCACCGGGCGGCCGTGTCAGTCTGCGCAGATTCGGGCTCTTGCACCCATGCGCGAAACCGGACGCCGCATTTCCTGTCGCGCATGGCCAAAAACTGAGGACGGCGCAACCGAGCCTCTCTCGCGAGGCCCGACCAATGCCTATATAATCGCTTGTCGGGCAATGGCAAATCGGCCTTTTTCCCGCACCGTAAAGCCATGTTGAACGAAGTCTATAACAGCCGCATCCTGGAACTGGCCGGCAATATCCCCCGTCTCGGCCGGTTGGCCGATGCCGACGCCACGGCCACAGCCCATTCCAAGTTGTGCGGGTCGACCGTCACGATCGATTTGAAGATGAGTGGTGGAGTGGTTACCGACTTTGCGCATCAGGTGAAAGCCTGTGCGCTCGGTCAAGCATCTTCATCCATCATGGCCCGCCATGTGGTGGGGTCGAACGCGGGCGAGCTGCGCGAGGTACGCGAGGCGGTGCGTCGGATGCTGAAGGAAAACGGGCCGCCGCCGTCCGGAAAATGGAGCGAGATCGCGGTGCTCGAGCCGGTGCGCGACTACAAGGCGCGCCACGCCTCGACGCTCCTGACATTTGACGCCGTGGTTTCGGCGATTGACCAGATCGAGGCGACAGCGCGCAGCCAAGCGGCGGCGCAATAGCAACGCGATCCTGCCTTTCCGTTCGGTCAATTAATTCGCTGCGGTTTTCTTTCCGCAACCCGCGGCGAATTGCGGGAAGCTGTCCGCCACCCCGGTATTGCCGATCCGGATCGCCGTTTGCGTGTCCGGGTTGCTCGACGTGAAGATGGTCAGCGAGCGGTTCGACGGATCGGCGAAAGAACGAACCAGCGCCGCTGCGACCGTTCCACGCGCCACCGAAGCGAGCTCGGCCGGCTTCGAGCTCAGCTCGGACGAGGTGATCTTGAGCGTGGCGTTGCCCGAACCGACCGTGATCGTAACGTCCTTCAGCGGCGCGATCCCGTGCTGATCGAGGCCGTTGCGCCGCTCGATATAGGTAACGTTGTAAGCATCGTTCGTGTCGGCGCAGCTGAAGATCAGGTCAAAGCGACCGATGTCCTCCCCTTCCTTGGTCAGCGGATGCCGGCGCGCCAGCGCACGGGAACCCGAGCGTTCGACCAAGGCCCAACCGCGTTCGGTCATATTGGCAATCCGGTCGAAGCCGGTTGCAGAGGGCGACGAGTTGGTGGCCACGGCGACCGAGGCCCGATCGAACGGGTCATCGACGGTGCTAAGGCGCATGCGGTGAAGCTCGTCGTGCGTCAGCAGACGCATCGGCTCCCACGGCGGAATGCGCAACGCCAAGTCAAGCAGCTCGATCCCACCGCCCATCTCGACGGTGTAGATGGCCAGCCGCCCGATGTCGCGCTCGACCAGCACCAAATCCTCGGCCGAGTAGACCGCGGCGGTCGCGTCGTTGCGGCGATCGCCGAGCCAGATCTGATGCACGAGGACCCGCGCTTCGAGCGGCACCGAGCGCTTCACGCCGGCAAGCAGCACGAACGTGCACATCGATTCGCACTCGGCGCGCGGCGAGAGCTGCGCGCGGGGCTCCCTGCCATCGGCTGCGGGAAGCTCGGTGGTGCGGCCCACCGTGGTCGAGATGTTGAGACTGCGGATGGCGCGCCCAAACGCCATGGCACCAAGCGTCGACCCACCCTCCGAGTCGAGCACGAGGGTCGCCCCGCGCACGTCGCGCCCCTTGGCGAAGGTCTCGAAATCCCGCGGCGTGTCCGCGGTTATGGTGCCGGTCGCAGAGATCCAAGTTCGGCAGCTCTTGCCGCAGGCTTCCGCCGGCCCCTCTTGACGCCAATCGAAATGCATCGGCAGCGAGCGCAGACTATCCGCGGGCGCCGGAGCCCGCGCGAGAGCGGACAGCGCGCAGCAAGCAAGCGCCAATGTGCTGAAGAACAACCGGATCATCCGATCCCCCTCCGTCGCCCAAACCGGCGCTTTGTTTTTGCGCGGCGCTGCGGCTTGTTCGACTTTTTGAAGCCCCTTAACGAAATCTAACCGCTTCACTACATCGAGGTCTAGGCTAACCAAGCTAGGCCTACTACTAATTGTGGGCATTCCTTGCCCAATAATGTGGCAACAACGAGTTCGCCAGTGGAGATCGAGCAGGGCCTCATCCGGTTGCAACGGGTGATATTTGCTATGCCCCGGTTGATCGGGCGCGGGCTCGTCAAGCTTTACCGTTACACGTTCTCGCCGCTTGTAGGCTTTCACTGCCGCCATCTGCCGACTTGCTCGGAGTACGCCGATGGGGCGCTCGAGCGGTTTGGCCTGTGGGCGGGCTGCTGGATGACGCTTGCGCGGCTGTTGCGCTGTAATCCCCTGGGAACCAAGGGGCTCGACTTCGTGCCGGAAACGTTGCCGGCTGATTCACGCTGGTATATGCCGTGGCGCTACGGACGCTGGCGTGGAACGAACGCCGGTCCGGCCCCACGCCTCGTCGAGCCGGACGCGACGAGACTTGGCGCCTGAAGAGGCCTGGCGTCATAAAGAGACTTGGCGCCTGAGCCCGCCGCATCAATTCGTCCGTTCACGCTTACCTGCATTCGTAAGCAGCGAGTGAGCAACAGGAGTGAGTTGATGGTCGCGCTTACCTTTCCCGACGGCGCCCGTCGGGACTACCCGAACGGCATTACCGGTCTCGACATCGCCAAGGGCATCTCGCCCTCGCTCGCCAAGCGTACCGTCGCCATGGCGCTCGACGGCACGCTGCACGATCTCACGGATCCGATCGATCAGGACGCTTGCATCGAGTTTCTGCCGCGCGACGACGCGCGCGCGCTCGAACTGATCCGGCATGATTGCGCCCATGTTCTGGCGGAGGCGGTGCAGACCTTGTGGCCGGGCACGCAGGTCACCATCGGTCCGGTGATCGAGAACGGCTTCTATTATGATTTCTTCCGCAACGAGCCGTTCACGCCGGAGGACTTCGTCCCGATCGAGCAGAAGATGCGCGAGATCATTGCGCGCGACAAAACCTTCACCAAGGAGATTTGGTCGCGCGAGGAGGCAAAACGCGTCTTCCGCGACAAAGGCGAGACTTTTAAGGTCGAGCTGGTCGAGGCGATCCCCGAGGATCAGGAGCTCAAGATCTACAAGCAGGGCGACTGGTTCGACCTGTGCCGGGGCCCGCACATGACCTCGACCGGGAAGGTCGGCAATGCCTTCAAGCTGATGAAGGTCGCCGGCGCCTATTGGCGCGGGGACGCGCGCAATCCCATGCTCACCCGCATCTATGGCACCGCCTGGACCAAGCAGGAGGAGCTTGACGCCTATCTCAAGCAGCTCGAAGAGGCCGAAAAGCGCGACCACCGCCGGCTCGGCCGCGAGATGAATTTGTTCCACTTCCAGGAAGAAGCCCCCGGCTCGGTGTTCTGGCACCCGAAGGGATGGGCCTTGTTCCAGACGCTTGAAAACTACATCCGCCGCCGGCAGGTGCAGGCCGGGTATGTCGAGGTCAACTCGCCGCAGCTCATGGACAAGGAGCTTTGGGTCGCGACCGGACACATCCCGACCTACAACGACATGATGTTCCTGACCGCCAAGCGCGATGAGGACGAGCGCGTTTACGCCATCAAGCCGATGAACTGTCCCGGCCACGTGCAGATCTTCAAGAACGGGCTGAAATCCTACCGCGATTTGCCGTTCAAGGTCGCCGAGTTCGGCAAGGTGCACCGGTTCGAACCGTCGGGCGCCCTGCACGGACTGATGCGCGTGCGTGCTTTCACGCAGGACGACGCCCACGTGTTCGTCACCGAGCAACAGATCGCGGCGGAGGTGCTCAAGATCAACAACCTGATCCTGTCGATCTACGAAGATTTCGGTTTCCCCGACGTGAGCATCAAATTCTCCGACCGTCCCGACAAGCGCATCGGCGACGACGCGGTGTGGGACAAGGCGGAAGATGCCCTAATGCAAGCGCTCAAAGCCTCCGGCCGCCCGTGGAGCTTGAACAAAGGCGAAGGCGCGTTCTACGGCCCTAAGCTCGAATACGTGCTGCGCGATGCCATCGGCCGCGACTGGCAGTGCGGCACCGTGCAAGTCGACCTCAACATGCCCGGGCGGCTGGGCGCTTTCTACATCGACGACCATTCCAACAAAGTGACCCCGGTGATGCTGCACCGGGCGATGTTCGGCTCGCTCGAGCGCTTCACCGGAATTTTGATCGAGCACTATGCCGGCCATTTCCCGCTTTGGCTTTCGCCGCTGCAGGCGGTGGTCGCGACCATCACCTCCGATGCCGACGACTACGCGCACGAGGCCATGGCGGCTGCGCTGCGCGCCGGGCTGCGCGTCGAAGCCGACCTGCGCAACGAGAAGATCAACTACAAAGTGCGCGAGCACTCGCTCGCCAAGATCCCGGCCCTGCTCGTCGTCGGCAAGAAGGAGGCCGCCGAGCGCACCGTCTCGATCCGCCGGCTCGGCAAGGACGGCCAGATGGTGATGCCGCTCGATGCGGCGCTCGCCATGCTCGCGGACGAGGCCGTGGCGCCGGACCTGGGGCGGACGCGGCAGAACTAAAGAGCGAGCCGCCGGTTGCGGCCGGAAGCGCCCGTACATCTGGTTGATGCCGCGGCCGGTGTCGCCGCCGATCGCAGGGCGCCGGCCGGCCGCAGATTAACGATGCTGGCGGAGCGCGTGGAGAAGACGCGTCCGATGTCCTACACTCTGAGCGCTTTCGCAGCCGCAACCACCAGTGGGTTGACGCAAAGTCGGAAGCAGGCGGGGGTCAAGGGGCGGCGGTTGAATTTTCTGTACGCAGTTCTGGGCAGCGTCGTCAGCGGAGGCGCTCTGATATGCCTGCTGCAGATGATTTTTCGCGTGGGGCTTGCACCGGTGCTGGCGGACGGGCTGGGCTCTTTTCAAGAGATCGTCCACTTCTTCACCGAACCGATCATGACGGTCCTGGCCGGCGTTTTGCCGTTCGCCGTGCCCGAGTGGTATTGCGATCTATGGGTCATCTCATTTGTATTGACCGCGCTCAATCTGCAGGATGCGCTGATTGGGGTGAGGAGAGACGGCAAAGCTTGGCTCGTTTCTGCTCGAATGATCATCAATCCCGCCCTTTACCCTGACACGAGCAGGCCGTCACGTAGTCCGCCCTTTCAATTCACCCATCCCACCCTGACCAGCGATCGGGAGATCGCATCGATCGCCTTCGTTCACGCTCTGATCGTGGTTTCCGCCCGGTCCCAGGCGGGACTCTCGGCAGAAACCGACCAGCTCACCGGCACTCGAGTGCGACGAATTCTCGAGAGAGAACTACCCATCGGGGCTGGCCTCCCCTGGCGTTGCACCCCGCGCCGTTGGATTTTCGACATCCCCACGCCACATCGGGTCGCGA
>JBKQHQ010000250.1:0-9565 GCA_052148715.1 Xanthobacteraceae bacterium | reverse complement strand
CCTATAGAGCTTAGTTCACGAGAAAACGCATATCTGTTAGGACACAACGTCGGGGGTATGACCCGAAGATATGAACACATTGAAATGGTGGAAAGCATTAGAGCTAAGCTCGATGCTGCTGCTGAGGGTCTCTCAGTGAGCCCAAGCCCAGCGAAACTTGCAAGCTATAGGGCAGAGCTTCGTGAAAAAGGGTGTGATCCCGGTCCTATGCCAGGGCCAGATGATTGGCCCGATAACTGGTTTCAAATATGCTTCAAAAAACTTCCAAAGCGTCTTGCTAGTGCGAAGCGCACCGTAGAACCTGCGAGGGTCATGAAGGAAACCGGTTACTCAAACACCACTACGGAAGTAGGTGATCCCACGAGGGTCATCAAGGTAACAGGTTATAGCGCGTAGGTATTTGGTACGCTCGCTAGCTCTCCCCCGGTGTCTCCGGTCCTGGTGCCCCGTCCGATGCCAGCCCCAGCGCCTCGTCAAAGCCATCTCGCTACGCTCGCTAATGCGGAGTAGCGTTGGCTCTTGCCGGATAAGCCGGGCGGACGATCGTGGTGTCGAGCAGAAGAAAGGCCGCTCATACGATCGCGCGACCTTACGATGTCTGCCGCGACGTTGCCGCTACCCCGGCTCGATAGGCTTCTATGATCGCTTGGGCGATTGCTATGCCCAGTAAATTGCTGTCGGCCTCAATAGCGGACTCGTCACCATCACACGCGGACAGAGCCAGAGTTGCGCCCTCACGCTTTACGATCTCGGCCGCAGCCTTGCTCGCCCATTGCTTCAATTGATCTTCTGTCATTGCGCTGCTCCTTACCCGTCTTCCCTGGGAACGCACTCGCCGCAGGGCATCGATTGCCAGCATAAAGCATTCAAGGGCTCAGCCAGATAACCTAATCCAATCCTAACGTATAACCTCAGTATCCTAACGTATTAGCATTAGCTAGTGTTGTCATAATGTATCCTAACGTTAGTATCCTGAGATATACGTTAGGATATATATTAGGTGCTATAGTATACTATAGGATAAACGTACGTATATACCTAAGGTATAATACAAAAGACAAAGCCCTGTCACGGCAGGCAAGGAGTAAAAGCAGGGCCTTGCTTCAATAAACAAATGCCCCAGCCGGACATGACTAGGGCTATGCACTCTTTCGAGCACTTGAGAAATCAAACGACGCGCGAGCGGTTTCGCCGCTCCCATGAAGTGTTCCAGGCTCGCAACAGTGTCCTAGTTCTTAGGCAAGGTGGTAGCAAAATAGGCGAATCAGGGGTAGTATTGCAATACGCATCGGTACCCCCAATTCCGATGCCGGCAATGTACGATGGAGAGGCCCCGGCTTACCCCAATTCGCCGGGGCTTCTTCCTTTTCAGGGTCTAGTTGCTGATGCAGCAATCTTAGTCCGATCAATCGCGCCAGAAATCCTTAAAGCGGTTAGGAGCCAGCGCGGTATAGATTGCCGTCGAGGTAATAGAGCGGTGTCCAAGCCAGCCCTGTATAGCGCGTGTGTCATGGCCTTTGTTGGCCAGCGCGTAGCCGCAAGCGTGCCTCAGCATATGCGGGTGCGCCTTGATCTTCAGCCTTGCGACCTCGGCTGCGCGCTCCAGCATCCTGGCAAAGCCGGCAGTGGTGAAGGGCGATCCGCGCTCGCTGACGAACACGAAGGGCGATGTAACGCTCTCACGCTGGAGCCTCCGCAGGGCACGCAGCTCGTCCCCATGGATCGGATGGGTGGACGGCATGCCGTTCTTGACCCTCCGCACATGCAGCACGGCGCCGTTGAAATCGATTTGATCCCATCGCAGATCGCAGACCTCGGCCGCACGCAAGCCGTGGCGGTAGGTGAGTAGGAGCATGGTGGCATCGCGGTGCCCATGACGGTTTGCCTTAGCCGCCTCGATAAGCTTCTCGACCTCGCTCGGTGTCAGGTGCTCGCGGGTCCGTAACTCGGCATTCTTGCGCCGGGTCGGGACGACTGTTCGTTTTACCTCGGTTGGAGCGACTAGCTTCAGGTGCGATTTAGCCATGATAATCAACCTCTCTCATACGCTCACTGTTGGCAGAATGACAGAATTACGAACAGTGGACAATGGGCTCGTCGTCGGGGATATTGCGTATGGCGATGGCCAACCATGGTCGGGCAATTTGCCAACGTCGGGCTATCAAGCCCTAGCTCGACACGGAGAAGCCCTAGCGCACACCCGATCCGCTGGGGCTTCTCCATCGCGGGAATGGCGTGGCTTTACCAATCAGCAACGATTGATCCGGCAAACTACTTAGATCGGCCCGCTACCCAGGGCCGACAATCCAGGCGCAACGAGAGGCTCCGGCTGGTTTCACCCCCACCGGGGCCTCTTTCTTTTCAGCCCCCCTCGCATCGAGCACCGCCATGGCGGTTTAACCAATCATTATCCGTCTTGTCTCCGTTCAAGAACTTGACTATCTGTCCCTTGCCAACATCCATCAGTACCCTCGATACCAGGTGCTTCCTGCGCTTAGTTGGTAGGAGAACAACCATTACCTGACCAAGGGTGCTGGGGCCGTGGTACCATCGAAAGCTAACCCCCAGCTTTTCCAAAACTAGGTAATCGTCTTGGTCTACGATAGCGTACCGATCAGAATTTACTAATGGAACCTTGACTATCTTTCGTCCGTTATCATCAAGAGCTTGTGTTAGTTTCGTTGCTTGCATCTAATTTCTTCAAGTATCTATCGATTGTCGTTTTGCATAGTTCGATCTGTGTGAAATTACCTCTCAAAGCTACTGGTGTCTCAGAACCATCAATCGTCTGAATGAGCCAAAGATTATTAGTTCTATCTCTGACCAGCTTAAAGCTCCGGTACTCGATATCGGGCCTTGGTATGTCATAGCCAAAGGGAGCTTGTTCCGGGTATGCCTTCATCGGTTAGCCTTCTTATTTTCCAAGTGCTCGACAAGTTTTTGAGCTACCTCGGTTAGAAAGACAGGCTCATCATGAAGCCTAGCAATGATCTTGTTAGCTTCATCTTGAGCAAGCATGTCCGAGTAGGCGGTCTCTACGTCATCCTTGTTTGTCTTGTTACGTATTGCCTTATCGGTATACGGCTTGTACCTGTCACTTATGTTTCTTGAATTATTCATTGATCTAAAGTTCCCTTGTAATATGTTGAAGATAATAAGTTATTATATATGATTATACGGTATAAGTCAAGTAATAGTCTTATTATTGTCGTAGTTCTCTGTATGTGAATTATGATCTACCCGCGTACTAATGAGGTAAGAACCATGGCTGAAGATACAGAGGGAAGAACCCCTAAGACCAAGACCCTAGGTTACCTCCCTATGGACAAGGCTAAGAAGCTAAAGGGTTGGGACGATTACGAGCGAAAGGCATCCAAGTTTTCAGAGGCAAAGAGCGAAGCGGAGACAGCCAAGGAGGTGGTAAGGTCGGCCATAAGACCTAAGTTCAAGAACGCAGACGGTGATATTGATTTCACCCCCGAAGGTAACCGGATCAAGGTTGTTGCGAAGCTTGAAAAGAAAGGGAGGCGGACAAAAACGAGAGATTTGTCCGATCTGTTTTGAGGACAAGACACCCCCCACAACCGGCTTCAGAGGTTTCAAAGAGCTAACGGACCATATCAAAGCTCATGAGCCAGAACCGCCAACCCCTCCGCCTAAGGCACCCCACAAGAGAAGCCTCGCAGAACGGGGAAGCCTCGCAGAACAACTAGAGGCCAGCATCAAGAAATCAAAGTGACGAGCTACGGGGGGACGCGATGTCCCCCTTCTTATTTGCCGCGCGGTTCCGTAGTTTATCTACTTAAAGTAGTAAGAGGCAGCTATGCATAAGAACAAAAAATCGAACGCGAATATTCACCCTGTATTTTGTCACACTATGGTCACAGCGGTAACCCCTTGAGTCATTGAAATTATTGAATTTTCGGTGATTGGGCACTAAGCTAAGTAATTGAATTGAAAAGGGAATTTTTGTAATCAACCCCTTACCAAGGGAGTGCTCTACCACTGAGCTACGGCAGCGCGCCGGCCGGTGAGCGGCGGTAGGGAAATGATAGCGCGACGGCCGGAAATATTGGGCGCTCCCTTGCCACATGGGGGGAGGCGGTGCAAGCGCGACTCCAGCGCCATCCTGTCGCCAACGCGAGAGAGACACAATGAGGATTTCGTCATGACCGGGCTCGTCCCGGTCATCCACGCCTTGCCTGCCGCACGAACAGACATGGATGGCCGTGACAAGCACGGCCATGACGCGGAGGGGGTGTTCCTACATCGATTCCCGCTTTCCTGGGGCGGGCCGGCACCAGCCCGATCGTCGATTCGCGCGCACGGCGACCGCGCCGCGTCCCGCTTGCGCAGCCAGCCGTGCTTATGCTGTGGATTTCCCATGGACGAACGCCGCAAGGGCAAGGTCGGAGGGAAGCCGCCGCGGGAGCAGCGGCTCAAGGCGGCGCTGCGGGAAAATCTCAGGCGGCGCAAGGCGCAAGCGCGCGGCCGGGGCGCCGCGCAGGGGCCGGAGCTCCCGGACGCGGCCACGCCGCCGGTGCGGCGGCCGGGCAACGATACCGCCAAATAGGCGGGCTCCTGTCGGTGCCATCCGACTTTCGCCGCAATTCCCGCGCGATCGTGCACTTGGCCTCAAGCATGGTTTTTTGATACCGTAAATCAGCAAAGACACGGACAAGTAACCGGCTTGGTGTTTGGTTTGGGGGTTGTGCGCGGCGTTGGCCTGGCGCGACACATGGGGGGCGGACATGGACCGGATCCGGATCAGCGGCGGCAAGCCTTTGCACGGCACGATACCGATTTCGGGGGCGAAGAACGCCACCCTGCCGCTGATGATCGCCTCGCTCCTGACCGATCAGACGCTCACGCTGGAGAACGTGCCGCGGCTGGCCGACGTCGTGCAGCTGCAGCGCATCCTCGGCAATCACGGCGTCGACGTGATGCTCAACGGCAAGCGGGCGGGCGAGAGCGCCTATGACGGGCAGACCCTAAAGATTTCGGCCGCCAACCTGGTCGACACCACCGCGCCCTACGAACTCGTGTCGAAGATGCGGGCGAGCTTTTGGGTGATCGGGCCGCTGGTCGCGCGCATGGGGCACGCGCGGGTGTCGATGCCGGGCGGCTGCGCCATCGGCACGCGGCCGGTGGACCTGCTGATCATGGCGCTCGAGCAGCTCGGCGCGACCATCGATATCGACGGCGGCTATGTGGTGGCGCGCGCGCCCGACGGGCTGCGCGGCGGCGAGATCGTCTTTCCCAAGGTCACGGTCGGCGGCACCCATACGGCGCTGATGGCGGCCTCCCTGGCCTCCGGCCAGACCGTCATCGAGAACGCCGCGCGCGAGCCGGAAGTCGTCGATGTCGCCGACTGCCTGATCAAGATGGGCGCGCGCATCAGCGGCGCCGGCACCTCGCGCATCCTCATCGACGGCGTCGCCAAGCTCGGCGGCGCTCGGCACCGGGTCGTCCCCGACCGCATCGAGACCGGCACCTATGCGATGGCGGTGGCGATGACCGGCGGCGAGGTTCTGCTCGAGGGCGCGCGGCCGGAGCTGTTGCAGACGGCGCTCGACCTGCTCGTCCAGAGCGGGGTCAAGGTGACCACGACCAATGCCGGCATCCGCATCGCGCGCAACGGCGCGGGCCTGGTGCCGGTCGAGGTGTCGACCGCGCCGTTCCCGGGCTTCCCGACCGATCTGCAGGCGCAGCTGATGGCGCTGATGACCCGCGCCAAGGGCACCTCGCGCATCACCGAGACCATCTTCGAGAACCGCTTCATGCACGTGCAGGAGCTGGCCCGGCTCGGCGCGCGCATCCACCTCGACGGCGACACCGCGGAAATCGAAGGCGTCGACCGCCTCACCGGCGCGCCGGTGATGGCCACCGATCTGCGCGCCTCGGTCTCGCTCGTCATCGCCGCGCTCGCCGCCGAAGGCGAGACCATGGTCAACCGCGTCTATCACCTCGACCGCGGGTTCGAGCGGCTCGAGGACAAGCTCGCCGCCTGCGGCGCCACCATCGAACGCCTGGTAGCTTAGCCGGGGAAATGCTCTCTTAGGCTGCGTAAAGGCGCGCGGCGGTATTTCTCGCTGTTAGTGGCCTGTAATTTATTATCGGCGTCGTAGGGTGGGCAAAATCGCCTGCCCCGACGTGGAGATTATGGTGCGGCCGGGCGCGATTTTGCCCACGTGCCAACCACGACGAGCGCGTGGGCATTGCGCGGCGCCGCCAGCCGTGTGGCACCGCCCGTGAGCGCGCAATGCCCACCCTACGGCTCTGGCGCCAATTATTGAGTTTGTTGCGGCGGCGGGGCTTGCTTGTGGCAGGCGTCGAGGCTGCCCGCCTGGCTCTTCGGGATGCCGAACCAGTCGCCACAGCTGTCGCAGCCGCCCAGCATCAGGGCCAAGGCCAGCACGCCGATTAACTTGACGGCTGCTGCGCTGCGAAAGATTTCCGCGAGGGAGTTGGAGAGAGCCATGGCATCACCATTCTGGGGGCGGCACCAGCGCAGTATAATCCACTTTGCGGCGGCCGCGTGGGTAGGGGGCGACGGGGGACCGGCGCCATTGAGAACAATCCATTATTCGCGTCCGCGACGGCTTGCGGCCCGGTAAGGCGCTGCCTAACTATTCCGTAACGTTCGCGTCACCGGGAAGCAGAGGTAGGGCCCGGATATGGATCAGCTGAAATTCATAGCGCTCGACCGAGACGATCTTGAAGTCGTCTCCGCGCACCTGCAAGACGCCACCGTGAAGGTGGCGGACGTGCTCTGGCGGCCGTCGGAGAAGCGCATTGTCATTGCGCTCAACCGGTTCGACTGGACCGGCGCCAACGGGTCGGAGCGCGATTTCCGGCGCTGCCGCGCGGCGCTGCGCTTCGATCGGGTGCTCGCCTGCAAATGCAAGAGCGTCGACCCGGCCGGCAAGCAGGCGGTGTTGAACCTGCTGGCAGTCGAGTTCGAGGAGACGGATGCCCCGGCCGGCGCGGTCATCCTGCACTTTTCCGGCGGCGGCCAGCTGCGGCTCGAGGTCGAGTGCCTCGAATGCGAGCTCGCCGATCTTGGACCCTTCTGGACCACCGAAGCCTGTCCCGGCCATGCGATCGAGCTCGATCCGCAGCGGCTGCAGGGTTGACGGGAATTAGGCCTCGCGCCATTGACCGGTGACCGGGCGGTCGTGCCCGGGTGGGGCCGCCCATGCCGATCCGCCTCGATGCCAGCGCGCCCGATTTCGCGGCGCGCTTTCATGCCTTCCTCGCCACCAAGCGCGAAGGCGCCGAGGACGTCGAGGCGGCGGTGCGGGAAATCCTTGCCGCCGTCGCGCAGCGCGGCGACGCTGCGCTGATCGAGCTCACGCAACGCTTCGACCGCCTCGATCTCAACCGCGTCGGGCTGCGCGTCACCGCGGCCGAGATCGATGCCGCCACGGCGGACTGCGAGGCGAGCGCGCTCGACGCGCTCAAGTTCGCGCATCACCGCATCACCGCCTATCACGCGCGGCAGAAGCCGGCCGATGAGCGCTTCGTCGATGCGCTCGGCGTCGAGCTCGGCCATCGCTGGACGCCGATCGCCGCGGTTGGGCTCTACGTGCCGGGCGGCACCGCCGCCTATCCGTCATCGGTGCTGATGAACGCCGTGCCCGCGAAGGTGGCCGGCGTCGCGCGGCTGGTGATGGTCGTGCCGGCTCCGGACGGCAGGCTCAACGCGCTGGTGCTCGCGGCCGCGCGGCTTGCCGGCGTTGACGAGATCTACCGGATTGGCGGCGCGCAGGCCATTGCGGCGCTCGCCTACGGCACGGCGAGCATCGCGCCGGTCGACAAGATCGTCGGACCCGGCAACGCCTATGTGGCGGCCGCCAAGCGCCTCGTGTTCGGCAAGGTCGGCATCGACATGATCGCCGGTCCTTCCGAGGTCTTGATCCTCGCCGACCGCACCGGTGAGCCCGACTGGATCGCCGCCGACCTGCTGGCGCAGGCCGAGCACGACACGGCCGCGCAGCCGATCCTGATCACCGACGACGCGCCGCTTGCCGACGCGGTCGAGCGCGCGGTCGAGCGGCAGCTGGCGCTGCTGCCGCGTGAAAAAATCGCCGCCGCGGCGTGGCGCGATTTCGGCGCCGTGATCTTGGTGCGCAACCTTGACGAAGCAATCCCGCTCGTCGACGCCATCGCGCCCGAGCATCTGGAAATCGTGGCGCAGCGCGCCGAGGCGCTCGCCGCGCGCATCCGCAATGCCGGTGCGATCTTCATCGGCGCGCATACCCCGGAAGCGATCGGCGACTATGTGGGCGGCTCGAACCACGTGCTGCCGACGGCGCGCTCGGCAAAGTTCTCCTCGGGGCTCGGCGTCCTTGATTTCATGAAGCGGACCTCGATCCTCAAATGCGGGCCCGATCAGTTGCGCGCGCTGGCGCCGGCCGCGATCGCGCTCGGCGAGGCGGAAGGGCTCATCGCCCATGCGCGCTCGGTGGCGATCCGGCTGAACTTGTGACGGACGGGGCCGCGCCGATGAGCAAGCCCGCGCCCGAATCCAATCCGCACCGGCTCGTCGCGGTCAAGCTCGACGAGGGCTCGATCGGCCGCAGCAGTCCCGATGTCGAGCACGAGCGCGCGGTCGCGATCTACGACCTGCTCGAGGCCAACGTGTTCGAGCCGCTCGACCATCCCGGCGGTCCCTACGCGCTGCATCTGAGCGTCGAAGGCTCGCGCCTCGTGTTCGACATCCGCACCCCCGAAGGCGAGCCGGTGATCGCGCATCTCCTCTCGCTCACCCCGCTGAGCCGCATCGTCAAGGACTACTACCTGATCTGCGACAGCTACTATGAGGCGATCCGCACCGCCACGCCCGACCGCATCGAGGCGATCGACATGGGCCGCCGCGGCCTGCACGACGAAGGCTCGCGCCTGCTGATGGAGCGGCTCAAGCGCAAGGTGCGCGTCGACTTCGACACCGCGCGCAGGCTCTTCACCTTGGTTTGCGTGCTGCATTGGAAGGGGTAGGGCGTGGTCAGCGCGCGCCTGGCCAAGCCGCAAGCGGTGCTGTTTGCCTGCGGCTACAATGCGGTGCGCTCGCCGATGGCGGCGTCGCTGTTTCGCCAGCTGGTCGGCAGCTCGACCTACGTCGCCTCCGCCGGCGTGCGCAAGGGCGAGCTCGATCCGTTCGCCATCAGCGCCATGGCCGAGATCGGTCTCGACATCGGCAAGCATCGGCCGCTCACCTTCGAGGAGCTCGAGGATTGGGAGGGCCTCAACTTCGATCTGATCATCACGCTGTCGCCCGAGGCGCACCACAAGGCGCTCGAGCTGACGCGCACGCTCGCGGCCGAGGTGGAATATTGGCCGACGCCGGATCCGACCGCGGCGGAGGGCTCGCGCGAGCAGCGGCTTGCCGCCTACCGTGAGGTGCGCGAGGAGCTGATGCGCCGCATCCGCGCCCGCTTCGCGCGCCCGCCCAGCGGCAACGAATAGCCGGCGCCAGTTCCGCTCGGGCTGCCGCGCTCCTCAGGGCCATCGCCCCCATCTTCACCTCCCCCCTCGTGGGGGAGGTCGACACATGCAGGCTTGC
>JBKQHQ010000249.1:0-14583 GCA_052148715.1 Xanthobacteraceae bacterium | reverse complement strand
TCAGCGCATCCACCTGGCCCATTTATTCGACCCGGTGCTCGCCGTTCATACGTCGATCGTCGAGCCGCTGCCGCATCAGATCACGGCCGTCTACGAGAGCATGCTGCCGCGCCAGCCCCTGCGCTTCCTGCTTGCGGACGATCCCGGCGCGGGTAAGACCATCATGGCGGGGCTGCTGATCAAGGAACTCATCGCCCGAGGCGACCTTCAGCGCTGCCTTGTCGTCTGTCCTGGAAGCCTCGCCGAGCAGTGGCAGGACGAGCTTTATCGCCGGTTCAATCTGCCGTTCGACATCTTGACGAACGACAAGCTCGAAGCGGCGCGGACCGGCAATTGGTTCCTGGAAACCAATCTCGTCATCGCGCGGCTCGACAAACTCGCTCGCAATGAGGATGTGCAGCTCAAGCTGCAAGCACCCGATTGCCGATGGGACCTCGTCGTTTGCGACGAGGCTCACAAGCTCTCGGCGACGTTCTTCGGCGGCGAGGTAAAATACACCAAGCGCTATCGGCTGGCGCAGCTGCTCTCCCAGCTCACGCGCCACTTCCTGCTGATGACGGCGACGCCGCACAACGGCAAGGAAGAGGACTTCCAGCTTTTCATGGCGCTTCTCGACGGCGATCGCTTCGAGGGCAAGTTCCGCGACGGCGTGCATACGGCCGATGTGTCGGACCTGATGCGCCGCATGGTGAAAGAGAACCTGCTGAAGTTTGACGCGACGCCGCTTTTTCCCGAGCGCGTCGCCTACACCGTGCCGTACAAGCTGTCCGATGCCGAGGCCGCACTTTACAAGGCGGTGACGGAATACGTGCGCGAGGAGTTCAACCGCGCCGAGGCGCTGGAAAATGACAAGCGCGCCGGGACCGTCGGCTTCGCGCTGACCATCCTGCAGCGCCGGCTCGCGTCGTCCCCAGAAGCGATCTACCAATCGCTTCGCCGTCGGCGCGAGCGCCTTGAGAGCCGCCTGCGTGAGCTGGAGGTTCTACAGCGCGGCGGCCAGGTTGGCAGCGTGCTCGATGCACGGGTTCCACTCCTCGACAAGGAAGATGTCGAAGACCTGGACGATGCGCCCGACGCCGAAATGGAGGCCACCGAGGAGCAGGTTCTCGACCAGGCCACCGCAGCGCGGTCGATCGAGGAACTGCGGATCGAGATCGAGACGCTAAAGCGTCTCGAAGGCCTCGCGCTGTCGATCCGGCGCAGCGGCGAAGACAAGAAGTGGCGCGAGCTGGCGACATTGCTCGGCGAGATCTTCACCCCGGCGTCGATCGCAAACGGCTTCGCCGAAGAAACGGCTCCGTATGACGCTGGCGTGCCCGTGCCCCCAAAGCCCACGCCGTCACCGCATCAGAAGCTCGTCATCTTCACCGAGCACCGCGACACCCTGAACTACCTGCACGCGCGGATCGGGACATTGCTGGGCCGGTCTCAGGCGATCGTCATGATCCATGGCGGGATGGGTCGCGAGGAACGCATGAAGGCGCAGGAGTCCTTCCGGCACGATCCCGAGGTGCAGGTCTTGCTGGCGACAGACGCCGCCGGCGAAGGCATCAATCTCCAGCGCGCCCACCTGATGGTGAACTACGATCTGCCCTGGAACCCAAACCGCCTCGAACAGCGGTTCGGACGTATCCACCGCATCGGCCAGACCGAGGTTTGCCATCTCTGGAACCTGGTCGCCGAGGAAACGCGCGAAGGCGACGTCTATCGCAAGCTGCTCGAAAAACTGGCGCAGGCCCGGACCGCCCTTGGCGGTCAGGTCTTCGACGTCCTCGGCAAGTTGCAATTCGAGGGGCGGCCACTGCGGGAGCTGCTGATCGAGGCTATCCGCTATGGCGATCAGCCGGAAGTGCGGGCGCGGTTGACCAAAGTCGTCGAGAACGCCTTCGACAAGGACGCATTGCGAGACCTACTCGAAGACCGTGCCCTGGCGCACGATTCCATGGATGCGTCGCGCGTTCATCGAATCCGGGAAGAGATGGAGCGCGCCGACGCGCGCCGGCTCCAGCCCCACTATGTCGAGTCGTTCTTCCTCGAGGCCTTCAAACGTCTTGGCGGCGCCGTGAAGCAACGCGAACCGCGGCGCTACGAGATCACGCACGTGCCGGCTCCTGTTCGCAATCGCGACCGCTTGATCGGTTTCGGAGAGCCTGTGCTGCCGCGCTACGAGCGCATCGCTTTCGAGAAGGCGCTGGTCGCGCCACAGGGCCAGCCTCTGGCGGCATTCGTCTGTCCGGGGCATCCGCTGCTCAATGCCGTGATCGATATCACCCTGGAACGCTATCGGGACCTGCTGAGACGCGGCACTGTGCTGGTCGACGAGCGCGATTCGGGCGTGAGCCCACGTGTGCTTTTCTTTCTTGAACACGCGATCCAGGACGCCAGCGTCACCAAGAGTGGCGAGCGCCGTGTCGTTTCCAAAAGGCTGCTGTTCGTCGAGATCGACGCGGATGGCGCCGCGCGGCACCTCAATTATGCGCCCTATCTCGATTACCGCCCGCTTGCGGAAGGCGAGCCAGCGCTGGATGCGATCATGGCCCGATCCGAATGCGCTTGGATCGGCCGCGATCTGGAAGCGAAGGCGCAGGCGCACGCCATAGCCGCGGTCGTGCCCGAGCATCTTGCCGAGGTCCGGGATCGCAAGCTCAAGCTCCTCGACAAGACCGAGGCGGCGGTCAAGGATCGCCTGACCAAGGAGATCAACTACTGGGATTTTCGGGCCGAGCAGCTCAAGGAGCAGGAGCGTGCCGGCAAGGCCAATGCTCGGCTCAACTCCGGGGAGGCGCGCAAGCGAGCTGACGAGCTACAGGCCCGGCTGCAGAAGCGCATGGAGGACATCAAGCGCGAGCGCCAGATTGCGCCGTTACCGCCGGTCGTGCTCGGCGGTCTCCTCGTAGTGCCGATCGGACTGATCAGGGCGATGGGAGGGTTACCGCAGGCGACCGCGCAATCCGCGGTTGATACGCAGGCTGCGGCTGCGAGGGCTCGCGAGATCGTCATGGAGATCGAGCGCGGGCTCGGCTTCGCGCCGGTCGATCGCGAATTCGAGAAGCTCGGCTATGACATCGAAAGCGCCATTCCCGGCACAGGAAGGCTGCGCTTCCTCGAAGTCAAAGGTCGGATAGCCGACGCCGATACGGTCACCGTGACGAAAAACGAGATCCTTTATTCTCTCAACAAGCCGGATGACTTCATCCTCGCCATGGTTGCGTTCGGCGCAGATGGGTCGCACGAGGTCCGTTACCTACGTCGGCCCTTCCATGAGAAAGGGGTTACGACCGACTTCGCTGGCGCCACCGTCAACTTCCCCTTCGCGCAATTGCTCGCCGAAGCCGCGCCGCCCTCGTGAGGAACAGCATGTCCGCAAAAAAGCTAATAGAGGTTGCCCTTCCTTTAGAGGCAATCAACAAGGAAGCCCTTCACCGTAAACAGAAGGCTCCCAAGGGATGGCCCGCCTCGTTCCATAAGTGGTGGTCGCAGAAGCCTTTAGCAATCGCCAGGGCCGTGATCTTTGCTCAGATGGTTGACGACCCCTCTAGCCGCGTGGATCTTTATCCGACCGAGGAAATGCAAGATCAAGAGCGCGAACGGTTATTTCGCATCATCGAAGAACTCGTGTTGTGGGAAAACACGACCAATGAAGACGTATTAGAGCGTGCGCGTGTCGAAATCAGGAATAGCTGGCGCCAATCCTGCAAAGAATACGGAGACCATCCCCGCGCAATCGAGCTCTTTGACGAAAACACCCTGCCACCCTTTTGTGACCCCTTTTCAGGAAGTGGCGCTCTACCTCTGACGGCGCAATGGTTAGGCTTGGAGAGCCATGCTAGCGACCTAAATCCCGTCGCGGTTTTGATCAACAAGGCGACGCTTGAGATTCCGCCAATATTCGCCGGCAAAACACCGGTGAACCCTGAGGCTCGCGGAGAAAAGTCGCTCATTGCTCGCTCGTGGCAGGGCGCTCAAGGCATTGCCGAGGACGT
This sequence comes from Xanthobacteraceae bacterium, assembly GCA_052148715.1. Classification (GTDB taxonomy): domain Bacteria; phylum Pseudomonadota; class Alphaproteobacteria; order Rhizobiales; family Xanthobacteraceae; genus JBKQHQ01. Next base: position 10,600 of record JBKQHQ010000249.1, on the reverse strand, counting down.
CCGCCATTATGGCCAGTGGATGCGCGACGAGGCGGAAAAGCGCATTGGCCACTTCTATCCGAAGATCACTGTAACGGCCGACGTGGCCAAGGGCCGTCCTGACCTGAAGCCGTATATAGGCCAATCGCTTTCAGTGACAGCTTGGATCTGGGCGCGCACCGTCAAGAGTCCCAACCCGGCGTTCGCGAACATCGATGTACCGCTCGCGTCCACGTTCATCTTTTCGACCAAAGCTGGCAAGGAAGCCTATGTAGAGCCGGTGATGGAAGACGGTCGTTATCGCTTTACGGTGAAGATGGGCAAGCCAAGGGACGCCGAGGCGGCGAAGCTCGGAACTTCTTCAGGCAAGCGCAGTGCATTCCGATGCGTAATGTCAAATGTTCCGATCACCTACGACTATATCCGGGAAGAAGGCAAAGCCGGACGCATGGGTTCAAAACTCATGGCGATTGTCGCCGAGGGCATGAGAGGGCGAGTTTATTTGGCGCCGACGCCGGAGCATGAAGTTGCCGCGCTCGAAGGCAAAGCGCGATGGAAGCCCGACAACGCACTGCCGATGAATCCGCGTGACTTCAAGACGCCAAACTACGGATTAACAACATTCGCCGATCTCTTCACCGAGCGCCAGCTCCTAGCCCTGACGACCTTCTCTGACCTTGTCGGCGAGGCGCATGAGCGCGTCCTCCGCGACACCATCGCCGCTGGGCTGCTCGATGACAGCAAGCCTCTGCGTGAGGGCGGCACTGGCGCCCTCGCATATGCGGACGCAGTCGCAGTCTATCTAGCGTGTGTAGTGGATCGTATGGCGTATTACGGCTCGAGCTTGAGCACGTGGCTCCCAAAGGACAATGCACTCCGAGACTGCATGCCACGCCAAGCGTTGGCCATGACATGGGAGTTTGCAGAAGCGAACCCGCTGGGAAAATCAAGCGGAGATATTACGACCTGCGCGAATGCAGTGAGCAACTATTTGGATATAACGAGGCCTAATGCTGTCGCATTTGCGAGGCAAGGTGCCGCGCAAGCCTGGGGCTTAGACGGCAAGAAATTTATCGTAAGCACTGATCCGCCCTATTATGACAACGTTGGTTATGCGGACCTGTCGGATTTTTTCTATATTTGGCTGCGTCGATCTCTTCGTTCGATGTTTCCTGATCTATTTGCAACTCTGGAAGTGCCGAAAGCCGAAGAGCTCGTTGCTACACCATACCGGCATGGAAGCAAGGATAGGGCAGAGATCTTTTTCTTAGAGGGCATGACTGAGGCGATGCATTGTCTCGCTGAACAGTCCCACCCCGCGTTCCCTGTTACTATCTACTATGCTTTCAAGCAGTCTGAGAGCGAGAACGACGCTGGCACCGCGAGCACAGGCTGGGAAACCTTCCTCGACGCAGTAATTCGGGCCGGGTTCGCAATAACAGGCACATGGCCTCTGCGCACAGAAGGTTCTGGTCGACTTCTCGCAAACGAGACGAATGCTCTCGCCTCTAGTATCGTCCTTGTATGCCGCCCACGCGCGAGCGACATCAAGAACGCCTCGCGACGTGAATTTGTCACAGCGCTTAAGGCCGAGCTTCCGCTGGCGCTGGCTCACCTGCAGAGGGGCAACATCGCCCCGGTGGACCTAGCGCAGGCAGCAATTGGTCCTGGCATGTCGGTCTATACTCGCTACGCAAGGGTTCTTGATGCTGAGGGGAAGTCACTTTCAGTGCGTGAAGCCCTCGCTCTCATCAACGAAGCTCTCGACGAGGCGCTAGCCGAGCAAGAGGGCGATTTTGATGCAGAGAGCCGTTGGGCTCTGACCTGGTTTGAGCAGTCGGGATTCGCTGAGGGAGAGTTCGGTGTCGCCGAGCAGCTTTCAAAGTCCAAGAACATCGCCGTCTCTGGGTTGGCGGAGGCTGGAATCATCGCGTCTAAAGCCGGCAAAGTTCGGTTGTTGAGGCCTGCGGAGCTCAGCACCGACTGGGATCCGAGTATCGACAAGCGCCTCACTGCCTGGGAAGTCGTCCACCACCTTATCCGCTCCCTAGAAGCGGGTGGCGAATCAGTTGCAGCGACGCTGGTCGAAAAGCTCGGTGTCAAAGCCGAAATCGCCCGCGAATTGGCCTATCGCCTTTACACAATGTGCGAGCGCAAGAAGCGAGCCCCAGAGGCGCTGGCCTACAACGGTCTCGTCCAGAGCTGGCCGGAGATCGTCCGCCTCGCGCGCGAGGGCGGGCACCGCGGGTCGATCCAAGCCGGTTTGTTCCAAGACATGGAGGGCTGATCGATGGCCGTGACCAACCAGGAGCGCGTGGGCAAGGCGATGGAGTTGCTGCGCGCGGGCCTTGCGCCATTCGTCGACCGCGAGATCCAGTCCTCGGTCAAAGGTGGCAGCGTCCGTATGGACGCCGTGCGCCGCTTCGCCGACGACCCAATTCTCGGCCAGAAGCCAATCACGCAGTGGGACGTGGCCGGCCTTCTCAAGCTGATGTGGGAAACCTGGAACGACGTTTTCGGCCGCACTCTCGGGCGCGCTGAGCGTTCGTTGGTCCAGGAGCTGCGCGACTGGCGTAACAAATGGGCGCATCAGGAGCCGTTTTCCAGCGATGATGCGGACCGCGCGCTCGACTCGATGAATCGCCTGCTGGCAGCCGTCTCGGCGCCGCAGGCTGATGAAATCGCCAAGATGAAGATGGAGCTCCGCCGTCTGATCTTTGACGAGCAGGTGCGTGGCGAGAAGCGCAAGGCAGGTGGTTCGTTGATCGAGCCAGCAGCAGCAGGCAATCTCAAACCCTGGCGGGAGGTGGTGACACCCCACGCCGACGTCGCCAGCGGTCGCTATCAGCAGGCGGAGTTCGCCGCAGATCTGTGGCAGGTCCATCTTGGCGAGGGCAGCGACGAATACCGGAAGCCCACTGAGTTCTTCCGCCGCACCTTCCTGACCGAGAGCCTCAAGCGCCTACTGGTCGGTGGCGTGCAGCGCCTCTCCGGCCAGGGCGGTGATCCCGTCGTGCAGCTCCAAACCAATTTCGGCGGCGGCAAGACGCACTCGATGCTGGCGCTCTATCACCTGTTCGGCGGAGCCGCGCCGGGAGAACTGTCAGGTATCGACGCTGTTCTCGCCGAGGCGGGGGTTAAGGCGCTACCCAAGGCCAGGCGCGTCGTGTTGGTGGGCAACAAGATTTCGCCGGGCAACCCGGTCACCAAGCGCGACGGAACCGTAGTGCGCACCCTCTGGGGCGAGCTCGCCTACCAACTCGGCGGCGTGAAGGCGTTCGCGCGCATTGCAAAGGACGACGAGAAGGCGACCAGCCCAGGCGACGTGCTGCGCGAGCTTTTCGTCGAGTACGGTCCCTGCCTCGTGCTGATCGACGAATGGGTGGCCTATGCGCGGCAGCTCCACGACCAAAGCGACTTGCCCGCAGGCGGCTTCGAAACCCAGTTCACATTCGCGCAGGCGCTGACCGAGTCCGCGAAGCTCGCCAAGAACTGCCTGCTCGTCGTCTCCTTGCCGGCGTCGGATACGGCCGGGTCACCTCATACGCAGGTGGACGATGTCGAGGTCGGCGGTATCCGCGGGCGTGAAGCGCTGGACCGCCTGCGCAACGTCGTCGGGCGCGTCGAGTCGTCCTGGCGGCCGGCGACTGCCGAGGAGGGCTTCGAGATCGTGCGCCGCCGTCTGTTCGAGCCGATCGCGGGCGATCTGTTCAAACAGCGCGATCTGACGGCACGGGCCTTCGCTGATCTTTATCACTCGCAAGCGGCCGAGTTTCCGCCCGAGTGCCGAGGTGCGGAATACGAAAAGCGCATCCAGGCGGCCTATCCCATTCATCCTGAGATTTTCGACCGGCTCTACACCGACTGGTCGACCCTGGTGAAGTTTCAGCGCACGCGCGGCGTGCTGCGTTTGATGGCCGCCGTGATCCACAGTCTCTGGGAGAAAGGCGACCGTAGTCCGCTGATCCTGCCCTCGACGATTCCGATCGACGATCAAAGGGTCCAGTTCGAACTCACACGCTACATGTCGGATAACTGGGTGCCGATCATCGAAAAAGACGTCGATGGCCCCAACTCGTTGCCGCTCAGGCTCGACGCCGAGGTTCCCAATCTCGGCAAGCTGTCAGCGACGCGACGCGTCGCCCGAACGATCTACCTGGGCTCCGCCCCGACGGCGGCGGCAGCCCATCGCGGGCTTGAGGACCGGCGAGTCAAGCTCGGCTGCGTCATGCCCGGCGAAGCTCCAGCCGTGTTCGGCGACGCCCTGCGTCGGCTCGCGGGCTCGGCGACTTACCTTTATCAAGATGGCCCCCGAGCTTGGTATGCGACCCAGCCGACGGTGACGAAACTTGCCGAAGATCGAGCCGATCAGCTGAAACGCGATCCGGACAAGATCGCGGGTGAGTTGGATGCGCGATTGAGGGCGGACCTGAAGCGCGGCGGCGATTTCTCGCGCATCCATCCGTTGCCCCGTTCGGGTGCGGATGTTCCCGATGATCTCGACGCCCGCCTTGTCGTGCTGCCGGCGGAACACCCCTACAGCAAGGAAAACGGCAGCGCCGCCGAAGTCGCCGCGAAGGCGATTCTTGAGTCGCGTGGCAACACGCCGAGGCTCTATCGGAATACGCTCGTGTTCCTGGCAGCCGACAGGGTGCGCCTTCAGGATCTCGACGAGGCCTTGCGAAAATATCTCGCTTGGTCGTCGATCGTCGCAGACAAGGACACGCTCAATCTCGACCCACATCAGGCGCGGCAGGCCGAGACGCAGAAGCAGGCCGCAGACGGTGCTGTGACAGCTCGTCTTCCGGAGACCTACCAGTGGCTTCTGGTGCCGGAACAGGCGAACCCGCAGGCGCCAGTCGTATGGCAGGCCCTGCGGCTGACCGGCAGCGATGCGCTAGCGGTGCGCGCGAGCAAGAAGCTACGCAGCGATGAATTGCTGATCGGCAGCCTCGGCTCGACGATCCTGCGCAAGCATCTCGACCAAGTACCGCTATGGCGTGGCGATCACGTGGCGGTCCGCCAGGTCGTCGACGATTTCGCCCGCTATCTCTATCTGCCCCGCGTCGCCGGTCCCGAGGTGTTGGTGCAGGCGATTCGAGACGGGCTTGCGCTGCTGACCTGGCGGGCCGACACGTTCGGCTACGCCGAGAGCTACGATGAGGCGGCGTCACGCTATCGCGGATTGCACGGCGGGCACGGGGTCAACATCTCGTCCGACAGCACCGGCTTTCTCGTCAAGCCCGACGTGGCGAGCAAGCAACTCGATGCCGAAGTTCCACACCCAGGTGCGCCCACTCCCTCGCCTGGCCCCGGTGGTGGGGCGCCGGCTCCTCGTCCCGGAGTCGGTGAAACTCCACCGACTCCGCCGGCGGCCCAGCAGCTCCGGCGCTTCCACGGCTCAGTACGGCTGGATTCGACCCGCGTCGGGCGCGACGCCGGTCGCATCGCCGACGAGGTGATCGCGCATCTGGCAGGTCAGATGGGCGCAGAGGTCACCGTTACCATCGAAATCGAGGCGAGGCTCCCCAACGGCGCCACGGACCAGCTTGTGCGCACCGTGACCGAGAACAGCCGCACGCTGAAGTTCGACAGCCAAGGATTCGAGAAGGAATGAGGAATGAATGCCCCACCGATCGATCGCGTCAGGCTGTCCCTGTCTTTTACCTAGGATACTACAGCAACTTCGATTGATCGTCTCCGCTGGCTTTCTTTGAGGTTTCGCCACTCTCTGCTGCTTCCGCATCCTCCGGCGAGGAATTTCCTTCCACGATCGCCGGTGAGGTCTGCGGATTATCAGACGAGCTTTGGTTGAATAGACTGGCGCGCTTGACCTGGACAAAGTCCGCGAAGACACCGAGAACTGATTTGGCCTCCGTGCCTAAAGTCTGGATTTGCGAGCCGTCGACCCGGTGGGCGCGATCCTCAAGATCCCTCGCCACGGCGAAAAGCATGCTGGCATTGTGTTCTTTCGTGAAGTGCTCGGCAATTATGTCGGCACGCACATTCTCGAAGAGTTTGTCGAGCGCATCCCTGGCCTGCCGCGCCACCACCCGCCCATTTTCCATGCCCTCGGCGATCACGGACAGAACGGTTTCTATGCTCTTTTGCACCTTGGCGTCGCCCGCGTCACCATAGGTGACGCCGGCCGCAATCGCACGATACCGCGCTGAGCTCTCCTCGTAGAGAACCTGTTCCAACGCGGCGTCGAGCGCGATGCACGCTAGGCTGGCGGCGAAGTAAGCGCAGCGGAGCGCCTGTTCCCTGTGTTGGGACCGGGTCTGCGTCCGATCCGCAAAGAAGCGGAAGACAGACATGGATTTGTTGAAGGCTGGGTAAGGCTGCAGGCTGACCACGGCCGACTTAGCGTCCGCGATCTGCCTGATCCAGTCGCCGTCCTGCTTGTGGTCGGGATATTTGCGGATGTTGTCGAGGAACTGCTCGAGCGTAAGGCGCTCGGAGATGTCGATTTTCCCCTGCAGTCTGTCGAGAAACTGCTTACTTAACAGAGCGACCTTCTGTTGCTGGGCGAACCTTACGACCTTCTGGCTGCTGTCGGTCGTCGCCACAATGGCGCGATCGCAGCCCAATGCGAGCTGCACGCCTCGGGCCCACAGGATACGCTCGAAAGCCTTGGGAGATCGCTTGTCCTTTACGTCGATGAGCGTGCGTGTTCGAATGCTGGCCGATTGCCGACCGTAAGACCACACGTCGATATCGGTGACCTCCTCGTCTTCGAAGCGCAGCGAGACGGAGCGCAAGGCGAAAAAGCCTTGCCGGGCGAAATACGCCCGGACGAATTCTTCGAGATCTGCGCCTTTTCGCGCTGCCATGTCAGCCTCCACTCCGCAGGCGGTCGAGGGCTTCCGTCACGAAGCGGCGATCACCGACATTGTTCTTCTCCCGGACCTCTTTGCGCACAGCGTGCGGTCCCTTGAACGCCGTCGCCGCCGACCCATCCAGAAGGATGGCCTCCTGCGCCGCGGCGCCGCCGCGCACGATCGTCAAGGCGAGTTCGCCCACGTCCTTCTTCAACAGCTTCATCGTGTAGCGGTCGCCGCCGCGCGCGGTCACCTTGACCACCTGGCGCGCTTCCAGTTCGCGGTAATCTTCGCCGATCGCCCGCACGCCATTCTTGCCAATCTCGCGCCCTGCGATCAGGGCGCGGAGCAAGGCGTCCGGCATGGTGATGCTTCCGCGGGTGTAGCTGCTGCGGGTTTGGCCATAGGTCAGAGAGGCCAGCAGCGCCTTTGCATCGTCGATCGGATCGTCTTCGAACGGCCGGCCATATTTCTGAAAATCGTTCGGCGACGCAATATAGCCGACGGCTTCGGTGCTGTTGCTGACCTCCATGCGATCGAAAAACCCGACGCTGATGAGGCGCCGGTACAGTTCGGCACCCAGAATCGTCTTCACGTCGGCGTCATAGAGGGCGCCGTTGCGGTGCATCTTGTCCTGAACTTCTGAAAGTCGCTGCTTTTCGTTGGCCGTCAGGGCCTCCAGCACCAGCAGCGTTTTCTTCGCATATTGACCGTCACGAAAGGTATTCGAATTGAATAGGATGGTGCGGTCCCGGTCAGTCTCCTCATCGATAATGGCCGTACTCTTGCAAAGATCGATCAACGCGCTGGCTTTGGCCGTGGGAAGTTTATAGAGATCCCCAATGAATGTCGTCGCCTCCTGCCGCCCGAGCGGCCGTTCGGCAACCTTCTCGGACAGTTCTAGCACCGCCTCTTCGTCGTTGGATGGTCCAGCGTCGTCAAAGATGTCGGCGGTCGTCTCCAACACCGCTGTCGTGGTGGCGCCGAGAACGCTCACCGCGCCGTTCTTCGCGACGTCGATCCGGCCGGCGCTTTTCAGCACGTTTAACCCGACATCCCGCGTCGGCTTGTCGATGCCGTTGAGCTGACAGGCGCGCTTGACGGTCTCGCCCGATATGGTGGGGTTGGGATCGTCGGCCAGGTTGCGGCGCAGGAGATTGTAGAGGCGGCCGATATGGCCGGCGTAGGAAATGTTTTCGAGCTGGGCGGCGCCGATGCCGGTGACGGCGTCGAGATTTTTCGACTGCGCGAGAAGCCAAGCGCCTTTTGTCTTCTTGTCCAAGGTCAGCTCGCGGCGCGAAACGGATTGACGATGCGCAGCCCCTCGCCGAGTGCCATGCCGTGTTGCATATCCTCCGACCACAACGTGTCGCAATCGGCATGGAGCGCCGAGGCGGCGATCATCGCGTCGTAAGTGGAGAGATTGTAGCGCTCGGCGAGCGCGAGCCCTGTCTCGTGCGTCTCGATGGTGATTGGTTGGACCGTCAGCAGGCCGCGCAACATCGAAAGAAACGCGCGGGTATCTGGCCACGCCATCTGCATCTTGCGGCGCGCGACATTGGCCAGTTCGTTCAGAACCTGCACGCTGATGACGCCGCCATCGGCGATGATCGCCTCCGCACGATCTGCCTTCACGGGGTCGCCGGACGCGATATAGACGAGGACGTTGGTGTCGAAGAAGCTACCGGGCATTGGCCTCTTCCCGGTCGAATTTGAAATCGGGCGGAAGGCGACCGCGGAAGGCGCGAAGCCGTTTCAGCAATTCGTCGCGGCCCGGCTTGCGCGCGACGGCGAGTTCCCGCGCATCGGCGACATGGATTTCGATCTCGTCGCCTTCCTTGAGTTCGAGCGCTTCGACCACGGCGGCGGGAAGGCGAACGGCCAGACTATTGCCCCACTTGGCGACTTGCATTCCGGCCCTCCATTCGGTGGATATACGTCAGGGGCAATGTATATCTGACAATGGCCGAGCGCAAGGGCTGCGCACCGGGCGCACTAACTCGAGGCGGCGCGGCCGGGCCGCAGGTGAAGGCACCCCCTGCGGCTACGGCGTTTCTCCGCCCCGTCACGTCGGTCGATTGACGATCTTGCTCATTGGATGGTGGTCAACCAACCATCGGGCGAACTCGCCGCGCTGGCTCGGCAGATCGCTGAAGATGTGCGCGGTCCGGGGCGACATCATCGGCCCCATGGTCGAGAGAGGAGCGCCGAACTTGATCGTCTCTTCCCGGAAGGCGAACCCCGAATGGTCGATCGCTGCCAACGACAGCGCAATACTAGTGTCCATTATGCGCGCGAAGATTTCCCGTTGCTCGACCACCGGCGTCCGCTCGCCGAGGATCACGGACTTAATTGCGTCGACCGGGATTGGCCGGACGAAAACCGGGAAACCCCGCACATCGGTCCCCGATGCTTCGCACTCCTCTAGGGGGCGTATGACCCTGACCTCGCGCTCGTAGGCCCATTGGTCGGACTTCGCGCACAGCTCGGCCACAGGTATCGGCGTCCCGGCGAGATAGGACTGCACGTGCCGCCTGGGCCGAGTGGAGCGATATTCGATATCGATCTGCCCCGAAAAGAAGTCATGGGAGCCATCAAACGCCACTACCGCCCCGGCGTATTGGTCTGCGTAGTGGGACCACATCAGGAGGGAGTTTCCGGTCCTTGAGAGGCTCAGTATGCCGATCAGTCGATTGAGCTGCTGAACGATATCTCGGGACATCGCGTCGCTGCATCCGCAGCCATCGGGTATTGCCTCCGCCGCTTTGTCAGGCTGGACTCGACGATCCGCCAGAATGTCGAATGACACGCTGATCGGCCGTTCCTGTTCCTCGGCCGGCACGATGATCTCCGGTAATAGTTCGAAGGGATCATTGAACGCGCTCGGTTGCGTGAATCGAACGGAGCCCGCCAAGATCCGTCGAAGGCCGGCGATGCTCACATACTTGTAGAGCAGTGGCGATGTCATGGGTGTCGCGCCTGATGTCATCAACTTCCTCCCAAGTGCCAAGTAGGCGCAAATATCTGCGGCCCTCTCACACCGATCGTGAACTTGCGCTTGGCCACCACGTCGTGGCGGTGCTCTAAATAGCAGAAGCCGGCGATCGATCGAAGGCGAGGTTCTGCTTTTAGCCGCCTACCAGTCGATGACCATCCCTGGCACCCAAAACGTCAGCATCCGATTTGTAAACCGATCGCCGCTCTGTGCCTGTGCCCCCCGCAAAACCATCCGATCTCCGTCCCAGCGCCCTCCACGCCGCGACGGGCAAACTGAAGGCCTTCCATCTTTCGGTGAGGATCGCTTTCAATCGCTTTAAGACTGGAAACCCGAGGAGATGGAAATGGTATGGCCAGCGGAAATGCCATTGAAGCGAACGATCCGGCGGACTCAATTGCGCCAGATAGTGCCGCTAGCTGACAGCACCATCTACGAGATGGAGCAGCGCGGCGAGTTTCCTCGGCGCTTTGCTCTTTCCCCGCGTTGCGTCGTCTGGGACTTGGCGGAGGTCGAAGCCTGGCTGGCGTCACGCAGATCCGCCCCGATCCCCCGCGCTCAACACCCCGACGTCCAGCAGCGTCGCGCCCGCCCCGTCAAAGCGCCGGGTCGGGCTCAAGAACCGGCATCGAGGCCGGGATAAGCGTCGGCACGTACTTTCGACCGCTTATCCACGCGTCAACGATGTCCGACCATTCCTGCATCATGTGCCGACGCTGTACTTCGTATTCGGCCTTGTTGTAGACGCCGCGAGAGGATCGGCCGTCCTCATGCGCAAGGCACTTCTCAATCCAGTCGCTGTTAA
>JBKQHQ010000248.1:0-73815 GCA_052148715.1 Xanthobacteraceae bacterium | reverse complement strand
CATTTACCGGCCCGACATTCCGGCGGCCTTGGCGCGCGATCAGAAGCCGCTCTACGAATTCCTGCTCAACAAGTGGTATTTCGACGAGCTCTACGACTTCCTGTTCGTGCGTCCGGCGATGCGGCTCGGCCGCCTGCTGTGGAAGGGCGGCGATGGCTTCATCATCGACGGCTTCGGTCCTGACGGGGTGTCGGCACGCGTGCTCGACGTGACCAGGAACGTCGTCCGGCTGCAGACCGGCTACCTCTATCACTATGCCTTTGCCATGATGATTGGCGTCGCAGCTCTCATCACGTGGTTCATGTTTGCGGGGCTGCACTGATGACAAGCTGGCCGATCCTGTCCGTCGTCACCTTCCTGCCGATTGCGGGCGCGCTGTTCATCGCCTTCCTCAGCGATGACACGGAAGGCGCGCGCAATGCCCGCTGGGTGGCGCTGTGGACGACGCTGTTCACCTTCGCCATCTCGCTGCTCCTGATCTGGCGCTTCGACCCGTCGAACCCGGATTTCCAGTTCGTGGAAAAGCGGCCCTGGCTCGGCGGCGCCATCAATTATTCGATGGGCGTCGACGGCATTTCGCTGCCGCTGGTCATTCTCACGACCGCGATCATGCCGATCTCGATTCTCGCCTCCTGGGACGCGATCCAGCGCCGGGTGCGCGAATATATGATCGCCTTCCTCGTCCTCGAGACGCTGATGGTCGGCACCTTCTGCGCGCTCGATCTGGTGCTGTTCTATCTGTTCTTCGAAGGCGGCTTGATCCCGATGTTCCTGATCATCGGCGTCTGGGGCGGACCACGCCGGGTCTATGCCAGCTTCAAATTCTTCCTCTATACGCTGCTCGGCTCGGTGCTGATGCTGCTCGCGATCATGGCGATGTACTGGGACGGCCACACCACCGACATCCCGGCCTTGATGCACCACGGCTTCCCGCGCGGCCTGCAAACCTGGGCCTGGCTCGCTTTTTTTGCCTCGTTCGCGGTGAAGATGCCGATGTGGCCGGTGCACACCTGGCTCCCAGACGCGCACGTAGAGGCGCCGACGGCCGGTTCCGTGATCCTGGCCGCGATCTTGCTGAAGATGGGCGGCTACGGCTTCCTGCGGTTCTCGCTGCCGATGTTCCCGGCGGCGTCGCATGACTTCGCGCCGCTGATCTTCGCGCTTTCAGTGGTGGCGATCGTCTACACCTCGCTCGTCGCCCTCGTCCAGGAGGACATGAAGAAGCTGATCGCCTATTCGTCAGTGGCGCATATGGGCTTCGTCACCATGGGGATCTTTGCGGCGACGGTGCAGGGGATCGCCGGCGGCATCTTCCAGATGATTTCGCATGGCATCGTATCTGGCGCGCTGTTCCTCTGCGTGGGCGTCGTCTACGACCGCATGCACACGCGCGAGATCGCGGCCTATGGCGGGCTCGTCAATCGGATGCCGCTCTACGCTCTCGTCTTCATGGTGTTCACCTTGGCCAATGTCGGACTGCCCGGCACGTCGGGCTTCATCGGCGAGTTCCTGAGCCTGATCGGCACCTTTCGGGTGAACATCCCGGTCGCGACGCTCGCGACGCTGGGGGTGATCTTGTCGGCTGCCTATGCGCTGTGGCTGTACCGCAAGGTCATTTTCGGCGCCCTGGAGAAACCGAGCCTGGCGCGGATCATGGACTTGGGCACGCGCGAGATCGTCGTATTCGTGCCGCTCGTCGTACTCACCATCCTGTTCGGCGTCTACCCGAAGCCGGTGCTCGATATGTCCGCGGCTGCCGTGACGCAGCTGTTCGACAATTACAACCATGCGCTTGACGCCGTGAAAGCGGCGGCGCTCGATGGGCAGTGAGCTTTTCCGAGAACCGAATTCGAGGCGACGTGCATGAACGATGTAGCTGCGCTCTCCGCGTTTACCCCGGTCTTGCCGGAGATCGTGCTCGCGGTCGGTGCCATGGCGCTCTTGATGCTCGGGGTATTTCGGACCGACCGAGGCGGCAATGCCGCCAATTGGTTGGCGGTCGCGCTGCTCGTTCTCGCCGGGTTGGCGGTCGCCTGGCTGCCGCATGAAAGGCTCGTCGTTTTTGCCGGCAGCTTCGTCGTCGACGACTTCGCCCGCTTCCTGAAAATTTTGGCGCTGATCGGTTCGGCGGCGGCGATCCTCATGTCCTTCGACTACCTGCGCGCCGAGCGAATGCAAAAATTCGAGTATCCGGTGCTGATCGTGATCTCGACGCTCGGCATGCTGATGCTGATCTCGGCCGCCGATCTGCTCGCGCTTTATCTCGGGCTCGAGCTGATGAGCCTTCCTCTTTACGTGCTCGCCGCCTTCAACCGCGACCAGGTGCGTTCGACCGAGGCCGGCCTCAAGTATTTCGTGCTCGGCGCGCTGTCGTCGGGGATGCTGCTCTACGGCGTTTCGCTGATCTACGGCTTCACCGGAACCATCAATTTCGCCGGCATCGCCAAGGCGGTCGGGGAGGGCGGCCTTGGCCTAGTATTCGGGCTCGTTTTCCTGTTCGCCGGCTTTTGCTTCAAGGTCTCCGCGGTGCCCTTCCACATGTGGACGCCGGACGTTTACGAAGGCGCGCCGACGCCGATCACCGCTTTTTTTGCTGCAGCACCGAAGGTCGCCGCGATCGCGATGTTCGTGCGGGCACCGGTCACCGCTTTCCACGACATCACGTTCCAATGGCAGCAGATCCTGGTCTTCATTTCCATCGCGTCGATGGCCCTTGGCGCCTTTGCGGCGATCGGCCAGCGCAACATCAAGCGGCTGATGGCCTATTCCTCGATCGGGCATATGGGCTTCGCGCTGGTCGGGCTGGCGGCGGGAACCGCCCAGGGTGTGCAAGGCGTTCTCGTTTACATGGCGATCTATCTCACCATGACGCTCGGTACGTTCGCCGTCATTCTCTCCATGCGGCGCAACGGCAGGATGGTTGAGGAGATCGGCGATCTCGCCGGCCTCGCGCGCACCAATCCGGGCATGGCATTCTTCCTGGCCATGCTCCTGTTCTCGCTTGCCGGCATCCCGCCGCTCGCCGGTTTCTTTGCCAAGTTTTACGTATTCCTGGCCGCCATCCAGGCGGGGCTCTATGCATTGGCAGTGATCGGCGTCCTCGCCAGCGTGGTTGGCGCCTACTACTACCTTGTCATCGTCAAGCTCATGTATTTCGACGAGCCGGCGCCGAGTTTTGCGCCGATGCCGTACGAGCTCAAGGCGGTGCTCGGGATTGCCGGCCTGTTCAACATCCTCTGGATCGTTTACCCGGGGCCGCTGCTCGAGGCGGCCACCGTGGCGGCGAAATCGCTGTTCTAGCGCATGCAACTTGAATCGGTTGCTCTTGTAGCGGGGGTGCGGCTCATCGCCTGCGGCGAGGTGACCTCGACCAACACGCAGGCGCTCGCCTTCGCGCGCCGCGGCGAGCGAGGTCCCCTCTGGGTGACTGCGCGGCGACAAACCGAGGGGCGCGGCCGCCGCGGCAATGGTTGGGTCTCCGATTCCGGCAATCTCTTCGCGAGTCTGCTGCTGACCGATCCGGCGCCGACCGCGCAGGTGGCCCAGCTCTCGTTCGTCTCGGCGCTCGCGGTCTACGATGCCGTTGCCGGTCTGGCGCCCGCCGTTGCGCCGCTCCTTTCGTTGAAATGGCCGAACGACGTCTTGATCGGCCGCGCCAAGGTCGCCGGCATCCTGATCGAGGGCGAGACTGTCGCGGGACAGTCGCTTGCGGCGGTCATCGGCATCGGCGTGAATTGCGCTAGCCATCCCCGCGACATCCCCTATCCCGCCACAAGCCTAGCGGCCTGTCGGGCCTCCGTCGCTCCCGAGCATCTGTTCCAGGCGCTCTCCGCCAGCATGCTGCTCCGCCTGGCCCAATGGAACCGTGGCGCGGATTTTGCGTCGGTCCGTGCGCAATGGCTGTCCCGGGCAGTTGGTTTGGGCGAATCCATTCGGGTGCGCCTTGGCGGGCGGGAGCTCAAAGGTCGCTTCGAGGCCCTCGACGAGACCGGTCGGCTTGTGCTGCGATTGGCCGACGGCCGCGCCGAATTGATTGCGGCCGGCGAGGTGTTCGAGTTGGCCGAGTTCGGCCATCCCGCGGAACGATGAGGGTCGATGGCGCAGCCATTGGAGGAGCTCGTCTTTGCCCCGCTCGGTGGAGTGGGCGAGATCGGCATGAATCTGTCGATCTATGGCCTCGGCAACGAGCGGCGCCGCACTTGGCTTGCGGTCGATTTCGGCGTCTCCTTTGCCGGCGACGATCTGCCCGGGATCGATTTGATTTTTCCCGACATCGACTACTTGATCGAGGAACGGCGCAATCTCGTCGGCATCGTGCTGACGCACGCCCACGAGGACCATTTCGGCGCGCTGATCGACTTGTGGCCCCGCCTCAAGGTGCCGATCTACGCAACGCCGTTCACGGCCGCCTTGCTTGAGGCGAAGCGACAGGGAGAGCCGGGGGCGCCGGAGATCCCCGTCAATGTGGTGGCGCTGGGATCCCGCTTCCCGGTGGGTCCCTTCGACATCGAGCTCGTGACGGTGGCGCATTCGATACCGGAATCCAACGCCCTCATCATTCGCACACCTGCCGGCACCGTGCTTCACACCGGCGACTGGAAGCTCGATCCGACGCCGACGCTCGGACCGCCGACCGACGAGACAAAATTGCGGGCCCTCGGGGAGGAGGGGGTCTTGGCCCTCGTTGGGGACTCCACCAACGCGACGCGCGAGGGACGCTCGCCCTCCGAAGCCGATGTAGCCCGCACCCTGGCCGAGCTCATCGCCCAGTCGCGTGGGCGGGTCGCCGTCACGACCTTCGCCTCCAATGTCGCGAGGCTGCGGGCGGTAGCGCTTGCCGCACGCGCAGCCGAACGCG
This sequence comes from Xanthobacteraceae bacterium, assembly GCA_052148715.1. Taxonomy (GTDB): domain Bacteria; phylum Pseudomonadota; class Alphaproteobacteria; order Rhizobiales; family Xanthobacteraceae; genus JBKQHQ01. The sequence goes on along the minus strand of JBKQHQ010000248.1, from coordinate 68,957 downwards.
AAGTCATCGTCGTCGGCCGCGCCATGGAGCGGGTCGTGCAGGTGGCCCGCGAGACCGGCTATTTCGAGGGGATCCAGGATTTCCGCAGCACCGATACCTACGGCTATTTACCCCCGGACAAGGTGGTCGCCCTGTGCACCGGAAGCCAGGGCGAGCCCCGCGCCGCGCTTGCTCGCATCGCGCAGGACGAGCATCCCGAGGTGACGCTGGCGCGCGGCGATCGCGTGATCTATTCCTCGCGCACCATTCCCGGTAACGAAAAGGCGGTTGGCCGGGTGATCAACGGCCTTGTCGGCCAGGGGGTCGAGGTGATCACCGATCGAACGCACCTCGTGCATGTGTCGGGGCATCCGCGTCGCGCCGAGCTTGCCGACATGCTCGCTTGGGTGCGGCCGCAGATCGTCATCCCGGTTCATGGTGAGCCGTTGCATCTAGCCGAGCACGCCGCTTTGGCGCGGCACGCGGGCGTTCCCAAGACGATCCTTTGCCGCGATGGGGATGTGGTGCGGCTCGGACCGGGGGAATCCGGCATTATCGATGAGATTCCGGTCGGGCGGCTTTATCAGGACGGCTCGTTGCTGGTGAACGCGGAGGCGCGCACGGTACCCGACCGGCGGCGGCTCGGCTTTGCCGGCATCGTCTCGGTAGCGCTGGCCATTTCCGATCGCGGCGAATTTGCCGCCGATCCGGAAATCGCGTTGACCGGTCTGCCAGATACCGATGCCGAGGGACGGTCGATCGCCGACGTGACGAGCACCGCGATCATCGACGCCTTCGAGAATTTGCCGCGAGCGCGTCGGCGCGACCCAGAAGCCGTCGCCGAGGCGATTCGCCGTGCGGTGCGCGCGACGATCGGGGCGCAGTGGGGCAAGAAGCCCCTGTGTCACGTGCATGTCCTGACGGTGTAGCGTCAGGGAGCAGTAATCAGTGCTCACTAGGCAATGGCTGATCTTCTTTCTGACCGCTGATTACTAATTTCTGTTCCCTGGCTGGCCGGAGGCCGCGATGATCGGACGACTGAACCACGTGGCGGTTGCGGTGCGCGACCTTGGCAAGGCCGCGGCCGCCTATAGGGAGTTCTTGGGGGCCGAGGTCTCGGAGGCTATGCCGCTGCCCGACCACGGCGTGACCACCGTCTTCGTGCTACTTCCCAATGCCAAGGTCGAGCTCTTGGAGCCGCTGGGGCCGGCATCGCCGATCGAGCGCTTTCTTGAGCGCAATCCGGACGGCGGCGTCCACCACATCTGTTACGAGGTCGACGATATCAGGGCCGCCCGCGATCGTTTGACGGCGGCCGGCGCGCGAGTGCTTGGCGATGGTGAGCCCAAGCTTGGTGCGCACGGCAAGCCGGTGCTTTTCCTGCACCCCAAGGACTTCTGCGGCACGCTCATCGAGCTTGAGCAGGAGTGACGCGCCGGTGTCGCTGACCACCGCGCTTGCGATCTATTTCCTGATTTGGTGGATCGTGCTGTTCGCCGTCCTGCCGTGGGGAATTCGCAGCCAGGCGGAAGGTGGCGAGATCTCGCCCGGAACGGATCCGGGCGCGCCCTCCTTGCCCCGGCTTGGGCGCAAAGCCTTGTGGACTACCGTGGTTGCTTCCGTCGTCTTCGCCCTGTTCTACGAGGCCTATGTCGGCCGTTGGATGACGCTCGACGACCTCGCGAGCTTATTCGGCCTTTTGCGGTGACCACTGCGCGCGTCGTGGTGGCGAGCACATAAAGGGGCGCGCGCCCGCCTGCGGCGGAAAAAAATTGAGCAGGGCAAGCCCTGCTCTGAACCGACTTACGATCCTCGATCCCCGACCTGTTGCTGGTTTTTCTGTCGAGGCGGCAGCGTTCGGCGCGCCCTTGGATCTCTCCTCCCGAGACTTGGACCGCAGGTCGAGGGCGTCCGTCTACACAAATTTCCCTCAATCAAGCGCGGACGCACCATGACTGACATTGATGAGTTTGTCATCAGAAACGATGAAAGGCAGGCAGAGTATTCCGCGCGGCGTTTTGTCTCTCCGAAAGACCGCAGGCCGACGGAACCTTTTCGAGTGACCAAGAATTTGCGAAATCTACATCGAACGTATTTGCAGTTGCGCGCCGATCCCACCGCTTCGCGTCGCCAAGTGGCAGCGCAAGCATCTCGCGGCACCCAATCTGGGCCCGGGCACCCGCGAAGGCTGTTTCGCGAGGCGAGCGCAAGTTGCAACCGAAAACCAGCCATTGGGTCCGAGGGCCCCTGTTGTCGAGGCGCATAAAGAATCTGTTATAATGCACATTGATTCTTGGGGCCTGTGCCGCCGATGAGGAATTGCCCCGGATTACCTGTAGAATTGGCCGTCGCACAGGCTCCACCGCCCGGAGACCTGCGGACCGGCGAATCAGTGCCTGTGACTGCTCGAGAGGACCGCCTCAAAGGACCTCGTTTTTCTCCCAATTTAGACCGTAATTCGAGGGCAGAAATGGTGCAATATTCCCTCAGTCGGGAAAAATTACCGCCCTTGACGGTGAAAGGTTTGTGATTAAGTAGCTCTGAGGCGAACGAAAGCAGGACTTGTTTGTTGTCGTCCTGCTCTATCCGTCGTGTCGCTTATCTCCCAGTTACGGTTCTCCTTCTCGCTGTCGGCCGCGGTTAGGACACATGTCGTTGATCGCGTCTCCTTGAGTCTTGATTAGCGTCACCCATTCCGGAATAGTATTCGAGTAGTATTGAGTTGGTAAAACGTTCGACACGAGCGAATTCACGCCTGTGTAGTCGTGTGACATTACTGACCCCGAAGAGAAAACAAGCAATGTGGCCCTTGTCGATCCGGCCGGAAAACCCAACGGCACTCCGCAAACCCGCCCCTGAGATCTTCGTCCTCGAGGCGATCGGCGATCTTCTCGACCCGATCGAGATCGAGGATCTGGACGAGGGGGCGGTGCCCATGTGGAAGCACGCCGTTGTCGAAGCGCAGATGATCATCGACGATCACCGGCGCGGCGCCGTTTCGACCAATGCGGCTATTGGCGACCTCCTCGTTGTCGTACGGCGGTTACTGAGCGCCGCTAAGTTGGAGGGTTGCGGCTCGGTCTCGATGCGCGGCTGAACGGCCTCTCCCGACAAGCCATCCTGACCGGCCGGCGCGTTGCAAAGGCCCCGCTGCGGGCTGCCTTTGGGCGCACATTTGACTGAATGCAAAGTCGGGACACGGAAATCTATCGGCGGCATACGTTTCGGGCGGCGAACGCGCACCCGGTTCGCCTGAGCATGCGCTAAGTTTGTTGAAAGGCTTGTCTTTCCGCTCGCGATCCGGTTTCACTCGACAGCCACCGTCGAGTCGAGATCGAAGTCCATGCGGCTATCCCGGTACTTCCTGCCCATTTTGCGCGAAACCCCGAAAGAGGCGGAGATCGTCTCGCATCGGCTGATGCTGCGCGCCGGCATGATCCGACAGGCAGGCGCGGGCATCTACAATTGGCTGCCGCTCGGGCTTCGCGTGTTGCGCAACATCGGGCGGATCGTGCGCGAGGAGCAGGACCGCGCCGGCGCCATCGAGATGCTCATGCCGACGCTGCAGCAGGCCGATCTCTGGCGTGAGAGCGGCCGTTACGATGCCTACGGCAAGGAGATGCTGCGCATCACCGACCGGCATCAGCGAGAGCTGCTGTATGGTCCGACCAATGAGGAGCAGGTAACGGATGTATTCCGTGCCTATGTGCGCTCTTACAAGGAGCTGCCGCTCAATCTCTACCATATCCAATGGAAGTTCCGCGACGAGATCAGGCCGCGTTTCGGCGTGATGCGCGGACGGGAGTTTTTGATGAAGGACGCCTATTCCTTCGATATCGACAAGGAGGGCGCGCGCCGGGCCTACAACAGGATGTTCGTCGCCTATTTGCGGACCTTTGCCCGCATGGGCCTCAAGTCGGTGCCGATGCGTGCCGATACGGGACCGATCGGCGGTGACATGAGCCACGAATTCATCATTTTGGCCGACACGGGCGAGTCGCAAGTCTACTGCCATCGCGATCTGATCGACATGCCGGTTCCGGGCGAGGACGTCGACTATTCCGGCGATCTCGAGCCGATCATCCGGCAACGTACGAGCCTCTACGCCGCAACCGAGGAAATGCACGACCCCAACGCTTTCGCGGCGCAAGTGCCTGCCGATAAGCAGATTTCGGCGCGCGGCATCGAGGTTGGCCAGATCTTCTACTTTGGAACTCATTATTCGGCGCCGCTCAAAGCTGTGGTGGCCGGACCCGACGGCGTCGAACGGCCGGTCGAGATGGGCTCCTATGGCATAGGGGTCTCGCGCCTTGTGGCCGCGATCATCGAAGCCTCGCACGACGACGCCGGGATCAAATGGCCGGAAGCGGTGGCGCCGTTCAAGGTGGCGATCCTCAATCTCAAGCAAGGGGACGGCAAGACGGATGCCGCCGCCGAGAGCATCTACCGAGAACTGCGGGTGAGGGGAGTGGACGTTCTGTATCATGATCTTGATGAGCGGCCGGGCCCCAAATTTGCCACGACCGACCTCATCGGCATTCCTTGGCAGATCGTGATCGGACCCAAGGGTCTGGCGGAGGGCAAGGTCGAGCTCAAGCAGCGCCTCGACGGAAGCCGCGAGCTGATTACGCCGGAAGGTGCGATCGCCCGGATTTCGTAATCTCCATGGCGCATCGAGGCCCTAGAGCTTTCCCGTACTGGCTTAAGTCTGTCAGAATCGGATCAAATCGCAGCCCGGGGACACAACGATGAGCGAGTCCGTCGCCACCCACCCTTTCGCGCCATTCGAATGGATGTTGTCGCTGCGCTACTTGCGGGCGCGGCGCAAGGAGGGATTCATTTCCGTCATCGCCGGCTTCTCCTTCACCGGCATCATGCTCGGCGTGGCCACCCTCATCATCGTCATGGCCGTGATGAATGGCTTCCGCCAGGAGCTGCTCAGCAAGATCTTGGGGCTCAACGGCCACCTGCTGATCCAACCGCAGGAGTCGCCCCTCACCGACTGGGAGCAGGTGAGCGAGCGGATCTCGACGGTCCCCGGCGTGCGGCTCGCCGCCCCCTTGGTCGAAGGCCAAGCGCTTGCCTCCTCGCCGTTCAATTCCGCCGGCGTATTGGTGCGCGGCATGCGCGTCGCGGACATCATGAAGCTTCCTTCCATCGCGTCGAACATCAAGTACGGCACGCTCGACGGGTTCGACACCGGCCAAGGCGTGTTGATCGGGAAGCGGCTTGCCACCCAGTTGTCGCTGCAGACCGGGGACAGCATCACGCTCGTGGCACCGCGCGGCGCGGTGACGCCGATGGGGGTGACCCCGCGCATCAAGCCGTACAAGATCGGGGCGATCTTCGAGATCGGCATGTCAGAATACGATGCCGGCTTCGTCTACATGCCGCTCAAGGAGGCGCAAGCGTATTTCAACCGGGCAGGCGACGTCACCGCGATCGAAGTGTTCATCGACAATCCGGACGAGGTCGATCGCTTCAAGGCTGTTGTCGCCAATGCGGCCCAGCGCCCCACCTTCATCATCAACTGGCATCAGCGCAACGCGACGTTTTTCGGCGCGCTGCAGGTCGAGCGCAACGTGATGTTCGTGATCCTGACGCTGATCGTGCTCGTGGCGGCGCTCAACATCGTCTCCGGGCTGATCATGCTGGTGAAGGACAAAGGCGCCGACATCGCCATCTTGCGCACCATGGGCGCGACGCAAGGCGCGGTGATGCGGATCTTCCTCATAACCGGCGCATCGATCGGCGTGGTCGGCACGCTCGTCGGACTTGTCGTCGGCACCCTGGTGTGCCTGAATATCGAGGGGATCCGGCAATTCCTGTCATGGATCACCGAGACCAACATTTTCCCTGCAGAGCTGTATTTCCTTTCGCGCCTGCCGGCCGACATGGATCCGGGCGAAACCACGGCGGTGGTCGTCATGGCGCTTGCCCTGTCGCTTCTCGCAACGCTCTATCCATCCTGGCGCGCGGCGCGGCTCGATCCGGTCGAAGCCCTGCGGTACGAATAAGGACCGTCAATGAACGGCGAGCAGACTCCGGTCGTCTACCTGCAGGGGGTCGAGCGGCATTATCGGCAAGGCCACGAGACGCTCGTTGTTCTCAAAGGCGTGGAGCTTGCCTTGTGGCCGGGGCAGTCGGTCGCGCTCGTCGGTCCGTCGGGCGCCGGGAAGTCGACCCTCTTGCATATTGCCGGGCTCCTTGAACATGCGGATCGCGGCGATGTCTATATCCAAGGGGTCGCAACCTCCGAGCTCTCGGATACGGCCCGCACCCGGCTGCGCCGCACCGACATCGGCTTCGTCTACCAATTCCACTATTTGCTGCCGGAATTCACGGCTCTGGAAAACGTGATGTTGCCGCAAATGATCGGTGGGCTTTCGAGCGTCGAATCGAAGACCCGCGCCGTCGAGCTCCTGACCTATCTCGGGCTCGGTCAGCGGCTGACCCATAGGCCATCCGAGCTTTCGGGCGGCGAGCAGCAACGGGTCGCCATCGCCCGGGCGGTGGCCAACGCGCCGCGCATCCTGTTGGCCGATGAGCCGACCGGCAACCTCGATCCGAAAACCTCGGATCACGTGTTCAATGCGCTCAATCAACTCATTCGCGCGTCCAAGCTCGCGACCATCGTCGCCACCCACAACATGGAGATTGCCGCGCGCATGGATCGGCGCGTGACCATCAAGGACGGATTGGTCGTCGAGCTGACGTGAGAGCGCGCCGCGGTTTGCGGTTTCCGCCGATTGCCCTACTTCACCTGCTCGAACAGCCGCGAGATCCGAAACTCGTTCGGATGGGCGAGAACCTGCGACCACTGCGCGAGCGGATTGATCGAAAACAGGACAACTTGGGCGCGCCCGACCAGGTTTTCCGCCGGCACGAAACCGACGCCTCCCTCCGCGGCCGCAACTCGGCTATCGAGCGAATTGTCGCGATTGTCGCCCATCATGAAATAGTTGTCGGGCGGCACCACATATTCCGGCGTTGTGTTCAGCGGTGCCTGATCGGAGATTTTCAGAATTTCATGGGTGCGCCCGTTCGGCAATGTCTCGATGTACTTGGTGCCGGACCAAGGTCTGCCGTGGGACTCAGAGTCGAAGTGGCCGACCGCGCGCCGCGGCACCACCGTGCCGTTGATCAGAAGCTGTCCCTGGATCATCTGGATGCGGTCGCCGGGAAGTCCGATCACCCGCTTGACGTAGGTCTGCGACGGATCCCGGGGCAATCGGAACACCACGATGTCGCCCCTTTCCGGCGCATGCCCGAGAACACGCCCGGTGAAGTCGGGCATGAGGCCGACCGGCGAGGAGAATTTGCTGTAACCGTAGGCGAACTTGTTCGCTGCGATCTCATCGCCGACCAGCAATGTTGGCTCCATGGAGCCTGAAGGCACGATGAACGGCTGTGCCAGAGCCGTCTCGGCGATCAACACCAGCCCTAGCGTCAGGGCGATCGGCCTCAATTCATGCACCCAGCTGGCGGGCTTCTGGCGGCTCGGCGACATCGTTGTCATCGTTGCTCCGGAGGGTTTTGCGTTGTCTGGCCTGAAGGCATTGCTCATAGCTTAGAGGCTGCAATTTGTCGCGCCGCCGTCATTGCAACAGGTTCCTGTGCCGAATACCACGGTCGTTGCGAAACCACCGTGACGGCCATCACGTGAGCGATGGCGCGCACGGCGTCTCCCCGCTTTTGGAAGATATAGGCATCGGCGGCACGTTTGGCTTCGGCTTGTGGGTAACGGCCGCGTGATACCGGTAAGGTGTCCGACCCCGGCTTGCGGCTTCATCAAAGAAAAGAGCAAGGAAAAGACCAAGAAAGCGCTTGCCGGCCCTTTTGCTCCCAGTTACTTTGCATTGCAAAGTGAGGTGGGCGGCCCGTATGCACGACCTGGACCGAGCTCTCGCCGAGATTGACGCCATACGCACCCAGATGGCGCGCGGCACGCAGTTTCGCGGCTATGGGCCGACGACATTCGCAACGACGGGCGTGTTGGCGCTGCTGGCGGCCGTTGGACAGGCCTTGTGGCTGAAGGACCCGGCGCATGCGATCGGAGCCTATCTGACGCTCTGGGTCGCGGTTGCGGTCTTGTCCATTGCCCTGATCAGCTTCGAGACCAGCATCCGCTCACGGCGGGTTCACTCTGGGCTCGCGGAAGAGATGATCCAAGCGGCGATCGAGCAGTTCGTGCCGGCGGGTCTCGCCGGTGCCTTGCTCACCATCGTGCTGTGGCGCTTTGCGCCGGAGAGCCTGTGGATGCTGCCGGGCCTGTGGCAGATCGTGTTCAGCCTCGGCCTCTTCGCCTCCTGCCGGTTCTTGCCGCGACCGATGTTCGCCGTTGGGCTTTGGTATTTGAGCGCGGGGCTCGCCTGCCTCGCCTTCGCCAACGGCGATCGGTCGTTCTCGCCCTGGGCCATGGGCGTGCCTTACGGGATCGGCCAGTTGCTGGTCGCCGCCGTGCTGCATCAAAGCTCTCGGAGGAGCGATGGACAAGGTTAGCAACGAAGACCGACGCTGCGGGCGGTTCGCCTATGAGGGGCTAGACCGCGTGATTCACGAGCGCGCGCGCTTGAGCGTCCTCACCTCGCTGGTTGCGCATCCGAAGGGACTGTTGTTCGCGGATCTCAAGCAACTGTGCGCTCTCACCGACGGCAACCTCAGCCGCCACTTGCAAGTGCTGCAGGAGGCCAAGCTCGTCCAGGTGCTCAAGGGCTTCAACCACAATCGCCCGCAGACCGTCTGCCGCATCACGCCCGAGGGCCGCAAGCGCTACCTCGACTACCTCGCAGTCCTCGAGCAGTTGGTGCGCGATGCGGCAACCGCGGTCAAGGCGGAGTCCAGCGCGGCGAGCTTGCGTGGCCTGGCCCCGGCGTGAGGCATTTTTTTGCGAGCGAGCATCTCTGATGCAAAGTAGTTTGCAGTCGATGAAATCCCTGCACGTCGCCATCATCATGGACGGCAACGGGCGCTGGGCCACCCGCCGCGGCCTGCCGCGCACCGCCGGCCACCACGAGGGCGTCAGCGCCGTCCGCCGTATCGTCGAAGCCGCCCCCGACCTCGGCATTGCGGCGCTCACGCTCTTTGCCTTCTCGTCCGACAATTGGCGCCGCCCCGCCGACGAGGTCGACGCGCTGATGGGCCTGCTGCGCAAGTATCTGCGCGCCGAGACGCGGCGGCTGGTCGACGGCGGCGCCCGCCTCATCGTCATCGGCCGCCGCGACCGGCTGGCATCTTGGCTCTGCGAGGAGATCGCCGAGGCGGAGGCGCGGACGGCGCACGGCCGCCGCCTCGACCTGCGCATCGCCTTCGACTACTCCTCGCGTGAGGCCATCATGCGCGCTGCCGCTCGCTGGCCCGCGGGGCAAGCGCCGTCACCCGATCTGTTCGGAAAGCTGGTCGCGCAAGCCGGAGCCGAGGAACTGGGCCCCGCCGAGGTCGATCTCCTGATCCGCACCGGCGGCGAGAAACGCCTGTCCGATTTTCTGCTGTGGGAATGCGCCTACGCCGAGCTGTGGTTCACCGACAAGGCCTGGCCCGATTTTGCCCCTGCCGACCTCGCCGACGCTGTTGGCGAGTTCCGCCGCCGCGAGCGCCGTTTCGGTGGTCTCGGCGACGCGCAGCCGATGGTCGCCTTGGCGGGCGGGCAGGGGCGTTGAGCGTCGCTTCGGCCGCGCGTTGCGCCGAACAGGCGCGCGCTTCGACCTCGTGACTAGCGCCGGGTCAGTGGACGGGTCTGAACAGCGACACGATCGACCGCACGATCGTGCTGGCGCACTGCCGGTCGGGCAGCGACGGGCCGATCTCGGCCAGCATCAGCTGCGTCACGTCCGGCAGGGATACGTCGGAAAGCTTCGGTGATTCCGGCAGCTCGATCACCGCCATATCGTCAAGGTTATCGCCCATGTTTCCTATTATACCTCTTTGCCCGGGCATGGCTAGGGGGCTGTCCAAGATTCATCGAGCCCACCGTCGCGAGTTGGTTTCTAAACCAGAAAGCGAATAGCTCGATTTTTGTTTAGCTGTCGGCGGCCATGTGATCCATGCCGCCTCTTTGGTCAAATATGTGAGATGCTTGACACGAGGGAGAGTGGGGCGGTCATGCGGCCCCAACCAAGTCAGAATTTGTAGTTCAGCCCCGCCCGGATCAAGTGCAGGCGGAGTTTCTCCAGCGTTGGCGTGTCCGCGTTGCTCGTCACGATAGAATCATTAAGACTGACATACAAATACTCGGCCTTTGCGCTCCAGTTGGCGTAAACGGCCGCTTCGGCGCCGCCCCCCGACTGCGAATCCCGGCCGAACTTGAGTAACGTCGATTCCTTCAAGAACTCCCGACTTGGGAACGCTGTGGACGTTGACGTCACCAACAGCCACGCCGCCAGTGAAGTACGGCATGATGCGATCGAATGCATACCCGGCTCGCACTCGCCCGGTCCCGAGCCAATGATTGTGCGTCGCGCAAGTAAAGATCGGTTTGAATTCAAACTGACCCAGTGCTTGGGTAGTGGGTCAGTTTGATTATTGGAGTCGCTAGAGCAGCTGGCCCTCTGAACGCTGCTACTCAGTGGTTGTGTGATACAAAAATTACATCAAGTGCGACTATTTCTTGGGCGGCGATGTTTGGGATCGTCGGGCTTGGGGGGCGGTTTGGCTCGCGCTGCCGGTGCCGCATCGTTGAGAAGCAACGAAATGCTATTAGTCGGACGCTCATCGGATGAGCCAGACCGATGGAACACTTCCTGAGCAATCATAGCACTCGTGATGACCTCTGACGGCCAAACAGGTTCATCTTTGCCGCCGTGCGTACGCCATCTCGGAGTAGAGATGACGAATATTCTTTTTATCCCCGTTGCGGGGTCGGTTCTGCTCCAATGAAGGAAGCCATCGAGGTTGAGTAAATATTCCTCGCTGTGGTCTCCGACAGGAATGTATCCCCAATTCTTAAGGTAAGCCGCGACCGACCTGTACGGCAACGGCTGATCTGCAACGGCGTATTTTCCTGGATCAAGTGGCACGCCAGAAAATCCTACCCAAAAATGGGAAGGACGGTCATAGCCGAGCTAATCGTTCGTTACAACTTTTGAAGGCACTTTAGTGACAGGCGGCCGTAACCTCACTGCGCTGGATATTGCCCTTCACAGCAACGACATGACCTTTATTCGCGGTACCTTCCTGGCGGTCGATCAAGTCCTTGAATTGCGAAAAGGATATTTCCGCCGAATATTCAACGGCTTGATTGCAGACATCGCCAATCAGTCGGCCAGCACCTTTGATGCTGTGCTCGAAGGCGCGCTTAAGATCATGATCGCTAACAATCAGTCCTGGAATTTCCAATAGTGAGAAGCTGTGAACACCATCGACATTGCGATAGATGAGCGTCACCTGGTCCGGTGGACTCTGGGAGGCGACTTTGGCCTCCGAAGCTGATTTCGCTGCACCATCCATGGCTGCACCCAATAGTATAAATCCCCCGGTCCCCCTTTCTCGCTACCTACTACTGGTAGAACCATAAGGGGGTGATTCGGTTCCTTTCTAGACACCGGCAAGCATACCACACTTCTTATGTCAAGAGCCACAATGAACTGCGGCCACACCGACGTGTGTCCTCGAATACTATCGTTGCGGTAGACTGAGGGTGCGAGTCAACGGAATCGCGACGATCCGCGTCACCGATCAGGCGCTGACGTGATCCGAAAGACACACGGGACCTTATATATTGCGGTACTATGGCATTTCAACCCCAACGGACGGTTTCTCGGTAATGTGAACAGTGGGTATAAGTAGCCGGAATGGCTATAAGTAGCCTGCCAAAGCGAATCACCTGCTCCTTCCTATATGACCATCAAGCGGCAAATTCAATTTGGTCCGGCTCAGCGTTGGAGCGGCGCGCCGAGCGCCAGCACCGCTCTGGTGGAAGTTAAGCATTCGCTTTTCGCTTCGGTCCCGGCCTGTGGCTGGCCTTGTCGGCCTCAACCCAGGTTTGCGCTTCGATCGCATCAGCAAAGCCAAAGAACGTCTCGACCGCCTCGAACCGCGGAATGCGACGAACATGATACCCGTCACCGATGCCGTCCTTCTCGACCTGGTACACCGTCCCGGTTTTGGCGTGCTCGACTTCCCAGGCTTCGATCATGGCGACGATATCGGACACTTCCCAGAGCTTGTCGGTGACGCCAGCGGCCATCGCTGGAGTTACCTTCAAGGTCTGATGGATGCGGACAAAATTGTAATACATCTGATGCAGCGCGACCGAATAGCCGTGGTTTTCGAGCTTCTTCGAGAATGCGTTGGTAAGCCTCGTAAAGCGCCGCATGTGCATCCGCATCGTGAGGTTTTGCCGCTCGGCGTATGATGTGCTGATGTGTTTGGGGTCGGGATTGCCGGCGATGACCTTCTTCACCGCCCCAAGGCACTTTGCCGGGCTATAACGCTTCTCTGAAGCGGCATCCGCGCCATAAATCTTCTGGAGCATGGCGTAGTCGGCATCGTCGCCAAAAACGGCGTCCATGGCCGCGAGATAGGGTCTATGGCCGTCGCTGGTCACCTGGACGCGATTGGCGAGACGCCAGCGGAGATCGTCTACAAAGAGAAGCGCGTAGTCCGTGTTGCGCTGGCCCACCAAGGTTGAGATCAGAAGCTTGGTATCGGCACAAATCGCGGTCCAGGTCCAAGCATCGCCGGCATTGGCAGGAGCGGCCTTGGCCTTCCGCACGTTGTCGTTCTTCGCATAGACGAAGGACCAGATTTCATCGAGCTGCACGCGCTTGCAGGGCAGATCGCGCAGGGCGCCGTGCTGGTAATCGGCGCAAGCCCGACCGGCATCGACCACGAGCTTGGTGACCGTGTTCTTGCTAGCGCCAGTCAACCGCGTCACGGCGCGAATTGATTGCCCCTCGCAGAGCAAGTGAAGGACGCGGGCGCGATCTTCTTGGGAGAGCTTGTTCATATCAAAATATCTATCACATCATTCATTACCGGTCAAGCATGAAGGGTCATTTAATATCCAATAGGCTTTATTCGCGTAAGCCGTTGAAACGGAACGCGTTTTAGAAGTTTGACAATAGATTCAAGGGGTTATATATTGCTGGCGCGTTCGGGGAGTCGGCACCGACGCCAATCGGCGGCGACTCCCCTTAAGCGCAACTTCTAAGTCATGTTCCACCTCCTGCCCGGCCGACGGGCTGTTGTGTGGTTTACCGGGGCTGGCTAGGCCCAGGTTTCGAATGCCGAAGGGTTTGGACTTCCGATCTTCATCCCTTCGACGGTGACCAGGTAACGCCCTCCGGGTTCCCCTCGGGGGGCGTTTCTTCTTTGCGGAAAAGCTTGATCCTTTTGCCCGCTTTCTTGATATCGCCCTTCACCTTGAGACGAGCGATCACCGTGTAGAGGTATGCCGGGTTCTTTTCGAGACTTTCTCGGAACTTAGGAATCCTTTGCAGAAGCGTATTTATCTCGGCAGGGCGGGCAGGACGATCCAAGTCGGCAAGTAGCCGTTTCACGGCATCTCCCATGCTTCCTTGATCTTGGTCGCCTTCACCTGCCAGCACCGGAGCTGGCGGTGGGAAGCTGAGGCCGGATAGAAATGATGCCGCCTCAAGCTTCCGGTTAAGGTCGGCGATACGCGCCTCCGCCTCGACCTTTTTCGCCTCCCACCGCTGCAATTCCTCTTGCCAGCCCCGCACATCATCACTGGTCAAAAGGACTTGGTTTCCGATCACCCTATTCATCTCGCTCATCCTATCGATTCCGCAACGCATTACAGGCGAGACGGTATAGAACCGCGCGCATTATCAGGTCAAGAGGGTATGATATATTTTGCGGAGTCGGAGTTCGCGGTCTGTACGCTTTTGGCGTATATCAGCGATCTTTTCCCCACCTAGCCTGCGCAGCTTTCTTGGCTATTTCGGCGCGGCGCTCAGGGGTCATCTTCGCTGCCCTAGCTTTGCCGCCCTTGAGGCCGCCGCGACGGCCGAGACTAACTGCGGCTGCGTCCTTGCCTTCGAGGGGCGGTTCCGGCTCGCGGTCCTCAACCTGGCCCGTGGCAATGTCCACGATGCGCTTGGCAAGCTGGTTCGGATCGCGGGGGCGCTGGCGCTCACCCATTTTTGGCTTGCCGCTTAATCTTCTTGGCGAGCTTCTTGGCCTTCTTATCGAGCTTTTCGGCGCTTTTCTTGGCCTTCGCCTTGGAGCGCGTCAATTCGACGACGGTTTCCTTGCCCTCGTGAACAAGCGCTACTACCCATCCTTGCGGTCGAAATATGTATCGATCTCTTGCCATCTGGTACATATGCCACGGCAGCGGGACTTTTTCTACAGCCGTCAAGGGGCCAAATAATCAAACTGACCCACTACCAGTGCTTGACATAAGAACAAAAAAAGAACATTGTTCCCTTCCTGTTCTCGCCCGGGAGGCCCCCATGATCCGCGCCTTTGTTCAAGAAGCTGCTGCGCTCACCTCGCTTGTCCTATTCCTCGGCATGGTCGTGGTCTGGGCGCAGGTCCTGACCACACCCTAGCGAGCCCCCCCCGGGTCGTGCGGCGCCTCCCCGCCCGAAAAAAAACCACACCATGGTGTGGTGGACAGGGCAGGGCTGGCGCCGCACGATCGCGGCCTTTGCGATCGTGAGGGGCCATGGCTGCCGCACCAGTCTTTGTGCACTTGCACGTGCACTCCGCCTATTCGCTGCTCGAAGGCGCCTTGCCCATTGCTAAGCTGGCGGAGCTTGCCAAGGCGGACCGCCAGCCAGCGCTGGCGCTCACCGACACCGACAACATGTTCGGGGCCCTGGAATTCTCGGAAAAAATGGCGGCGAGCGGGATCCAGCCGATCATCGGCTGCTCGCTTGCTGTCGACTTCGGCGACCAGGACAACGGCCAACGCCGCGGGGGCGCCGGCAACGCCCCGATACGGCCGCGAGTGGTGCTGTTGGCGGCGCGAGAGGATGGTTATCGCTGCCTCATGCGGCTCACCTCGCGCGCCTTCTTGGAGACGCCGCCCAATGAGTCCCCGCATCTCAAGCTCGCCTGGCTGCGCGAAGAGACCGAGGGTTTGATCGCGCTGACCGGGGGGCCGGCCGGCCCCCTCGATCTCGCCATCGCGGCCGGGCAGACGGATCTCGCCGCGGCGCGCTGCGATGAGCTGCGCGAAATATTCGGCGACGCGCTCTATGTCGAGCTGCAACGCCACGGCACCGCCGCGGAGCGCGCGACCGAAGGCTGCCTCCTTGATTTCGCCTACGGCAAAAGCCTACCGCTCGTCGCTGCGAACGAGCCGTTTTTCGCGCGTGCCGAGGATTATGAGGCGCACGACGCGCTCATCTGCATTGCCGAAGGACGGTTGCTCGCGGAGACCGATCGCCGCCAGCTCACGCCGCAGCACCGGTTCAAGAGCGCCGCAGAGATGGCGGCCTTGTTCGCCGATCTGCCCGAGGCGCTCGCCTCGACCGTGGAGATCGCGCAGCGCTGCGCCTTCCGCCCGCGCAAGCATGCGCCGATTCTGCCGCGGTTCACGGTCGGTCAGGGCGGCGAGACCGCCGATGAGGCGTTGGAGCTGCGCCGGCGCGCGCAGGCGGGCCTCGATCAGCGCATCGCAGTGCACGGGGCGGCGCCCGGCGTCACGGTCGAGGACTATCAGGCCCGGCTCGCCTTCGAACTCGGCGTCATCGAGCGGATGAAATATCCAGGCTACTTTTTGATCGTCGCCGATTTCATCCAGTGGGCCAAGAACCAATCGATTCCGGTCGGTCCCGGCCGCGGTTCGGGCGCCGGCTCCCTCGTCGCCTACGCGCTCACCATAACCGATCTCGACCCGATCCGCTTCGGTCTGCTGTTCGAGCGCTTCCTCAATCCCGAGCGCGTCTCCATGCCGGACTTCGACATCGATTTCTGCCAGGACCGGCGCGACGAGGTGATCCGCTACGTGCAGGAGCGCTACGGCCGCGATCAAGTGGCCCAGATCATCACCTTCGGCACGCTGCAGGCGCGCGGCGTGCTGCGCGACGTCGGCCGCGTCCTGCAGATGCCCTATGGCCAGGTGGACAAGCTGTGCAAGCTCGTGCCGCAGAATCCGGCGGCCCCGGTCACGCTGGCACGGGCCATCGAGGACGAGCCCCGGCTGCAGGCGGCGCGCGACAGCGATCCGGTAGTCAGGCGCGCTTTCGACATCGCGCAAAAGCTCGAGGGGCTGACGCGCCATGCCTCGACTCACGCCGCCGGCATCGTCATCGCCGACCGACCGCTGACCGAACTGGTCCCGCTCTACCGCGATCCCAAATCGGATATGCCGGTGACCCAGTTCAACATGAAATGGGTCGAGCCGGCGGGGCTTGTGAAGTTCGATTTCCTCGGCCTGAAAACGCTCACTGTCCTCGATGTCGCCGTCAAGCTCGTGCGTCGGCGCAGTATTGACCTCGATCTCCTGCGGATTCCGCTAGACGATGCCAAGACCTACGCGATGCTGCAGCAAGGCGAGACGGTCGGCGTGTTCCAGGTGGAAAGCCAGGGCATGCGCCGGGCGCTGGTCGACATGCGGCCGGACCGGTTCGAGGATCTGATCGTGCTGGTCGCGCTTTACCGCCCGGGTCCGATGGCGAATATCCCGACCTACTGCGCGCGCAAGCTCGGCCGCGAGGCGACGGACTACTTGCATCCCAAGCTGCAGCCGATTCTCGAGCCCACCTATGGCATCATCACCTATCAGGAACAGGTGCAGCAGATCGGGCGCGACCTCGCCGGCTACAGCCTCGCCGAGGCCGACCTCCTGCGGCGTGCGATGGGAAAAAAGATCAAGGCGGAGATGGACGCGCAACGCGGCCGCTTCCTGGCGGGGGCCGTTGAAAGAGGCATCGACAAAGCCACCGCCAACACGATCTTCGATGCGTGCGCGAAATTCGCCGAGTACGGGTTCAACAAATCACACTCCGCGCCCTATGCCCTACTCACCTATCAGACCGCCTATATGAAGGCGAACTATCCGGTCGAGTTCTTGGCGGCGTCGATGACGCTCGACATGGGCAATACCGACAAGCTCGCCGAGTTTCGCGCCGAGGCGGATCGGCTCGAGATCAAGGTCGAGCCGCCCTCGATCAATCGCTCCAGCGTCGCCTTCGAGGTCGCCGGCAACACGATCTTTTATGCGCTCGGCGCGCTTAAAGGCGTCGGCGCGCAGGCGGTCGAAAGCATCGTCGCGGCACGCGGCACCAAACCGTTCACCGATATCGCCGACTTCGCCCGCCGCATCAATCCGCGCGCGGTCAACAAACGCGTGCTCGAGAGTCTTGCCGCGGCCGGCGCCTTCGACGAGATTGAGCCGAACCGCGCGCGTGCCTTTGCTGCCGTCGACACCGTCTTGGCGATCGCGCAGCGCACGCAGGAATCAGCCGCCATCGGGCAGAACGAGCTGTTCGGCGGCCCGGCCGCGCCCGAGAAAACGCAATTCCCGGCGGCCGAGCCGTGGCTTCCCGCCGAGCGCATGCGCAAGGAATACGACGCGATCGGCTTTTTCCTCACCGGCCATCCGCTCGACGACTACGTGGCCATGCTCACCCGCATGCGCGTGCAGACATGGCCCGAATTCTCGCGCGCGGTGCGCGCGGGCGCGACCGCCGGGCGCATCGCTTCGACCGTCGTGTCGCGCACGGAGCGGCGCACCAAGACCGGCAACAAGATGGGCATCATCGGCCTTTCCGATCCGACCGGGCACTACGAGGCGGTCATCTTTGCCGAAGGGCTGGCCCAGCATCGCGATCTGCTCGAGCCCGGCATGTCGGTGCTGTTGTTCGTCAGCGCCGAGTTGCAGGGCGACGATGTCCGCGCCCGCATCCAATCGGTCGAGCCGCTCGACCGCGCCGCCGAGAAGCTGCAGAAGGGACTGCGCATCTTCGTGCGCGAGGAGGCGCCGATCGAGAGCGTCGCCCGCCGCCTCGAGCCCAAGGGCGACGGGGAGGTCAGCATGGTGCTCCTGCTCGACGCCGGCACCGAGGTCGAGGTGAAGCTGCCGGGCCGCTTCAAGGTCTCCCCGCAGATCGCCGGCGCCATCAAGGCCGTCCCCGGCGTAGTCGAGGTGCAGGCGCTGTAGGGCCACTGGGCGCCTGCGGCACGTCTGCTCAAGCGCATCCGCTGCGGCTATTCTATCCTGGTATCCTAAACTCTTCTGTTTGCGATTACAGCGGCGATGGCGCGGGCGAGGCGGGGGGAGTCCGGCGTGGTCATCGACGCGAACCAAGTCGCCAAGTGTCCATCTCGCCCGATCAGATATTTGTAGAAATTCCAGCGCGGGAGCGACAGGAAGCCGCCCTCGGCGGCCAACCAGCGAAACAACGGGTGCGCCTTGGCCCCGCGCACGGGGACTTTTGCTGCCATTGGAAAATCGACACCATAATTGACCTCGCAGAATTCCGCGATGTCTTCGCTGCTGCCCGGTTCCTGCGCCCCGAAATCGTTCGATGGCACGCCGATGATGACGAGACCGGCGTCGCGATGGCGCTGCCAGAGCTCGCGCAGCCCCGCATATTGCGGAGTGAAACCGCAACGCGAGGCGGTATTGACGATCAGCAACGGCCGGCCCTTGAACTTAACCAAGGGGAGCGCGCCGCCGTCCAGAGCCTCAAAGCTGAAATCGTAAGCGGTCGCGGACAATTTCCTCTCCTGTTTTGGACAACGCCGGGGCCGCGCCGGGGTGCCCGACGTTGCCGGAGTTTGTTGCTCCGAGTATCTCACAGAGCGCGCCGCGCAGCGTCGGGTGCCGAAACCGGAAACCGCTCGTCTGGGCCTTCTGCGGCAGGACGCGTTGCCCGCCGAGCAGGAGCTCGTCGGCAAAGGCTCCGCCCAAAAGGTGCAGCAGCGTAGCGGGAGCGCGCAACAGGGCAGGGCGGTGCAGCGCCCGGCCGAGCTCCTGCGCAAACCGCCCATTGCGGACCGGGTGCGGAGCTACGGCGTTGACCGAGCCGCAAAGATCCGGAGTGGCGATGCAGTGGGCGATGAGGCGCACGAGATCGTCGCGCTCGATCCAGGACATCCATTGCTCGCCGGGGCCTAACGGACCGCCGAGACCGAGGTCGAACGGCGTCAGCATGCTGCCGAGCAGGCCGCCCTGGGAGCCCAGCACCAAGCCGATGCGCAGCCGCACCACGCGCACGCCATAACGCTCGGCTTCGCTCGCGGCGCCTTCCCAGGCCTCGCAGACATTGCGGGTGAAGCAGGCGGCGCCGTCGGACGCCTCCGTCAGACGCTCGTCGGCGCGTAGCCCGTACCAGCCGATCGCCGAGCCGCTGATCAAAACGGTCGGGCGTTGGTCGAGCCGCGCGATCAGATGCACCATATTCTTGGTGACGCGCAGCCGCGACCGGACGATGCGCCGCCGCTTGCTCCGCGTCCACAATCCATCGGCGATCGGCTCGCCGGCGAGATTGACGATGGCATCGATGCGGGTCGCGCTCGGCAGCTGATCGAGGCTGGTCACCAGCCGGAACGGCGGGTGGAGCGTGGCCGCATTCGCCCCCGTGCGCGCGAGCACGATCACCTCGTGGCCGCCGATAGCGAGCGCTTCCACGAGGCGGCGGCCGATGAAGCCGGTCGCGCCGGTGACGAGCACGCAATGCCGCCGGGCCAACACACCCATCAGTTTCTCCGCTGGCGGCAAGACCAGATGGTCGGAGCGGCGCGCGGCAAAAAAATCGCGCAGCCCGAACAAGGCGACCGCCACGGCGGACAGTGCCGCCAGGAAGCTCCAAGGGCCGTAGAAGGCCGGACGGATCGATGTCTTGTCCGCCGCCCAGCCGAGCAAGACCGGAAGCAGCAGCACAAGGATGGCGCCATAGTTCAGCGCCAGGAGCGTGTGGTTGATGCGCTCGCTTGCCGGCAGTTTTCGGGTCATGTCTTCTTCAACGAAATCCATCAGCGTGATGACCACCTCCACGGCGAGAACGGCCATCGTCAGCGTCGCCCAAAATCCATGCACCTCGGCAAAGCCGAGCGTGAGGAAGAGGAGGGCGTAGAGCGCGTTGCGCGCGGCGTGCAGCGCGAGCTCGTGACCTTGCGACGGACGCCAGGCGAGGCGCTCCGTGAGCTCGTGGTGATAGAGCGTGTCGAAGGCGCCCATGGCGATTTGCACGGCGATGAGCGCCCACAGGAGCGGCGATGTCATGACGGTGACTCCCGAAAGGCGGCCGACTGACGGATGAGCGGGCCGAGGCGCGGATGGGTGAGCTCAAGCGTGAACAGGAAGCGACCGTTTCCAAGCTCCGCGTGGCGCACCGACAGGGCGCCGGGGCTTGCCCAGCCGGGCATGCGAAGGCGCCGCCGCGCGAGTTTTAGGAAGTAATTGTTGCTGCGGAAAACGAGGACACCGTCTCCGACGTGGACCGTCAGCGTCATGCCAAAGCCGAAGCCGACATATTCCTCAAGCCCGGTCGGACCGGTGAACTGCTTCGACGAGTGGATGATTTGTGGAAAACCGCGCTTGCGCGCGTAAAGCCGGGTCCAGATCTGGCCGCCGTGCGCCATGTCCTCGGTGACCGTGACCACGCTCGGAACATGCGAATCGCGTGAGGTCGGAAGCGGGGCGCCGATCAAGCGCGCCGCCTGGGCGAAGAGCCAGCCGGCCGGGCTCATCCACATTTCCAAGACCTCGCCGACATAAACGACCGTGTTTCCGTCGGCGAGGCGTTTGGAAAAACGGCTGCGCACCGCCGGCGGAAGCTTGGCCCAGTCGTCATCCCGGAGAAGGGCGCGGAAACGCAGATCCGCAAGTGGAGCGGCGTTCGCGGCATCGTCGTGAACGACGTGAGCTTGGCGTGTCACGTATCGCCGCATGGGTCACCTACATAGGCTGCCGCCGATTGGTCTTGTCCTGCGGCAGGAAGGCCAAAACCTTGCTGCCGAGCCGGATCAGAGTGGCGAGCTTGGATTTCGGCACGCTCAGCATCTGCGCGTACCAGCCCTCCATCATCTCGACGAAACGCAGCATCTCTTCGAGGCGCTGCGCGGCGACGCGCGGCACTGCCGGATCGCGGTCGGCCTCGATGACGCAGCCTCGCAGCGCCGCTACCGCGGGATCGATCTCGCGTTCCTTGCGTCCGGCGGCGATGCGCAAGAAAACTTCCCAAATGTCCGTCTCGGCTTCGAAGTGGTCGCGCCGGTCACCCTTGATCGGCACCCGCCGGATCAGGTTCCAGGCCAGCAATTCCTTGATGGAGTTCGACACATTGGATCGCGCCATGTCGAGCGTGGCGGCGATGTCGTCCGCCGTCAGGGGCCGTTCCGCGAGATAGAGGAGCGCATGGATCTGGCTCACTGAGCGGTTGACCCCCCAATGGCCGCCCATGTCGCCCCAATGCAGGACGAAGCGCTCGATCGCGGGCGGTAACTGTTTCGTAACGTCAGATATTTCTGTCATGACAGAAATATCTGACCGAAACCACAGAATGTCAAGGGGAAGAAGGGAAGATCGAGCGTTCAGGCCTTGTTCAATTTGGCTGCGGTGAAACAATACGGGAGCGTCGGCGGCGGGCGGCCGGCGGGAATGAACGAGACGAACGGGAGGAACCATGAGCTTTGGCGACGCAAGCACGGCGCGGGCTGGGGCGCCGACGCCGGATGGCCGCTCAAGCGGCGTGGTCGACCGCGCCGTTCTCGAGGACCTTGCGGCCGGCAGCCGCATCCTTGCCGATCAAGGCGTGTTCGACGCGGCCGGGCATATCTCGCTCCGCCATCCTGGGCGCGCCGATCGGTTCTTGATGTCGTGTGCGCTGGCGCCCGCGCTTGTGACCGCGGACGACATCATGGAATTGGATCTCGCCGGCGAGCCTTGCGAAACCTCCTCCCGCAAGCCCTTTCTCGAACGCTTCATTCACAGCGAGATCTACCGCAAGCGCCCCGATGTCATGGCCGTCGTGCACAGCCATTCGGCCTCGGTCATTCCGTTCAGCCTGGTGCACACGCCGCTGCGTGCCATGTACCATAACGCCGCCTTCCTTGCCGCCGGCGTGCCGGTGTTCGACATCCGCAACCTGTTCGGCACGACCGACATGATCATCGGCAGCCGCGAGAAGGGTGCAGCCCTCGCCGAAACGCTCGCCGACAAGGCCGTCGCCCTGCTGCGCGCGCACGGCATGGTGGTGGTCGGGCCCTCGCTGCAGACTGCAGTCTTTCGCGCCGTGTTCACCGAGATCAATGCACGCATCCAGCAGCAAGCGGTGGCGCTGGGAAGCCCGATCGCCGCGCTCGACCACGACGAAGGGCGCCTTGCCGACGCGGTCAACCTCGCCACCGTCAACCGCTCCTGGAATTTGTGGAAGCGCCGGGTCACGGCGTAGGGCCTCGCGCATCATTGACTTTGCGGCAACCGCGGACGAGCCTGATCGATGTCGGGGGCAATACGCGAGGACGTGATGGCGCAATCGCAAGTCAAGCAAATGCCCGTCGATGGGGCGCCGACGCAGCAGCTCAAGCAGAAGCTCGTTGACGCCATCCGCATGCTCGAACGCGCCGAGATCATCGATCACAACGGCCACTGCAGCGCGCGGCGCGACGCAGGGTCGTTCTGGATCAACTCCGGCGCTTCCGTGCGCGGCGCGCTCACCCTTGTCGATATCGTTGCCGTCGATCTCAACGGGCATCTGATCGAAGGCAGCGACAAGCCGCCGCTCGAGTTCCACATCCACTCCGAGATCTATCGCAGCCGCCCCGACGTCAACGCGGTGATGCATACGCATCCGAGATGGTCGACCTTTCTCACCATGGTCGGTGAGAAATACAAGCCGGTCTATGCCCAAGGCGTCCTGCTCGGCGACATTCCGGTGCTGGACTCGCCGCTGTCGGTCAACACCAAGCCGATGGGCGAAAAGCTAGCCGCAATTCTCGGCCAACGGCCGGCGGCCCTCCTCAAGGCGCATGGGGTGGTCGTCGTCGGCGCCGACATTCTCGAATGTTTTGCGCTTGCCGCCTATGTAGAGGAGAACGCCTATCGTCAATACATGGCCCGGCAGATCGGCGAGCCGTATGTCTTCAGCCCCGAGGAGCAGCAGGCCTGCCGCGAAAAGCTTTGGGCCCGCAATCTGTTCAAGAAGACCTGGGACCACTATTACTCGAAGCTTCGCTGACCCCGCCCGAGCGCGACTGCCATCAAATCGTCGCCTCGATCAGAGCGCGCAGCTCCGGCGTCACTTGCGGGTCGATGCCGAACCACACCTTCCAGGCCGGGCGCGCCTGATGCAGCAACATTCCGAGACCGTTGATGCTGCGGTTGCCGCGCAGCCGTGCTGCAGTGAGGAGCGGCGTCTCGCGCGGAATATAGACGATGTCGGCGACGAGCGCGGTGGCCGGCAGCCGGTCCAGTTTCAGATCGAGCGCCGGCTGACCGGCCATGCCCTGGCTCGTCGTGTTGACGAGCATCGCCGCATCCGCGAGCGATTCGCCGCGCTCGGCCCAGGGCAGGGCCTTGATCGGCGCGCCGAACTCGCGCGCCAACCCCTGCGCGCGTTCGGCCGTGCGATTGAGCAGGCGGATCTCGCGCGCTCCGCGCTCGGCGAGGCTATAGACGACCGCGCGCGCCCCGCCGCCCGCGCCGATGACCACGATTGGTCCCGCATCGGCACGCCAGCCCGGCTGCTCCTGCGACAGGCTTTCGATGAACCCGAAGCCGTCGTTGTTACTGCCCGCCAGCGATCCATCCGCCCGCACGGCGACACAACTGATAGCGCCGATGCGCCGCGCGGTGGCCTCCACTTCATCGACTATGGAGAGCGCCGTCTCCTTGTGCGGGATGGTCAGATTGGTCCCGGCGAAGGTTAGCGCCGGCAGCGCGCGCAGCGCCGCGCGCAGGCCTTCCGGCTTGATGGCGAGCGGCACATAGGTTCCGGGCAGGCCGTGCTGTGCGAACCAGTAATTATGCAGCTTCGGCGAACGCGAATGCATCACGGGCCAGCCCATCACGCTGGCGAGCAGGAAACGATCGGGAGCGGCCATGCGGGTGATCTTTGCTGAATGGGCGCGATGCGCCGTATTCGCGCATGCAGATCATTTCGGACACAAGCAAGCAATGACCGGCGGTTCAAGGGCTAAATCGGTGCCAGCTAACCATCATTACCCTCATGCCGCCGTAACATTTTCACAAATCCGTCCCCATTGCCGGGGCAGAAGGGATTCCGACGAGGAGGCCAATTCTCGTTGATTCTCTGGTACTTCGCCGGGCGCCAGCTGATGCTGCACCCGGGCCGGGTAAGGATTCTGTGCAATGCGGCTCATCATCATCTGTCTGTGCTTATGCTCGGGCGTAAGCCTTATTGCATTCTCGCGCGCGGGATTTCCCGAAGATCCGCTGCGCATTCTCGGCTCGCCGCGGCCTGCCACAGATCGCGAGGCCAAGGATCAAGCGCGCTTCGCGCGGCTGCGCCACTCTCCCGCCGTGGAAACAATCGGCGGGCCCGCTATGCAAGATGACGTGACGCGTAGCGCCTTGGCCGAGGAGCCGGCCGGCCCGGCCGCGCCTGCTCCCGAATTGCCTGCCGCTCTCCCGGCTCCGGTGCCTGAGACGACCAATACGGTCCAGCCCGCCCGCAAGGCCGAGCCGGCCAGCGAGCATCATCCTGCCACCGTTCGAGCAAGGCTGCGGCTGGCGCGAGTGCCGGGCATGGCCATGAAACGCCGAGTGCTGTTTGTTCGGGCTGCAGCGATACAGCGCCCCGCCAACACGCCTGGCGTCCGCCGTGTCTTGTGGACCAGCGCGACGCCGCCGAAAGAGCCGGGATCGCTCACAGGCATTCCGTGAGGAATCAATGATCAGAGGGCATAGATATAAAGAATATATCGGACCCGATCACTGACATCTGATCCCTGTCATTCATACGATCACTAAGGTCGTGATTCCCGTCGGAAAAATTTCTTCGGGCGTGGCGTGGCGGTGGGCGATGCCCTGCTCGTAGGCATAGCGCAGGAACTGCTCGAGTGTCGGCCGGTTCGCCTCGATGCCGAAGGGGAAGGGATCGCCATCGAAAAGATCGCGCATATTGCGCGCGTAGGTCGGGAGCCAGGGCAGGGGATAGCGCGACACGGCCGGATCGAGCAGCCGCTCAACACTGCGGCGCTTCGATTCGAGGAAGGCATTGTATAGGTTGCGCGCGATCCACGGATTTGCATCGAGAATGGCCTTGCGCATCGCGATGATGTGCATGATCGGCCAGACCTTGCTGCGCGCGTAGTAGGCCTCCTCCATGGCAAGATAATCCGGAAACAGCCGGACGACGTCCGCATGGCCCTCGAGAAAGCAATCCGGCGGGCGCGCGATGATGGCGCAGTCGAGCTCGCCCGCAGCCAGCATCTCGCTCAGCGATTTCTCGGCGACCCGTGTGAGTTCCAACCCGCTCGGCAGGCTGAGCTCGACCTTCTCGATCCGGCCGGGCGCATTGACGCCGGCCTGAAGCCAATGCACGTCCTGCAGTTTGACGCCGCACTCGTCGCCGAGCCAGCCGCGCATGTAGACGGCGGCGGTGTGAGCCCATTCGGGCGAGCCGATCCGCTTGCCTTTGAGGTCTTCGGGCGTCTCGATACGGCTGTTGCGGTTCACATAGAACGAAGAGAAGCGGAACAGGCGCGAGCAGACGACCGGCAAGCCGATGATATCGGAATCAGCGCGCGTCACTTGGGCCATGAACTTGGCGAACGATAGCTCGCTCACCTCCCATTCGCGGTTGAAGGTGAACCGGGCGAAGATCTCGTGGTGTCCGAGCGTGAGCCAAGTCGGCTCGATCCCTTCGGCCGCGACGGCGCCGAGGCGAAAGTCGCGGAAATGATCGTAGTCGGTGGTCGCGATCGTGAGTTTTACGCGTGCGGTCAAATTACCCCTGCCCCTCTCTCTTGTCCGGACACCCATCATAACGAACTGCCCGCGGCGCCGTCTGCCGGTGCCTTGGGCACGCCTTGCTTCCGATCGGATGCGCCGCTATATACACCACATCTCTCACGCGGATCTTGGTCTTGTGACCGTCCGGTGGCTTGAGCCGAGACTAAGCTCGGAGCAGGCTCACGGGTCCGCGGCGGCATAACCGGAGAATACAATGTCGTTGCCCGACTTCTCGATGCGCCAGCTGTTGGAAGCTGGCGTTCACTTCGGCCATCAGGCTCATCGCTGGAATCCGAAGATGAACGAGTTCATCTTCGGCGTCCGCAACAACATCCACATCGTCGATCTCGCGCAGACGGTGCCGCTCTTGCACCGCGCGTTGCAAGCGGTGAGCGATACCGTCGCCAAGGGCGGGCGTATCCTCTTCGTCGGCACCAAACGTCAGGCGCAGGACGCGATCGCCGACGCGGCCAAGCGTTGCGCGCAATATTACGTCAATTCGCGCTGGCTCGGCGGCACGCTGACCAATTGGAAAACCATCTCGCAATCGATCTCGCGCCTGCGCAAGCTCGATGAGATGCTCAATTCCGGCGAGGCGCAGGGCTACACCAAAAAAGAGCGTCTGACCTTGCAGCGCGAGCGCGACAAGCTCGATCGGGCGTTGGGCGGCATCAAGGATATGGGCGGGTTGCCCGACCTCCTGTTCGTGATCGACACGAATAAGGAGGATATCGCGATCAAGGAAGCGCGGCGGCTCGGCTTGCCGGTTGCCGCCGTGGTCGACACCAACTGCGACCCTGACGGGATCACCTATGTCGTGCCCGGCAATGACGATGCGAGCCGCGCCTTGACCCTTTATTGCGACCTCATCTCCAAGGCGGCAATCGACGGTCTGTCGCGAGCTCAAGGCGAGGCCGGGTTCGATGTCGGCGCCGCCGCGGAGCCGATTGCCGAAGAGCTGCCGGCGCCCGCCGAGGCCGGCGGCTTCGAGGCTCTGTCGGGCCCGCGCGGTGTCGCGGACGATCTAAAGAAACTCACAGGGGTCTCGCCCACGATTGAAAAGAAGCTCAACGACCTTGGAGTCTTCCACTTCTGGCAAATTGCCGAGCTTGGTCCAGCAGCGGCCCACCGGATCGGCGAAGAGGTGGGGCTGCCCGGGCGCGTCGAGGGCTGGATCGCCCAGGCGAAAAAGTTTGGCGCAGAGGCCGAGGCCGACTAGGGCATACGCGCCCCTTAGGCGCGTATGCCCCGTGCCCAACAGGATCACTCAGCTATGGCACCGACTGTAACCGCCACCATGGTTAAGGAGCTCCGCGACAAGACCGGCGCGGGTATGATGGACTGCAAGGCAGCGCTCGGGGAGACCGGCGCCGACATGGAAGCCGCGGTCGATTGGCTGCGCAAGAAGGGGCTTGCCAAGGCGGCGAAGAAGGCCGGACGCGTGGCGGCCGAAGGGCTGATTGGCGTCATGCTCGCGCCGCGCAAGGGCGTCGTCGTCGAGGTCAATTCCGAGACAGATTTCGTCGCCCGCAACGACCTGTTCCAGGGACTAGTCAAGATGGTTGCGCAGGTCGCCCTTGAGGCTGGGACGGACCTTGAGACGATCAAGGCGGCCAAAGTGGGAGATTCTACCATCGAGCATGCCTTGGCTTCGGCGATCGCAACGATCGGCGAGAACATGACGCTGCGGCGCGCTGCCTCCCTTTCGGTCGCCGAGGGCGTGGTCGGCAGCTATGTGCACAATTCGCTGGCCGACGGCCTCGGCAAGATCGGCGTCATCGTCGGTCTGGAATCATCCGGCAAGACGGACGAGCTTGCCCCGCTCGGACGCCTGGTAGCTATGCATGTAGCGGCGACAAACCCGCAGGCGCTCGACGCCGCCGGGCTCGATCCGTCGTTGATCGCGCGCGAGAAAGACGTGCTTGCGGACAAGTTTCGGGCGCAAGGAAAGCCCGCCAACGTCATCGATAAGATTGTCGAATCCGGGCTCAAAACCTTCTACAAGGAGGTCTGCCTCCTCGATCAGGCCTATATCCACGACCCGAGCAAGAGCGTGGCACAGGCGCTGAAAGAGGCCGAGGGCAAGGTCGGCGCACCGATCAAGCTCTCGGGCTTCGTGCGCTACGCGCTCGGAGAGGGTATCGAAAAGCATGAGGCGGAAGCCGCGTAGAGCCGATCTCGTTTGAACAGGCTAGGCCGCCGGCTGCGGCACGCGACCCCCTCCTCAGCACCCGTTTCTTGGCGAGGAAGTGGATAGAGTTCGCACCATGGCTGAGCCGATATACCGCCGCGTGATGGTAAAGGTCTCGGGCGAGGCGCTCGCCGGCGGGGAGGGTTACGGAGTTCATCAGCCGACGATCGACCGCATCGCCGCCGACCTCGTCGCCGCCCATGCACTCGGCGCCGCTATTGGCGTCGTCGTCGGGGGCGGCAACATTCTGCGCGGCGTTGCGGTGACCGGCGCCGGGTTGCCCCGCGCGACCGCCGACGCCATGGGAATGCTCGCGACAGTGGTCAACGCGCTGGTGCTCGAGACGGCGGTCGAGCGCGCGGGCGCCTCGTGCCGTACCATGTCGGCGCTGGCGATGCCGCAGGTGTGCGAGACCTACGAGCGACAGCGGGCGCTGCGGCATCTCGCCGATAACCGTGTCGTGCTGTTCGCCGGCGGCACCGGTAATCCGTTCTTCACAACCGATACCACTGCAGTCCTCCGTGCGGCCGAGATGGGCTGCGATGCCGTCCTCAAGGCGACCAATGTCGATGGTGTCTACAGCGCCGATCCGAAAAAGGATCCGAGCGCCAAGCGCTACGATCGGCTGACCCATGACGAGGCGATCGAACGCGACCTCAAAGTCATGGACTCGACCGCCTTCGCGCTTGCCCGGGAGAACCATATGCCTATCATCGTCTTCTCGATCGCGCGCCCGGGCGCGATCGAGGCCGTCCTGCGTGGCGAGGGCCACGTGACCGTGGTGGGCGGCTAGCGATTTGACGGCTGTCGCGGTCAAGACGACCAATCAGCGGCCCGCCCGATATATTCATGCCGGCATTTTGTTTCGAGAGCGCGCGTCATGGCAACTACAGCGTACGACATCAACGAACTCAAGCGGCGCATGCAAGGGGCGATCAATGCGCTCAAGCAGGAGCTTGGCGGATTGCGTACCGGCCGCGCCTCGGCAAGCCTCCTCGAACCGATCCAGGTCGAAGCCTACGGCTCGCATATGCCGCTCAACCAGCTTGCCACGGTCAGCGTTCCCGAGCCGCGACTGATCAGCGTGCAGGTATGGGACAGATCGACGGTGCACGCGGTCGAGAAGGCGATCGTCAACTCCAATCTTGGCCTGTCACCGGCGACGGAGGGGCAGGTCGTGCGCCTGCGCATCCCCGAGCTCAATGAGGAGCGCCGCAAGGAGCTCGTCAAAGTTGCCCACAAATACACCGAGGCGGCGCGTGTCGCCGTGCGCCATGTGCGCCGCGACGGGCTCGATACGCTGAAGAAAATGGAAAAAGACCACAAGATCAGCGAGGACGACCATAAGAACATGGCCGACCAAGTGCAGAAGGCGACCGATCACGCGATCGGCGAGATTGATCAGATGCTTGCCGGCAAGGAGAAGGAAATTCTCACCGTCTGAGCAAGCAAGGGTGCCGATTTCCGCCATGGCCGACGCGCTGCCCAATCTCTCAAGCGACGCCTTCGAGGCACCGCGCCATGTCGCAATCATCATGGATGGCAATGGCCGGTGGGCTGCGGCACGCGGCCTGCCGCGCGGCGAAGGACATCGACGCGGCGTTGAGGCCATGCGGCGCACAGTGCGCGCGGCTTCCGACCTCGGCATCCAGGTGCTCACGATCTTTTCCTTCAGCGCCGAGAACTGGTCGCGGCCGCGCGCGGAGATTCTCGATCTGATGGGGCTGCTGCGGCGCTTCATTCGCAACGATCTCGCCGAGCTGCATCGCAACGGTGTACGGGTGCGCGTGATCGGCGAACTGGAAAGCCTCGCGCCGGACATCAAGCGGCTGCTCCAAGAAGCAGAAGACCTGACCAAGGCGAATGGTCGGCTCACGCTCGTCGTCGCCTTCAATTACGGCGCGCGGCAGGAGATTGCGCGGGCGGCGAAGCGCCTCGCGCAGGAGGCGGCCGCCGGACGGATCGAGGCGGCCTCGATCGATGCCGATCTCTTGGCCGGCTATCTCCACGCGCCGGATCTACCCGACCCGGATCTACTCATTCGAACCGGCGGCGAGTTACGGCTGTCGAATTTTCTCCTGTGGCAGGCAGCCTATAGCGAGCTCGTCTTCGTTCCGACCCACTGGCCCGATTTCGATCGCCCACAGCTCGAAGCGGCGGTCACCGAGTTCCGTCAGCGCGAGCGCCGCTTCGGGGGTCTTGCGGCGCGGACGGGGTCATGACCGTGGCGCCGGCCGACCTGGGCGTGCGCAGGATCGATCGGGGCGCTCGGGGACGCCAGGTCGATCTCCTGCGTATCGGCTCGGCCCTCGTTCTGGCGCCGCTCGCCGTCGGCACCGCTTATGCGGGCGGCTGGCTCTTCGCACTTTTTTGGGGTCTCGCGGCCGTCGCCATGGTTTGGGAATGGATGTCGCTCGTTGACCGGCAACACTGGCCCCGCGAATTTGCTGGCGGTGGCTTTTCGCTCGCCCTTGCGCTCGTGCTGCTCGGCCTCAACCGGGCGCTTGCAGCCATGATCGTCGTCGGGGTCGGAGCCGTTGGATCGGGCCTGCTCGCCGGGTCGCAGCGGCGGCTGTGGATCGCGGCTGGAGTCCTTTATGGCGGCGCGTTTGTGGTCGCTCTTACCGCTTTGCGGGCCGACCCCCAGTGGGGCCTGCTTGCGATCCTGCTCCTGTTTGCCCTCGTTTGGACCACCGACATCGCCGGTTATTTCGCCGGTCGGGCGCTCCAAGGTCCCAAGCTGTGGCCCCGCGTCAGCCCGAATAAGACCTGGTCGGGCGCGTTCGTCGGAACGCTCGCGGCGGTGATTGCGGCAATTGTGGTGGCAAAGCTCGCCGGATTGGGCCATGTATGGCCGATTGCCGCCCTTGGGGGGGCGCTTTCGATCGTCGGCCAGGCGGGCGATTTGCTCGAATCGGGCATCAAGCGCCGGTTCGGGGTCAAGGATGCCAGCCATATCATTCCGGGGCATGGTGGAGTTATGGATCGTTTGGATGCGTTCTGGGCAGCTTCGGTCGCGGGCGCGCTCCTCGGCTTCATGCGAGCCGGACTGGACGCCCCCGCGCGTGGGTTGCTGCTGTGGTGACGCAAACAACCGCTGTACCTCTCGTTCGGCCGAATTCCGGCGCCGCGTTGGCGCAACGCAGCATCAGCGTGCTCGGCGCCACCGGGTCGATTGGCGCTAGCACCATCGATCTGCTTAAACGCGAGCCCGGGCGCTACCGCGTCGAGGCGTTGAGTGCCAACCGCAACGGCGCCGCCCTGGCACAACTGGCGCGGGACCTCCGCGCACGCTTTGCCGCCATTGCCGACCCCGCCGCCTATGGCGAGTTGAAGGAGCATCTCGCGGGTTCGGGAATCGAGGCCGGCGCCGGCGCTAGTGCGCTCGCGGAAGCCGCGCAGCGGCCGGCCGAATGGGTCATGGCGGCCATCACCGGCTCCGCCGGCCTCGAGCCGACGCTTGCGGCCATCGAGCGCGGCGCGACGGTGGCCCTAGCGAACAAAGAATGTCTGGTTTGTGCCGGTCACTTATTCATGCGGCGGGCGGCCGCCAGCGGGTCGGCGGTGCTGCCGGTCGATTCGGAGCACAACGCAATTTTCCAGGCGCTCGGGGCCGGGAGGCGCGAGGACGTATCGCGGGTGATCCTGACGGCCTCGGGGGGGCCGTTCCGCACCTGGCCGCTTGCGGACATGCGCGCCGCAACGCCTGAGCAGGCATTGCGGCACCCCAATTGGTCGATGGGCCCTAAGGTCACGATCGATTCTGCAACGATGATGAATAAGGGCCTTGAGTTGATCGAGGCGCACCATTTGTTTGCGCTCACGCCGAGCGAGCTTGCCGTGCTCGTGCACCCGCAGTCGATCGTGCACGGTCTTGTCGAGTTCCGCGACGGGTCGGTTGTGGCACAGCTGGGCATGCCGGACATGCGCATCCCAATTGCCCACTGCCTCGCCTGGCCGGAGCGGATCGATGGTCCAGCCCAGCGGCTCGACCTCGCTCGCGTCGCCAATCTGAGCTTCGAGGAAGCCGATCTCACACGGTTCCCGTCCATCGCATTGGCGCGCCGCGTGCTGGAGATGGGAGGGGCCGCGCCCACCATCCTTAATGCCTCGAATGAAGTGGCCGTGGCCGAGTTCCTTAATGGCCGGCTTGGCTTTGCGGGCATTCCAGCCCTCGTCGAGGCAACGCTCGATGCGGCGGAGCGTCGCAACATGACGGCTGCCCCCGCAACGGTCGAGGAGGCGCTCCACATTGACCTTGTGGGTAGATCGATGTCGCGGGAGCTTTTGCCCGAAATTGCCGCAAAGTCATCCTAGCTTGAACGTGGCGGGGACAGATTCATCGACAGATTCATCGGGGGGCGGTAGCAAAACATCATGCGTTCTACTCTTGCCGATGGCATTGGCTGGCTGACCGGCGGTTTGGGCTATGCCCTGCCGTTCCTTTTCGTCCTCGGAATCGTGGTCTTCTTCCACGAGCTGGGTCATTTCCTGATGGCCCGCTGGTGCGGCATCAGGGTGCTGGTGTTTTCCATCGGCTTTGGACCTGAGCTGATCGGCTTCAATGATCGCTACAACACGCGGTGGAAGGTCTCGGCGATTCCGCTGGGCGGCTACGTCAAGTTCTTTGGGGATGAGAATGCGGCCAGCACTCCGGACGCGGCCGCGCTCGCCACGATGAGCGAAGCCGAGAAGCAGCAAAGTTTCTTCCACCAGAAGGTGGGCGCGCGGGCAGCCGTGGTTGCGGCCGGGCCGATTGCGAATTTCATCCTTGCGATCGTGATCTTCGCCGCGATTTTCTCGCTTTACGGCAAAGCGACCTCGCTCGCACCGCGGGTCGGCTCGGTCAATGCCAATAGCGCCGCAGCGGCGGCTGGATTTCAGCCGGGGGACCTGGTGGTCGCGATTGACGGCCACCCAATCGATAGTTTCGAGGACATGTCGCGGTTGGTCAGCGCCAGCCTGGATCGCCCGCTGGAAGTTACCATTGACCGCGGCGCCGAGCGGATGACCCTCAAGGCAACCCCGGCGGCGGACAAGGACGAAGCGGGGAATAAGGTCGGGCGGCTGGGAATCGTGGCGTCGAAGAACCCGGACGACGTGCGGCGCGAGAAGGTCGATCCGCTCACCGGAGTGAAGCTCGGCGTTCAGGAGACCTGGGGAATTATCGATAAGACCCTTTCCTTCATCGGAGGCCTGGTGCGCGGCAACGGCGGCGCAGACCAGTTGGGCGGGCCCGTGCGGATCGCCCAGATCTCCGGTGAGGTCTGGAAGATGGGATTGGACAACGGCGGGGTCGGCGTTGCCTTGGTCTGGCTCCTCAACTTGGCGGCGCTTATCTCGGTCTCGATCGGCCTCCTGAACCTCTTTCCGGTACCCTTGCTGGATGGCGGGCATCTTTTGTTCTACGCAATCGAGGTGGTACGCGGCCGGCCCTTGTCGGACTACGCGCAAGAGATTGGCTTTCGCATCGGCCTTGCGCTGGTCGTGATGTTGATGATCTTCGCAACACGCAACGATTTCCTCCACGTTTTCCATTGGAGGGGCTAGTGCACCGTTGCTGGTGGGTCACTTCCTGGGGGAAAGCGGTCTGGCGCGGAAAAGTCGGTTTGCACAGCTTGGCAAAGGCTGTACAAGCGGACGGCTTTGCAGAGTCATCCCTTGACTCCGCCGGGGTGGGTCGGCTGCAGAAAAAGGGCGCGTTGCGCATGAAGTTGGGGGTGGGGTGGCAGCGCGGACTCGGCGCGTTATGCTTGGTCCTCGGCCTCAGCGTTGGTGTGTTCGCTGCCGCAGTCGTCGCACCCAGCTTTGCGGTCGCGCAGACGGCCAGCTCGATTGTCGTCGAGGGGAACAGGCGGGTCGAAGCCGACACGATCCGTTCGTATTTTACGCCCCGCCCGGGCGAACGCATCGATGCGGCGAAAATCGATCAGGCGCTGAAAGCGCTGTACAAGACCGGCCTTTTCCAAGACGTGCGGATCAACCAAGCCGGTGGCCGGCTGGTGGTGACCGTCGTCGAAAATCAAGTCATAAACCGTGTCGCCTTCGAGGGTAACAAGAAGGTCAAGGACGATCAGCTCACCACCGAGGTCCAGTCGAAAGCGCGCGGGACATTGTCGCGCCCGATGGTGCAAGCGGACGTGCAGCGGATCGTCGAGATCTACCGCCGCAATGGGCGTTTCGACGTGCGGGTTACGCCTCAGATTATTGAACTGCCGAACAACCGCGTCGATCTCGTCTTCGAAATCAACGAAGGCGAAAAGACGGTGGTCAAGGAGATCAATTTCGTCGGCAATAATGCCTATTCGGCGAGCCGCTTGAAGGATGTCATCAAGACTGCTCAGAGCAACTTGCTGAGCTTTTTGCAGTCCAACGATATTTACGATCCGGACCGCCTGGAGGCCGATCGCGACCTCATCCGCAAATTTTATCTGACGCACGGCTATGCGGATATCCGCGTCGTCTCTGCGGTTGCCGAGTATGACCCGGCGCGGAGCGGGTTTGTCGTGACCTTCACCGTCGATGAAGGCGAGCAATATCACTTCGGCCGGGTCGACGCGGAAACGAATGTCGGCGCGATCGATGTGGGGGTCTTGCGCTCGCGGCTGCGCGTCCATTCCGGCGATGTCTATAACGCCGAGCTGATCGAGAAGACGGTCGAGGACCTGACCGTCGAAGCGTCGCGGCGTGGATATGCCTTTGCGAGCGCCCGGCCGCGTGGCGACCGAGATTATACAAAACGCTTGGTCAATGTGACGTTCGTGATCGAGGAGGGCGCGCGCGCCTATATCGAGCGCATTAACATCCGCGGCAACACGCGCACTCGCGATTATGTTCTTCGTCGCGAATTCGATCTCTCTGAAGGCGATCCCTACAACCGCGCGCTGGTGGACCGGGCCGAGCGCCGGCTCAAGAACCTTAACTACTTCAAGACCGTGAAGATCACCAACGAGCCCGGCTCGGCGCCGGATCGGATCGTGCTGAACGTCGACGTGGAAGAGCAGTCGACCGGCGAATTCTCCATTGCGGGCGGCTACTCGACGGCCGACGGCGCCATGGCCGAGGTCAGCATCGGCGAGCGCAACCTGCTCGGCCAGGGCCAGTATGCGAAGGCTGCCGTGACCTACGGACAATATTCGAAGGGAGTGACGTTGTCTTTTGCCGAGCCCTATTTCCTGGGCAACCGGCTGACCGCCG
Source organism: Xanthobacteraceae bacterium (assembly GCA_052148715.1). GTDB lineage: Bacteria > Pseudomonadota > Alphaproteobacteria > Rhizobiales > Xanthobacteraceae > JBKQHQ01. The sequence goes on along the minus strand of JBKQHQ010000248.1, from coordinate 33,753 downwards.
GCATCGATCTGTACGCGAGGGCAACGGAGTCGAATAGCTACCTGTCTTACGGCACGGAGATGTTCGGGGGAGCCGTCCGGCTCGGCTTCGCCTTGACTGAAAACCTGTCGATGCAGTTCCGGTATTCAGCGTATATGCAGGAGATTCAGCTCCCCACCACGCTGGCGAACTGCAACAATATCAACCCGGACTTTATAAACACCTTCCCGACTCCGGCCTATTCCCTTCTTCCGGGTTCGCTTGGCTCAACCCCAGCAACCACGGCGCCGGCCGCGTCCCCCAACGCCGCCGGGCAGACGGATTGTTTTGCCGATGGCGAGTCGTCGGTTCCGGTCAAGATGGAGTCTCGGGGTGGGCCGGTCTACGTATCGATGCCGGGCTATACGCTCGCGTATAACGCCTTGGACAACAACAAGCGGCCAACCGCGGGCCTTTACGGCGAGCTGCGCCAGGACTTTGCCGGCGCCGGCGGTGATGTGGCGTTCATTCGCACCAGCGGCGACATCCGGCAGTACTACGAAGTGATTCCGGACTTTGTTGCCGTCGTGCACTTGCAGGCCGGAAATCTCTCCGGTTATGGCAACGACGACAACCTGCGCATGCTTGACATGTTCAAGCTCGGCCCCGACCTGGTGCGCGGCTTCGCACCGGCCGGCATCGGACCGCGCGATACCACGCTCGGAACGACGAATGACGCGCTTGGCGGCACGAACTACTGGGGCGCGAGCCTGGAGGTGCAGGTTCCGTTCTATTTCCTGCCGAAGGACGTCGGCATGCGCGGCGCGGTGTACACCGACGCCGGATCGCTCTGGGGCTATAAAGGTCCCACCTACGATCCGTTGACGAATGTCGGCATGTACTGCAATGGGGCGCAGCCGAGTACAACGACGCCAACGTCGCTCGGCAACGCCTCCAATTGCTCGGGCGATCCGTTCATCCGCTCCTCGGTGGGTGTTGGTCTGATTTGGGATTCTCCGTTTGGTCCCCTGCGGTTCGACCTCGCGTATCCGCTTACCAAGGAACCCTACGATCACACGCAAATCTTTCGCTTCGGCGGCGGAACAAAATTCTGATCTTGGCGGCGGGGCCGAGCACGCGGCGCGGTGCCATGACCGAACCGTTATTCTTTAGAGGGGGCTCAACCCTCACCCTTGGTGAAATCGCGGCGCTGACCGGAGCAAAGCCTGCCGACGGCGCGCCGCTCGATTATCGTATCGGCAACATTGCTTCGCTCCACCGCGCAACGGCGTCCGAGCTCGCGTTCTTTGAGAACGCCAAATATGCGCAACAGCTGCCTTCGACCCGGGCCGGCGCGTGCCTGGTTACCGAGCGGTTCGCATCTTTGGTGCCCAAGCGGACGGTCGCGTTGCGCATTGCGGCGCCGTACCGCGCCTTTGTCATGGTAGCCCGCAAGCTTTTCCCGGAAGCTTTGCGTCCTTCCTCGCTGTTCGAGGCCAAAGCCGTTGCGCCGGGAGCATTGGTGCATGACGCGGCCCGGCTGGAGCATGGGGTCACGGTCGATCCTGGCGTCGTCATCGGTCCGCGCGCGGAGATCGGCGCGGGCACCCGTATCGCAGCGGGCGCCGTGATCGGTCCCGACGTGCGCATCGGCCGCGAGTGCTCGATTGGGGCGGTCACCTCGATCATGCATGCCCTCATCGGCGATCGGGTCACCATCCATCCGGGCTGCCGGATCGGCCAAGACGGATTTGGGTTTGTTCCGGGGCCCAAGGGGCATGTGAAGATTCCCCAGATCGGACGGGTGATCATCCAGGACGATGTCGAAATCGGTGCCGGCACGACGGTGGACCGCGGCGCGCTCGGCGACACATCGATCGGCGAGGGCACCAAGATCGACAACCTGGTTCAGGTCGGCCACAACGTGACGGTCGGACGGCACTGTCTGATCGCCGGACAGGTTGGGATTTCCGGCAGCGTAACGATTGAAGATTTTGTGATGTTGGGCGGACAGGTCGGCGTCGCCGATCACGTCACGATCGGCACCGGCGCGATGCTGGCGGCGAAGGCCGGAGTGATGTCGGACGTGCCAGCGCGCGGCCGCTGGGGTGGCGCGCCCGCGGAGCCGTTTCGGGATTTCCTGCGTGCGACGGCGGCCCTTCGCCGGCTGAGCCGTGCCGAGGCGAGGCCGCGGCGCAGGACAGAACCGACGGATGACGGAGGGGACGAATGAGCCGCTCTGTTTGCCGGTCTAGCGCTGCCCTCGCCCGTTCCCGGCGCCCGGTTCGCCGATAGGCCGCGAAGGTTCACCATGACGCGAGCAAATCGACCTTCCTGGTTTTGAGGATCGAACGGATGGCGTAGACTGGGTAGGGGGCGTGGCATCAGAGCGCGCCGATACCTGGTCTACCAAGGTGCGCCTGCGCTTGAACAATTCACTCGTTGCACCGGTTGGGATGCAGGTTATCGCAACCAAACATTGTTCCTGTCGCATGCCATGAAACGTGGCGCTGGGGCAAAGGCGAGCCGAGTCGGCCGAGCACAGAATGGATGCGGTGACCTGGAGGGTGAAGTGAAACGGACCATGACCGAGCCGGGAACCCAGTCACTGGATCCGCAGCAGCTCCTCAAGATGCTTCCGCACCGTTATCCGTTTCTGCTCGTCGACCGCATCGAGCAAATTCGCGGCGATGAGTCGTGCATCGGCATCAAAAACGTCACCGCCAATGAACCCTTCTTCCTCGGCCATTTCCCCGGTCGACCGGTAATGCCCGGCGTGCTGCTGCTCGAGGGTATGGCGCAAAGCGCCGGCGCCATTTGCGCGCTGTCGCTGGGCAAGGACGGCCCACCGCAATCGGTCTATTTCCTCACCGTCGACAAGGCCAAGTTTCGGCGCCCCGTCGTACCCGGCGACCGCATCGAATATCACATGCAGCAAATTGCCAAACGCAAAACGATGTGGTGGTTCCGCGGCGAGGCGAAGGTGGACGGCGAGCTCGTCTGCGAAGCCGAGGTCGGGGCGATGATTGCAAAGGTTTAAAGTTCGAATGCCAATTATCCACCCGTCAGCTTGTGTTGCGACGCAAGCCGAAATCGCCGATGACGCCGAGATCGGACCGTTCTGCGTCATCGGACCGAACGTCTCGATCGGGCAGGGCTGTCGACTGATCGCGCATGTCCACGTCACCGGCAAGACCTCGATCGGTGCGCGCACCGTCGTCTATCCTTTCGCCTCGCTCGGGACCCCGCCGCAATCGATGCGGTACCGCGGAGGTGCGACCCGGCTCGTGATCGGTGCCGACTGCGACATCCGCGAGGCGGTCACCATGAACATCGGCACCGAGGACGGCGGCGGCCTGACCGACGTGGGCGATCACGGCACCTTCATGGCCAATGCCCATGTCGGCCACGATTGCCGGGTCGGCCAGCACGTGGTTTTTGCCAATTGCGCGACGCTCGGCGGCCACTGCACTTGCGGCGACTATGTGTTCATGGGCGGCTTGTCGGCGGCGCACCAATTCACGCGCATCGGCGCTCACGCGATGATCGCCGGAATGACCGGCTTGCGCAGCGACGTGATCCCGTTCGGTCTTGCGATCGGAGCCATCGGCCGGCTGGGCGGCCTCAACTTCGTCGGCATGAAGCGCCGCGCCTTTTCCCGTGAGACAAGGCATGCGGTTCGCAAGGCATATCATGTGTTGTTCTTCGGGGAGGGGTTGTTCACCAAACGTGTCGATCGCGTCGCGGCCGAGCTCGGCAGCGATGCCGCAGTGGCCCAGATCGTAGAGTTCGTCCGCGCCGGACACGATCGTGCCCTGTGTCAGCCGGGCGAGCATCACCAGGATTAACGTGGGATGGCGGCGGGCAGCATCGATGTCGCGTCCGACACCCGCGGCCCGCTCGGCATCATCTGCGGCGGCGGATCGCTTCCTTATACTGTCGCCGACGCGGCAATTGCGAACGGCAGGCCCGTCGTCCTGCTGGCCATCACCGGGTTTGCGGATGCCGGGGCCGTGGCGCGCTACCCGCATCATTGGGTCGCCTTGGGCCAATTTGGGCGGTTGCGGCGATTGGCGCGCGAGGCCCAGTGCCGCGACATCGTCTTTGTCGGAACTCTGGTGCGGCCGGCGATCCCTCAGATCCGGCTCGATCTCCTGACGTTGCGGCTCCTCCCCCGCATCATTCGGACTTTCCGCGGTGGCGACGACCATCTGCTTTCCGGCATCGGCAAGATATTCGAGGAGCACGGCTTTCGCTTGGTCGGCGCGCACGAGGTGGCTCCGCAGATCTTGGCGCCGGAGGGTGCATTCGGGCGTCGCGCGCCTTCCGAAGAGCAGAGGGCTGACATCAAGCTCGGGATTGCCTTCCTGCGCGCCATCGGCCCCTTCGATGTCGGGCAAGCCGTCGTGATTGCGCAGGCGCGCGTGTTGGCGGTCGAGGCAGCCGATGGCACGGATCTCATGCTGGATCACATCGCCGAGCTGCGCGGGCTCGGGCGCATCCGCGTTGCGGCCGGCATGGGTGTGCTCGTCAAGGCGGCCAAGCCTCAGCAAGACCGCCGGTTTGATCTGCCGTCGATCGGCCCGAGAACGGTGGAAGGCGTTGCGCGGGCCGGCCTCGGGGGTCTCGCGGTGCTTGCCGGAGAAGCAATCGTGGCCGAGCCGCAAGACATTATCGCCGCCGCCGATCGGCACGACGTCTTCGTTGTCGGAGTCAACGACGCCGGAAATGCGTCGTGAACGCGCCGCCGCCGGTAGAAGGAGTCGGCCGGCGGCTGCGGATATTCATCGTCGCTGCCGAAGCCTCCGGCGATCGGCTCGGCGCCGCGCTGATGCGTGCGCTTATCCAGCGCACCGACGTTGCGCCCGAGTTCAGCGGCGTCGGCGGCAGCGCCATGCGAGCGGCCGGGCTTGCGAGCCTGTTTCCAATTGATGATTTGTCGATCATCGGCATCGCCGCCATTCCCCGACGGGTACCGGCGATCCTGCGCCGTATCCGCGCCACGGTAGCGGCGGTGATCGCCGCGCGGCCCGACGTCCTCGTAATCATCGACAGCCCGGATTTCACACACCGGGTAGCCCGCCGTGTGCGCGCTGTGGCGCCGGATATTCCGATCGTGGACTATGTCTCGCCAACCGTGTGGGCGTGGCGGCCGGGGCGGGCGCGGGCCATGCGCGCGTACGTCGATCACCTCCTGGCATTGCTGCCATTTGAGCCGGCGGAGCACGCGCGGCTCGGCGGCCCGCCTTGCAGTTATGTCGGGCATCCGCTGATTGAAGAAATTTCAGGCCTGCGACCCAATTCGGCCGAGCAAGAGCGGCGATTCGCCGACCCGCCTATCGTGCTCGTGCTACCTGGAAGCCGCAGCGGTGAACTCCGGCGTCTTCTGGGCCCCTTCGGCGAGGCTCTGGCGCTCGTAGCACGGCGCGCAGGTTCAATCGACTTGGTCCTGCCGACGCTGCCTCACTTGGCCGATCGTCTCGCCGGTGCGACAGCCGATTGGACGGTCCGTCCGAGGATAGTGACCGATCCGGCCGAGAAGCACGCGGCCTTTCGCGTGGCGCGGGCGGCGTTGGCAGCTTCAGGGACCGTGACCCTAGAATTGGCGCTTGCGGGCGTGCCGACAGTCGCGGCATATCGGCTCTCGCTGTTCGAATATGGCGTCGCGCGCTGCCTGATACGTGTCCCGTCAGTTATTCTGGCCAATCTGGTGCTCGGGGAAAGCGTGGTGCCGGAATTCCTTCAGTTTGATTGCAGGCCCGACAAGCTCGCCCCTGCGCTCGATGCGATTCTTGGCGATACGCCTGAACGGCGACGCCAACTTGAAGCGTTTGCGCGTCTTGACCTCCTTATGGGAGTAGGCACGCTTTCGCCCAGCGAGCGTGCCGCGGAAGTCGTGCTCTCGGTCGCGGATCGAGCACCGACGCACAACGGCTCGTTACCGGCGTTTCGATAAGATCGGCAGCTATGCGATGGATCGACGCCGACGCTCCGCGGATCACTTGCGCCGAGATATGGGCGTATATTCGCGGCGTGGTGCCCCAGTATAGAGCTGGCGGGGGCGGCCGATCTTCTGCTGCGGATCCTCGATCATCTCTTTCCATTGCGCGATCCAGCCGACCGTGCGCGCGAGGGCGAAGAGAACGGTGAACATCGATGTCGGAAAGCCCATCGCCTTGAGGGTGATGCCCGAATAGAAGTCGATATTCGGATAGAGCTTCTTCTCGAGGAAATACTCGTCGTGTAATGCCACGCGCTCGAGCTCAAGCGCCACTTCGAGCAACGGGTCATCCTTGTGGCCGAGCTCGTTCAGGACCTCGTGACAGGTCTTCTGCATGATCTTGGCGCGCGGATCATAGTGCTTGTAGACTCGATGCCCGAAACCCATGAGTCGGAACGAGTCGTTCTTGTCCTTCGCGCGCCGGACGAATTCCGGGATGCGATCGGCGGTGCCGATCTCGCCCAACATCTGCAGCGCGGCTTCATTGGCGCCGCCATGCGCCGGGCCCCAAAGGCAGGCCACCCCGGCCGCGATGCAAGCAAACGGATTGGCGCCGGTCGAGCCGGCAAGCCGCACGGTCGAGGTCGACGCGTTCTGCTCATGGTCGGCATGCAGAATGAAGATCCGGTCCATCGCGCGGGCGAGCACCGGGTTCGGCTTGAACTCCTCACACGGAACCGCGAAGCACATGCGCAGGAAGTTGGTGGCGTAGTCGAGGTCGTTCTTCGGATAGACGAAGGGCTGGCCGATCGAATATTTGTAGGCCATCGCCGCCAGCGTAGGCATCTTGGCGATCATGCGAATGGAGGCGACCATCCGCTGAAACGGATCGGAGATGTCGGTCGAGTCGTGATAGAAGGCCGACAGCGCCCCGACGCAGCCGACCATCACCGCCATGGGATGGGCATCGCGGCGGAAGCCCTGGAAGAAACGGGTCATCTGCTCGTGCACCATGGTGTGCCGGCTCACCCGGTAGTCGAAATCCGCCTTCTGTGTCGGCGTCGGCAGCTCGCCGTAGAGCAGCAGGTAACAAGTCTCGAGAAAGTCGCCGTTCTCGGCCAATTGCTCGATCGGATAGCCGCGGTAGAGGAGGACGCCTTCGTCGCCGTCGATATAGGTGATCTTCGACTCGCAGCTCGCCGTCGACGTGAAGCCGGGATCATAGGTGAACATCCCGGTGCTGGCGTATAGCTTGGCGATGTCGATCACCTCCGGTCCGATCGTTCCGGGGTAAAGCGGAAAATCCCAGCTCTTATTGCCGACGGTGATGGTGCCGGTCTTCGCCTTGGCGCCCGTGGTTGCGTCCATTGTCCTCAATCCTCGTAAAGGCGGCCAAATCTCGCGGCCACAAAGGCCAAACGCGTTGCTCTGTGACCCGCGCAACGAGATCCGACGCCGTGCGTAGCCCATCCACCTGTGCGCTGCAAGATGGAACGCCTACCGACTTTGGCTGTCCGCCGCCGACGCTAACGGATTGCCATCCTTCAAGATATTAGCTCGCGCGTGTCTGGCTGGCCTGATCGCGCAATCGTGACAGGCTTTCCGATGGGCCGAGCACGGCAAGCACGTCGAAGATGCCGGGCGAGGTCGTGCGGCCGGTCAGCGCCGCGCGCAAGGGCTGGGCTACCGCCCCGAGCTTCAAGCCGAATCGCGTCGCAAAATCGCGCACCGCCTGCTCGGTCGCCTCCGCTGTCCACGGCTCGACGCGCTGCAGCTCCTCGACCAGGGCACCAAGCATCGTTCGCGCCTCCTCGGTCAGCAATGCGGCTGCCCTGTCATCGAGCGGGATTGGATGCTCGGCGAAGATGAAGTGGGCACTGTCGAGAAGCTCGATCAGGGTCTTTGCCCGCTGCTTAAGCTCCGGCATGGCGGCAACGAGCTTGGCGCGAACCGGCGGCGTCAGCTTGGCGGTGAGTGCGGCACCCCCTGGGATGTGGGGCAAAAGCTGGTCGATCGCTCGCATAAGATCGGCATCGGAGCTCTGGCGTATGTAGTGCCCGTTGAGATTGTCGAGCTTGGCCAAATCGAACCGAGCAGCCGATCGCCCAATTTGCGGCAAGTCGAAGAATTCGATCATCTCGTCCGTGGAGAAGATCTCCTGATCGCCGTGGCTCCAACCAAGCCGCACCAAATAGTTGCGCATCGCGGCCGGCAAGTAGCCCATCGCGCGGTAGGCATCGACTCCCAGCGCTCCGTGACGCTTGGATAGCTTGGCTCCGTCCGGTCCGTGGATCAGCGGAATATGCGCCATCACCGGCACGTCCCAACCCAAGGCCTCGTAGATCTGCTTTTGCCGGGCGCCGTTGGTCAGATGGTCGTCACCGCGGATGACATGGGTGACGCCCATATCATGGTCATCGACGACGACCGCGTGCATGTAGGTCGGTGTGCCGTCCGCGCGCAGCAGCACCAGATCGTCGAGATTTTCGTTCTGCCAAACGACGCGCCCCTGAACCTGGTCGTCGATCACGGTCTCGCCTGTCATGGGCGCCTTGAGGCGGATCACCGGCTTGACACCGAGCGGAGCTTCTTTGGGATCGCGGTCGCGCCAGCGGCCGTCATAGCGCATCGACCGGCCTTCGCGCCGTGCCGCCTCGCGCATTTCCTCGAGCTCCAGCGGGGACGCGTAGCAATAATAGGCCTTGCCTGCGGCCAATAATTGCTCGGCCACCTCGCGATGCCGCGCCGCGCGCGCAAACTGGTAAATGGCGTCCCCGTCCCAGTTCACACCGAGCCAGGTAAGCCCATCGAGAATGGCGTCGATCGCGGCTTTCGTCGAGCGTTCACGGTCGGTGTCCTCGATCCGAAGCAACATCTTGCCGCCACGGCCACGGGCATAGAGCCAATTGAACAGCGCCGTGCGTGCACCGCCGATGTGTAAAAAGCCGGTTGGCGACGGAGCGAAACGGGTGATGATCTCAGTCATTTCCTAACCAAATTCGCAGGAAGCGTGGGCGGCAGCGCGGCTGTACCACGCGACACCGTCGAGGTGTAGCACCGAGCCGACTGCCGAGCAGAAGGCAATGCCTTTGCTGGTATTTTGGTATAGAATAACGGCTGATTGCGATGGACCGCTCGCGGCGAGGGGGCGCGACGCGATTGGCCGGGCGCGGCAGGCAGCAAGGACAGGTCCAAGCGTGGCCGCCGACCATCGCGGCCACGAGGCGACGGCTCGCGCCGGTTTGGCCCTCAGCCTTGGCGGAATTTGCCCGTGCCGCGGCACAACAGATCCGCGCATGGGTTGCCGTCGAGGTCGGGCCGGGACGGCTGTTTCCGTGGCTGCCGATCGCCTACGGACTTGGCATCGTCCTCTATTTCACCGCGGACCACGAGCCGATCGGGTGGGCGGCATGCGGTCTGAGCGCCGGCAGCATTGCGGCGGTGTTCCTCGCGCGGCGACACGCCGTCGCACTTGTGTTGCTGATGGGGGCCGCGGCCGCGGCGGCGGGTTTTGCAACCGCGACGCTGAAGGCCGCCTTACTGGCTCATCCGATCCTGCAGCGGCCGGCCTATGATGTGCGGCTCACCGGCTTCGTCGAAACGCGCGAGGAGCTTGAGCGGAGCGATCGCATCGTCGTGCGCGCGCAGGAGATCGAGGGCGCGCGGCTCGAGCAAAGACCGGAGCGCGTGCGTCTCTCAGTGCGCCGGGGCAAGGCACCGCCGGTCGGCACATTCGTCGCGCTGAAGGCGCGGCTGCGGCCGCCGCTCGAGCCGCTGCGGCCCGGCGGCTATGAATACGCGCGCGGGCTGTACTTCCAGCAGATCGGCGCCTCGGGCGTGGTGCTTGGCGCGATCAAGAGCGCGAACGCCCCGGTGCCCGCGAGCGGGTGGCTGCGCTATGCATCCGCGATCGCCGGTCTGCGTGACGCGATCGACAGCCGCATTCGTGCCGTGCTGCCGGGCGACGTGGGATCGATCGCCTCGGCCGTGATCACCGGCAAGCGCGACGCGCTCACCGCACCCGTCAACGACGCGATGTATGTATCGAGCCTCGCGCATGTGCTGTCGATCTCCGGCTATCACATGGCCGTGGTGGCGGGCATCGTGTTCTTCGTCATCCGCGCTGGCTTGGCACTCGTTCCGGCGATTGCGCTGCGGTACCCGATCAAGAAATGGGCCGCACTTGCCGCCTTCGCGGCCGCCGCATTCTATCTGCTGCTGTCGGGGGCCGAGGTCGCCACCCAACGCTCGTTCATTATGATTGGCATCGTCCTCATCGGCGTGATGGCGGATCGACGCGCGCTGACCTTTCGAACGATCGCGCTTGCGGCGCTCGCGGTGCTGCTTTTGGCGCCCGAAGCCGTGGTGCATCCGAGCTTTCAGATGTCGTTTGCTGCCACCCTCGCCTTGATCTCCTTGTATCAAGGAGGCTTGCCGTGGATGCGGCCGGAGAAAGAAACGTCACTTGGTGCCCGCATGGCCCTCTGGGGTGGGCGGGAGGTTGTGAGCCTGATCCTCGCTTCGCTGGTCGCGGGCCTCGCAACCACGCCCTATGCTGCCTATCATTTTCACCGCCTCGCGCCTTACGGGGTGGTCGCTAATCTCCTGGCCATGCCGATCGTGTCGGCATGGGTGATGCCCGCCGGCATTGCGGGCGTTTTGGCGATGCCATTCGGCTTCGACGGGTTTTTCTGGCGGCTCATGGGCAGCGGCCTCGATTGGATGATCGCGGTGGCCGCCTTTGTGGCCGGTCTACCCGGCGCCGTCGGCCGCATCGCCGCGTTCGGGCCCGGGCCCTTGCTGCTCGGGACCGCCGGCCTGATTATTGTATGTCTGCTCAAGACGCCGTTGCGCTGGTGCGGGGCTGCCCTGATGATAGGCGCGAGCCTCTGGGCGCTCGCTTGGCCGCAACCCGACATCCTGGTGGCGCCGGACGGACAAACCTTCGCGATACGTGGGCGGGACGGCCGGCTCGCGGCCATTCGGACGGGAGCTGACAATTTTGCCCTGCGCGATTGGCTGGGGGCTGATGCGGATGCCCGTACCGGAAGCGAGCCCGATCTGCACACGGGTATCGCGTGCGACGAGGCCGGGTGCGTCGGCCGCTTGGCCGACGGCGGCATCGTCGCCATTGCCTTGTCGGCCGAGGCGTTCGACGAGGATTGCCGGCGCGCGGTCCTCGTCCTCAGCCCGCGCGAAGCGCCGGCCGATTGTGCGGCGGCGGTTGTTGATCGCAAAGCGTGGCGCGCCCACGGGGCGATCGCGCTACGCCGCGTCGAGCATAGGTTCGAGGCCCGAGCCGTGCGGCCGGCCGGCTACGACCGCCCCTGGGCGCCGGCGGCGCGCGAGCAGGGCCAGGCGGCGGCGAGCGGCGAGCTTGTTAGATCACCGGCGGCGCCGCATGACATTCCGGCGCCGGATGCCGATTTGGAGACAGTCGATTGAGGGCATATTTGGCTGAGCCACGCTGAAATGGCCTCCGCCTGTCAACGAATTGAGTAGGCGGGTCCTCGCGCTTCCCCCCTCCCACACCACCGAGCGTACTCATCGTACTCGGCGGCTTTCAGCAGATTGCAGCGCGACGTGATCGGCTTGGAGACTGACGAGCCCGAGTTGCGCAAACCACTGCCCATCATCAAGGCCCGCAGAGGACTCTGACCTCCAGCATCAACGCCATGCCTGGCACACAACGAACGAAGGGCCGACTTACGTCGACCCTTCGTATCCCCCCTAACTTGCCCGAAAAGCCGAATCCCAGATCCGATCGTCCTTGGAAGCCGCGCGACGAACTCTGCTTGCGACCAACGGCCGGCTCGATGCCGACCCTTGGGAATTTTGTTCGATCAGTACCAGAACTTGAAGTTGACGCCAACGATGGCCATTTGCACGTTCTGGGAAGCGGTGACCGGGAACGTCGCTCCATTGGCCGGTACCGGCAGCGCCGTGAAATTCACCGCTCTGTTGCCGAAGCCCATGTAGTCGTATTCGACAAACACCGACCAATGCGGCGCAAACATGTGCTCGATTCCGCCTCCGACCGTCCAGCCGGTGGGGGTATAAGTTGCCCCGGTCGCTGGCACGAGGGTCGCGGCATTTATTCCGGTAACCGTGTCGTGCACCCAAGCGGCGCCGCCCTTAACGTAGAGCAGCGTCGTCGGCATCACGGTATAGCCGATGCGGCCCGTTGCCGTGGCAAGCCAGGGAATAAAGTCGTTGTTGTTCAGCCCGGCAAGCACATTCGAACCGGTGGTCTGCATGCTCGTCCCATCGAACATGCCCTGAACCCCGAACACAAAGGCTCCGGCCTGATAATCGCAGCCAAGCTGGCCGCCGCCGACGACGCCCGCGCCAGTGGAGCCCCCATCGCTCAGTCCTGTTACTCCGTCGGCATACGTCGAGTCGCTCCAGCCGCCGCCGACGTTGGCGCCGATATAGCAGCCCGTCCAGCTCATGAATGGCGGCGGGGCTTTGCCGTACATTGGTACCGGTCGCAGATCGGCAGCCGAGGCACCAGCAATCACCGCCAGCGACATTACAGTTCCAAGCAGAAGCCTTTTCATCTTACCCTCCTCACTGGGTTGATCCGGCACCGGGCGATGACGGCGGGATAGTTGTTTATCTGGGGCAAACCGCCCCGCGCACACGCGACACCGGCTTGCTACGCCCTTCGATGCTTGATTGGGCACCCGATACCCCCGCAAGCGGCCTCGATGACGCGGTACGCCGAGCACTGATTCTGCTTATAATATTAGCATCATTTCCCGCCACCGGAGTGATATTTATGCAACGCTCCCGATCTAATTGGGAACCTTTCACCCCTACCGGGAAACCGCCAGAAGGTCGGAGGAACCAGCCCCCCCCAGGCGGGCCACGCTGGGTCGACTTAACGAACGAAGGGCCGACGTGGGTCGGCCCTTCGTCTAGCTAGCCCAAAAGGGTTACCGAACCGATCAGAAGCGATAGTTGAGGCCGACGCGCGCGATATTGGCCTTCAGGTCGATGCTGTGGGTCAGCACCGGTCCTGTATTGACCAGGCCGGTCGCAGTTACGGTACCGAAATCGACATAGAGGTACTCGGCCTTGGCGCTCCATCGGCCCCATAGCCCCGCTTCGATACCACCGCCGACGGTGTAGCCGGTCTTGCTATTGGAGAATGAAACGGCCTCCGTGTCACTGATAGCGTCGTTGAACGAGAAGTTGCCATTCAAAGTGGTGAATGCAGCGCCCCCTGTAGCGAAGAACAGCCAATTGTTGGCCGCAACGCCAACACGCCCACGCGCGGTGGCCAGCCAACTCGTGCTTGCTGAGGAATTAAGTGTGTAGGCAATCGGACCCAAAAGGGCGCCCGCGGTGCTCGCGCTACCGCTCAGGCGGAACGATTCAATATCGCCTTCGATGCCGAAGACGACGGGGCCCGCCTGCAAGTTGTAGCCAGCCTCGAAGCCGCCGGTGAACCCGCTCGGCTTGATGCTTTGCGCTCCGGCGGCATTGATGATTGTCACGTCGCCGGGAATAAATCCGGTCGGGGAGATCCCTGTCGAGGTCGACGGGTCGAAGCTTCCCCAGGCTCCGCCCACGTTCCCGCCGATATAGAACCCGGTCCAATTGTAGGCCGGCGGGGGGGCCTTACTATAAACCGGGGCGGGCGCGGGCGCTGGAGGCAGATCGGCGGCCAAAGCCCCAGCCACCACGGCCAGGGACATTGCGGTTCCAAGCAGCAGCTTCTTCATGGTGCTCCCCTCATGGGTTGACCGGCGCCATCGAGAGATGACGTGCCGGCAGATCCAATGTCGAGGTAGGTCAATACCCGATTCGGCGATCGATATTGTCGCCGCAGCGCAACACCCGCAGCTTAATGTTTGTGTCACATTCGATGCGGCGTCGGCCTGAAAACCATGTAAAAACAATGCGTTATGAGAACATCTGCGTTCACGCAAGCGGCGCCCACGATAAAGCAAAATTCCTGCTTACCCGCTGCGGGGGCACCTCACGCTGTCGATAAGGCCGCTCGCGAGGGCGAGCGGCCCCCGGTCCGAAAACTGCGACTGGGACTAGTGAAACGGAGGCGAGACCTGGTCTCAATACCGCCGGAACAGCCCGACCAGCTTGCCCTGGATGCGCACCCGGTTGGGCGGCAGGATGCGGACCTCGTAGGAGGTGTTGGCGGGCTCGAGCGCGATCGAGGCGCCGCGCCGCCGGAAGCGCTTGAGCGTTGCCTCCTCGTCGTCGATCAGGGCCACCACGATGTCCCCGGTCTCGGCCGCCTCGGTGCGGCGGATGAGGGCGATGTCGCCGTCGAGGATGCCGGCCTCGATCATCGAATCGCCACGCACCTCAAGGGCGAAATGCTCGCCCGAACTCAAGAGATCGGCCGGCATGTTGATGGTATGGCTGCGCGTCTGGATCGCCTCGATCGGCGTACCGGCCGCGATCCGGCCCATCACCGGCACCGCCACGGGCCGCCCAAAATCCTCGTCCGGGGTGGCGCGCACGCGGCCAAGGTTCCCCTCGATGACGCTCGGCGTGAAGCCGCGCGTACGCGCCGCCGCAATACCGTGGGCGACCGATTCGGGAAGCTTGATCACCTCGATGGCGCGGGCCCGGTTCGGCAGGCGCCGAATGAAGCCGCGCTCCTCGAGCGCAGTGATCAGCCGGTGGATGCCGGATTTTGAACGCAGGTCGAGAGCGTCCTTCATCTCATCGAAAGAAGGCGGCACGCCGGCCTCCTTCAGCCGCTCGTGAATGAAGCGCAGAAGCTCGAACTGTTTGCGGGTCAGCATCTACGTGGTCTCCCTCGAGCATCTGAAAACAAAGCATGAACGGAACACTATCCGTTCCATATGTGTTCCGCAACTGCTTAATTTGCCATGAATAAGTCGATAGAATGCTAAAGGCCAAGCTTAAGGATGGCGCAGGGGCTGCCGCTCTTCGCAGGCGGCGCGTGCGGCTCGCGAATCAGCAAACAATCGGCGGCGGCGAGCGCAGCCAGCATGGAGCTGTCCTGAAGCGGCCAGGGCATGGCGATCGTCGCGCCATCGGCCTGCGACAGTCGGGCGCGCAGATAGTCGGCACGCTCGTCATTGGCGGGCAGATCGCGACCCAGCACCGCCCATTCGACCGGCGGGGTGATGTCGCTGCGACCCGCGAGGCGCCGGATCAACGGGATGAGAAACAAAACGGCGCTGACGAACGACGATACCGGATTGCCGGGAAGACCGAGCACGTGTGTCCCGGCGAGGTGGCCGTGCAGCATCGGCTTACCAGGACGCAGCGCCACCTTCCAGAATGACAGCGCGAGCCCCTCTGCCGTGAGCGCCTGCTGCACGAAGTCGTATTCGCCGACCGAAGCTCCGCCCACTGTAACCAGGACGTCGGCTTGCACCTCGCGCGCGCGGCGGATGGCGGCCATCGTTTCGGCCAAACGGTCCGGCGCGACACCGAGATCCGTCACCTGCGCGCCTTCCTGACGCGCAAGCGCCGTGAGCGCGAAGCCGTTCGAATAAACGATCTCGCCGGGGCGCGGCTCCGAGCCGGGTGCGACGAGCTCATCCCCGGTGGCCAAGACCGCGACATGCGGCATGCGGTGCACCGGCACGGTCGCATGGTTCATCGCTGCCGCGAGCGCAAGGTCGCGCGACGTCAAGCGTCGGCCTTGGCGAAGGAGCACATCGCCACGGGAAAAATCGAGGCCGGCGGCGCGAACGTTCTTGGTCTTGGGCGTCGCCTTGGTGATCACCACGCGATCGCCATCGCGCTCTGCCAGCTCCTGGATCACCACCGTGTCCGTGCCGGGCGGCAAGACGCCGCCGGTAAAAATGCGCGCCGCCTCGCCGTTGTGAACCGCGCCGGCGAACGGGTGCCCGGCGGCGACCTCACCGACGAGGCGCAGCGTCGCAGGCGCCGCCGCCACATCCTCGGCGCGGACCGCATAGCCATCCATGGCTGAAACATCCGCGGGAGGCTGCGTGCGCAAGGCGGCGATATCCGCGGCAAGCACACACCCATGCGCCTGCGCAAGCGGCACTTCCTGCGACGGTAGCGGCGCCGCGCGTTCCAGCACGCGGGCGAGCGCCTCGGCGACCGGCATCAGTCCCACGGCTCACACCTCCGTCCGAGCATGCGCAGACTTGAGACGCCCGGACCTCACGTGACCAGACTTAAAGTGACCGGACTTGCCGCCACGCTTTTCAACAAGCCGGATGCCCTCAATGCACATTCCCCGCTCCACCGCCTTGACCATGTCATAGATCGTCAGGCAGGCAACCGAGACCGCGGTCAGCGCCTCCATCTCGACGCCGGTCTGGCCCACGACCTTGACGGTTGCGCGAACGAGAATGCCGGGGAGATTTTTCTCTGGCGCAAGGTCGACCGTCACCTGCGTGAGCGCCAACGGATGGCAGAGCGGAATAAGCTCGTGGGTGTGCTTGGCCGCCATGATGCCGGCGATACGCGCGGCGCCGAGCACATCGCCCTTTTTCGCGTCTCCGCGCAGCACCAGATCAAGGGTTTCGGGCGCCATGACTACGCGTCCTTCGGCGATGGCTATGCGCTCAGTCGCGCGCTTGGCGCCGACGTCAACCATCCGGGCCTCGCCGGCTTGGCTGAGATGGGTGAGCTTGGTTGCCCTTGCCACTGCCTATCCCGCGGCGGCAACGCCGCGCGTCCCGTCACGGCGCAGCAGGTGCCTCGTCGCCGCCGCGACATCCTCCTGCCGCATCAGACTTTCGCCGACGAGGAATGCGCTGATGCCCCATTGCGCAACGCGGGCGAGGTCAGCGCTCGTGAACAGGCCGCTTTCGCTTACGCCGACGCGATCCTTCGGAATCATCGGCGCCAGCCGCTCGCTGGCGGCAAGTGATGTCGCGAAGGATTTCAGGTCCCGATTGTTGATCCCGATCAGTTTCGAGCGCAGCCGCAGCGCCCGCGCAAGCTCGGCTTCGTCGTGCACCTCGATCAGAGCATCCATGCCGAGCGCGAGCGCCGCGTCTTCGAGGTCCTTGGCTGTCGCATCATCGACCGCCGCCAAGATGATCAGGATGCAGTCCGCCGCAAAGGCGCGCGATTCGACTACCTGGTAGACGTCGTACATGAAATCCTTGCGCAGCACGGGCAACGCCGTCGCCGTGCGCGCCGCGGCCAAGAATTCCGGCTGCCCTTGAAATGACGGCGCATCGGTCAAGACAGACAGGCACGTCGCTCCGCCCTCGGCGTAGGCGCGAGCGAGTGCGGGCGGATCAAAATCGGCACGGATCAGGCCCTTCGAGGGGCTCGCCTTCTTGATCTCCGCGATCAGGGCAAAACGCCCCGCTAAAATCATTTGCTCGATGGCACGCAGGAACCCGCGCGGCGGAGCGGCTGCCCGAGCCTCGCCCTCGATCGTGGCCAAGGGGCGCGCACGTTTTGCGGCCGCGATCTCCTGCCGCTTGTAGGTTTCGATCCGTTTCAGGATGTCCGCCATGATTCACATATTCGATATGGCGACGAGGCGGTCGAGCCGCGCCTCGGCCTCACCGGCGTCGACCGACTTTGCGGCGAGCGCCAGGCCCGATTTGAGGTCCTCGGCGCGCCCGGCGACAATCAGCGCGGCGGCCGCGTTGAGCAGAGCAACGTCGCGGTAGGGTCCCTTCTTTCCCTTCAACACATCGGCAAGCGCCTCGGCGTTCAGCTGGGCGTCACCGCCGCGCAGGACTTCCGCGCTGACCTTGTGCAGGCCAACCTCCTCAGGCGCGATATCGAAGGTGCGGATGACGCCACGGTCGAGTGCCGCCACGCTGGTTGGTCCGGCGGTCGTGATCTCGTCGAGGCCATCGGAGCCATGCACGACCCAGGCGCGTTCGGCACCGAGATTCTTCAGCACGTTGGCGAGCGGCTCCAGCCATTGGCGCGAAAACACACCGACCATTTGTCGCCTGACGCCGGCCGGGTTCGACAGCGGCCCGAGCAGGTTGAAGATGGTGCGGGTGCCGAGCTCGGCCCGGGTCGGCGCCACGTTCTTGGTCGCCGGATGATGCGCGGGCGCGAACATGAAGCCGATGCCAGCTTCTCGGATGCAGTGGGAAATCTGCTCGGGCGACAGATCGATCCGCACACCGAGCGCTGCGAGCACGTCGGCGGCGCCGGAACGGGACGAGAGGGCGCGGTTGCCGTGCTTGGCGACGGGAACGCCGGCGCCGGCGGCGATAAAGGCTGCGCAAGTCGAAATATTGTATGATCCGGAGGCATCGCCGCCGGTGCCCACGACGTCGATGGCATCCGTCGGCGCTTGCACGCGCAGCATTTTCGCCCGCATGGCAGCGACCGCGCCGGTGATCTCGTCGACAGTTTCCCCGCGCACGCGCAGCGCCATGAGCAAACCGCCCATCTGCGAAGGCGTCGCCTCGCCCGCCATCATGCGCTCGAATACGTGTGCCGCCTCCTCGCGCGTGAGCGCCGCGCCGGTTGCGACCTTGCCGAGGAGCGCCTTCAGCTGTTCCATTCGAAGCGCCTTCAGTGGGCCCGCGACGCGGGTGAGGATCGGCCGCGCGCGGCATTCCACTGCGCGGCAATGTCGAGGAAGTTCTGCAAGATCAGATGCCCGTGCTCGGAGGCGATGCTCTCCGGATGGAATTGCACGCCGTGCACCGGCAGGGCTGCATGCGCGAGCCCCATGACCAGCCCATCGTTGGTCTCCGCCGTAACCGACAGCGACTCCGGCAATGTCGCGCGATCGACGACGAGCGAGTGGTAGCGCGTCGCCTTGAATGCATTGTTGATGCCTCGAAATACACCGACGCCCCGGTGTCGAATTTCCGACAGTTTGCCGTGCACCGGATAGGGAGCGCGCACAACCTCGCCGCCGAAGTTTTGCCCGATCGCCTGATGACCGAGACAGACGCCGAGGATCGGAATGGAATTCGCCGCCCGATCGATGAGCTCGAGGCAAATCCCCGCCTCGGTCGGCGTACAGGGACCCGGCGACAGCACGATGGCGTCGGGATCGGAGGCGATGACTTGCTCGCTCGTAATCTTGTCATTGCGGTGCACAACGACCTCGGCCCCCAGGCCACCAAAATAGTGCACCAGGTTGAAAGTGAAGCTGTCGTAATTGTCGATCAGAACGATCATGCGATTATGGATCACAGCGTAGGCGGGCTTAACCCGGAGGTTCCATCATTCTTGAAGCCATGGATTGCCGCGTCAAGCCAAGTCAACCCGGACCAGGACGACCGCAGCGGCTTAAGGCGGGCGGGGTCGAGGTGGGTCATTGGTCGCGTCCGGCGGCGCTCGCAAAACGGCGCGCCTCCTCGGCGGCACGGAACAGCGCCTTCGCCTTGTCGATGCATTCCTGCTGCTCGGCGGCCGGATCGGAATCGGCAACGATGCCGGCGCCGGCTTGGACATACATGGTTCCGTCCTTGATCAGGGCGGTGCGCAACACGATGCACGTGTCCATTTCACCGGCGGCTGAGAAATAGCCGACGCAGCCGGCATAGAGAGCGCGTTTCTCCTTCTCCAGCTCATCGATGATCTGCATCGCACGCACCTTCGGCGCGCCCGAGACCGTCCCGGCCGGAAAGCCGGCGACGAGCGCATCGAGCACGTCGTGCGACGCTCCCAGGTTCCCCTCGACATTGGAGACGATGTGCATGACTTGGCTGTAGCGCTCGATGAAAAACTGGTCGGTGACATTCACGCTGCCAATGCGGGCGACACGGCCAACGTCGTTGCGGCCGAGATCGAGCAGCATCAGATGCTCGGCCCGCTCCTTGGGATCAGCAAGGAGTTCGTCCTCCAGCGCCTTGTCCGCGTGCGGCGTCGCGCCCCGCGGGCGCGTCCCAGCGATCGGACGGATCGTCACGATCCCGTCGCGCACCCGCACCAGAATCTCGGGGCTCGAGCCGGCGACTGCAAAGCCACCGAAGTCGAGGAAATACAAAAAGGGCGCAGGATTGACCCGCCGCAGCGCGCGATAGAGGGCAAACGGCGACAGCGCGAACGGCACCTCAAACCGCTGCGACAGCACCACCTGAAAGATATCGCCGGCGGCGATATAGTCCTTGGCTTGGCGGACCATCGCGGCGAATTCCTGCGGTGTGGTATTGGACCGGGGCGCAACCGCGAGCGGCCCGGACGCGGTGTCGGCGGTAGCTTTGTCGAGCGACCGGTCGAGGCTGTCGATCACCGCAGCAATCCGTTCGGCCGCCCGCGCGAGAGCATTCTTGGCCGACACGTCCGGCTGCGGCCGCACCGGCGTGACGATGATGATGCTGTCCTTCACGGCGTCGAACACGACGATAAGGGTCGGGCGCATCAAGATCGCGTCGGGAATGCCGATCGGATCGGGATTGGAGTTCGGTAGCTCCTCCATGAACCGAACCATCTCGTAGCCGAGATAGCCGAAGACGCCCGCGGCCATCGGGGGTAAGCCTTCGGGGAGCGCTATCCGGCTTTCGGCGATCAGGGCGCGCAGGGCCGAGAGCGGCGGCTCGGCAACGCGCTCGAACGCATCCGGACGCGCCCGCGCCGAACGGTTGATCTGCGCTTGCCCGCCGCTGGTGCGCCAGATCAGATCGGGCTCAAGCCCGATGATCGAATAGCGGCCACGCACCGCTCCGCCCTCTACGGATTCCAGAAGGAAACTCATCGGCCGGCCGCCCGCTATCTTTAGAAAGGCCGAGACCGGCGTCTCCAGATCGGCTACCAACGTGGTCCACACGACTTGCGCCGCGCCTCGCGCATAGATCTGCGCAAACCGATCAGCGGCGGGCTCGATCTGCATGGCGAAGCTCAGGAGCCGCCGCCAATGACCTGGCTCAACGCGTGCTCGTTGATGGTTACCCCGATGTCGCTTTGAATCCGCATCAGGTACTCGCTTATCAGATCTTCGGCCAAGGCCGCGTGCACCGCATCGTTGAGGCGCTTGGCTTCCGGCGAGGTCATATCCAGGTTGGGCTCGATGATAGCAGTCACCGAAAATACGATCTGCTGCGTCGGCCGGTCCCCTTGCGCGCTGCCTGCCTCGCCTTTCGCCGTGCGGAACACCTGCTCGATCGCCCGGCCCGAGAGTTGCTCGGTGGGTGTGTTGCGCTTGAGCCCCTGTGCGGTTTCGAGCTTCAGTCCATCGGCCTTGGCGATATCGAGAAGGCTCGTGCCCGCCTTGAGCTTGCCGACCATGTCGCTGGCCTTGGCCTTCAGCCGACTGGCGACCTCGTCGTCATGCCAGCGGCTCTCGACTTGGCTCTTCACCTCCTCGAGGGATCGCTCGTGCGACGGCGTGACGCCGACGACGTCATACCAAATGAACCCGCCGTCGGCCGTCAGGGGCTCGTTGTCGACACCGATATCGGACGCATAAATCGCCGAAAGGAGGTCGCTCGCACGCGGCAGGTCGGCGACCGGATTTCCATCCGGGCCGCGTCCGGAGCGGTCGATGGCGTCGATGGTGCGGGCCGTGAGATTGAGCTTCTGCGCGGCCTCAACGAGCGTGTGGCCCGCCGCCCGCTCGTCCTCGATCTTGTCGTGTTGTTTCAGAATCTCCTGTTTGGCCCGATCAAGCGCGATGGTTCGCTTTATCTCCGGCTCAACCTCGGCAAAGGAGCGAACTTGTTCCGGCTCGACCTTGACGACATGGATGATTGTGGTGCCGAAGCGGCCCTGGATCGGAGCGCTGGTCTCGCCCTCCTTGAGCGAGAAAGCCGGGTCGGCCACGGTTTGATCGACGAGGCCGGATTTGGCCACCGTCCCGAGATCCATTTCCTCCTTGCGTCCCAGCTCCGCTGCAAGGTCCGCAAGCGACATGCCCTGCTTCAATCGCTCGGAAGCGGCAGCTGCTTCTTCCGGCTTCTGAAACACGATCTGCTCGAGGTGCCGGCGTTCCGGCGTCACGTAGCGGCTGCGCGAATTTTCATAGGCGCGCTTGGCGTCGTCATCGGAGACCTCGATCGACTTCTCCAAGTCGGGCGGCGTCAGGGCGAGCACAACGACCTGGCGGTATTCGGGGGCACGAAAGAGGACCTTACGCTCCTCAAAATAGCGGGCTAGGACGTCGGGCGCCGGATCTGGAACGTCGCCGGCTGCGGCACGGTCAAGCAACACATAGTCGATCGTGCGCTGCTCATTGTAATAGCGATTGAGCGCCTCGACTTCCGTCTTGGGCGCACTGACACCGCCATTGACGGTATCGATGATTTGCTTGCGTAGTGCTTCGCGTCGCTGGTCGGCGATCCAGCGCGGCTCGGTATAGCCGATCGAACGGATTGCCTGCTCGAACCGGGCGCGGTCGAATTGGCCGGTAGGTCCCTGAAAGATGGGGTTGGTCCTGATCCGGCTTGCGATCTCGTCGTCCGGTATCCCGAGACGCATCGCCCGCGCGCGCTCGTCGAGGCTCGTCTCGCCAATCAACGTGCTGAGAATTTGCCGGTCGAGGCCCAACGCACGAGCCTGGTCGGGCGTGATCGGCCGGCCGACGCGGCGGCTGAACTGCTGCAGCCGATCATTGTACAGCTGACGAAATTGCTCGATGCCGATCTCGGTCGATCCAATCTTGGCGAGCCGCGACATGCCGAAGCCGCGGAAGATGTCGTTGATGCCCCAGATCGCGAAGCTGCCGATCAGGAAGGCAACAACCGCGCCCATGATGGTCTTGCCAAGCCAATTGGCGGAGGCCTTTCGAATCCCTCGAAGCATGCTGCTCAACGTTGCTATGGAGGACACGACGGCACCAAGGCCGCTCGTTCGCCGGGCATCATAGGGAGCGGGTCATCCCGCCGCAACACGGCTGGGTCGTGGCGCCCCTAGCCTGCTGCCCTGCACTTTGGTACCGCTCACCGCGCGTAGAGAAATTGAGAGGCGCCGATGGTGCGTGTATTGCGCCGCCCGTTGGTCGCGGGCAATTGGAAGATGAATGGCCTGCGATCATCGGTTGCCGAGTTCGACAAGATTGCAAAGAACTGCGGCGACGTGCCGCGCGAAGTCGAGTTGATGGTGTGCCCTCCGGCGACGCTGCTGTGTGCCTTGGCAAAAGCGGCGGCCGGATCGAGGGTGCAGATTGGCGCCCAGGATTGCCATCCGGAGCGCTCCGGCGCGCATACCGGTGATCTTTCAGCCGAGATGCTGGCCGATGCCGGCGCCGCTGCGGTGATCGTCGGGCATTCCGAGCGGCGTATGGATCACAACGAGACCGATGCCCTCGTGCAGGCCAAGGCCCTTGCGGCCCGGCTTGCCGGCTTGACGCCCATCGTGTGCGTTGGGGAGACCCGGAAGCAGCGCGAGGCAGGGGAAACGCTCGATGTGCTCGGGCGGCAGCTCGACGGATCACTACCGGCCAGCGGCACGGCTAAGGACCTCATTATCGCCTACGAACCCGTTTGGGCGATCGGAACCGGGCTGACCCCGACCCGAGACGACATCGCCGAGGCGCATCGGTTCATCCGCGAGCGGCTGGCGAGCCGCTACGGTACGGAGGGCGAGGCCATTCGCATCCTCTATGGGGGTTCGGTGAAGCCGGCCAACGCCAGCGAGCTTATGCGGGTTGATGATGTCGACGGAGCGCTGGTCGGCGGCGCGAGCCTGAAGGCAGAGGAATTTTTGGCCATCGCCGGGGCGTACGCAGCGGCGGACTGATAGTGGACGACCGATATGCTTACTGCGGTCCACCAGCGTATTGGTTGGCACCTGGAATAATACAATCAAAAATTGGTTAGGGAAGGCATGCCCGCTGTTATTTCCTTGTATTGTAAGCCGATGCCACCGGGCCATGCTCCGAGTAGAAATGCGGCTGGGGATCGTGTAGAGACGCCTGCGACCACCTATATGCAGGCCATCCGCTCAAGGACCGCTCTGTCCGACGCGGGGCTGTGATCGGATCAACTAATGCACTATGTCCTCATCGTCATCCACCTGATGGTGGTGCTCGCCATGATCGGTGCCGTCTTGTTGCAGAAGTCCGAAGGCGGCGGGCTTGGCATGGGTGGCGGCGGCGGTGGGTTCCTGACGAGCAGGGGCACGGCGAACGTTCTGACCCGGACGACGGCGATCCTGGCGGTGGTGTTTTTCGCGACCAGCCTCGGGCTCTCGATCCTGGCCGGTATCGAGCGCAAGCCGAGCTCGATCCTCAGTGGCGGCACGCCGAGCAGCAGCCAGCCGCTTCCCGGCGGGCCACAAACGCCGCTCGGGCAGGGGAGCGGCGGCATCCTCCAGCAGCTGCAGGGCCGGGGCCAGGGCCAGGCCCCGCCGCCGGCGGAGCCGGAAGTTCCACCGTCGCGATGACGCTAGGCGCATCGCTGGCTCCTTAACCTCCGCCTACTGCAGACCAACGAACCTCTTGCCGGTATTGGCTTAATTCGACCGTTGCCGGTTGCTCCGCGCAAAAATAACGCCCACGCGCGTTTGTCACTCGTCGAATCGAACAGGGCGGGTTAGAAGGTAGGCCCCATGGCGCGGTACATCTTCATCACCGGCGGCGTGGTCTCTTCCCTCGGCAAAGGTCTCGCGTCTGCGGCGCTCGGCGCCTTGCTGCAAGCGCGCGGCTATACGGTGCGGTTGCGGAAGCTCGATCCCTACCTGAACGTCGATCCCGGAACCATGTCGCCGTATCAGCACGGCGAAGTTTTCGTGACCGACGACGGGGCCGAGACCGACCTCGATCTCGGCCATTACGAGCGGTTCTCCGGCCGGCCTTGCACGCGCCAGGACAATATTACTACCGGACGGATCTATCAGGAAATTCTGCTGAAGGAGCGGCGCGGGGATTATCTTGGCGCCACCATCCAGGTCATCCCACACGTCACCAACGCCATCAAGGACTTCATCCGCGAGGGCAACGAGGGCATCGACTTCGTGCTGTGCGAGATCGGCGGCACGGTGGGCGATATCGAGGGCTTGCCGTTCTTCGAGGCGATCAGGCAACTCGGCAACGACTTGCCGCGAAACCATGTGGTGTACATCCACCTCACGCTGCTGCCCTTCATCCCGAGCGCCGGCGAGCTGAAGACCAAGCCGACCCAACACTCGGTCAAGGAGCTGCGCTCGATCGGCATCCAGCCGGACATCCTGCTGTGCCGCACCGACCGGCCGATCCCGAAAGAGGAACGGCGCAAGCTCGCGCTGTTTTGCAATGTGCGCGAGAGTGCGGTGATCGAGGCGCGCGATGTCGACAACATCTATGCGGTGCCGGAAGGGTATCACGCGGCCGGGCTCGATTCAGAGGTCTTGGCCGCTTTCGGCATCGAGCCCGGACCGGCGCCCGATCTTGCTCGCTGGCAGTTCATCAACGAGCGCATTCGCAACCCCGAAGGGGAGGTGACCATTGCGGTCGTTGGCAAGTATACCGGACTCAAGGACGCCTATAAGTCGCTGATCGAGGCGCTCTCGCACGGAGGCATTGCCAACAAGGTCGAGGTCAAGCTCGATTGGATCGAGAGCGAGGTGTTCGAGCGCGAAGATCCGGCGCCTTTTCTTGGGCACGTCCACGGTATCTTGGTGCCGGGAGGCTTCGGCCACCGCGGGGCCGAGGGCAAGATCCGCGCGGCGCGGTTCGCGCGCGAACGCCGCGTGCCGTATTTCGGCATCTGCTTCGGCATGCAGATGGCCGTGATAGAGGCGGCGCGCAGCCTCTGCTGCATCGCCGAGGCCAACTCGACCGAGTTCGGTGCAACGCCGGACCCCGTGGTCGGCTTGATGACCGAGTGGCTGCACGGCAATGAGCTTGAGACGCGCCGCGCCGGCGGCGATCTCGGCGGCACCATGCGGCTTGGCGCCTATCCGGCCATTTTGCGACGAGGAAGCCGGGTCGCCGATATCTACGGAACCACGGAGATCTCCGAGCGCCACCGGCACCGCTATGAGGTTAACACCGCCTATAAGGGGCGGCTGGAGCAGCGTGGCCTGTGTTTCTGCGGCATGTCTCCGGACGGCGTGCTGCCTGAGATCATTGAATACGAGGACCATCCCTGGTTCATCGGCGTGCAGTTCCATCCGGAGCTAAAGTCGCGCCCGTTCGCGCCGCATCCCCTATTCGCCTCGTTCGTCGAGGCTGCGGTCGTGCAGAGCCGGCTGGTATGAGTGTCGGCAAGCAGAGTTCAGCCGTCAATGATCAGCGGTCGCATCCGATGCCGCGCGGTCTCGATCATGTCGTTCATGCGGTGCGCAATCTCGACGCGGCCGGGGAGCTCTATCGCCGGCTTGGCTTCACGGTCGGCACGCCCAATCGGCATCCGCCCTCCTGGGGCACGCACAACCGCATCGTTCAACTTCCCGGTTTTTTCATCGAGTTGCTGACGGTCGCGGATCCCGCCGCGATCACGCCGCATGCGCGCCGGTTCTTTTCCTTTGGCGCGTTCAACCGGGACTTCCTCGCAAGCGGCGAAGGACTGTCGATGCTGGTCGTCGAAGGGCGAGACGCGAGGGAGGATGCCGCCGCGTTTCGCTTAGCCGGCATTGGAGATTTCGAGGTCTTCGATTTTGAGCGCGACGCAAGGCGGCCCGACGGCTCGCCGGTGAAGGTCGGTTTCTCATTGGCATATGCGACGGATTCCCGCGCCCCGGACACCGCCTTCTTTGCTTGCCAGCAGCACTATCCGGAGAATTTTTGGAATCCCGCATTTCAAGATCACCCCAACACGGCGCGCGCGGTTGCAGGTGTGGTTTTGGTCGCGGAAAACCCGAGCGATCATCATGTTTTCCTATCCGCCTTTACGAGCGAGCGTGACCTGCTGGCAACCTCGAGCGGCGTGAGCGTGCGCACCCCGCGCGGCGAAATCCAAGTCATGGACACCGCCGCCTTTCGCAGTCATTTCGGGGTCGAGTCGCCGGACGTGGCGCAAGGCGCGCGCTTAGCGGCGGTGCGCCTAGCGGTGCGTGACTTCGGCGCTGCGATCAGCACGATGCAGGCTGCAAGCATCGCCGCCTCCGTCCGCATGGGCCGCTTGATCGTCGCCCCGCAGACCGCCATGGGCGCTACCCTCATATTCGAAGTACACTAAGAGCCTTGGAGCGGGCCGTGGACCCAGATCTCATTCCCAACACCATCGTCGAAGTCGGCGACGTCCGGTTCGGCAATACATTACCGCTCACGCTGATTGCCGGCCCGTGCGCTCTAGAAAGCCGTGACCACGCCTTCGAGATGGCGTCCGCGCTGAAGGAGATCGCCGCCAGGATAAAGATCGGTCTCGTCTACAAGACCTCGTTCGACAAGGCCAATCGCACCAGCGCCAAGAGCCCGCGCGGAATAGGCCTCGACAGGGCGCTCACGATCTTTTCCGAGCTGCGCGAGCGGCTACGCCTCCCGGTGCTCACCGACGTCCACACGAGCGAGCAGTGTGCGCTCGTGGCCCCAGCGGTGGATATCCTGCAAATCCCAGCATTCCTCTGCCGGCAGACCGATCTTCTCATCGCGGCGGCCAAGACCGGACGTGTCATCAATGTGAAGAAGGGTCAGTTCCTGGCGCCCTGGGACATGGTCAACGGGATCGCCAAGATCACCGGTGCAGGCAATCACAACGTACTCGTGACCGAGCGCGGCGTTTCCTTCGGCTACAACACGCTCGTGTCCGACATGCGGGCACTGCCGATCCTCGCGCGCACGACCGGAGCGCCGATCGTGTTCGATGCCACGCATTCAGTGCAGCAGCCGGGCGGGCAGGGGACGTCGTCGGGCGGCGAGCGCGAGTTCGTGCCGGTGCTGGCGCGGGCGGCGGTCGCGGTCGGCGTTGCGGCGGTGTTCATCGAAACCCATGACGACCCCGATAAGGCGCCTTCCGACGGGCCCAACATGCTGCCGCTCTCGGAACTCGAAGGTCTGCTCCGCAAGCTGATCGAGCTTGATCGGATCGCCAAGCGCTGACGCCTGGCCGCATCCGCAATGCACCGGGCGCTGACTATCCTGGCCTTCGTCTGCTTTGCGACGTCACTCTTCGTGCGCCCTGCCGATCCGGTCATTCCCCAGATCGCCGTCGGCCTCATGGTGGATACTGCCACCGCGGCGCTGCTGTCGACCGCTTTCTCGTTGCCCTATGCGATCACGCAGCCCCTTCTCGGGGCGCTCGCCGATATGCTCGGCAAAGTCCGGTTGATGATGGCGTCGCTGCTGATCCTCGTGCTGGCCGGCTTTGCCGGAGCATTGGCGGCCAACTTTTCGCTGCTGTTCGTCACTCGCGTACTGGCAGGCTGCGCCTCGGGCGGCATTTTTCCGATCGCGCTCGCCATGGCCGGAGACTTGGTGCCGATCAACCGGCGGCAAGTGGCGATCAGCCGCATCCTCGCCGCCAGCATGACCGGAAATCTGCTCGGCGCATCGATGGGAGGCCTGATCGGGGACCTGGTGGGCTGGCGCGGCGTGTTCGTCGCGACCGCGCTGATCGGTGCCGTGGTGTTCGCTGCCGCCCTGTTCGGATTCCGCCGGGTGGCGTTGCGCGAGGCACCGCGTGTCGATCTCGCCACAACGGGGCGCAACTTCCGCACGATCTTCACCAACCCGCTGGCCAAAATATGCTTCGGCGCCGTCTTCCTCGAAGGCATCTTCCTGTTTGGCGTGTTCCCCTACATGGCAACGTTCCTGCATGCGCGGGGAGAGACCCGCGCCTCTATCGCCGGACTGGTCATCGCCGGCTTCGGCGTCGGCGGCGTGTGCTACACGTTCGTGATTGCGACACTGCTGCGGCGCTTGGGCGAGCGCCCGCTGATGATTGGAGGCGGCGCCGTCATGGCGCTCGGGCTGATCGTGGTGGCGTCGGGGGCGCCGTGGCAGATCCAGCTCGTGAATTTCGTCGGCCTCGGCCTCGGATTCTACCTGCTACACGGCTGCATTCAGATCTATGTGACGGAACTGGCGCCGAAGGCGCGGGCACTCGCCTTGGCGCTGCACTCGTGCGCCTTCTTCTTGGGTCAGGGGATCGGGCCGATCGTATACGGGGCAAGCTTTACGTGGATCGGAAAGATGCCGAGTCTCGCCTTCGGCGCTGTCGTGTTGATCACGGTCGGACTCGTTTGTGCCCGGTGGCTGCGGCGGCCGGACGAAGAGGAGGCAGTCTGATCAGGAGCCGTCGAACGAGTCTCGCAGGCGCCATCAGTTGAGCGTTCGCTGTGGCACCTGGAGTCTCGAGCATCCTTGAGACGTAGGTGAGGTAATGCTTCACACCACCATCAGCACCGGGCTCTCGATCAGCGCCTTGAAGGCGCCGACGAGCTCGGCGCCGAGCGCGCCGTCGACGGCGCGGTGGTCACTCGACAACGTCACCGACATGATCGTGGCGACCTCAATCTTTCCCTTGCGCACGACGGCGCGTTCCTCGCCGGCGCCCACCGCCAGGATCGTCGCGTGCGGCGGGTTGATCACCGCGGCGAAATCCTTGATGCCGTACATGCCGAGATTAGAGACTGCGGTCGATCCGCCCTGATATTCCTCGGGCTTGAGCTTGCGCGCGCGGGCGCGGGCGGCGAAATCCTTCATCTCGTTGGAGATCACCGAGAGCGGCTTCGTTTCCGCGCTGCGGATGACCGGCGTGATCAGACCGCCCTTGATCGCCACCGCGACGCCGACGTCGGAATGCTTGTGTTTGAGCATGCCGCCTTCGGTCCAGGTCACGTTCGCATCCGGCACGCGCTGGAGCGCCAAGGCCAGAGCCTTGATAACGAAATCATTGACCGAGAGCTTCCAGCCCGGCTTGCCGTCGTGGTCCTTGGGCGCGGCGCTGTTGATCTCCTCGCGCGCCGTCAGCAGCTTGCCGATATCGCAGTCGATCGTCAGATAAAAATGTGGAATTGTGAGCTTCGATTGGACAAGGCGCTGCGCGATGATCTTGCGGATGCTGTCGTGCGGCACGAGTTCGTAGCTGCCCTCCGGGTAGAGCGCGCGGATCTTGTCGTCGGCAAGCGCCGGCACGGTCGGCGCAGCCGGCAGGGTAGGCGCGACACTAGGCGCCGTCGGAGCCGCCCTGAGCCCCTCGCCCGACCGCGCCTGTTCGATGTCACGGGCGATGATGCGGCCATGCGGTCCGGAGCCCTCGATGCGCTGCAGATCGAGGCCCGCCTCCTTGGCCAGGCGGCGGGCGAGCGGCGAGGCGAAAATGCGGCTCGTCCCGGGGCCATTCGTCCGCGCCGCAGCGGTGGTCCGGACGCCCTCCGGCGCGAGAGCGGACGGGCCGCCCGGCGGCTTTGGTGCTTGTTCCGCCGCCTCTTGCGTAACGGGCGCGGGCTGCGTTGCAACCGGCCCGCCGTTCCTGCCACCATCGGGTAGCCGGGCCTTTTGCTGCTCGCCTTCACCGGCGAGAACCGCGATGACGTTGTTCACCGGAACATCCGCCGTGCCTTCCGGCACCACGATCTTGGCTAAGACGCCGTCATCAATCGCCTCGACCTCCATGGTCGCCTTGTCGGTCTCGATCTCGGCGATCACATCACCGACTTTGACCGGGTCGCCCTCCTTCTTGAGCCACTTGGCGAGATTTCCCTTCTCCATGGTGGGAGAGAGCGCGGGCATGAGGATATTGATAGGCATTGCGTGGCCTTGTCTAACCGCGCCGCAACACTTCGACGCTGCCTCGACCCTGTGCGGCCGAGGGAGTCCGCTGCGCCCCATTCATCGATAGCACACGGCCCTCACAGCCTCGACCACTTCGGCGACTGACGGCAGCGCGAGCTTTTCCAGATTGGCCGCATAGGGCATCGGCACGTCCTTGCCGCAGATGCGCGCGACCGGTGCGTCGAGCCAATCGAACGCCTGCTCCATCACTCGCGCCGCGATCTCGGCACCAACGCCGCTCTGCCGCCAACCTTCCTCGATGGTGACGAGGCGTCCGGTCTTCTTCACCGAAGCGATGATCGTGTCGCTGTCCATTGGCCGCAGGGTGCGCAGGTCGATCACCTCCGCCGCGATGCTCTCCTTCGCCAAATCCTCGGCGGCCTTGAGCGCATAGGTCATCGCAATCGACCATGCCACAAGCGTCACGTCATGCCCGGCGCGCACGATCTTGGCCTTGCCGATCGGCACGACGTAATCATCGAGCTTCGGCACCGGGAACGAGTGACCATAGAGAATTTCGTTCTCGAGAAACATCACCGGATTGGGATCGCGGATTGCGGCCTTGAGCAATCCCTTGGCGTCCGCCGCGCTGTAGGGCGCGACCACCTTGAGGCCGGGAATGTGCGAATACCAGGACGAAAAGTCTTGGCTGTGCTGGGCGGCAACCCGCGCGGCCGGGCCGTTGGGGCCGCGGAAGACGATCGAGCAGGTCATCTGTCCGCCTGACATGTAGCGCGTCTTGGCAGCCGAATTGATCAGCTGGTCCATTGCCTGCATGGCGAAGTTGAAGGTCATGAACTCGACGATCGGCTTGAGCCCGCCAAGCGCCGCACCGACGCCGAGGCCGGTAAATCCATGCTCGGTGATCGGCGTGTCGATCACGCGGCGGGCGCCGAACTCCTGTAGCAGGCCCTGGGTCACCTTGTAGGCGCCCTGATATTCGGCGACCTCCTCGCCCATGACGAAGACGTCGGGATCGCGCCGCATCTCCTCCGCCATCGCATCGCGCAACGCCTCGCGCACCGTCATGGTGGCGAGCTCGGTCCCTTCCGGCACGTCCGGCTCCGGTAGGGCCTCGGGCTGCCGTGGAGGGGCCCCAGCCGCTTTCGGGGCGCGCGCCTCGTTGACCGCAGCGGCTGGGGGAGCGGACGCTGGAATGGATTCCGCACCCTTTGCGTGCTGTGCCGGCGCCGACTGCGGCGGCTGGTCTTGCCCATTTGCCTGACGAGGCGATTGTTGGCCATCCTTGAGCGCCGAGGCGTCCTCGCCCCGCGCCAGGATCATCGCGATAGGTGTGTTCACCGCGACATCGGCGGTGCCTTCCGGCACCAAGATCTTGCCCAACGTACCCTCGTCGACCGCTTCGACTTCCATTGTTGCCTTGTCCGTCTCGATCTCCGCGATGACATCGCCGGACTTCACCGCCTCACCTTCCTTTTTCAGCCATTTGGCGAGGTTGCCCTTCTCCATCGTGGGGGAAAGCGCAGGCATCAGTACGGGGGTGGGCATGGGCGTCGTGAGCTCTGCTTCGCGGAATATTCAAGGGGACCGGGGGCGGCCCTGCTCATCCGTATACGTCAGTGTAGAGTTCGGTCGGATCGGGCTCCGCGTCGTGGGTAGCAAACTCGGAAGCCTCATTGATGCGGTCACGGACTTCGGCATCGATCTTCTTTATCTCGTCCTCGGTCGCCCATTTGTTCTGGAGAATGCGGACGCGCACCTGCTCGATCGGGTCGTGCTCGGCTCGCATTTTCTGAACTTCTTCGCGGCTGCGGTATTTTGCCGGGTCGGACATCGAATGGCCGCGATAGCGGTAGGTCAGCATTTCGAGAATATACGGACCGTTGCCCTCGCGTGCCCAAACCACGGCTTTATCGCCGGCGGCCTTGACGGCGCGCACGTCCATTCCGTCGACCCTTTCACCCGGAATATCGAACGAGCTTCCCCGGTGCGACAAGTCGGTCGTGGCGGAGGCACGGTCCACCGAGGTGCCCATGCCGTATTGATTATTCTCGATCACATAGACGACCGGCAGTTTCCACAGCTTCGCCATGTTGAAGCTCTCGTAGACCTGCCCCTGGTTCGCTGCGCCGTCGCCGAAGTAGGTCAGGCTGACGTTGTCGTTGCCGCGATAGCGATTGGCGAAGGCAAGGCCAGTCCCAAGCGGTACCTGCGCGCCGACGATGCCGTGGCCCCCGTAGAACCCTTTTTCCACGGAGAACATGTGCATCGAGCCGCCCTTGCCCTTCGAATAGCCACCACGGCGACCGGTGAGCTCGGCCATCACACCCTTCGGATCCATGCCGCAGGCAAGCATGTGGCCATGATCGCGATAGGCCGTAATGACCTCGTCGCCAGGCTTCACGGTCATCTGCATCCCGACCACGACGGCCTCCTGGCCGATATAGAGGTGGCAGAAACCGCCGATCAAACCCATGCCGTACATTTGACCCGCCTTCTCCTCGAAGCGCCGGATCAGCAGCATGGTGCGGTAGGCCTGCAGCTGCGCATCCTTGCCGAGCTCGGCACGTGCGTATCCGGCGTCTGCGGCTTTGTCCGCGGCACGGCGGGGCGTGGCGGTGGCCCCTTGCTTATTGGTGGAGGCGGCCATGGCGCTCCTGGGCGATCGATGATGGCTTACCCGGACGGGCCTCTCCCCATAGCCGAAATCGGCCGCCGGTGAAAGCGCCAGCATCCGCTGCGACCTTCGCAGATGGACACAAAACATATGGTGTAACAAGGGAATAGAGCAATGGCGCAGAGAATTGAACGGCCTTGTCCGGGGACGGCCGGATTGGATCAGGGGCGCTTGATCATCGTCGTGATGTCTCTCGGATGAACATAGTTCAAGAGCACGCGAGCGCGCTCCTCGAGCATGTCCGGATCGAGGCTTTCGGATTTCAGCAGCGAGACGCGGTGCTCCCACCGGCTATGCTCGGCCTTGAGCTGCCGCAGCTCGGTCGAGAGCCCGTCGATCTGCTGATCAATGTCCTTCTGGGCCTTGAGGCCATGATTGCCCGTATAGGCATTGATCCCGAAATAGCCGATCAGAAGCGCCGCCCCGACGTAGAGGCCGACGGCCGTCAAAAACGAACGCAAACGCCTACGCGTGACCATCCTGTTAGCTTGGAAGGCCGATGTTACCGCCGCGTTAACGCGCGGCGGTCAGCGTTTTGGTGGATCCGGATCTCGCCTCAGCTCGAGCAGGCGTTGAGCGCCGCCCTTCCGAGGTATTGCGCCTGGCTGCCGAGCTCCTCCTCGATGCGCAGCAGCTGGTTGTACTTGGCGGTGCGGTCTGAGCGGGCGAGCGAGCCGGTCTTGATCTGTCCGCAACCGGTTGCGACCGCCAGATCGGCGA
>JBKQHQ010000247.1:0-3793 GCA_052148715.1 Xanthobacteraceae bacterium | reverse complement strand
TCCGCGCCCGCCGGAAGGAGAAGATCCGCGTCATCCTCGTCCCCAACCGGGTCGACCAGCGTACGCTGGAGGGCCAGCAGCTCGCCGACGAACTGATCGCTTTCGGCGAGCCGGTCGCAGCCCCGATCGGCGACCGCTCGGTCTTCGTGCGCGCCTTCACCACCGGCCAGTCGGTCGGCGACCTGACGCCAGGCCAGCCCGCCGAGCAGGAGATCCGCGCGCTCTGCGACCTCGTCGAAAGCGCCCTCGCCCGGACCGGTTAGCAGCGCCGCTCGAACCATTGCCGAAGGTCGGCGGCGGAAATTGTTACAGTCGTGAGAACAAACAGATCCCCGGCGTCACAGGATCGCGTGCCGCCCAACTCTCTTTGGCCGTGGCAGGGTAAGCAGTCCCATGGGTGCTCGGTCCAATTTACCAAACGAACCCAATTTATTCGCAAAATCAATGCGCAATCCGAAGAGCAACCCAAGTTCCGACACGATTCCGCCGCCTCAACGCATCGATTAGGAACTGCAGCAGCGAACCCACGCAAGGATAAAAGCACGTCGCCAGGGGTCGCAGTCGGCGCCGCCCACGCCGCCGTCCCGCCGCACATCCGCGCGCTTTTTGGAACGCCGCCGGTGTTGAGCACCGAAGATCTCGACGCGTATGAGCGGCTATCGTCCGAGCTGCAAGCTGATCGGCGAGGATTTAAAGTAGCCAGCACTTGGATGAGGGTATGAGGCCCGTTTCTCGGACGCGCCGGTCGCGGAACCGCTTATCGATCATGGCCGCTTCCTCGGCAGTTATCACTCCGTCGCATATGCGATCGTCTGAGCCCTCGGACTACGGCACATGCGGCTCAAAGTCTATGGTGGCTCGCCGTTCGACTGCCTCGAGAGCGATTTGATCATCAGAAAAGAACGTGGAATCACCACCAGTGCCGAGGCTCGCGGAGATGCGCGTTCGCGGTCCCACAACAAGCGCCGCCATCAGCCGGTCACGCGTCGTAGGTTCTCTGCTGAATTTCGCGCAGGTTCGCGCGTGATGACGCCGGCCCGCAAAAGAGCAGTCGCTTCCGCCATCGGTACCGGCCGACCGAAATAATAGCCTTGGACGAAGCGGCAGCCAGAGTTCAGCAGAAAGGCGACCTGCTCGGCGGTTTCCACTCCTTCGGCAATGACCTCCATGCCCAGCTCGCGTGCAAGCATGATCGTGGCCCGCACGATCGCGGCAGCGCCCGACTCGATCCCCAACTTGGGCATAAATTGCTGTGCAATCTTGAGCCGGTTTACCCGGTAGCTTCGCAGGTACGCGAGCGACGAGTAGCCGGTCCCGAAATCGTCGATCGCGATGCTGACGCCGAGCTCGCGCACCCGACGAACGACCTCGTTGTTCGCCTCGGTTGTCTCGACCAGCACGGATTCGGTCAGCTCGATCTCGATGCATTTCGGATCGACCGCGTATCGCGCCAGCGTCTCCCGCAAATCCTGGTCAGGCGTGGTGGGGCCCTTGAATTGCGCGGCCGAAATATTGATTGCGATGATCGGCGGCGAAATGCCCTCGGCTTGCCAGTTCTTGATCTGCCGGCAGGTTTCCTCCAGCACCCATCGTCCGAGCGCGTGGATCGTCCCGGTTTGTTCGGCAATCGGAATGAAGGAACCGGGCAGCGTCAGTCCGCGCTTTGGATGATTCCAGCGCAGCAGAGCCTCAAGCCCTACGATGCGGCCAGAAGGCACCTCGACCTGCGGCTGGTAGTAGAGCTCGAGCTCGTTGTTCGCGAACGCCGCATGCAGCTCCTCGGTGACCGCCACCCGCTCGTGAATCTCGCGATCGAGCTCGATCGAATGGAAGCGGAAATCGTTGCGGCCCTCGTTCTTCGCCTGGTAGAGCGCGACATCGGCCTGCATCATCATAGCATCGGGCGACACCGCGTTCGTGTTGAACATCGATATGCCGAGGCTCGCGGAGACATGCACCTCGTTTCCGTCAAGATCGAATTTTTCGGCCAACGTGTTCTTGATCCGGGACGCGAGCTGGCCGACCGCCGCAAGATCCGCGGCACCCGTTACGCAGATCGCGAACTCGTCGCCGCCGAGCCGCGCGATCAGGTCGTTTTCGCGGACAACCGCCCGGAGGCGCTCCGCCGCGATCTGCAGGAGGCGATCGCCGCAGGGATGACCGAGGGTGTCGTTGACGTCCTTGAAGTGGTCGAGATCGAGGTAGATGACCGCGAAGTGCTTTCCGTCGCGCTTTGCTGCCGCGAAAGCATAGTTGAGATGCTCGGAGAAAGTCGCCCGATTGGCGAGGCCGGTCATGGAATCCGTGCGGGCTAGCTGCTTGACTTTCTCGCCCTCGCGCCGCAGCTCGTCGGTTGCTTCGTGCAGGCTCGTCGTCAGAAACTCGAGACGCAGCGTTCGCTTGAGCGAGACCAGCAGATAGGCCACGATCAGGGCGGTCATCGCTAATCCGGTGGCCAGTGCGGCGCCCGGTCGCCAGCTGCCCGCATCGGCGATGAGCTGACCCGACGGCACGAAGATTGCGCCCCATTCCTGGTCGGCCACGCGGATGCTGCCGGCCCAATGTGCGCCCGCGAGCAAGGTTTCCTCGCTTGGCACCGGTGATTGCGCTGGACGGCTTCGCGACGGATGCCAATAGATGCGGCGGTTCCCGGGAGCGCCGTTCGGGTTGAAGAAGTAGATATCCAGTCCGGACGGAATAGCTTTTGCCCCCAGGATGTTCTCGATCATCGGAGCCGTGCCGAAAACGCCATACATGAACCCCTCGGGCGCACGAGAGGTTTCCTGCTTGATCGAGCCTTTGGGATAGACCGGAATGAAGGTCATGAACCCATCCGGTTCCGTTTTCGTGATCAGATTCATCGGGGGAGTAGCGGAAGGGCGTTCGGAACTGCGCGCCCGACGCAGCGCGGCCGCGCGGATCGGCTCGGAGGATATATCGAAGCCGAGAATCTGCGCCGTGTACTCCACCGGGTCGGGATAGAGGATGGGGAGATATTCTGCACGATCGGCGGCGCGAACACGGTTGCCTTGGGAGTCACGCTCCCAGATTTCGAAATTAGGGAAGCCCTCTGCCCGCACGGAGCGTTCGAAGGCGTCGCGTTCCTCGCGCGTGACCCGGCGCGCCCACCCGGTATTGCGCAAACCAACCAGTCGGCCGCGCAGGTCCTTCGCGAACGCCTGGAACTCGGAGCGGCCGACCGTTTGATCGGCAGTGCTATAGTAGGCACGCAGCGTGTAAAGGACCTCGGTTGCGTACTCGAGATCGGAGTTGAGTGTTTGCTGATCGTTCTTGGCGAGTTCCTGCAGCTTCACAGCGGCAAGGCGATGTTCTGAATTCGACACGGCGACGAACGCGACCACCGAGAACAACGCCCCGATGATCGCCACCACGACGGCGACGAGATAGCGCGCTGGGCGAGCGTCTTTGGCGGACAGCTGGGAAGCTGTGTCATCCACGTCAAGCTCTCCGTCGAAGCTCTGATGTTCGCAAGCGGTCGGATAGCGGAGCCTTCTTGCGCCTGTGAAAGTGCAGACATCATATGTGCTGATACTTTATGATGAGTTAGCGGCCGGCCCGCAATCCTACGGGAAGGACGCTCGCGAGGCCGACCGTGCGCTCGGCGCTTCGATCGCGGTCGCCGACCTCATTCTCATTCCCTGCACCCCGTCCGGTCTCGACATCGAGGCGACCGTGCGCACGCTTGAGATTATCGACAATGTCCGCGCCCGCCGGAAGGAGAAGATCCGCGTCATCCTCGTCCCCAACCGGGTCGACCAGCGTACGCTGGAGG
>JBKQHQ010000246.1:0-111925 GCA_052148715.1 Xanthobacteraceae bacterium | reverse complement strand
CATAAGGCGGGAGCCGCTGCCACTTGAGGCTTGCGCGCCAGTTCTCGAAGAAGCGCCGCGCCCAGCCTTCGCGTTCATAGCTCCACAGCTGGCCGAAGCTCTCCTTGAGAACATAGGCCGTGTTGAGGCGTTTGTTGGCCGCCAACAACACTTTCAACGCCTTCTTGCCGTCAAGCGAGAGATTCTCTCGGCGCGAAAGCAACGTGTATTTCTGGCCCTTGATGTAGCGTCGCTCGCGACCCCGGAGCCGGGCATACTCGCTCTTACGAACCGCATCCAAGGCCTCGCCCAGATGGCGGATGACATTGAACTTGTCGAACAAAATAAATCGCCGCTTGCGGTGCATGCGCATGCGTCGCCAAACGGAAAGGCTTCCACATGTCCATGACGGCAAGGCGAATGCGCGAGCTCTTCTTCCTGCCAAGCCAGGCGTAAAACTGGCTCACGCTCGCCTCCGAGCGATCCTCGCCGCCAAACCAGATCGACCGCCCGCGCACCAGGTCGCTCACCACGATCCGATAGCTGTGACCTTTGCGGATCGATATCTCGTCGACGCCGATCACGTGCGGTCCAGGCTTGCCCACGCGCTCAAGCTGGGCTTGCACGTATTGCATGTCCAGCGCCTTGACCGTATGCCAGTCCAGCGCCAATTCCTCCGCCACCTCCTTGATCGTCGCCGCCCGACAGCGCCGGCCCACATAGTACGCAAAGCGTTTGGTGTAGAGCGGATTGTCCGCCAGAAAGTCGAGCCGTTCCCGCTTCACCTTGCCACAACGGCGGCACTCGACACGCCGCACCTCCAATTCCAGAAATACCCGCGTGTCGCCGCACGAAAGATCGCGCACACGGCGGACCTTGCGGTCGTACCAGCCCATCTGGATGCGCCCGCAGCACCCGCACGCCGTTTTTTTGAGCGCCGTTTGAGGGCGATCACGCGCGCCTTCGGATCGCCAAAAATCCCACGCACTGTTGGCTCTGGTCGAAAGCCAGGAAACGAATACGTATCCCAAAGCCGCCGGCTTCGCTTCGATGATCTTGCCATACATCGATGATGGCAAATTCCAACCCCAGCCGTAATGCAAAATTCCTACATAATGGGCCGGCTTGTCGGGCCTTCTAACTCAAAAATCGCCCACTCGATTCCGCGAAGACCCAAACTTCATTGCCAACCGGCCGGTCACATGCTCGCCCGTGGTCGGTCAAAAAAAGACTTATGCAAGTACGGTGGCCCGCTGCGAAGTTAATGGGAAGGATCTTGCCGAATGGCTCGTTGAGCAAGGTTACGCACTCGATTGGCCATTTTACTCCAACGGCATATATGATCAAGCGCAGCAAAGCGCACGCGGTGCGGGACGCGGTCTAATGCGAGACGGAGAGCGCGCTTGGCGAACTGGCGCGCCTTGCGAACCCAGTCCGTGGTTTGGTCTTCGAGACGCTGTCTAAGAGGCGTCACTTTGACCCACATCGCGTAGTTGGCAGCCGCGGCGGCGGCATCGCCATTTCGCTTGCAATCGAGATACTGTCGTCGCGCCATAGCAGAAACTCGCAAGCGCCCGCATTGAATCCGAAATGACGGATAGAGTTGCGCGAACAGCTCGTTGAGCCGGCAGATGTCTCCTATGCCCTCCGCGGTCCTCAGCACTCGCCGCGTCTCCGTCTCGTCGCCCATGCGATACGAAGCGAGAACCTTCGGCGACACGACGGCCCCGTGCGAGGCCGTCAGGCGCGCCCACATCTCGCGGTCGGTGACGAAGCCCATGTCGAGGCGAAAGCAACCTACCACCTCGTAAGCGCTCTTGCGTACGGTCACTGCAGCGCACTGGATTGGGGTCATATAGAAAAACGGATCAATCATTTTTGCTGGCTGCTCCAGCTCTCGCACGCGATCGGAGACCCAGGTTATTATCGAGTCGGAGTTCACGAAGAAATTGCGGGTCGCATAGAGCCCAACGCCTGGATATTCAGCCGCGAGCGCCTCGATCTCGGCGTAGTATCCCTGCGCAACGAAATCGTCGTCATGGAGGATATGGATCAAGGTGCCTCTTGCCCGCTCTATGCAGGCGTTCCAACTGCCGGCCAGCCCCCTGCGTTCGGGCTGCCGAAAATAGGAGACCCGGCTTCCGTATCTGGCCTCGATCAGCGCAGCGACATCGCCTTCGGTGGAACAGTCATCAACTACCTCGATCTGCATGCTAGAAAGAGCGACACGTTGAGAGACCACGCTGTCCAGCGCTTCGACAAGGTATCGAGTCCGGTTGTAGACCGGCACCATGACCGACCAGGTCGGAGCTTGGCTCATCGGGTGGAGTCCTCGATAAACAGATCAGGAAGCATGATCGACCCCCAGTTAGAAGACCAGGACGCCAGCGTGCCGCCCGCCGTTTTCTGCGGCATAACCTCGAAAGGCAGTGTGTCGAGGACGATATCGTAGTCGATAAAGCTCGAACGGTTACTTCCTGATCCTATTGAGACGCCGCAATGGTAGTTGCCAGGTGCCAGCTGGTCGAACGGCAGCGTCACTGTGATCTCTCGCCGCGAGCCTTGTTCGAGCCCGGCGATCTCCCGGCTGGAGGTAGCGCCGACGGGCGTGCCGTCGCGGGCATACACCGTCATCCCGACGCGGAGCGCCTTTATCGGACGCTCGGCTCGCAACGAAATCGTATATCGGATAGGCTCGCCGGCCTCGAAATGCGGCAGAGGGCGATCGAAACGAAGCACCAGGATGCGGGCGTCACCATTGCCCTGGTATTGCCGCACGGTATTGGCAACATCAAACTCAGTGAGGCCGGAACCGGCGCCAAGATATCGCTCAATTGCTACATCAGTCGTCCCAATGAAATCCACCTTGCCCGAGCTAAGAAGGACCGCACGACTGGTTAGCTGCTGCACGGCTCGCGTGTTGTGGCTTACAAACAAAACGGTGCGACCCTCTTGTTGGGCGACGGATCGCATCTTGCCAAGACACTTGGCCTGAAATTCCGCGTCTCCGACCGCCAGAACCTCGTCGATCACCAGAATTTCAGGTTCAAGATGCGCAGCGACGGCAAAGGCGAGCCGCACGTACATGCCGCTGCTGTAATGCTTGACCGGAGTATCAAGGAACTTTTCGACGCCGGCGAAGGCGACGATCTCGTCAAACTTGCTGCGAATTTCTTTGCGGCCCATGCCGAGGATGGCGCCGTTGAGAAAGATGTTTTCTCGGCCCGTCAATTCGGGATGAAATCCAGTGCCGACCTCTAGCAGGCT
This sequence comes from Xanthobacteraceae bacterium, assembly GCA_052148715.1. Taxonomy (GTDB): domain Bacteria; phylum Pseudomonadota; class Alphaproteobacteria; order Rhizobiales; family Xanthobacteraceae; genus JBKQHQ01. The sequence continues at coordinate 108,679 of JBKQHQ010000246.1, read as the reverse complement.
GGCCACGCGCCCGCCCAGGCGAACGCGACCTGTGGTAGGCTCGGTGATGCGGCTCAGAATTTTGAGCAGCGTGCTTTTGCCGGCGCCGTTGCGGCCAATGATGCCTATGACCTCGCCGCGCTTAACCTCAAAGCTGACATCCTTGAGCGCCCAAAATTCCTCGACCTCATCACCCTGCACGATCTGGTGGCCTCGAAAGGCGTCGAGCGCCTTGCGGGTGAAATTCCGCGCCTCGCGGGCGATCACGTCGCGCAGCGCCGTATAGCGCTCGCGGGACTGATGTCCGACCAGGTAGCGCTTTGAAAGGTTCTCGATCGAGATGACAGTGGAACCGGCAACACTCATGCCGACGACATCAAGCATTATCCGCAATCGCGGACAAGACCTTAGCAACGTTGGGCAGCGGCTCCTCTGCCCCAATCGTCTCCGCGATATACGCGGACGGAATGTAAATCTGCTGAGGCCGGGTGGACCGGCGGCGGAACATTAGACGGGTATCCGTCCACTCGCGGCCGTGGCGCGAGAACACCCGCACCCGGTCACCGTCGCGCCGGCAGATCATCCGGTACCCATCGTGCTTGATCTCGTGCGCCCATTGCTCGCCTTCAGGCACGACGTGCGCGAGCGTCGGCAGGCACGGTGCCACGAAGCCTTGAGGCTGCAAACGGCGAGCGGCGGAAGGCATGGCATGGATGTAGCGGCGACGACAGCGGAAGGCGAGTCAGAGATCGGCACGGTGGCGAGCCCGGCGAGCTTGGGCCTTTGTCCAGGTGCCCCTCGATCCGATCCCGCGCCAGTGAGCCTCTAATCGGCCAGCTCGGCAACCGAGCCAGTGGCCTTGCCGGTGCGCCCAGCGCAGCTAGGGTATTGCAGAGATAAACCCATGATGCTACATCACTTTTCAATTAAACCCCCGCGCGCAGGATCGACGATTTGGTGCGCCGACTGACTATTTTTGCCAAGGGCAATCTCGATCTGCGGGATTCGCTCCATTCATGCACGATCGGCGGCAAGGTGCGATGGAACGGCATCAACGAGATTCTGCGCGCGCGTCGTCCCGGCATATTGGTCCGCGTGCGGCACGAGACCTTTGACCGATCGGATGCACTTTTGCGAGCAGACGGTCACATACCGCCCGCAGTGGCCCAGCGGCAACTACCGCTCGGCCCTTACTCAATTTCCTCTCAATTCAGTCGCGCCGTTTTCGATACGCCATGCGATGCATTCGTATTTTCGCTGCAGCCCGACGTCACGTCGGGAATCTTTCGCCATCGCCGGGACGGATATCTGCTGTACGCTTTCGGCCATGAGGCGTGGCAGCCGCAGGACCAGCGCTGGCTTTGGGAGGAGTTCGAGCATCAAGGCCTGCTGGATCCCGCAGCATCCATGCGCAACTTCAAGCAGATCATCGCGCGGCTGCGCGAACGCTCGGATGCTCCCATACTGATCTATAACGTCTCGTCCGTCGTCGCCGGAGAAAGCGTACATTGTTACGAGGGCATCGAGGAGCCTTTGTCTACGCGGATCAGGCGCTTTAATTTGGGACTGATCGAATTATCACAAGAGACGGAGATTTCGATTATTGACGTCGACGGCATCGTGGCCAAGGCGGGAGCCGATCGCGTGAAGATAGATCCCATACATCTCACACCAGAAGGCTACCGACTGGTCGCCGAGGAGGTTGTTGGCGTTCTCGAGGCGCTCGGGTTGCTTGCACACGCGGAGGGGAAATCATGCGCGTGAGCTTGATCATACGCTCGAAGGACGAGGCCGACAGGCTGCGATTGGCGCTCACCTCGCTGACCCGCCAAACCGAGCATCCCGAGATCATCATCGTTAACGATGGCTCTTGCGATCATACCCGCTCGGTGATCAGCGAAAGGGAACAAAGCCTTCCGCCGTTCAAGGTCATCCACCACGCCGCGCCGCGCGGCCGCTCGGGAGCCGCCAACGCCGGGGCCAGCATCGCCACCGGCGACATCCTTCTGTTTCTTGACGGCGATAATCTCGCCGACCCGCAGCTGGTGGCTCGGCATTCCAGCGCGCACTCCGCCAACGCTGGCTTGATCATCGGCCGGGGGGAGACGTGGAATCTTCGCTGCACGCGATTCCTGTTGGACCCGGAGAGGGGCACGGCGCGGCCCGGACACGAGTTCCGGCTCGCCCAGCTGTCGCCGGCTGAAGCGGCACGGCTTAGAGTCACGAGGCGTGACATCGTCGAGAATTTCTCGAGCATTGAGCGAAGGGCGGCGCCTGGCATCTATCCGGGCGCCGGACCCCGCCGGCTTTACGAGCTTGAGCGCCAGGCGCTCTGCTTTCATCCGGACTGCGGGGTCCTGTGGGCAGCGGCGGCGGGCTGCAATCTGTCGGTCCCGCGCGATCTGTTCTCTCGTTGCGGTGGCTTCAACGAGGAGATCGACATCAACGAGCACCGCGAGCTTGCCCTGCGGCTTTGCCGGTCCGGGGCTCGAATGAGCTTTGTTGAAGGCGCGCGAACCTACCACATGACCCATCGCAGCGGGTGGCGAGACCCTCTTGAAGAGGTGGCATGGGAAGAGGTCTTTGTGCGAGTGCACGCCGATCCCGCCGTGCGGCTGCTGGCGGTCTTTTGGGCCGGATTGACGGACTCAGGTCGCGTTCCGCGGGAAGCGCGCATCAATTCCCTGCCCGAGCTCGAGGCGGTGGCCAAGGCCGCGAAATCCGATGAAATCGAGACCCTGCGGCGACTGGCCGGCTGCAAAGCCGTCTCCGGTTCCGCCGCGTCGCGGGCGGTCGGCGCTTGACGATAGCAGCATCAATCACGGTGGCGGCTGCGGTCGAGGGAAACGAGCGGGCGGTAATTGTCCGGGCTTGCCAGGTCCTCGCATCCTCGCTCGAGGAGGCAGGCGGCGGTCCCTGGTCGGTCGGTGCGGATTTTTTTGCGACGCTCGGGGAGATCCCGCCCAGAGAGCAGCCAGCTTTGCTGGTCGCTTCGCTATCGCGCGATCTGGCGCGATCCGACACAAGCTTGGCACAAATAGAGACGGCCTGGCGCCAAGAGCTGGAGGCGGTAACAAGCGCTTGCGCGCAGCCTGTCTTCCTGTGCACGGTGTTCCGGCATATCGAGGTACCGCCAACGCTTGGGACCGAGACCAGCTGGACCGTTCGCGAGCGGATCCGCAGGCTGAACCTGATGGCCGCGCGGCTGTCGCAGGCCACCGGCGTCAACGTCATCGATATCGACCGCAGTTTGGCTCAAATCGGAGCCCGAAACCTCGGCACCGACTGGACGCTCGCCGGCGCCGATGCCGAGCAAACGGCGGCGTATATCGTTGCAAGAACCTTGCTTGCCGATTGCCCGGACGAGATTATTCCACTCGAGACCCAAACGCTGGCAAGAGAGGCGGTTGCGCGCGGTCTCCTTTCGCTCCAAGGGCGGCCCACCTCGATCCCCTTGGATTCTGCGGCGCCGGCGTCTTCTAGACGCCACCAAGTCTTCATTTCGCCTACACAACCCATCGATTACTTCAGACGCGGATTGATCGGGGATTTTGCCGCGGAGCGGTTCGGAGTCGTGCAGACGGTGGCGATCGTGGCCCGGAACTTGGCAAAGATCGGACACCGAAACGCGGCCGGCATTTTGCGCAGACTGGCGATGAAGCGCTTACGGCGCCTCATGGCGCGCGGGACCTCTGCCAAATGAGCCAGGTCGGCGACGAGCATCTGTTGTGCGCGATGCTGCTTATCCGCATCTTCGAGCGGGAGTTGCTGCGCCGAAATGATCACGGATTCCAGTTGTTTTCGTCCGGGCAAGAGGCCGTCTCGGTAGGGCTGTGTGCAGCGCTCGGCCCCGCTGATCAGCTCTTGTCCAGCGGCCGGTCCATCGGACCGGCGTTGGCGCGTGGCCTCGCCCCGCCGCTGGTAATGGCCGAGCTCCTCGGCCGGTCAGCGGGACCGAACCGCGGCAAGGGCGGGCGCGGACATCTGGCGCTGCCTGCGGCCGGATTTTTCGGCGCCCATGCTGTCGTTGCCGGCAATCTCTCGATCGCCGCGGGGGTCGCGCTGTCGATGCACAGGCAGGGACTTTCGACCGTCGCCGCCTGCATCTTCGGTGACGGCGCGTGCGGCGCAGGCGCCTTGCACGAAACGCTCAACCTCGCGGCACTCTGGAAGCTGCCGCTGGTCTTTGTTTGCGACAACAATCAATATTCGGTTTCGACGCCGGCCTCCCAGGCGCTGGCCCCGGCGCGGCTGTCGGACCTAGCCGGCCCGTTCGGCATCCGGGGTGTAACGGTCGACGGCATGGATGTAAGGGCGGTCCGCGATGCGGCACTGCCCCTGATCGAGGCCGCTCGGTCGGGACACGGGCCGGCGTTCATCGAGTGCATCTCATACCGATTTGCATCCCATTCCACCGCCAGCCGTGAAATCCGAAGCGCCGAAGAACTGGCCAGGGCGAACGAGCATTGCCCGATACGCCGCCTCGCCGCGCAGCTGCAAGCCGAAGGCGTGCTCACGCCAGGCGCCTACGAGCAGATCGAGCGTGAGACGGAAACTACTGTTCGCGATGCGATCGCCTTTGCCGAGTCTGCTCCCTATCCGGACGCGACGGAGGTGCTCGGCGATGTCGCTTAGCGCTCGGCCCGAGCGAGCGCCAAGGGTGTTCTTCCGAGAGGCGATTTCCCGCGCCATCGGCGAGGAGATGGAACGCGACCCACGTATGATATTGCTGGGCCAGGACGTCGGCCGTTACGGCGGAGCCTATGGCGAGTTCCGCGGCCTCTACGAGCGTTTTGGTCCGGAGCGGATCAGAGATACGCCGGTCGCCGAGGCTGCGACGGTCGGCATCGGCGTCGGCGCTGCCGCGTCGGGCACGCGATCGATTGTCAGCATTACCTACATGGACTTTCTGATGCTCGGGCTCGACCCCCTGATCAACTATGCCGCAAAAGCGCGCTACAAGACCGGCGGCCAGCTAACCGTTCCCATCGTGGTGAAGACGACCGCCGGCGCCAAAGGTCAAGGCGTCGCCCATTCACAATGCATCGAGGCCTGGTTGATGGCCGTGCCCGGCCTCCAAGTCGTAGCGCCGTCCACGCCGGAGGACGCCTATGTGCTGATGAAAGGGGCGCTGCGCGCCGACGGCCCGGTCGTCTACATCGATCACAAGCGTCTGTTTCCGACGGCCGGACAGATCGGTGCGGAATACGGGCCGAATGCCATCGGCAAAGCTCGGATCACCCGGCGCGGGCGCGATGTCACCGTCGTGTCCCACTCCTACATGGCGCGCGTGGCTTTCGATGCGGCCGAGCAACTGGCGCGCGAAGGCATTGACTGCGAGGTCATTGACCTGCGATCCCTAGCACCGCTCGACGCGCCGACCGTTTGCGCCTCCGTGGCCGAAACGCGGACGCTGCTGACGCTGGAGGAAGGCCAGACCACATGCGGCGTGGGCGCGGAGGTCGCATTCCGGGTTCAGCAGGAAATCCACGGCGTGCGGGTGGCGCGCTGCGGCGCGCTTCCTGCACCCGTATCGTCAAACCCCGTGCTCGAGCAGGCTTGCCTGCCGAGCGTTGCTCGAGTCGTTTCTGAAATCCGAAAACTCAAGCAGGGCTGACGCCTGCTGAACCGAGGACGCTGCATGATTTACCAATTGGCCGTGCCCGGGCCGATCGAAGATGTCGAGGAAGTGCGCGTTCTCGAATGGCACGGCGGACCCGGCAAGGCAATCGCGCCCGGGGATCTCATCGTCGAACTTGAAACGCACAAGGCCGTCATCGAGATACGCGCCGGCCAACCCGGTGTGCTGCGCACGATCCGGTGCGAGGCGGGAGGATGGCAGCAGATCGGCAAGCCTCTTGCATTGCTGAGCGACCAAGCCGACGAGCCCCTCGGGGCAATCGAGGCGGAACAATGCGAGCTGTTGCCGGTCCAATTCGAAATCACGTGACCACGGAATGCGTGAAGCCTGGAATTCTCCTCTCCCGTAAAGCGTGAAGAATTGCACCGCGGAGCTCGGCCTCCATGGGTCCACTCGGGTGGAGGCCGTCGGGTATATGCAGAGCAATGCCCATATCGGCGGCAATTGCGTCCACGTCGACGATCGAGACATTGTTATCGCGCGCCAGGTCATGCAGCATCAAATTGAGCTCCTTAGCGCGGATGTAGGACAGAGTGTCGCCCATGGGATGGTCGAAAGGGCTGTAGTTGACGATGTCCTCGTGGCCGGTGGTCGACACGACATTCATGATCAGAAAAGCTGTCTCGGGACGTATCCTGAAAAGCGTCTCGTAATCGGCTCGGATGTCGTCAATCGACCGGCGAACAATTTCGAAATCAGACAACAGCCAGTTTCGAATCGCCGGCCCGGCATCCATAACGCGATGCTCGGCAATGTGAAGCGCGTAACCTTTCCGCCGATGACGCAAATAGGTCGCCGGTTCGGCATTGAGTGACATCACAATAGCATCCGGAGGTCCCGCCCGATCGAGCCCGGACCGTCGCAGGATGTCGAAGCCGTCGGTCAAGGGTGACTGCTCGAGGGAGCCAAGCAGACAACCGGCGAAGAGCCAATCGGCGGGGGTCAGACCAGCGCGGTCCGAGTGCAGGGACCGCGATAGGTCGTCGGCGATCGCTTTGGCATCGGCGGGCGTGCGGTGCGCCTGTTCCTTGACGATCAGGGCGCAAGGCAGAACGGCCTCGTGCGCGAGATAGACGGCATGCGCCGGACCGCGCACCGAACCGAGAAACTCGGCAAAAGGACGCCCGTCTCCGCGAATGACCCCGATCAGATCACACAGCCCGAGACTGAGCACCGTGCCCATCGGGCCCTCATTGTCGCCCCACCACGCGCGCGAGCGGTCATGCCATCCTGACAGCAGCCCGATGCGGATCTCCGCGAGCTCGCTCACCCGGCGTCCAGCGACGAACAGGAGCGAGAGGCCGTTCGGGTCGCCAGCCGGAAGCCGCTCGCTCGCCTCACATTCCAAGCTGCCGATCAGGGTGTCGGGCAACCAGAGCTCACCGAACATCACTTGGCGGTCGAGCCAGCCACCGTGCGATCTGTCGGCATCCCACTTAAACCGTCCCCGGCGGCGTGTGACGAGAGCGACCTGAAAATCGCGCGCCTCCTCCCTGAACGGCTCGGGCCCAACTCTATTGCCGCGCGGCCGCAATTGAATATTGCAGTAGCCGAGAACTTCGCCCGACCCGCAAAACTGTCCATCGTGGCAGAGCCAGCGGATACCCGAGCGGAAGACATCGTGACCCTCGGCGTTCAGCGGCCCGAGCCGCAATGGGACCACGGTCATGAACGGCCTCGGGTCCAATGCGACTGGTAAAGTATTCCCGCCGTGACGAAGCGAACGGGCCGTCGGGGCAGAGAATCGAGGGGCTCGGTCGACGACCCGGTGAACAAAGCCAGCGTGCCTCCCACCTCTCGCTCGTCCCCTTGTCGGACATCGAGCTGGCGCAGCCACGCCCGCTCGCGCAAGACGATACGGTAGTAAGAGATAGGCGGACAATCCTGAGGAAAGGCCGCGCTCAGGTCAACGCTGAGGTCAAACAGCTTTGCACCCGGCCCAAGCTCATCGCCCACGGCCGCGTAAACGCAGGCGAAAGTCGCCGATTTCATATGGACGTTGATGTTCGGCAGGTTTAGCGTCAAAACCACGTGGAATCTCTTCCGGCAAGTCGACAGGGACGATTAACGATAGTATTATACTTGCTTGTCATTCAAGATCCGGAAAATGATGACCTGCCATTTGATCTAGCTATAGGTTACACCGAAACCCGGCGCACATGGCTTCCGGCTCGCGCCAAACACCCATCGCGTCACCAGCTGCCGGCAAGATAGCAGATGCAAGGCCGCATTGAACCGCAGGTAAATAGGCTTGCGTCGCCGGCTCAATTCGAGTTCCCAGCCAAGGCCTTGCGGAACCAATCGCGAACAAGTCAGCGCGCAGTCGGGAGCCTTCGCGACAATCTGCAGTTGGTCGACGATCTCGCTGCCGTGACGGCACCACGGTTGTGGAGGCGACCGCCATGAGGCGACTGTGGAGCGACGCGGCGCACCGCACGGTCGACGAGCCACGAATAATTGAGCGGCTGCTGCTCAATGGCTGGGCTTGCGAGCTCCGCAATGGCGAGCGCAGCTCCGTCGTCCATCAGGCCCGCGAAGCCCTAAATCGATTGGTTGCTATCGGGCTCCCCTTCGAACAATCAAACACAACCGATAGACGCTTTGACCCCGCCGAAGTCATCAATTTTTTGAAATGGGCAAGCGTCGAGGGCAAGGACCGATTCTGGGAGGAGCGATCAGTCCACACCGCCCGTAACCTGGTGCGGGAATTCCATCGCGCCGAAGCCCCGGCGCTCCCCCCGCCGCCAAACGTACTCGGTCCGAAGCGCTTCCACGTGACGCTGCGACGCGAGTTTAGCCTGGCGGGCTGCGAGACCGGCACGCGGATGCGCCTTCGCTTGCCGCTCCCGCTCGAGGACGGCGCATTGAGTGATCTGAAAATCGTCAGTGTACCGCCCGCCGGCGTTGACGCCAGCCTCACCTTGACCCCTGGTCGCCTTGAGGCCCGCCTGGTCGCTCCTGACACGCGCTCGCTTGAGCTCGCAATCAGGGCAAGTTTCACTGCTTACCCAACGATCCCTCGTCCGCCGGCCGCCCGCCTTTCCCCTGCCGAGACCGAGCTCTACACACGGCCACGAGAAGGCGTCATTAAGGTCACTCCCCGGGTTCGTGCGTTGGCTGAGGAGCTCGCTGGTTCGATCCATGAGCCCCGGGCTGCGGTCCAAAGCTTTTGGAACTTCATGCACGATTACCTGGCCATGGGCGTTGTCCGTTATGACGAAGTTGACTCTCGGTGGCCGACCGACTGGGTGCTGGAAACGGAATGGTTTGATTGTCAGCTGGGATCGAGCCTGTTGGCGGCGCTATGCCGCGCCCACCGCATCCCTTCGCGCGTTGTGAGCGGCTATCTGCTCTATTCGGCATGCCCAACTTATCATTACTGGGCGGAAGTTTGGTTGGATGACCTCGGCTGGACGCCGTTCGATCTTGCCTGCTCCGATCTGTCGGCGAACGGGCGTGATAAGCCGTGGCGAAACTATTTTTTCGGGGCCTTGGACTATCGCATGAAGACAGAATGCCTCCCGAGGCTCTTTACCGGGATGTCCACCATTCACTTTCCGCCAGCCTGGCATTTGCTGGGCCGAGGACATCCGGAAGGTGCCGAGATCGGAATCTTTGATAACGAGACGGGCGCCCCCGTTTACCGCGATCACATTTCTATCCACCGCGAAACGGGCTCGCACTGATTCAGCCCGCTCGCCGCTCCGGACACAAAACGAATGCTGACCCGTTGCTTCCTTGCACCGTGACATCGCCCGGACCGAAGTCAAACGTGGCCAGGCCTTGGCGCAGTGCCGCTTCCCGCCGGCGAAGCAGTCCCTGGGAAACGCCGAGCCGCGTCGCCAACATGCGATGATGGTCGTCCGCCCAAGAATTCTTGCCGTGGCTCACATAAACGAAAAGGTGAGGCAAACCTGCGAGCGCGTGGAAGCCGCCTTGCCGCTGCAGCTGCAATGAGACCGCTAGATCCTCGCCGAGCTGCGAGCTCGGTCCTTTCTCAGGATAGGTAAATTGCGCCGAGCTCTTGCACATCAGGGTTCCCGGGTGAGCCCTTGCTTCGGTTGCGCGCCAGTTGGTGCAATAGAGCATTCGATCGGCCGGGAAGAATTGCATGACTTCCTCAAGACATACCGTTTGAGCGCCCGACTCGATCAAGGCCCTAAGCTGCCTCTCCAGACGTTGCGGGTGATGAAGATCATCATCGTCCCATTGGCACAGAACCTCCCCGCGGGCGCAGTCCCGACTGAGGTTCCTAAGCGCACCGAGCGAGAGCTTGTTGGGAAGTGCCACGATGCGGATGTCGTTGCGCCCGAGTGAGGAGACATGGGCGTCGATCGCAACCTGGGCTTCGGGGACCGCCTGATCGAAGACGATTATCAGCTCCTTGGCTTGATGGGTTTGTCGGCAATACCCCGCTATGCTGTGCCGCAGGTGGCAAAACCGCTCCGGAATGGGCAATGTCACCAGCAGGCAGCTAACCATGATTTGATCGAACTGAATCTGATTGAAGCTTCCGTCGCCTTCATTCATGCGCATCGCCGGTCTCGCGATGGTGCGCGCAGGAGAAACGCAGTTCCGTTATAACCGAGCACGGTAATGTCCTCCGGCCCGAAGTCAAACGCGCTCAATCCTCGGCGCAGCTCCGCTTCACGGCGGCGAAGCAGCCCCCGAGAAATGCCCAACTCCCTCACCAACATGCGATGATGATCGTCGGCACAGGTATTATTGCCGTGGTTGACATACACGTACAGATGCGGCGATCCGGCCAGGACCTGGAAGCCGCCCTGCTGTTGCAGCTGCGCTACGACTGCCGAATCCTCGCCGAGCCGCGCGTTACGGCCGGACTCGGGATACTTGAACTGTGCCGAGCTCTTGCACATCAGTGTTCCAGAGAGGCCCTTATCTTCTGTCGCACGCCAGCTCGTGCAATAGAGCGTCTTGCTCGCGGGTAAGAATTGCATCACCTCTTCAAGGCACAAGGCTTGGCCGCCGGAGTTGATCAAGGCACTCAGCTGCTGCTCCAGGCGTTGTGGATGATGCAGGTCGTCATCATCCCACTGGCACAAAATTTCTCCGCAAGCGCTCTCTCGGCTTAGGTTCCTCAGCGCCCCTAGTGAGAGCTTGCCTGGGGGCTCCACGATCCGTATGTCGTCGCGCCCTAGCCACGAAATATATGTCCCGATGGCCGACTTCTCGGCCTCGGCCCCTTGATCGAGGACCATCACCAGTTCTTTGTTTTGATGGGTCTGTTGGCAGTAGGCCGCGACGCTCCCTTGCAAGTGACGAAATCGCCCGACTGGCAAAGTCACCATCGAGCAGCTAACCACCACCCGAGTTTTCTGAACCTGATTCCAGTCAAGCGGGCGTCCCGCTGCCAAGCTCGGGCGAGTTTTCACACCTTCCTCCACATTGTCAATGCGCCCAGCCGCGCCCCCTTTAGTTAAAGAAGCGGCGAAGGCCGTCTCGAATCGCGACGACCTCGATGCCGGCGCCGCCAAGGTGGGCCACTATCTCCGCCAGCACCTCCGTCGTGGTGCCGAGCGGCGCCTGACCGAGGGCCGTCCTCGTTGCCTCGATCTGGTGGAACATCAAGATCAGCCAGCGGTCCCGCGCTTTGGTCGCATCAATCCAGTGTATTACCGACTCGACGGGGGTCGTCATCGCAACGGTCCGGCAATTGAGTAAAAACCGATCGGTAGACGCATAGTTGAAGCCGGATCGGGTGCAGCGCGCCCCCAGATAGCCGGCATCGCGCACGACGTCGACGAGCGCCGACGTGTACTCGCCGTAGGGGTAGGCAAACGTATCAATCTGCACCCCTCTCATGCGCAAGAGCTCGGCGGATTCGAAAATCTCCCGGCGGGCCGCATCGCGAGAGAGAGCCGGCAGATGAGGATGAAAGATGGTGTGGGAGCCGATCTCTTGTCCGGCGGCCTGAAGCGCGTAAACCGCATCGGGCGCCGCATAGGCGTGGAGCGGGAACCCCATCTCGGGCGGGGTGGTCATGACATAAAAGGTGCCTCGGAGGCCGGCCCGCTCAAGGATTGGAGCCCCAAGCTCTACCGCGCTTTTCCATCCATCATCGAATGTCAGGGAAACAAAGGCGGTCATCGGGTTATCGGCTCGGCTTGGAAGCATTCGCTGCCAGTCGGCAAGTAGCGAGGCTGATTCATGAGGCGTTCACCCGGGCATCCTCCTCCTGAAGTCTCCGCCAGGCAGCCCTGGTCGCCTTGCGGGAGGCGAAGTAGATCCGACGACGCACGCCACGCAATTTGAAGAAGGCGATGAAAAACCGAAGCGTGTCCCGCCAATCCTTGTTCGGCCCCGCTTTATCCAGCCCACGGGCCCTCCAAAGTATAGCGTTCGAGTAAGAGAACCCCGCATATAAGCGCACCAGATATTCTTCGGTCAAACGTTGGCTCGGAATCAGGTGCACCGCCTGGAGCTCGCGAAAACGGCCCGTACCAAATCCCAAGTCAATCGCCGTCCAGGCCAAGTCGAGGTCGTCGGCGGCACCGAATTTCGCGCCCGACCGGGCCGAGAGCATTGCGTAAACCGTTATGCTTTGCTTCCGCAGAATAGCGATGTGCCACAATCCGGCGGACACACATGCCGGCCCCATACGGAACCGCGTCGGACCACGAATAATCATTGGCCTATTGATCGCGTGTGATTTCCTTGACGCATAACCCTTCCAAATAAGGCTGCGCCCAATTTGGAACGGTGGTTTCGAATTCACCGGCAAGGCTGCATCCGAATGCCCCGATTCTCGGAAATTGTTTGGCTATACGGCAAGCCGTTTCCAGATAGTTTGATCCGAGCAGATTGTCGTCGTCGACAAATATCAGAAGGTCGCCTTTTGCATGATCGATGCCGGAAATGCGGGCATTTACCAAGCCGACCTGCGCCTCCCGAACATGGCGACCTTGCGGATGCCAGCATAAGTCCCACGAGCTCTCCAGTGGCCGGTGGGATGCGTTATCGACTAATAGGAGCTCCCAGCTCGTCTTGGAAAGAGTCTGCTCGGCCAGCGCTTGCAACACTCTGCCGAGATAATCGGCCCGCGGGTTGTGCGAACAAATAATTACCGAAGCTGCCAGAGCCGCAGACCTCCCGCTCAACCTGATACCGTTTGCGGCCTCTACCGATTGGCCGGTCGCGCAGGAAGATCCCCCGAGGGCCAGCGGGGCTGCGCCAAAATCCGAACCATATCGCGCAACAGATAGGTCGAGTGCTTGCGAAACCCATCGCGGCCTAACGCCAGCGGCCGTGATGGGTTTCGCCAAAAGCTTGACCCATCCTACTGATCTGATCGGTCTCATGGAATCGGTCTACTGGTCCCCAGTCCGTGCGGTTGTGTTGCCCAACAGCACCTCAGTAATATGAACCCGTTACCTGGCCCTACTCAAGTGGAAATCGAGCGGGACGCCCGGTGGCTAGGTCCTTCCAATTTGGCTATGTGGAAAAAGCCGTGTTTGCAAATAGCCGCCCAGCGAACAGTTCAATCTTCCTTCGATTTCGCGATAACGCGCGCGTCCTGGCGCATCTCCAGGTGCTCATTGGGGAAGACGAGGCCTTCTCGGGCTGGAGAGACAGCGGGTGGCGATCGCATGCCGGCTGACTCGGTCGTCGCCATCTTTTGCTCGCCCGCGTGCAGAACCCTGGCTGCCAGCGACGCGAAATCCTCCAGCGACCTGACCTCTGCCGCCGCGGCGCATGCCGCAGGCCCGGCGGCGAGCGCGAAGCCGCCCGCCGTGTGGTTGCCCGACCGGATGTTCCCCGGAGGCGGCGCTTCGATCCGGCCGAGGTGCGCCGAGGTCACAGCGCGGGAACAAATATTGCTTCGAAAGTGCAGCAGCAGGTGGGGCAAACGGTCAGCGCTCGCGCCCGCGTGCTCGTACGCCGGGCGGGTGACCGCCGACACCACAGGACGACCATCGTCCACGTCCACGAGTTCGCAAGCCAGCGTCGCGATCAGGTCGAGCCGCCGGGCGTGGTGCCGCGCAGTGTCGACGCGGCGGTGATGGACGCGCAACGCGCCGGCATTGTCGCTGTAAAAGAGGGACCCACAGGCCGGCGGCGGAGCGCCCCGTCTAAGCAGGCGGCGGAGCGCGCGCTCAATCCTCTCACCGCCACGTGTCGTCATGTAGCGGTTCACGCGCTCAACGATCTCCGGCATCAGATGCAGGATCGATCCGTTTGGAGCGAAATCCGAGGTCGAGAACACCACGACGTTCGCCTCCGGCCCGGCGGCCGCGACCAAGTCGCCGACGGCGGCGTCCAGCACCTTGAGAACGTCGAGCACGGGATTTCCCAACCGCGCAACGCGCTCAACATCGTGTTTGGCATGCGTGGGGTCGGCAAATTCCCAGAACATGTGACAGCCGCAATGTGCTTCCTTGAAGCCGATGATGAACAGGTCCCAGGGCTCCTGCGCAAGATAGTGCAAGCCGGCGGCGCGCTTCTGGCCGACCGCGCGGTACAGGTTATCGCGCACCGCGCGCACCTCGTCGTCGCTGAGCACCGGCGGTTCGTAAGCGCACCGGCTAGGTGGCGGCGCACCGAAGCGGGCGACGACGTCGGCAGCGAGCGCCTCCGGATAGCTCAGCGGCGAATTATAGTATCTGCCGTGCACCAGCCAGTCGGCAAGGTGAATACCGTTGAGCGAACGCGGCGGCCGGCACTTCGGCACGTCGAGGACCGCAACGCGCAATTCTTGGCGCGAGAGTGTGTCCCAGAACGTCTCGCGATCGAGCTCCCGCATGACCGCAAGGCCGGTTTCTTCGGGAATCTGGAAGAAGTAGCGCCCGTGCTCGCCGAGATCGGCGCCGTATTGGAACGAGGCCCACAGCGCGTCGTCGGTAGCGCCGTGCGGCGACGACAACTCCCACGCTTGGCCCCGCGCGCGCAAGGCGGCGAGGTTTGGCAGGGTTGCGTCGCGGCTGGCGCGCTCGAGCGTGCAGCCGTCGGCGCCGTCAAGCCCGATCATCAGCAGGCGGGCGGTCATCCGGCCCCCGCGGGAGGGTATGAACTTGATCCGAAATCGACTTCGGCAGGCAGCATCATGCCTATGTTATCGACGCACGCCCGGGGAGGCAATTTCGGAATATCTGACCCGGCTATGACCACACCGCCGACCCGACGCGGGTCGCGATGCGCCAGTTCACCGGGGTGTTCGTCCAGCTCGAAAAGGCGCGCCTGGTTGCCAAGCTGCGCGCCGCCCGCGAGCGCAAGAAGGCCGAGACGGGCAAGCGCGGCGGGCGCGTACCTATGCCGAGGCCAAGCCCGGGGTGGTGGCGATTGCCAAGGAGCTGCGCGGCCAGCGGCTCTCATATCGCAAGATCAGCGCCGAGCTGGCGCGCTGCGGCCAGCTAACAGCCGGCGGGCGGCCCTACGTGGCTCCGCAATCCAGGCGATGCTTGCCGGGTGATGCATCGGCGAAGCCAATGCGCCTAACTAACGTGGGAGGTTCCCGATTCGAGGGGGCGATGCGGAAGTCGAGGCGGCGTGGCGGCCGAGCAGAACGGCAAGCCATTCGAGTTTGCCGACGAGATCGGCGGGAGTGATGGAGCCGTGGCGGGACATTTCACCAGTCGCTTGCATGGCGAAATAAGGTTGCCCGTTTACTGGCACAATGTGTGAGTGAACACCCGCAATAGCCATTACACGTGGTGCGGTCGCCCTGATTGTAAGCAGCAGACGCGACCACCTATTTGAAATCGATCGCGCGCGTCATTCCTTTGCTGCGGCATACCGCAGTGGCGGACGCTTCTCCGCATCCATCGAGTCCGGTCAAGCACCAATTCACTCCCAGACCGCCCATCGTAGGATTGTTGAATGTCTTGGCGCCAGAAGCCCCCGTGACTTCGGCTTTACCGGTCGAACGCTTAGCCCCCTTCGCCCTTTGCCCCGCGTCGTTGCGCTTCTGGCTGCGATGACGATTCCTCGCCCCCTGAACTCGACTTGCCCGTTTGGCCTATTGTGCCGCCGGTGCTGCCGGGCTGTAGCTGCGCCAGGGCGACAGCCGGCATCAGCATCAGCGCGAAAGCTGCCAGAAGGCGGATGGTAAACTTCCCCATCTGAGGAATCTAGGCGCACCCATGTTGCCACGCGGCCAAGCCTAGCGCACGCCTCCCCACGGGTCGGCCTTCTTTTCGCGGCTGGGCACTCGGGCCAGTGCATCCTTATACGCCTTTTCGTCTTTAACCCTCTGTCGCTTCTCCGCCTCGGTTTCCTGCGGCGCGCTTGCCGCCGGGCTTTGCCCCATCTGTCTCTGTTGGGCGTAGGCAGGAATCGTCAGCAACGCGATGATCGCGGCCACCGAAATGGTTCTCATGCCCTCCCCCGAATGAAAACACGAGGTCCCGTCGAGGGTATCAATTTACGGCCGAATGGGAAGGCGCATAGGAGCTTGGATAAAACCGTTACCCGTTGCCCGCGCATCCTTCGCAGCGGTTCCGCCACCGACGTGGGTCTTCCCAACCTGAATCCTTTGCCCCAGCACCCCAGAAACGGGCAAGGGCGCGTCCCTGGTCGACGCGCCCCTAAGGTCGCCCACCTTGGTAGGTAATCCTAGCCCTTGGCCTTGCGCCTGCCCTTGCCAATGGCAACAACATTGGCCGGCGGTGAGTTGATGATCTTGTCGACTTCGTTGGCTAGGCATTCGAGCGCGTGGTTGACCATCGGCTCGTATTACTCGCGGTTGTTGTAGGTGCCCTGAATGCCCTTGATGCTGTGCCCGAGGGCCATCTCCGCAACATCAGGCACGAATCCCGGCGCGGGACATCAATGCACGCGCGGTCCCTGCGAGGTAGGGCTTACCTTTAACGTCTCCGTAACCCTGGCCCACATTTCCCTATAGGGCAGCCCGCTTGCTTAACCGAGGTGTCCGTAGATTGCTGTACACAGGGAACGGGCACGAAAGGGCCGCAGAGCCATGACAATTTACGAGGCGAATTTAGATAAATTGGCAGGAGCCTTGGCCGAACTGAAGCGGGGACAATGGGCATCGATTCATTACGATCTATTCGCTACTCTATTCCCACCGGGAGAACCATACGACATGGCGCGAGGCGCCTGTTTGGCATTTGCGCGTCAACATGGGTGTCATATCGTAAACAAGTCTCAGCTTAGCGAAATTTGGTTCGAGAAGGACGCTTAGGGCTATTTGCCCTTGCCCTTGCCCTCGACCTTGCCCCGACCCCGAAGGCTAACGAGGTTGCTTTAGCAGATGCAGAATCGATTTGATGAGCGCGGCCAGCTTGGCCAAGGCGTCGGCTTACGACGCTCAAAATGCGGTCGAGCGCCGGCGAGTTCATTTGTTGAGCGGGCAGAGAGGCGGCTCGGCCGATGTCGCCACTGAGGAGCGCCTGTTAATTTTTTTTCTTTAATGACCGCAAGTCGATCATTCGGCCCACAAGTGGTACCAGTTCCACGACAGCGCCACGTAGATCGCGGTTCGCTGTATTGAAATACCACCACAAATACCGAGCGGCCAAACACCTTAGGGCCGTCCGGCATGGTGCCGCGATGATCATTGGCCTCTTCACGGATAGGCGGTGAAATACGTCCTCGTATGTATGACCAGCTATGACACGAGTTTTAATGTTCCGGGAGCGCGACTTTACGATGTCAAGATCATCATCAAGGCGAGCAATGATCCGCGCATGTTGTTCTCCAGGCGCCCGGAGCACCATCGCACCGATTCCGATTTTGATCGAAATATTTTGCTACCGTGCAATTGGGTAAAATCACCGGGTAACCGACACGAGGCCATTATTAGGTGGGCTTGACGTGGCTGTTGGACGGAGGCACAAGCAATGAAGTGAGATTCTTGATCACCGTCATGATCGAAACCAACGTGCCAGAGATGGACTTATACGCCGCCTCATCTTCCGCATTCTCCAGACGCAACGTCATCTTAATCTCTGCCTTCTTCAAAGCTATGAGGACAGTCGCTACGCGGCGCGAGCCCGATGCGGTTTGCCCGCCCGGGCGCGCGGTCAGCCCAGAAGACCGGCGCGCGCTGACCGCGTTCGCAGCGACGCGGAGGTGGGACGCGAAGAGTGCTAAGGAGATCGCCGCGTTCAGAATGCGTCGGGACCTGTCGCGAAGCGCGGCACTCACGTCGGAAGGCCAGCGCGTTGTCGCGACGCAGGTGATCGACGAGACGGCGTGCCCTCAAAAAAAATTCCGCCAGGGTCTGGATCGCCATTCAGAATGGAAGACCGAGCATGCGCATCAGATCTTTCGGCCCTCACGCCGAACCTTTGTCGGTCCTCGGTCTCGGCTGCGGCCGGATTGGATCGTTCAGCAATCCGGCACCGCTTACGCAGATACAGCGCACACTCGAGCGAGCGCTTGATCTGGGCATCACCGTTTTCGACACCGCCGACGTGTATGGGCAAGGGGACAGCGAGCGCGTCCTCGGGCGCTTTCTCAAATCGCGACGCGACCGCGCATTTGTGATCTCGAAGGTCGGCAAGAGGCTTTCCACGGAAATGCGGATGATGCGACCGCTCAAGCCTGTGTTGCGCGCGCTCGCCATGGCGTCGCGCCGCCCTAACAAAACCGTTATTCTCCGGCGCTGGGGGCACATGCGATCCGACTTTTCGATTGCCCACATCGCGGTTGCTCTTGATGCTACTCTTCGGCGCTTGGGCTTGGACACGCTCGATGGGCTGCTGCTGCATAGCCCGCCGGCGTCCGCATTGGAACTCGCGGTCGACGCCGCGCTCGCTGAGTTCAAGCGTGCTGGAAAGGTGCGCCATTATGGCGTTTCCTGCGATGATCTGGCCTGCCTGAAGGCGGCGCTCGACTTGCCCGGTATTACGCTCCTGCAACTCCCGCTCGATGTCATCATCAGTGCCGAAGCCGCCGGCCTCACACCGTCGATCGGCGAACGGAGCATTGCCGTCTTTGCCCGTGAGGTGATCCGTACGCAGCCCGATCTCTCCCCCCCGACGGCGATCGCAAAGGCGGCCGCCCGATCTGATGTCACTTGCGTCATCGCCGGCACCAGCAACGCTCATCATCTTGAAGATCTTGCGGGAGCCATCGGCTAACTTAACCCGTGCAGGGGGTCGATCGGCAAATGCCTCGTGGTGCGAACGGCGGGCATCCGGGTATGTTTCAGCCACGCTTTGACGTTCGCGTGCTTGTGGGCAGCGTAATCGTCGAGCGCCAGAGATTGAGAGACATGGGGCGCCTTGCGATCGATACCCCGCAGGAAGCAAAAACTCCCGGTGACGATGCCTCGACATGCACCCGCCGACGACCTTGCGGTGGTGACATCGAACGCTCCGAATAGTATTGTCGGGCTATGGCGCTGGCAGTCGTGCGCCATGGTGTCGGCGCGGTCACCCTTTAATCACTCTTTAATCCGGCAAGCCGGTCGCGTGCGGTCGAGCGCCTGAATTGCGAGATGCCGGCTCCGGCAGCTATGCTGCGCACGCGCCATTGCGTGGCAGTCGGGGGCCTCGATGAATTTCTATCAGAGATTGGAAATGTTGAGGATTATTTCAATGGTGCGAGTGATTGTCCCTCGCCCAGGGGTCTCGAGCCGGCATTCAGGCACGGGTGCCGAGCGCCCCCTCAGCAGCCATCTGTATCCGGCTTAGCAAGGATAGCGCCAGCCTGCCCGAGGACCTAATTTGGCATGCCGGGGCAAGGCAACCCCTTGCTGCCGCCTTTCGACGACCGAGCCGGAACCTCACCCTCTCGGCCACAAGATTGATTCTTCGTTTCCGGACAGGCTCTTTACATCGCAATCAATACGACAGCGACCATCGCGGCTATTGTGATCCGGCTAACCCGATCCTTCAGGGCAAAGATTATCGGATCGTCGTGCATTACATCGCGGTGCGCCATAATCAACGCGCGGCTCGACCAATACAGGAGTATCGGGCATATCAGCCACAGCAGTTGCGGGTGACGGTACAACTTGTGAACCATGTCCGATGAAAGATACAGCGAAAAAAGCGTGATCGCATTGAAGGCAGATGCCGCTGCTAGCGCCCCAATTATTGTGAGGTCAGTACTATTATAATTCCTGTTGGCCGCTTCAGGTAGCGATAGCTTTAGGCGTTGGGAAAGCTCGACATATCGTTTTATCAACGCAAGCGCCATGAACATGAACATCGAGAAGCCGAGGAGCCACTCAGAGACGGTCGCATGGATCGCTTCGCCTCCTGCGATAACCCGCATGGTGTAGAGCGTCGCCAATACCACGACGTCGACGATCGCTTTCCGCTTCAGGAAAAATGTGTACGCCGTCGTCAGCACCAAGTAACCGCTGAGAACCAAAAGAAATGAGAGAGAGAGGCTTGCCGCCAAAATCAGCGCGGCGATGATTAGCACCGGAATGAGGAAAAGCCCGTAGTTCAACGGAATCGCCCCCGAGGCGAGCGGCCGGTTGCACTTGGTCGGATGTGCGCGGTCCGCTTCAAGATCGACGAGGTCGTTAAGAACGTAAACGCCGGAAGCGCACAAGGAAAAGGAGATCATTGCCACAACGGCGTTGAATATCGCTTGCATTGTGAAGTTGTGCGACGTCAGCAGCGGCACGAGCACCAGAAGGTTTTTGGTATATTGATGGACCCTCAGAAGCCGCGCCCAGGTCCGCCATGTCGGGCGCTCATCGGAGAGAAATTCCGTTTTGGGATCGATGGCGACGAGCCGACTGCGCACCTGCGACGGAACTCGAATGGCCAGGCGTCTGCGGCAGGCCGCCCAAACTGGGAGGTCGGCCGCAGAGTTTCCGACGTAATCGAACCCGCCTCGTCCGAAAGCATCGGCGAGTCGGCGTGCCTTCGTTTCTCCGGAAAGATTGGTAATTCCGTCGGAAGCGAACCAGCCGGAGAAGAAGCCGAGATGCTCGGCGACCGCGCGTACGAGTTTCTCGTCACTTGCGGACGCAAGATACACCGGCTGCCCCGCACTTGCCGCCGCCTTTGCCCTCGCAAGGACCACCGGATCGTACGGGAGCGAGGCGAACGTGATCTTGGCGTGCGCGAGGAACTCCTTCAATTCCGCCCGCCCGCTCCACAACCGGCGCGCGACGTCAAGAAATCGGCTTGCAGAGTTTCCCACGACGGCGAATGCGGTCTCGATGAGAAGATCGGAACGGATCAATGTTCCGTCAAGATCTACTACCAACGGAATGATGGGTTCATCGGCACGAGCTTCGCCAGCATAGATCATATTCAGCCGTCCTTTTACTCCCCTGCGGTCGCAGCGCAGTCGCTTATCGCGGCCAAAATCGCGCTCGCGTCGGGAATTCCAATTGAATGCATGTATCCGATCCAGGTCTGCCACACTGTTTGCCCGGCTGCGGCCTCGGCGTCCAGCCCCGTCGAACTTTCATGAAACCGTATCTAGTTGCCGTCGCCGGCATCACAAAAATCCGGCCAAGGCATTATCGGCCAAGCCTTAGGTCAGTCGCGGACAACGCGGACGAACAAGCCTGTGGCGTGCACGGTCGCAGGACGCTCCTGAACCTCGGCGCACTGCCTTGACTGATTCTGCACTAGTTGCTACCGGTCTCCAGAAAATGATTACCGTTTATCGATTTGCTGCGGATAAATAACAAGTCATGATGGTGTCGTCTTGGGGTCGGCTTCGACAGGTCCCCCACGAGGTGAGACGTCCGGCGTTTGCGGACGAGGCACGGGCGGCGCTCATCGGATCGCCATTGCCGGCTCTGATCTACGGAAAAGGTCGGTCGTATGGCGACGTCTGCTTGAACGCGCAGGGTCGCCTCATCATGACCGAGATGCTAGACCGTTTTCTGTCGATCGATTACGAACGTGGAATCCTTCGGGCTGAAGCCGGCATCACTTTTGATCAGGTGTTGCGCGTGGTGGTTCCGCACGGCTGGTTTGTCCCCGTCACTCCTGGCACGAAATTCATCACCCTCGGCGGAGCCGTGGCCAATGACGTGCACGGGAAGAACCATGAGACTGCCGGCACATTCGGCTCTTTCGTGCTGAGATTAGGCCTCGCGCGCTCTTCGGGCGATCTGCTGACCGTCGGCCCCGATGAACACCCGGACCTCTTTGCGGCGACAATCGGCGGTCTCGGTTTGACAGGAATGATTCTTTGGGTCGAGCTTCAGCTCCAGCCGATCCGCTCGGCGTTCATCGACACCGAAACATTGCCGATGGCCGACCTCGATGAATTCTTTCGCCTGGCCGAAGAAGGCGGCCAATGGCCCTATACTGTGGCATGGGTCGATTGCCTCGCGCCTGGACGCGCGATCGGTCGCGGCTTCTTCATCCGCGGGCGGCATGCGGAGGACGGCGGTCTTCCCACCCATCGCGCACCGCGATTGACCGTCCCGCTCGAGGCACCCGGCGGATTGCTGAACGTGCACACGATAAGCTCCTTTAATTGGGCCTACCGCCACCGACCTTGGGCGCTAGGCCGCACCAAAACACACTATGAGCCCTTCTTTTACCCGCTCGATTCTATCCACCATTGGAATCGGCTCTATGGCCCACGCGGCTTTTTTCAGCATCAGTCGGTGGTACCGATGAGTGATGCAGCTGCCACGGTACGCAAGCTGCTGGAACTCACTGCCGAACATGGCGAAGGATCTTTTCTCGTAGTTCTGAAGTTGTTTGGCGAGAGGCCGTCACCGGGCGTGCTATCGTTCCCGATGTCGGGGGCGACGCTTGCCCTCGATTTCCCGAATAAGGGCGACAGCACGCGCAAGCTGCTGGCGTGCATGTCCGATGTTGTGCTAGCGGCAGGTGGGCGAATTTACCCCGCCAAGGACGCGACCATGTCGGCTGATGCGTTTCGCGCCGGTTATCCGAACTGGCGCAAGGTCGAGGCTCACCGCGACCCCGCCATGATGTCCGACTTCTGGCGCCGAGTGACGACAGACGCCGCATGAACAAAGCAGGCAGCATTCTCATCCTCGGAGCCACGTCGGCCATCGCTCAGGCCTACGCACGACGGCGGGCGTCGGAGCCTGCAGCGTTCGTGCTTGTGGCTCGTCACCCGGAACGCCTTGCGGTGGTGGCCGCCGACTTGGTGGCGCGCGGTGCCGCATCGGCCCAAGCGGTCGTACTCGATCTCGCTGCAATCGACTCCATCGAGGCTTCGGCAAAGATGCTGTGGTCGCGATTTGGTGACATCAACGAGGTACTCATCGCTTATGGCATCCTTGGCGACCAAAGCGAGGCCGAAACCAATCTTGCCGCGGCGCGCAACGTTTTCGATACCAACTTCACCAGCGTCGCTCTCTGGATACTAGCTCTGTTGAACCAGCGCGCCGCCGCAGTGCCAATCACCGTTGTGGCCATCGGCTCGGTCGCGGGAGACCGTGGCCGCGCCAGCAACTTTGTCTACGGCTCGGCCAAGGGCGGGCTCGAAAGGTTGCTCGAAGGCTTGGCGCAGAAATACGACGGCTCTGCCGTGCGCATCGTGACGGTGAAGCCCGGGTTTGTCGACACGCCGATGACTTCCGGGATACGCAAGGGCGGCCCGCTCTGGGCCTCGCCGGATCAAGTCGCGGCCGACATTCAACGCGCTGTCTCGCACGGCTGGCGCGTCGTTTATACGCCTTGGTTCTGGTGGCCGATCATGACGATCATCCGCCACCTTCCATGGTTCATGTTTAAGCGCCTGAAGGTGTGAGCGCCGTGGCGGCGACTTCGACGAAAATCGCCCTGACCGGGGCGGCTGGGCTCGTCGGACAGAATTTGCTGCCGCGCCTCCAAGCGCGTGGCTACACGGATCTTGTCGCCATCGATAAACATCCGGCCAACACGGCAATTCTTCGCCAATTGCATCCGAGCGTCAAGGTCATCGAAGCCGATCTTGCCCACGACGACGGATGGCAAGAGGCGCTCGCAAGCGTCGAGGTCGTGATCGTCTTGCATGCCCAGATCGGCGGGCTCGACCCCGGCGCCTTTACGGTGAACAATGTAACAGCCACTCGGCGATTGCTCGAGGCAGTCGAAAAAGCGGGCCCTTTCCTCGTCCATGTGAGTTCCTCGGTCGTGGAGTCGGCCGTCGAGGATTGGTACACGCAGAGCAAAGAGGCGCAGGAGCGACTAGTGATCGACTCCGGACTGCCGAATGTGGTGCTGCGGCCGACCCTGATGTTCGGATGGTTTGATCGCAAGCATCTCGGCTGGTTGGCACGCTTCATGCGGCGTTCGCCGGTCTTCCCGATCCCCGGAAACGGCCGCTTCCTGCGCCAGCCCCTCTATGCGGGAGACTTCTGCGATATCATCATGTCGTGTATCGAGCGTCGCCCCGCCGGCAAGACTTACAACGTCTCAGGGCTCGAGCGGGTGGACTACATCGATTTGATCCGGGCGATGAAGGACGCCTCCGGCGCGCGCGCTCGACTGGTGCGTATCCCCTACCAGATGTTCTGGCTGCTGCTCTGGCTCTATGGTCTGTTCGACCGCGATCCGCCTTTCACGACCAAGCAGCTTGAAGCTTTGGTAACTGCGGATGTATTCGAGGTGATTGATTGGCCAGCGATCTTCGACGTCGCCCCGACCCCGCTCAAGGCCGCGCTCACGGAGACTTTCCAGGACGCGACCTATTCACAAATCGTTCTGGAGTTTTGAATGAGCCGCGTAGTCGTCATCGGTGCCGGCGTCATGGGGCTCGCTGCCGCCTACCACGCCCTCAAACGCGGCCACGCCGTGACCCTCCTGGAAACAGCCCCGGAGCCAGGCGGCATGGCGGCTCATTTCGACCTAGCCGGCCTATCCATCGAACGCTTCTATCACTTCGTCTGCAAGGCGGATCGACCAACGTTCGATCTGCTCGGCGAACTCGGACTCGATAGCGCCATGCGGTGGGTGCCAACGTCGATGGGCTATTACGTTGATGGGGCTCTTCATCCCTGGGGGAATCCGTTGTCCCTGCTTACATTTCCCGAACTTTCGCCCTTCGGCAAGCTGCGCTACGGCGCCATGATGTTTTACGCGACGAAACGCAGCGATTGGACGATTCTCGAGAACCTCTCGGCAACGGAATGGATTATCAACTGGTGTGGGCGCGAGGTGTATGAACGCCTTTGGGCTCCACTGTTCAAGCTAAAGTTCTATGAATATGCAGACAGCATCTCCGCCGCGTGGATCTGGACGCGGATCAAGCGAGTAGGTACGTCACGCCGCTCGATGTTTCAGGAGGAACTCGGCTATATCGAGGGCGGCTCGGAGACACTGGTGCACGCGCTCGTACGCGCCATCGCCGAGCGCGGCGGCGCGCTGCGGCTCAACGCCCCGGCAACTCGCATCGAGGTGGCGGACGGCAGCGTGACCGGCGTGACACTTCCAAATGAAACTGTCGCCGCCGACGCGGTGATCAGCACCGTTCCGACGCCGCTCGTCGGCCGGCTTGTACCTGGCCTGCCGAATATTGAACGGGCCCGTTACGACGCGATCTCGAATATCGGGGTCGTCTGCGTCGTATTCCGCCTCAGGCGCTCCGTCACGCCGCACTTCTGGGTCAATATCTGCGACCCGCGCTTCGAGATTCCGGGAATCGTGGAGTTCTCGAACCTGCGTCCCACCGGCGATACCGTGGTCTACGTGCCCTACTATATGCCAACGACGAACGCCAAGTTCACGCGGAGCGACGAGCTCTTTCGTGCCGAGGCCTTCGGCTATCTGCAGCTGCTCAACCCCGCACTGCGCAACGACGACCTGATCGCCTTCCATGTCGGCCGGCTGCGCTACGCACAGCCGGTTTGTCCGCCAGGATTCGCCGCAAAATTACCGCCTATCCAGACGTCGATCCGCGGTCTGCAAATCGCCGACACCTGTTTCTATTATCCGGAGGACCGCGGCATCTCCGAAAGCGTGCGGTTCGGAAAAATGATGGCGGAGCAGGTGCCGTGAGGCTGCCGACGCTTCGCCACGACGCCAACCGGGGCCGTTATAGGATCGTCCTGTTTCTGGGGGTCGGAGGCTTGGCAGCCATCGTCAACGTGCTCAGCCGGCTCGCGTTGAGTCAGGTCATGCGATTCGAGGCGGCAATTGTCTTGGCTTATGCCTGCGGAATGACGACGGCCTATGTCTTAAACAAGGCAGTCGTCTTTACACCGTCCGGACGAACCGTTCGCGACGAATATCTGCGATTTACCATTGTCAATCTAGCCGCCGTCGCGCAGGTTTGGGTGGTCAGCGTCGGTTTGGTCCGCGTTATCTTTCCTTGGCTCGGCTTCACATGGCACGCGGAGACGGTCTCGCATGTGATCGGTGTAACCGTCCCGGTGTTCACCAGCTATTTAGGGCACAAGCACTTCTCGTTCGCCCCTATCGAACGGTGAGCATCGCGGGCGTCCTGAACGTCACCTTACGCCTTATTCATGCATCATCCATTCGCGGTCCTTGTATTTGACAATTGGCGGCGGGTTCCTAGAAAGGAACGCACGCAGCCCAGCGACGGCAATTCTCGACCAAAGTGTCCGTAGTATAGGAACTGCACTCACCGACTGGCTGAACCGCTTAAAGCGTCTGAGGGACTTTCCCCATGCGATTTTGTCCAGTTCGCGTTCGATGATGGTCTCGCAGACTCGGTTGTAGCGATCGATGTTGCTCAGACTGAGCGCGCCCTCATGCAACCGATAGCCGGCAATCAACGCATCGATCGAATAAAGATGAGCGTGGCGAAAAAAACGAACCCAAAGATCAAAATCCCCCTCCGCCCGCAAGGAGGCATCCATGGACCCGCCGGCAAGCTCCCAAAGGCCGCGCCGCCAGAACGTCGACTCCTGCTGTATGTATTGAACTCCGGAGGCGAGAAACGGGTAGCGTAACCACCGGGGTATTTGCCGCACCTCGACCGTCATGCCGTCTGGGCTAAAGATTGTCGGACGGCCGGTGATCCATTTGACGTCTGGAAATTGCCTGAACACACTGCCCACAACAAAGAGCCCGTTGACGTGAAGCATATCACTGGCATTCAACCAGCCCATGATCTCCCCGGTGGACTGCGAGTAGCCGACGTTCAGGCTGGCATAAAGACCTCGGTTCGTATGGCGGGTCGTGTACGCCAGATGCCGCTCGTATTTGCGGATAATCTCAGGCGTTTCATCGGTCGAGCCGTCATCAACGATGATATATTCCAGATTCGGATATCCCTGCTGAAGAATGGAGCAAATCGTGGCTTCAAGATCAGCCGCGCCATTGTAGACGGCAGTTACCATGGAGATACGCGGCCATGCTGAAGAATTCTCGGCAGGATTGGCGTTCATGATATCTCTGAAGGCGCCATAATTGAAGATGACGCACTGTGCACCTGATTGGCGCGATGAAATCTGATGGATGATAGCTTATACTGGTCCTGCGGACGGCATGTCAACTTCCAACGCAAATCAAGCCGCCGAAACATCGCCGACAAGCACCACCTATCTCGCAACGCGTCGGTCAGCGCTTACGAGCGAAAAGGTAGAAATGCCCAGGGAGGTGGGTGATCTCAACGATTGAGCATTGGTGCGTGGCTTGAATGCGATCCTTGAGCGCGTCAAAATAGGCTGCATTATCGATGTTAGCATATTTTTGCTGAAATGCGATAAGCAGCGCTCCAAACATTGGAACGAAGGGCGTCACAACATCCCTGCTGGCGAGCGGAGACTCACTGAAAGACCAAGTAGCAATGAATAGAGTGTTGCTCAAGTCCGTTTTGCCCAGCCACGAACTGCAATCCGAGAACGGCAGCCACGTCGCCGTCACCCCGACACCGCATAAATAGAATCGCTGCAACGCGATGAATTGCGGCAGATCGGTTATCACATACTCTTTCTGAAAACCCGAGGCGCGCGTGACTCGACAAAGATTGCCGTAGCCGCCGCCGTATTCAAATACCCGGGCGAATGAGCCTATATCGACTGCGGTTGCTTCCATGAAGCGCGCCAGATGATAGCAGTGGTGGACCGAATTGGGGCTGGTCCAAGGATACAGCCAGTACGGGTCATTGCCGCCGACCGCTGACTCTTGCAGAACGTGCTTCCAATTTCGCCAACCGTGCGCGCGAAGATGGTAAAATTCAGCCTCGATATAATCCGGTCCCCGAACGTTCATTGTATCCAGGATCACTGGCCACTGAAGGAACCGCCTGGGGTTGTCGTGAAGAATGTAGGAAGCGAGGTCAGTACAATGTCCACTCCACTCCGCCGTTGTCGACGACGAGCCGGACGTGGCGATCTCCGCCCTAAGCGCTTTGATAGGCGGACCTAAATCGGTCACGGGCCGCGTGTGCCATAGCGGGGCCGTCGCTCGCGTAATTCTTGTGAGTGTTCTCTTATAGATTTTGTACAAAAGCCTGGCGGCTCGCTTCAGACCGTTCATCCGCCCCGCCCCTTTTTTTGGGGGCATCGCGCACGAAATGTTGCCGCGTCGCGGAACCATTTGAGGCCAAACATTATCACCTCACCTAGCGAAAGCAAATTATGAACGGAATGCGCCGTCGCATCGCAACGACATCACGAGTCTTTCTGCCGCGCTCGTTCGGAATTCACCATCTCTTCGAGAATCGCTTCCAGGCTTCGCGTGATATTCCAGTTCGGATAGTGGCTCTTGAACTTGCTC
The DNA here is from genome assembly GCA_052148715.1 of Xanthobacteraceae bacterium. Classification (GTDB taxonomy): domain Bacteria; phylum Pseudomonadota; class Alphaproteobacteria; order Rhizobiales; family Xanthobacteraceae; genus JBKQHQ01. The sequence goes on along the minus strand of JBKQHQ010000246.1, from coordinate 80,497 downwards.
AAATTCGAGATGTAACAGATGTGATCCCCTTTGCGCGCCTCATCCACATACCGCCAATTGAGTTTTCGTCCCGTCATGTGCTCGATCCGCTCGATCGCCTCGAGCATCGAGATGCTGTTCTCGCGTGCACCACCTAAGTTATAGACCTCGCCCTGCTTCGGATTCGCTGCAAATTCCTCGATCGCACGGACCACGTCGTAACTATGGATATTATCGCGCACTTGCTTCCCCTTATATCCAAACACAGAGTAATTCCCTCCGCTCATGGTCACTTTTACCAGGTACGAAAGAAATCCATGCAACTCCACTCCGGAATGCGATGGCCCCGTCAGGCACCCGCCTCGAAATACTCCGACATTCATATTGAAATACCGCCCGTACTCCTGCGCAACCAAATCGGCCGCTGCCTTTGACGCGCCAAATAGCGAATGTAGCGTCCGATCAATACGGCACGTCTCGTCCACACCCTCAAAATCCCCCGGTCGAGCGTAATCGTACCGCATTTTCTCCTCTGTCATTGGGATCTCATTTGGCGCATCCCCATACACTTTGTTCGTGCTCATATACACAAATACCGCTTCCGGACAATTCTGGCGCGTAGCCTCCAGTAGGTTCACCGTTCCCAACGCGTTCACCTCGAAATCTAGCAGCGGGATGTCGCGCGCTTTGTCATGCGAAGGTTGCGCAGCACAGTGCACGATCAGGTCAAAGCGCTTGGCACGAAATAATTCATCAAGCGCAGTTCGATCCCGAATATCAATCCCGAAGTGCGCGAATCGTCGCGTTACGCTCTTTAGCCGTTCCAAGTTCCACAGGGTATCCCCCGCTTCCCCAAAGAATACGCGACGCATATTGTTGTCCACGCCCGTCACTTCGTGATCCCGGCTGTCGAAGTACTCAACCGCCTCGGAGCCGATCAATCCGCTGCTTCCAGTTACCAGAACCTTCATCGATTTCCCCTGACAAGAATTGAATTCACTCCAGCTCGAACCGTTTACGTGAATCCTCAGATGATCTATTCACTCATCATTTATTTTTCCACTCCTGCACTCGACGACGGGCAATGGATTTGCAAGATAGACCGCGCTTTGTAGATGAGGTCACAATCGCTCTCGCCGGAACGAGTCGTTCACATTATCGTCAGCAACGCTATTCTGCGTAGCAGACTCGCACCGCCCATGAACTGGATGATCTAAATATCAATAATCGCGGGCTCTGCTGATCAAGCGCACTTAGAATCGTTCCGTCTGGACACTTACCTTGCGAACCGTTGTCGGCCACAATCACTGCCAAGCCATGATTGCTGCCGAGCTCGGCAGACCGGCGCGGGTCCTTGCCGGCGACGGCTTCCAGCGAGGGATTGGTGAACACAGCAAACTCCGGCGCCGCGACGATGCGAGGACCATGTGCAATGATGTTAGCCATGACCATTTGCGAGCGAGCAAAGCTGTCCGGATAGGCAAAGATGGAGAAGATGTCTCTTGCGCTGATTTGCGCAAGGCCGAGCGCGGCGGGCACCAGGAGCGATACCATCGCCGCCGAACGCCAGAATTGCGACATGAGCGGATAACCGAGCAACATGGTTCCAACCGCGACAGGAATCAGATTATAGTTGGTCGGTGGAACGCGTATCCCAAAGTACCAAATGAATGGTAGAGTCAACAGGAATGCAGGCTTCTTGAGGCTGACCGCGATTACCAATGTAACGATCGATAGGCCCCACAGCGGAAGGAAATCAGACCGAACGTAATAAGTGAATAAACTTCCCTCTGATCTGCCCCCGACTATGCGCGCATTGGCCTGCAATCCATCCAGAAGATCCTTGACGGGAAATGGATAGACCAGCAGCACGACCAAAACGACGGCAAGAGCCCCGGCCAGCGCAAGCGCAATGCTCTTAGGCCCCGGAAACCTGGTAAGCAGAACCCTGATTACCGCGTAAAGAGCGCCACTGACGGGTGCGCACATGAATGCACCGGCCGCAAAGCACCCCTCGAATATCGGCCACTTCATCGCCATCGAGCAGTAAGCCAAGACGATGAAGATCATGCTAAAGCTATCCGGCCGAAATTGGTGTTTCTCGTAGAAGGCCAAGCAAAACAGCGTTACAACGAAAAAAATGGTCCCGGGCAGCAATCCGCGCCACACCAACGTCAGGAGTGAGAGCGGGATCGCCAAGAATGCCAGGGTTCGCAGCACGAAAACAGTTCTAAGGGTGCACCCGGGCGCGATGAGATGGTAGAGCATTGCCGGAAGCGGACCGTGCCATACAAACCTGTCTTTGCCCAACGGATCGATTGGGAATAGATGAGCAACTAGACTGTTGCTGTGGCAATAGTTGTAAATGGGTTCAAGGAACACAACACTGTCGCCGACAGGCGATGGTATGAGCAAGAATGCCAGATAGAAGCGGAGGGAGAAGAAGACTACTATGATCGCCGCGTACACGATAAACGATCTATCCCTGATCTCCTTTGGAGGGCTTATCATAAACGGTTCGGCGTCTCGCGTGAGGGGATGGAAGTCGACTGCCGCCGACCTCATGCCGGCCTCACAAGCGCATCAGGCAGTCGTTAGCGCGATATCATCGTATCGCCCATCACAAGTAAATCCATATTTGTACGCAGAAAGCAATTGAGCGCCTCCTTTGGCTGGCAGACCACTGGCTCATTCTCGTTGAATGAGGTGTTGAGCACCATCGGAACTCCGGTCATCTTGCGGAATTCCTCGATCAGTCGGTGATAGCGTGGGTTGGTGTTGCGCGAAACGGTCTGGAGCCGACCCGAACCGTCAACGTGCGTGACAGCGGGTATCAACTGACGCTTGTCTTCGCGGATCTGAAAGACCTGCATCATGAATGGCACCGCGTCGTCCTCCTCGAACCAGTCAGCAACGGCCTCCTCAAGTACAGAAGGCGCGAATGGACGGAACGATTCCCGACGCTTGATTTTGGCGTTTAGTAGCGCCTTCATATCGGCGCGGCGCGGATCGCAAACAATCGACCGGTTGCCGAGCGCCCGCGGTCCCCATTCCATCCGACCTTGAAACCACCCGATCACCTTGCCGTCCGCAACCGCGGAGGCCACCCGACGGCAAAGCTCAACCTCATCGGGAATTTCCTCGACCTTGCAGCCTGCCTCGGCAATCTGGTTTTCCTCCGCAGAGAGGAGCGACATGATATGGTCGCGTTCGAAATGCGGGCCCCAATAGGCATGATCCATGACGAAGGCTCGCGCCCCGCCGAGTTGGTGCCACACGGCATAGGCTGCTCCGATGGCCCCACCTGCATCCCCGGCGGCCGCTTGCACGTATACGCGCCTAAAGGCCGTCATGCGCCGCACCTTACCGTTGGCGACGGAATTCATGGCGCAGCCGCCTGCAAGAGCGATGTCGGTAAGACCAGAGCGCTGCTGCAGCTTTTCAATGAGATGGAAAAACGCCTCTTCGTACATCGCCTGGACAGAACGGGCAATGTCGCGATGCCGATCCTCCAGCGGTTCGGAGGCCCCTCGCCGCGGGCCAAGGAGCTTCTCGAGCGCGGGAGAGAACAATTCAGCAAATTCCGGAACGCCGTCGGCCCACTGGTAGGCGATACGCTGGCTTTTATGCCGGAAGTAAGCGAGATCGAGCTCGAACCCACCGTCGGGCTGCAGTCGGACGATCTTGCGCATGGCCTCCATCGCGGAAGGAGAACCATAAGGCGCCAAGCCCATGACCTTGTATTCATCCCCATAGTGCGGGAAGCCGAGATATTGGGTGAACGCCTGGTAGAAAATTCCGAGCGAGTGCGGAAAAAGCACCCGTCCCTCGATCCTGATGTCTTTGCCGTGTCCGATACCCCAGGCGGCACTGGCGAAATCGCCGAACCCGTCGACCGAAACCACAACCGCCTCCTGGAACGGCGAGACGTGAAACGCGGACGACAAATGCGCAAGATGGTGCTCGACGTTATGGAACTTACCCCGAAAGCTCTGGCCTGGAAATGCTTTCACCAGCAGATCAGGGATTTGCTGCCGCTCACCCCTATTCTTGACGCGCTGGAGTACCAACCCGATGTCGGCAACGTTCGTCAGCGCATAGCCGACTTTCCGCAAGAGATTGGCGCGGCTGTCTTGATTGACCGCGACATGATCCACGTCGGCGAGCGTCAGGCCCGCCTCGCGTAGACAGTAGGCAATCGATTCGGTCGGCAGGCCCGCCCAGTGTTTGATACGGCGGAATCGTTCCTCCTCTGCCGCAGCAAGAAGCCCACCATCGCGCAAGAGTGCCGCCGAGGAGTCGCCATGGAACGCATTAACGCCGAGGATGATCATTTAATTGATCTAACGAAATTCAAACGTTGGCAGCGATCGATCATGCCGTATATCGCGCAGTTCGTGCCTTGTCATTAATGCCAACCCTGCACCTCATCTCGCCCCACCGGTCACCAGCCCTCGCCCACTTTGCGGGCGGCAAAGAACAATTCGCTTCGCGAGAGGTCATCGAGCCTAATCGCCTCGGTACCAGTCGGCAGTCGTGCCCTATCCACCGGTGTCGACCCGAATGCACGCGGCGACCTGGTAAAGCTGCGATCCAGAAAGGCGTCGTCGATAAAGTTGGGATGCACTTCGCCCCAAAGCTTGCTCCAATCCTTTTCCGCCTTCCGACACGCGGCGCTGCCATTTGGCGTGAAAGAAACAAAAATTCCACCGGGCTTGAGAAACTGCAACGCATAATCGAACGCCAGTCGTGGGGCCGGAATGTGTTCCAACACATGAGCGGAGAAAAAGCAATCGTAGCTTCGACGGTGCGCCAATTCCGCTGCGGCCCGGTCACAATCGAGCACGAGCCGCACACCCAACTCCCGCTCGGCATATCTGCGGCGATCACTAGCGATTTCGAAAGCGGTCGCATCAAATCCAGCCTGAGCGAATTGATACGTTCCGTAGCCCCAAGAACATCCAAAGTCGAATACTCGAGCGCCGGACTCGAGTCCGAGTGATTTTAAGACCTCGATATAGTAGCTGTAATCTTTTTCACTGCCCGCGAAGTTGCTTTCTTTGAGTTTACGCAACTCGTTCGCGCTTGGCATTGTCGTCGTGAACCCCTGAGAATATTCGCCTTCGTAAAATTGTTTGTTCACGACTGGCTCGTCGGTTGGCGTTCTAAACAACAAGCTACATTCGTTACACCGGCAGAGCTTTGTTATAATGTATTTTTGGTCGACAACTTTGCTGACCGAGGATGCGCAGTTTGGGCATCTAAACCGCTCCGCATCGCTTAAGCGCGCAACCGATCGAGTCAGATATCTTAGTTTAGTCATGATTACCGTCCCGACAACGAACATCGCCACTTCATCGTGCTAACCGTCTAGATCATGCCGCCGCGAGCGACGCCGGGCCTGCGCCGGCAAGGATGTCGCTGCGCGGCGCCCACTTTATCGGCAAATGTCCAACCCGCGCCGCAGCTTCAACTTGGCCTCTTGCGGCACAACCGCCGATCGACGATTTCGAGCGCTATCAGCGTCTCGGCGGCCAATCGCTGCAGCGCGTAGTGCCAGCCCGGCCAGCCATCCATGATACAGCCCTTCGCGAACAGCGTGTAGAATAGCACGAGGATCGGACCCGGCCAGCCCATCAGCCGAATCTTGTCGATCGGCGACAATTCATTGCGCGAAGTTTCCAGCAGGTAGCTTGCCTCCTCGCGCGCATAGCGCTGCTGCGACGCGATCCAGCGTGCCAGCGGCTTGCGGTCGTCATGATAGATAACTCCCTTGAGCTCGACGACGCCGCCGCTGACAGTCACTCGATGACCATGGCCCTCGCTGCGGTAGCGTGCCTTGTCCTTCCGGTAGAGCACGGTACGCGGCGGATAAAGCGTCCCACGTAGCGGGCGCCCAAAGATCCGGTAGACGAACCGAGCGCGATACCCTGCCGTGTCATCGCCCGGGGTTAGCGTGCGCAGTTCCGTCACAAACTCGTCGCTGAGCTCGTAGTCCGCGTCGAGCGAGAGCACCCACGGGCTCGCCACTTGGGCCAGCCCGAAATTGCACTGGCTCGCGAATTCAGCAAACGGATGTTGGATCACGTCGACCTGGCGGTACTCTTGAATAATATCGAGCGTCGCATCCGTGCTGCCGCTGTCGATTACCACAATCCTTCGCGCCCATGCCAACTTGTCGAGTATACGCCGGATGTTCGGCGCCTCGTTGTAAGTGATAATCAAGGGAGTAATCTGATCGTGCACGAGATGCTATGGGTTTGGGCGCAAGACGCCCATCACCCATTTTTTATGGTATTACTAAGGTGATCCGCGAGTCGCATTGTGAACAGCATTAACGTCAAAGTCGGATTCGCGCCTCCGCCGCTTGGGAAGACCGCCGTGCTTGCAGTCCAAAGGTTTGGTATTTCGAAAGATCGCAGGTTGGAATCCACGACTGCGGAATGGCGGTCGGTTCCCATACGGGTTGAACCACCGGGATGATAGACATCGGCCAATAAAGGATGGGACGAGCGGCGCCCTGCTACATACGTCCAATCGAGATCACCCACTGTTCGCAGCCCATGCCTATCCCAGTACTTTTCAAAATATCCCATAAAGACGTCAAATGTCTTGCAGTCCTCTGGTGCGACTCGCCACCTGATAGCCGCGCGCGGCAGTCCAAATAAGTCCTTCTCCTCCGACAGGGTAATGTAATTCTCCACTCGGGGAGTTTGTTCCGTAACTACGTGAAACTCGTACGTTGCCGACGCCGGCCACAACAGTTGTTTGTACAGAAATCGCCAAAGAGCTACCCTGGAGAGGTAGGGGAAATCGCGCATTGTCGCCAGCAGCAACGCCGGCTGAAGCCGGCCGCTTTTTTGCTGCGATCGTAAGAGACCGCGCAAGGCATCAAATCCGCTGCTCCTCTCCGTTTTGAAGCTGATATGTCCGAATGCGCTCCCAGTGCCCTCTCTCTGCTGCGCCGCCGGCGAAAGCTCAAACCGCAAGCTCCGCATCGTTGAACCGACGAAACGAAATGCTGCCATGCGATTAAGTTGAACGATCCGCTTCGCGTTGATTTTCGCCATGGGCATGGATATATGGTCATAGAAAAAACGACCAAGCGCATTACACTCCGAAAATATCCGTCGATTGTGTTCGTGATCCAGAAGGAGCAATAGCCTTGTCGACTCGATCGCTCCGGCGCAAATGGCGACATGTTTGGCGGTTACCGTAAGTGATCTGCCATCATTGTCGCGAGCAATAACAGAGACGATTCGGTGATTACCTTTATCGACGACGAAATTCGTCAGCGTCGAATTGATCCATACTTCGATGTTCGGATCGTGTTGGAGTAGGTCCCTAAAAATCGTAGCGACATTACGCCGCTTGAAGATGGGCCATTTCGCGAATCTAGCTTTGAAGTCTGAATCTCCGATCGGTATGTATTTTGTTGCACCGATTTGATTGACGAAGTCCTCTTCGTAAGACCCCGGGTCGACTCCGAAGATCGATTCAACCTCGGTCAAATACGGGCGGACGGCATCCATTCCGACCGGGAAGGCCGGCAAGCCGAGATATGGGCGAGCAGCCAAGTCATGCTCAGTAAACGGGATCAGAGCGCCTCCCCATCGCGTCGAGGTTCCGCCGAGGCCGCGGGAGCGGCCGTCGGTAGCGCCGGGATAAGGGTCACCGAGTTGCACGACGTGATTGAGCGGATGGGTGTCCGTTGTCTGTTCTCTGCCGCCGCTTTCGAGAACAATAACGCGAATGTTCCTGCCACGCAACCGAGCCGCTAGAACGAGCCCGGCTATCCCGGCCCCAACCACGAGGAGATCCGCTTCGCGAGATAGGTCTGGCCCCCGACCCGATAGATCAACAATCATAGAGCCCGCACTTCGGGAGCCGTAGCATCGACATGCAAATGGTCTTGGCTATGAGCACCAAGACTACGAATGAATCCACCTCAAGCATCATGGAGCGTCGCCGCTCTGAGCTTGTTTCGAACTCTAAGCGCAATAGGCTTGCGCTCCTCTCCAGATGGCTGATTACCAATAAGGTGGCCTTGTCGGGCTCCGGGGACCAAGGATGTCCTAACTGCCTATTTTCGTCGTGCCGACTTTCGGCAGGACACGCGCGATGCTGTGGGTCTACATAAAACAAAACCGCGCACAACGAGTTGTCCGCCGTCGAAGCCAGCCGATCGAGGCAGCCGGATCTCAGTGATCCATCCGGGCGTATTCGCTTTGGGCGTGAAACGCCGTGCCGCCACCTGGCGTGAGGCTCGCGTACAAATTTTCCATCTGTTCGGCAATGGATGCCCAACTATAGTGCTGGGTGACGTGGCGCCGACCGGCTTCGCCCATGCTCCGAGAAAGAGGTGTAGCCTCCATCAGCTGGCGGATTGCGCTGCCAAGCGGCTCCGGGTCTCCAGGAACGACTAAGCCGGCCTTGGCCTCAAGCACAATCTTTGCCGCCCCCACCTCGGGTGTGGTGATTACCGGTACGCCCCGCTGCATCGCTTCTAGTACGGTAATTCCGAAATTCTCCGAGTAGGACGGCAGCACGAATAGTTTCGCAGCTGCGTAGAGATGTTCTTTATCTGCGCCTAAGACCGTACGCGGCAAAACTCGCACACGATCCCCGATCTGCAGGTCCCGCACCAATTGGACAAGCTGCGGCAGCATATTTTCGTCATCAGGCCCAACGATCGCCAACTTGGCGGACTTGGTCAGGGCGAAAGCGTTGAGCAGACGATTCAATCCTTTCTTCCAGCTAATTCGCCCGAGAAAAAGAACGAGCGGCTGCTCTGCTACAATCTCCGCGACGTCTACTGACAGATCACCCTTGGCAGATCCGTCGAATTCGTCAACGCCGTTGGGAATGGTTTTAAGTGGTGGCAGCCGCCAGCCAAAGCGACGAAGTTCCTCCGCTTCTAGCTCCGAAGTGACATGAATTACCGATGCGTTCTCCAGATTGGTCTTCTCTATTAATTTGATCCAGCTTGATTTGATCAATCGGCTTCGCCGCGCGATCAATTCCTTGACCAGCATGCCGTGCGGCGAGATGAGATATGGAACTCCTGTCTTCCGGGCCAATCGCGCGGCCGCCCAAGTAGGCCACAGGAAAACGGAATGGAGGTGCACCAGCGAAAAGCCGGCGATGTCAGCGCGCAGCGCACGCCCGAGCGGAGGGGACCAGAATAGCCGCCGTAATATCTTCGAAGGGAAATACCTGACGTAAACACCATCGAGCGGAACCGGAACGCCAAGTGGTACCGTGCTATTGTCGGCACCATCGATACTGGTAGTGAACACCTCCACCCGGTGCCCTCTCGCCGCCAGCGCTCGACAAAGTCCGTGCACCGCGAAGATGGGACCGCCATAGCGCACCGCGGGCAAATAAGACGGGACCACGTGCAAGATTCGAAGTCTGCCCGTCATCGCCGCATTGCCACGGTGCCCAACCGCCCCTTCAGGCATGGCAAGCCCTGACCTCTGATGCGAAAAATCGACGAGTGGCGCCGGCACTATCACCTGGGATGCTTGCAAAGAATCATAGATCACCTGTCCTCATACATCACCTTCGAATGGCAACGCCAGGGACCCGCTCCCGAGCTGTGATCCGCGAACAGAGGGCTGAGCGACATCCAAGCCGTCGGCCATTTTCACGAGCACGAGTTGGTCACGTTAAGTCCCAGCGACTCACCGCTGCCATCCTGAGGGTAACCGGCGGCGGAACGCTTACCGGCCATTTCGTATATCCCTTGCAATTGGCGCAATGCAAAGTCTCTCCAACTAAGGGCTTGACGCTCGGCCTCAGTGATCGGGGCCACGTGCGATTTGCCGGTTGAGTCGCCGAGAGCTTGAAAAAGCGCACAACGGAGCGCGTTCGAATCCCCGGATGGCACGACGTGGATCAGACGCGCGAGCCCCGGAAAGTGCGCGAGATCCGAGCCCCCCGTGCGATCAGTGCACACAAGCGGCAGTCCGCTAGCGAGGGCTTGGCACTGCACCACGGCAAGACCTTCCTCACGAGAAGCGAGGGCAAAGACGTGAGCCGCCCGATAGAAGCGACTAAGTTCCCATTGCGGGACAGGGGCGTGATGAACGAACCGCGGGTGAGCGGGAAAGGAAGCGTCTACCAGGGCCCCAACGTGGATCAGTCGCACGCCGTCCATCGCCTCGATTGCCTCGGCAAGTACGTCTACCCCCTTCCGATATGACCAATTTCCCACGCAAAGCACGGTCGGCTCGGCAGGCAAGCTACCGCTTCGCAGCGGGAACTGCTCGAGATCCACGCCGTAGGGGTTCAGGAACAATTTACCGGCAAGCTCCGGCCACGCCGCAAAGCTCTCCACCACTTGGCCGGAGGGCACCGCGATCTGATCTGCAATGGCGTAACCTCGAAGTTCTCGTCGGATGGTAAAGGGCGTCACTTGCTGAGCCCCGGGAAGTCGGGCCAAGATTTCCTGCTGGGACAGAATGTGCCTGCTCCCCCGGTGCAAGACCACTTGCGCACCGTACCGCCATTTTGCAAAGCGCGGCGCCTGCAGATACATGCCGGACATGCAGATGAACACGTCGCATCGTCGCATCCGGAACATTACCAACAGGTCGAGCGCCCAGCACATGAGACGTTCGATGGTGCCGGGCAGGAAGTGCGGAAACAGCCGTTCCATGACGACCAACGGAAATAGGAACGGCAACAGCGCGACGTGACACCGGCGGGGCAGGCCGAATTTCTCCGCCCGCTTGCGGGAGACATAAGAATAGAAGCGAACATCGACCCCCAGCGCCTGGAGCTCGCGGGCGAGATCGAGGAGGTGAAATCGCCCGGATGTGGCTATGCCCACGCGCAGTCTGGCCGCTCGTCGGTGCGGGTCCAGGTGACTCACTAGCGCGTGCCGCCGGGGATTGTCGTTGCGGTTGGTCCTGGTTCCGCGCCGCGGCCAGCCGTCAGCCAGGCAAAGCGTCTATTAAGGAGGTAGCCTATGCCCTTACCGGCGATGGCCGCGCTCGCCGAAGTCGTAACCACTTCGAGGAGATTGCCGCCCGGATTCAGCAACGCCGCGCCTATCAGGAACCACAAGACGAAACCACTTTGCTCGCCCCGCTCAAGGGAATCGATAATGCGCAAGTCCATGAATCCGATCAACCACCCCAGCACCAGGAACCCGCCGATGACTCCCCACACGCCAAAATTCACATAAAACTCGAGCACTTGGCCAGCGCCGACGCTTGTACCCTCTGCAAACTTGAAGCCGGTGAAATGCTGCACAACATTCCCACCGCCGCCAACCTGAGGCTTATCCGGCCATAATGCTCTCGGAATCAGCGCCACGATCATCTCGCCGATGGTCGCACCGGATGCGTAGTCCACGCTCCCGGATTCGAGCCGCTGCGCGGCCAGACCAATGAGCAGGTTCTGGTTGAGCCTTCCGTCGATTGCGAAGCGATGCTTCGAATTTGCGAAGTCTACCCATTCGAAATTCTGAAAAATGTCGGCAATCCGCTGGATTCTATCGCCGATCCCGATCTGCTGATACCAAACGAGCTTTCGGTATTCGTCCCGCGAGGCCATGTAGTTCACAAAGGTAGAGAGTCCAACGAAAGCAACAATCGGCGCGAGCACAAAATAGACAGCGCGCGATCGCTTTGATTGATTCAATACGAAGGCCCCGATAGCCAGCACCCAGTACGTGCCAAAGCCGAGAAAGCCGTCCTTAACCAGTGTGAGCAGGGGAAGCAACGGTAACACAGCTATCGTCTGCCACTGCTTGCCCCGATCTCCGCCTTGGCGCGCCACCCACAGCCGGAGACACGCGCCGACTATCATCAAAGCGCCGAGCGAAGAGATAATCGCACTGAGCGAAGCGACGCTCCCTAGAAACTGCATCGACATGAAGCAGACAAGACCGGCGGAGAAATAGAGCACTCCCAGTCGGTCTAGCGCGGCTAAATCCCTCGCCGGCGTCACGCTTCCACCCTGACGCGACGCAAAACTGGTGAATCTGGCAATCAGCACACCGACTAGGAAGGCGACCATGCCAATGACGGTTTGCTCGAAGCCCACCCGCGTCCAATCAGCTTTGGTCTCCCAGTTTTCGGAGTCGATATAGACCATGGCACCGGGGACGTGGATGATCGACAGTCCGAGCAAATATGCCAACGGAAGACCCGCGCTATGGGGCCGGCCCTGATTCCCGAGCAACATCATGACGGCGCACACGCCGACCCAGATCAATACAAGGGTCAGCATGGCTGGAACGCCATCATCCCTGCGCGCAAAATGCAATCCTGGGCGCCGATGCTAACCTCCCGATGGCGGGTGGACCTCATCAAGCGGGTACCGCCAAGTCTTGGGGCGAACTGTCCATGCCGGACAATCGCAGCATGGCCGCCAGCCGATCGGCATAGGTATTGCCGCCGGCAGCCATTCGCTCGCGCAGCCGAGCCGAGAGACGGCGTCGAGCCTCAGCATCGGCCGTAAGAATCTTGGCTTGCTGCACGAGCTCCGTAGGTGTCCTAAAATACCGAGCCGCATGATCTTCGGGTCCGAACAACGCCCGATGATCGTCCGTGTCCTCGGCCAAAATGCAACCGCCGATCGCGGCCGCCTCGAAGCTGCGCATCACGTTGCCGTCGCGATTGGCGCGACGGACCAGGCAGAGGCAGACCTGCGCGGTGGCCGACGCTGATCGGATCGTATCCTGGTCCGCCAGACCCCGCCAATAGGGGCGCGTCTTGATATGCCGATTCCAGTAGCCGCCAAACAGGGCCAAGTTGAGACCTGCATCGATGAGCGCACCGATGAGGGGTAGCCTGTCCGCGTCGCAACCGCCGACGAACAGCACGTCGCTCGGAGGGCCGGCCGAGGCCATGTCCGTCCACGGCCGGTGAACTTCGGGATCGTAGGCAAACGGTAGAAAGTGAACGGCGCGCACGCCGCAGCGGCGGAAATCATCCAGATTGGCACGTCGCGGCGAAAAAATTGCGTCATAGGACGGGATGGCGGCAAGGAACCACCGCGCCCGCAGTGCCGGATTCCACGGATCATCGGTGGAATAGTTGATGACGGTTGCGTCGAGCGCGCGCAGGCCCTCGATGTGCGATCGATCGAGCGGAGCGCGCCCAGTGGCCAACACCAGATCGTGACGCATCTCCGCACAAGCATCCAGAACCTGCGCACCAAATCGGCGGAGCCGGCCAGGCCTCTTGCCGCGCATGCGCCAATGAAAGCTTTGTCCGATGCGGCTGCTCGCCTCGGCCCTGCCGGCATCGATAATCTGATAGTCGAGGCCCAATTGCTTGGCCGCGGAAGCGAGATAACTGCCCATATGACCAGGCTGGCTGAAGCCTACGATCAGCACCCGCATGAATGTTAGCGGAATTTCCGCACGTCAGGCATTTTCGATACGGGCCAGAACTGGCGCGAACAAGCTCTCATAGTTCCAAGCCTCGCGTATCTTTTCCCTGCATATGCGACTCATCTCAAGGCGCTCATTCGGGTGGTCGAGGTACCAACGCAATTCAGCCTCGATCGAGTCGGGATCCTCGGGGTCACACGCGCGCGCGAAGCCCTGCTCGACAAACGTCGACACCCAATCCGGCAGCTTCGTGACCAGCAAGGGTAGGCCACAGGCCATGCAGTCAAACGGCTTGTTAGAGGCCCCGACCATATGCCGCAGATTGATGTCTGCCGACGTTTTTGGCATGAACGAGAGCCCTATATGAGCCCCCAAAGCAGTCCGAAGAAGGTCTCTCCGAAAGGGTATGGTGCCTGCGAAATCGATCAGGTCAGCCGCTCCTTTCTCTTTTGACAGGTTCATCAACTCTCGTACGTAGCCGACGCTCCCGGCCGGTTCATAGCCCGCGAGCCGCAGTTGAACTGCCCCATTGAAGCGGCTGGCCGCGACGATCAATTGAGTCGGCAAGCGCGAGCGCGTAATCGAGCCATGATAGTAAATGATCAGTCCCTGCCCCGGGCCCGGGCCCGAGTTGAAATCCATGACTTCCTCAAGCCGGGGACAATTCCAGACGCAGAATGCCGGTCCGCTCCGCTCGGTTGCCCTTAGGAACTCGGCCAACCGCGTCTCTTGCGGAAGTACGCACAGCTCGGCTTCCTTCCCAAGCCTTCCTCGATAGCGAAACACTGTCCTCATGAACCATGATCGGTCCTGATCAAGATTCGGAGAATCGTGCTCGTGATAGACCACGCAAACACTGGTCAATTTCCGAACAAACCACACGGCCGGGCCGCAAAGCGGGTCAGACGCGTAAATCCATCGAGGCCGCCACAGGCACGTCCAGCATAAAACCCAAACGACGAACCAAATATATTGCAACTTCTGCTTCCAGCCCCCTCGAAAGATCGGAATTCTCTTCTCTCGAATGCGCCGGCGCGCGGGTAATTCCATGCCATGGTCGCGGATCGCCCCGATGCCGAGGATTACAATGTCCCAGCCTCGCTCGGCCAGAAGACCCGATGAATGCTCAATTGGCGGATATGCGGCCGGATCCGAGTATTGAACATATAAAATGCGCCGATTCATGGCATCCGACCAGACCTAATTTCCTCCCTCCGCCCAGACCTTGGAGTCTCTTCACGTTCCGCCCGCGGCTTGGACCAGCGCGGCTTGTATGCGAGCAAACAGATCGAATAGTCAGGCCACCCGGTCAATCGACGCACTAGCGGGTCAAGTAGCGGGGGCAGAATCCTAAGCGGCAAAATGAGCAGCCAACCCAGCGGGTACAAGTGCACCCGGTCGAACAGCCGCAGCAAGGCGGTGATCTTTTGGCTGAAAAATCCGCTGCAAGAGCTGATCTCTTCAACCGTGAAGCCGGATTCTCTGCACAGCTCCATCAGCATCGAGGCCGTGTACCCCCTCCTGACATGCCCGCCCGTTTCGCTTTCGGGGAATGGGCCGTCATCCTCGGAGCCGATCGCCCTATAGAAATAGAATGGCGTCGACAATAAGAGAAACCCGCCCGGCTTGAGGCAATTGAAGATATCCGTGAACAGTTTCTTGTCATCAAGTATGTGTTCTACGGTTTCGAGACAAAGCCCGACATTGAACTTACCGTTGAACTGCCTCTCGCTTCCGAGCTGACGAACATCCAACATGGGGAAATCGACGTGAGCTGCCCGGCAAATCTTCGCTCGCTCGACGGCGAGGGTTTGATTCGGCTCATCCCAACTCAACCCGACGGAATGGTAGCCGCGGATCGCCCCGCCAATAGTAAAAACTCCGTTGCCACATCCAATGTCGATTAATGTGAGATCATCCCGTGTAGGCGGCAGCCGCCGCTCGAGCCAACGCCATCGGTCCCATACCAGGCAATCACCATGAAAGAGAGCGGCCCGGAAGCCGAAGATTCGGACCAAGAAAGACCGTTCCAAGACGCCGCCTCCACTTTCCACTTTTTTGTCGTCAAGCTGCTCAAGTCCAGGGCCCGAGTATTTGATCAATGCGCATGCTCCTTGGAATTAACATGGCTGCGGTACATCTGAGCCATTTCCCGGGCCACGTCCGCCATACTGCGCGGAGGCATCACCCCTTCCCGCAATGTCGCAAGCAAGCGACGATCCCCTGCACACCGACTGAGAGCATCGGCCCAACTCCGAACGTCGTCCAATTCCACAAGTAGCCCATTCTTCTCGTGCCGAACCCACTCGGCGATGCCCCCCAGGTTGGAACCTATGACCGGCGTGCCCGCCGCGAACGATTCAAGAATTACCAGCGGCCCGGTCTCCATCCACCGCGACGGCACTGCCAGAATGTGATAGCGCCTTAGCAATGAGACGACCTGGTCATGCGGGACAGCCGGACGGAACGTGATCCGCGGGTCGTTGGCGGCTAGGGATTGAAGCACGGTCCAATATCCCCGATCGGCTACGCTCTGGGCTACGCCATAGAGGTCCAGCTCGATATTCAATCCCGGCCGCGCTCGCACGGCCTCGATTAAGGTGTCTACTCCCTTCACCTTGTCCGCGCGTCCAAGAAAGGCGACGCGCAGGGGTGCCTCGGCGACATCGATCAGCGCTCCCCGAGTATCCCGGTCGTCCGGCAACCCATGTTGCGAGACGGTGATTTTTGAACCTGGCACTCCGTTGCGCACCAAGAGCGTCCCGATCCATTCGCGCAGCGCCACGACCCCATCTACCTCCCGCATCAGGGCCCGGAATGCTTCCTGTCGCGCCCGGATGAGCTCAGGCATTCGCAAAACCGTCCATATGCCTCCGCTCAGATTCGCCTTCTCGAGCAGGTCCGCAATCTGACGAGGTGCATAGCTCAGCAGTGTCGCGGCTGCATGCGGCAGGCCTCGGCCCTGGAGGGAACAACTCGTGCAGCGCCGAACCCAGAGCACCCCGTCGCATGCCTGTTTGCCCCGAAGCATCAGAGTGCCTCGCTCGCAAGACACCGTCGGCGTGTGATAGGTGAAAACGACAGGAAGCCCGCGCTGCTTGGCGGCCCGAACGAGCAACACGGAAACCGCCCGGGTGAAGGCATGAAGGTGAACGATATCGGGGGATTCCTCATCGAGTATCCGGGCGAAAGCGGAGCTCGCTTCCGGATCGCCCCCGCCGTAGAGCTCGCGCAACATATGCTTGCTCTCGGGTGCCGAGCGATAGCGTCGCACCCGCAACCCGTTGTGCTCGTAGACCTCGTCCGTCCCGCTGCAGGACGGAGCCGCTACAAGGACCTCGATACCACACGCTCCTAGGTCTCGAGCCAACGCTTCAACATAGATCTCGGTGCCACCCACCGGATCAGGGGCAAACGTGAACGGAACGTGTAGAACCCTCATCCGGCAGGCAGCCGCTCAGGGCTATCCCAAATATCCACCGGCCTTGCTCGATCTATCCCGCCGCAAGTTCCCCGCTAGACTCTTGCTCCTTCGGTACAGGACCGCCAGCCGCTCCGCCCCTCGATAGCCGGCTATGCGGCTGAGCATTTTCAGCCGCGCAGGCGCCTTCGGCACGAACCCTGGTCGAAGCGCTTCGATATCGCACACGATCTCCTCGAACCGGTTCCAATCGTGATCGGCAAAATATCTGGTGCCGCCGTAGTATACGTCGACGATAGCGTCGATGGTCTTGGCATCGCCGCTTCCGCTCGTCCGAACATGCCGCTCCACGAGCTTTGCATTTCTGATGCACGCCTCGACAAATTGCCGTTGGTTGGACTTGGAGAGGGATCCAGGCCGATCGCGATACCAAAAAACCGGTCCGCTTGACCGCGCCTTTACGAACACGCCGTCGGCCAGCGCTATCTTTATGCACAGCTCAACATCTTCAACAAGGTCATGCGCCTCGTCGAACCCCCCGATGCCCTCCAACACCCTTACCCTGAATAGCTGGCTTCCAAGTTGCTGGAAATTCGCATCCAGAAGAATATCGGCTAAGGCATGTTTGCCGATGTTGGGTGCTCTAACCTGGCCTTCACCTTGCCAAGTAGCCGCCTTGCGAACCAGCTTCTGCCAATCCGAGTAAATCACGTCAGCGGCCCCCTGCGCCTCGCTCAGTGCCATCTGCAGCTCGATCTTTCGAGGGTGGAGCAGATCATCGGCGTCAAGGAACTGAACCCACTGCCCTCGCGCGCTCCGCCAGCCGCGGTTCCGCGCCGCGCTCACGCCCATATTGGCTTGACGCGTGATCCGATACGGAACCTCGCCGCTCCGCAAGACCGCCTCGGCAACCTGCGCCGTACCGTCGCTTGATCCATCATCGATCACGACGATCTCTAGATCCTTGTAGGTCTGCTTGAGAACGCTTCCAAGGGTCTCCGGTAGCCACTCCTGCGCATTGAACGCCGGAATGACAACGCTCACCAGCATCGCGGCACTATAACGGCTTCAGCGGGCATGCATGGGTCAAAGACATCGCAGCAGCACCGGCCTCAATCGCGCGGCTGACTAAAGCAGCGAAGCGGCTCGAGCGGGAGAGAACTCCACATTCATTTCACGCTCGACCAGACTAAAGCGGAACCAAAACCCATTTGTCCTCGCGCCAGTCATATTCACCAATCCGGAATTTCGACTTCGCTCGGCGATATACGGCACATCGCAGAAGGGCCTCACCATATATCCGAAAACGCGTATAGCACAACCGTACCAGCGGCTTGTGAAACCATGCCAATCTAGAAACGACCAATTCGTGGAGCGTTTCCTGGTTTCGCTTCATCGTTTCATCCTTTCGAAGCGACTTTTGCTCGAGATAGGCGTTCATTACCCCAAGCGGCGTCGCGGTCAGCACGATCATCTCCGCACGCGCGGTAGCCATGGAAAAAAACGCCCCGTCAAACGCGTAGTCCAGCCCCTCGTCGAAGCTTCCAATGGCGCTCCAGACCCTCCGGGAAAAAAAGGTGGCCTCCTGCGGGAAAAGCGGAAAGCCGACCGAAATCAGCGGCCACTTGTCCAGCCAGGGTACCCAGGCAACCTCAGTGCCCGTCCGCGCGGAACGTTGCAGCCGCGCTCCGGACACCATATCGATGCCGGGGTTCAAACTGAACAGCTCAGCGATTGCGACAAGCGCTCCGGGTAGCAACAAATCGTCCGAGTTTAGCCAATTCATCACAATGCCGGTGGTTTGCGGCAGCGCCCGGTTCAAGGCATCGACCTGACCGCGATCGGGCTTGCTCGTCCAGGACGAAATCCAC
This sequence comes from Xanthobacteraceae bacterium, assembly GCA_052148715.1. Classification (GTDB taxonomy): domain Bacteria; phylum Pseudomonadota; class Alphaproteobacteria; order Rhizobiales; family Xanthobacteraceae; genus JBKQHQ01. The sequence goes on along the minus strand of JBKQHQ010000246.1, from coordinate 61,875 downwards.
CGATCGTACCTCCGAATGATCTCGACCGTCTCATCTTTGCTACCGCCATCGAAGATAATGTACTCCAAATTCGGATAGCCCTGCAGAAGGACCGACCGGATTGTTTCCTCGATGAACGGACCCTGATTGTAGCTCGGCGTTACAATGCTGATTTTCGGCCACGGCAGCCCATTGGTCATGACCGGGGACGCCCCTTTGCTCTCGATTGTCCAAGGCCATCCTGTCTTACCTGCGGGCGGCGCTGGCAGTTCGTGCAAGCGGCAACACGTCATGAGCTCCACCCTATAGGCCGGCCCGAGTCGCGAAAGTCGCTCATCATCAAACGTCGGCTCTACTTCCGGCGATCAAGTGCTTCTTCCAAAAGGTGCAAGGAACGGCCGCAGGCATTTCTTATAGTTCTCCCGCGTGACATCACGCAAGGCAAGCAACCGTTCCGACTCACGATCGCGATTAAGCAGCAGGGAATCGACCGCCGCCGAAATATTGTCGACGGTCGCCTCCTTAACGTAGAATACCGGCAAACCCAAAGTTTCGACCATTAAGTTCCGGGTGTCCGTCCCAATTGAAACGGAAGGAATACCAAGACCCGCAGCCGCCACGGCGGCATGCATCCGGTTGAATATGCCAAAAGCAGCGTCCCGTATGAGATTGAAATATTCACGCTGACTAGCTGGATGCGAACGCGGCAGCTCCGGCCACGTTTGCGCAGCAAGTTTCAACTCGGCCTCGTTATGCGCAAGGAAGATAGGCTGCCAGCCGACCGTTTGTATCTTTGCAATCATCTGGCGCAAGGTATTCTCCCACGCCCCTGCATCGATCTCCTGGCCGTAACCGTAGTGACCGCCGCCATGCATGTAATTAATCGCCACCTTGCGAGACGGTCGTGCGGGATCAACCAAAGTCTTCCCGACAAGCATGGCGGGGCAACAAAAATGCTGTGCCTGGTACCCGAGCGACGCGAACATGTCTCGGGCAAGCCTGTCACGGACCGTCGTAAGCTGGCATGCGTCGAGCATAAGTCGAGCAAAAGGCTCATCAGCATTGCCGACCAGGGTCGTCGGCTGCCTAGTCCAAGGATAGCATGAGCCACCGCCGACGTTCAGAATGGGCTTCCCGCTCCCGCCCAGTCGCGCAAGTACGTCATGCCATATCAAACGCCCCCATTCGCTATTGCGACAACCGTCCCAGATGACCGGCGTCCCGCATTGTAGGATGAGGTCACAAGCATCGAAACGGCTGAATCCGAACGACGGCAACACATCTTCGGCCAGGCCGCGGACCCGCCCCGGTATTGTTCGATGACAAAAACTATTATTGCCTACAGCCCGGAGCGGATGCCAAAGCGGATAAACGCTGTGCGGCTCATGCTTGCAGACCGCCACATATTCAAGGCCACACTCCGGCAGCAATTCACGGACAACGTGAAGAAGCCCGTCACGAATGAAGTCGTCACCGATGTTCGTCGCAAGAGTAGTGAGTAGTCCCAGACGCATCCTGTCATTTCTCTTCTGCCACCTCTCTGAACGGAGTGCCGAAATCCGCTTGCGCGGGCGACCCAACCGAGGGGCCAGAGGGATCCGATAACCTAGCGTGCCGCCGCGCACTATTGCGCCGCTAAAGACGGTGCTTGGAGCAGAATGGCGCGCGCCTCGGCCAGAACCGAGGTAACGGACAATTCCGTCAGGCAACGCGGTTCCGGATAAAGACACGTTGAGCAGCGATCTTCGAAAGTACCCAGCACGTCCGGTGAGCAGGCGTACCGCTGGGAGACGACCCGGCAATCCCCGCCCCACGGTCGAAAACGCAGCTGGCTGGTCGGACCAAAAACGGCAATCACGGGCGTTCCGGCTGCCGCGGCGAGATGCATCGGCCCGGAATCGCCGCCCACGAAAAGAGCGGCCTGCATCAGCACGGCGGAAAGGCGGCGCAGCGTGAACTGACCCACCGCCACCACGACGCGTTCGCACGCCTCGCTTGCGAACTCATCGGTGATCCAGCCTTCACCCTCGCCACCAACTATCAAAAACTCGCAAGAGAATTCCGCCTTCAGTTGGTTTAGCAACGCCCGGAAGTTTGCGGCCGGCCACTGCTTCAGCCACGAGCGACCGCCCGACGGGTGCAAGACGATCAGTGGCGCCCGCCGCTTCAGATGCTGGCGAAGCCAAGCGTCCGCAAAGGCACGATCGGCCTCGGTGAGCCACAATTCGAGGCTGGGATCGGTGGCATCCGCCGCTCCGCACCAACGAAGGAACCGCAGGGGATGGAGTACTTCATGTTCAATTTGCGCACAGAAATGCGTCTCGAAAACAACCCGCGGTTCTGGCGGCACAGGGCGAGAGCGTTTGACGATCGTCTCCCGCTGCACCACAAGCGCCCCGCGCCCGGCGAGCAGGTGGCCAATAAGCTCCGAGTTGTACCAATCCACGTCCCGGCGCGGAAGCAACACGAGATCGTAGCCGCGCCAGGGTAACCGGCTCCACCGCAGCCGGCAGGCAGCTAAACACAAGCGCATGCGTTGCCTGGCGCCGCCGCCGCCGCCGCCGAAATTGAGCCCATGAACCGCGTCTACATATTGGCAATGTTCGACCAGCTCCCGACACTCCGCCTTCACCAGCAGCGTGATGTACGCTCGCGGCGCAGCGCGGCGCAACTCGCGCAGAAACGGGCTTGTCAGGATCACATCGCCGATTTCATCGGGACGAATAACAAGGATACGGCGCGCCCGACCGAGCAAGGTGCGTGCCGGCCGCCAGCCGCACGTTTGGCGCAGCGTTCGGAGCGGCGCCAACCAACGCTCGATGCCAGCGCGGTCAAGCCTGCCGCGAAGATCCAGCTTCAGCAGGCCTGCCTTTACCGCATTTACTGCCCGATACATATCACTCCGCCGAACCGGCTACCGCACCAGAGCACCGCATCTCCAGGCACATTCGTCAATCGGTGCTTCTGGTAGTTAGTTTGAAGGAATTAATTCGTTTATTACTTGTTCTGGCCTGGCCCGTTTGTGCAGCCATTGGCTTACTTGCCGGAGCACGAGAAGAGATCTGGTTCGCCGTCCTTTCGCGGGGCTGATTTTTACTGAGGGCCTCAGTGCCTAAGATCATCATGTACGTCCTTCGTGCGCGGCCGCAGATTGCATTTTGCCGGGACACTTATTCTGAAATTGGGCGCCACCGACCGCCAAGACCTCGTCGACAATCAAAATCTCGGGCTCCAGATTTGCGGCTACCGCGAAGGCTAAGCGCACATACATACCCGACGAATAGCGCTTCACCGGCATGTCAAGAAACTTTTCAACCTCGGCAAACGCCACAATCTCATCGAACTTGCGTCTTACTTCCACGCGCGTCATGCTGAGGATTGCACCATTTGGGAAAATGTTCTCGCGACCAGTTAGCTCGGAGTGAAAACCGGTGCCCACTTCAAGCAAACTGGCTACGCGCCCTCGAATGCGCGCCCGGCCCGTGCTCGGCTCCGTTATTCGGCTAAGTATCTTAAGCAGCGTGCTCTTGCCTGCACCGTTGCGGCCGATGATACCCACAACCTTGCCGCGCTTGACTTCGAAGCTTATGTCTTTAAGCGCCCAGAACTCCTCGATCTCGTCGCCCTGGACGATCTGCTGTCCGCGAGCCACGTCCAAGGCCTTACGTGTGAAATTGCGTACCTCGCGTCCGACAATATCACGGAGCGTTACATAACGCTCGCGGTGCGCCGATTGATGTCCAACCAAATAATGCTTCGACACGTTTTCGACGGTCACGACGGTGTCGATCATGAATTCAGCCTTCGGATTAACGCCATCCGAAAATTCCGCTTCCTCTTTACGCGGCGGCGCGCGCAGCGTGACGCCGCGATCGCCGAGCGCGGCCGCGCGCTTTCGCAAATCGATCGCCGGCGCTGATTCTCAGCCAACGCGACCCGTCATGACCGCGGCGCGTTGTCGTTTTCGATCGTTCGCGGCGATCCCGTTTTGCGTCCTGGCGACACCGGCAGCTCATGCAAACCGCAACACCCTATGAGCTCCGGCCACTAGGCCAGCCGAGCGACGCACGATTCAACGTTTAGTCCCGTGAAGGGTCGAAGGGTCGAAGGGTCGAACTGATGGCACCCAGAAATAGAGCTATCGTCTACGAAGCACGCTTCGGCTCGAGAAATACATTTGTGATTAGATCATCATCGATTTGTTCCGGCTCAAAATCTTTGAGTAGGTTAAAATTGGGTCGGGTGAACATTTTACCTGCATATCGTCGCCCGTCCAAAAGCTGCATGATGCCCTCAACCGTCGCACCGTACCGCACCAACTGCTGACCATGCAGTTCAATTGCTATCTTTGGCGTTCGGGCAAGGAGCCTCTCGGCTCCTGTTAAGACGGCACCTTCGTAGCCCTCAACGTCAATTTTCACTATGTTGAAAGGCCCCCATTCCTTGTCAAGCTGATCACACGTTGTCATTTGCACCTTTGCCGGCGACTCCTCGGACACATAGCCGTTCTCTTCGTCTGCGAATCCAATCTCGCCGATTGACGCTCCGACCGCCGCATGCACGAGGTGGACATTAACGGCCTTGTTAAGGAACACGTTGCTTTGCGCAACGATTATATTCCGAGGATTCATGTCGACGCCGACCACCCTACCGCGTTCCCCAACTAGACGAGACAATATCATTGTCGTGAAACCAATATTGCATCCAAGTTCAAGAACATAGTCCCCAGCTTTTGTAAGCTTGGAAAGTTGCTCGAACTCGGCGCTCTCAGCCCATCCTCTTGAATCGTACCACTCCTCATAAATGGGTTTGGTAATCCAGTAGTCGAACTGAACCGCGCCACCGTCAAAATGCGCTCGCCTTGGAATAAAGCGCGATTGTGCTGCGTCTATTCGAGCTAGTTTGTATCCAAGACAACTCAGACTCTTCTGAATCATGGCTTTAATTTGCACGCGCCGCTCCCACGCAACCGCCGTAAACGGCCGGTGCCACAAGCCCCGACGTCGATCGCCGTCCAGGCCAGATCCAAGTCCTTGGCACTTGAGAGCCGCGTTCCGATCGGGCCGAGGCTCCGTCGCAAGAGGCCATTTTGCACGTCCGCGCATTAACGCTTGGCGACGATCCTGCGAATGCACACTCCCGCTCCGTAATGAACGCATCGAACCAGGAGTAGTCCCGGGCTTGTCTAATGCCCGTCAAGAGCACGTGGGTCTTGACAGGCCCCTCTTCCCGAATATGCCGAGCTTGCGGGCGCCGGCCGGTACCCCATTCCGTCTCCAATCGTTTCTCTGAAGCATCACTAGAAGCTCCCAATGCTTCTCGGCAAAGTTTCGTTGTCCAGCGCCCAGAGCACTTTGTGAAAATAATCCCTACGAGCGTTATAAGAGCAGATGATTACCGAACCTTCAAGCATGGAATGATCGCGATACACCGGCTTCTGTTGAAAAATGGCGGAGGCGGTCAAGCCTGCAATTCAGCCGCCCGACTTTACCGTCTCAAGCACGAGTAAGCATCGTCTGATGCGCTCTCTGAATAAGCTTCGACACCAAACTGAACCAGACCGCGGCCCGTAGCTCTGCTCTTCAACGTTCCTCCACTATCTGCCCGCCACGTAGCTTCGGCGCCGAGGCGGAGGTTCTTGGGCCTCGCCTATATCTCGCCCCGACCTCGACGCTCATGCCGCCTTCGGCAAGTGCTCGCCAAGCTTCTTTTCTGGCCGCTCGTGAGGCAAAATAAACCCGACGAGCTATGCCGCGCAATCTAACGGTCGCGAACCAATGCCGAAGCGCACTGCGCCACTCCGTCCGAGGCTCTGCACTCCCCAGTCCACGAGCGCCCAGGAGTATAGTGTTGGAGTACGCAAATCCGGCATACAAGCGAACGATATATTCCTCCGTTAGACGTTCAGTCGGGATAAGATGAACGACCTTCAGTTCGGGAAAACGGCCCGTTCCTAGTCCGAGGTCGATCGCAGTCCAGGCCAAATCCAAATCCTCAGCGGAGTTAAGCCTCGCTCCCGATCGGCCCAGTTTCCTACGCAAGTCCGCCGTTTCAAGCTCTTGGCAATACCGGTGCGCCACAGCTCTGCGAACGCACATGCCCGCGCCATACGGCACGGCGTCGGACCAGGAATAATCATTGGCCCAGCGCTCGCGTGCGATTTGCCTAATGCAAAGACCCTCCAGGTACGGCTGCGTCCATTCCGGAATCGGCGTCTCGAATTCGCCGACCAAGCTACCCCCGAAAGCCCCAATTTGCGGAAATCTCTTGGCGATGGAGCACGCACTCTCCACGTAGCTTGGATCAAGCACATTATCGTCGTCGACGAATATGATGAGCCCGCCTCGGGACTGCCTAATGCCTGCCAGTCGAGCATAGGTCAGCCCAATTTGTTCTTCACGAATGTGACCGCCTTGCGGATGCCAAGTGATGTCCCATGCCCTCTCCAAGGGGCTGCCGGAGGCGTTGTCAACGAGTATGAGTTCCCATTGGCTGACGGGTAACGTTTGGTGACTCAAAGCTTTGAGTGCTCTTCCAAGATAATCCTGACGAGGGTTATGAGAGCAGATCACTACCGACGCTTCGATCACAGCCGCCCCTCTCGCCTACGATCAGTCCGTTGCCTGGTTCGTTTCAAATGACATGGGAGGCAAAAAACACTTTTCCGCTTTGCTAGCGCTGCCTCGTGAACGCATATCGTCCGTATAATCCGCCCCTTCTCATGCCCGGCCGCCGGCCACATTCCGGAAACTCCGGCCCGGGCGGTAACCGTGGAGAATTCGGGATAACGCTCAGCAAAGATTTCGTTTATCCGACAGATATCCTTGATATTTTCCGCCGTCTTCGACAATCGGGCCGTGTCGTTTCCGGAAAACGCTCGGTAGGACGCCATAATGATGGCTTCCAGCGCTTCATCGCGATGCAAGCTCGGCGTCGGATATCCGTACTTGGCGCGAGACGTCCAAACGGAGATGATGTCATCGTTCATGTCGACTAGCCTTGCGTTCCGAGCGCCCTGAATGACATCCTCTGCCAGGCCGGCCTGATCAACTCGCTTATGGAGCGATTCCGATACCTCGCACATCAAGGACCAGTGTTCACTCTTTGCCGGTACGTTATCAAGGCTGCGGAGATTCAGATGAAATCCGCGAAGCTCTTTTCCATCTTTCTAAACTGGCGGACGCCAAGCCACAGGAAGATGCCGGTGACGACGATGCTCATCCAGAAGCCCGGCATATACAGCTGGCTCTCGCCGCCCAGGATGCACCACCGGAATCCATCGATAGCGCCGACGACGGGGTTGATGGAGTACAGCAGCCGCCATTGCCCCGGTATGACGCTCGAGCTGAATCCCACTGGCGACACATACAACCCGAGCTGGACGATGAACGGGATGACGTAGCGAAAATCCCGATATTTGACATTGAGCGCGGTGATCCACAGCGAAGGCCCGAGGCTCGCCAGGAACGCAATCGCGACGAAAATCGGCAGCAGCAGAATCTGCCATCCCGGGGGGTAACGGTACCAAACCATCAGCCCGACCAGAATCACCAGGCTGATGAAGAAGTCGACAAGGCTCACCATCACGGCCGCGGCGGGAACGATCAGCCGCGGAAAGTAGACCTTGCTGATCAGGTTGGCATTGCTGATCAGGCTGTTGGAGGCTTCGGCGAGCGCCGTGGAGAAAAAGGTCCACGGCAGCATGCCGGCGAAGACCAGGAGCGCATAGGGAGCGCCTTGCGACGGAAGCCCCGCGATCTTGCCGAAGACGATCGTGAAGACCACCATGGTCAGGAACGGCCGAATAAGCGCCCAGGCCGCGCCGATGACGGTCTGCTTGTAGCGGACCGATACGTCGCGCCAAGCCAGCACGCGGAACAGCTCCCGATACCGCCACAGATCCCGCCAATAGTGGCGTTCAAGGCGACCAGGCTCGATGATGACCTCTTGCGACGACGCAGGCGCGGGAACGTTGGCCGCCGAATCGGCAAGCGGGCGGCCATCTGTTCTCCCATAGCCCGATGGAAGCGGCGGATCCCCCACCGCCAACGCCTCGTTGCGTTGATCGTTATTCATGCGTTTTCGTTCGCCGAACTATAACCGAGTCCCACGTTGGCGACGCTCGCGCGGGAGCATGGCAGCGTCGAATCCACCAGCGCCTCGAGATGCTGCGCAAAGAGCTCGCGCCTGAAACGCCCCACCCGACTGCTGTCGCGGACCGGGTGATCGAGTGACGAGCGAATGGCAGCCGCCAGCTCCTCGGGGTTGTCGGGATCGACCGCCGCGCCGAGCGCGCCGTCGCCGAGCGCGTCAACGCTCCCGTCGCTGTTGCCGCCGATGACGTCGATCCCTGACGCCACGGCCTCAAGGAAAACGATGCCGAAGCCCTCGCCCGTACTCGGCATCACATGCGAATCGGCCACCCGAAAATAATCGAACATCTCCGCGGCCGGCACGAGGCCCGTGAACCGAACCCTATCCGCAACACCGCATTCCGTTGCCAGCGCCTCGAGTCGAGGCCGGTCGTCGCCGTCACCGACGATGAGGTAGACCGTTTCGGGATGATCGAGCAAGATCCGCGGCAAGATCCGGATCACCCGATCGTGTCCCTTATAGCGCTCCGCGCTGGCCAGGCGGGAGACGGTCATGAGCACTTTTTTTCCGCGCAGATCATAACGGTCCAGCAAGTAGTCGGGTTTTGGCCCGGGCCGAAACTGCGGATCCACCGTATTCGGAAGAACCTTCACGCGAGCAGGGTCGATGTCGATCCATTCGAGCAGGCGCCGTCGTGTATAGCGGCTCACCGAGGTGACCAGGACCGCCTTTTCGACCGAGCGCCGGGTCAGTCCGGATAGTTGGTCCCAGGCATCGACCCCGTGCACTTGAACCCAGAGCGGAGCGCGCAGAAGCGAGGCGATGCCCGCCGCCAACGGCGCCATATAGACGTGACCGCAGAACACGACGTCGATGGGCGTGTGCGTTCGAGCGGCCCGGAGCGCGGCCCACGCGTAAGCGAGCCTGCCTTTCGCAGATCCAAGCTGCCGCACGCGCGCAGGCAGCTCGCCCGGCGAAATGGCGGTTCGGCGCGGCAGCACGATCACGTCACCGATCGCTTCGCATGCCGAAAGCGCGGAAAAGAAATCGCGGTTGTATTGCGCGATTCCGCCAAACTCGCCGAACGCGTCGGTGACTAACGCGAGAACGCGCAACGAATGCCGGGCCACCGTGCCGCCACTCATATTTCCGCGATTTGGCAGGCCCAACGCCTCGCCCAAGAACCCTTCCCCATCGCACGCGCAGGAACGTGCGGCCACTGCTGAAAACGCTTATCGCCCTGCAGCCACGTCTGAATCGGCGTACCAAACCCGGTCTTGGGCCGTTCGGCGAGCTTGAGCGGAAGCGGAACGCGCGGACTAGTCGCGAGCAGTCGCTTCGACTGGGGCACGCGTTTCGCCGTGGCGAGTGTCAAACAGCGCAGCACCTTCACGTCGACGAGCGGAAGGCGCACCTCCAGCGAATGCGCCATGCTCGCCCAATCAGCGTCGCGCAGCAGCTGATTGCGCATGTACAGCGAGGACTCGAGCACGGCAAGCTTGGCGAAGCCGGCCTTCGGCTCGGGTCGCAACGCGGCTTCGATGCCATGAAACGGATTTAAGCGGCGCAAGCCGAAGCGCGCGACGTCTCGGCCCAACACCGCCTCAAGCTCCCAAGGCATGAACAGGCCCCGGCGTAACAAATATGCCCCCGCATAGGTCCCGCCATATTTCAACAGACCCGCTGCCTTCGGATTGATGAGATGAGAGAATTGATCGAGGCCGGTCAGCAGCCGCCGCGTCAGATCGCCCAGCCACGGAATTCGCGCGGGAACGGCCAAAGCCCGCACGCAGCGAGGCACGTCGCGAAATGACGGATAGCCGCCGAAGAGCTCATCGCCACCGACGCCGGAAATCGCCACTTTGAGGCCCAGTTCCCGCGCCGCCTTGCTGACGAACCACGTGTTCAGGCCGTCGATCGTGGGCTGGTCCATGGCATCAAGAATCTTGGGCAAGTCGTCCCTGAACTCCCGCTCGGTCACATACCGAGTGGCATGGCGTGCACCGTAGTGCGCGGCGATCCTCTCCGCGTCGGGAGCCTCGTCCTCGCGGGTGCCGCGGAACTCCTCGAAACCCAACGTCACCGTCTGAATATCCTGCTGTCCCGCATCACGCATCAGACCCACCAGCGCGCCTGAATCGATACCGCCGGAAAGAAAGGCTCCGACCGGCACGTCGGCCACGAGGTGGTGACGCACGCTGTCAAGGAGCGTGTCGCGAACGCGGAGCCGCAGATCCTGGTCGTTTGCAATCGAGCCCACGGCTTCCGCACGACAATATTCGCTGGCGATGGAAAAATATTGCCTGGGCTCACGAGTGCCGACCCGATCGACCCACAGCGTGGATCCCGCCGCCAAAGTCCGGATTTCCTGATAGGTCGTAAACGGCTCAGGAACGCTGCCGAACAGACAAAATCCGACCCAGCCGGCGGGCTCATGACTGCGGGACACCTTGCCGCCGGCCAACAACGCCTTCACTTGCGACGCGAAGCGCACAGTCCACCCGTCGTCGGCATAGTACAGCGGCTTGATGCCGTATGGGTCCCGAGCCAGCAGCAGCGCCCCCTTGGCCGCGTCCCAAAGGCCGAAGGCAAACATCCCCCGGAGATCGTTGACCATCGCTTCACCTTTTTCCGCGTAAAGGTGCAGCAGGACCTCCGTATCTGTCTGCGTGCGAAACGTGCGCCCCCTTGCTTCGAGGGCCGCGCGCAATTCTCGGTAGTTATAGATGTCGCCGTTGAAGGTGATGACGAGTTTGCCGTCGACGCTCGTCATCGGCTGGGCGCCGCGCTCCGACAGGTCGATGATCGCCAGCCGGCGGTGTCCCAGGCCCACGCGCTCATCCGACGAATACCATTCGCCAAGCCCATCGGGGCCCCGTGCCGCCATATGATCGCGAATGCGCCGCAGCTCGGCGCGATCAACCGGGTTGGCGGCATAGTGATAGGCGTAGATGCCGGCGACGCCACACATCAAATGGGTCTCTGACTGATCTCAACGAGGTTGGGCACGCAGCGTCTGCTTCGATCGGCCGGCGCGCGGCAAACCGGCCAACGCCGACCGAATTCCCTCCGCGCATTCGCGGTACCCCCAGTGCGAGATCCGCGCAAAGCTCGCTCGGCCTTGCCGCCGCCGCAACGCCTCATCCTCGAGCAGGCGGCCAAGCGCTGTGGCAATGGCTTCGACATCCCCGGCCTTCGGCGTGTAGCCGTTCACGCCGTCCTCGACCAAATCGACCGCACAGCCCACCTCCCGTGAGACCACGACCGGAAGACCGGCGCACATGGCCTCATTCACCGTGAGCCCCCAGGGCTCGTGCTCCGACGGCAGCACGAAAACGTCGCACGCGGCATAGAGGCCGGGCAGCTCGGATTGATTGATGAAGCCCGGGAACACCACATCTTCCAGCGAATGTTCAGCGCAGAACGTGCGCAGTTCCGGCTCGAGCTCGCCGGAACCGGCCATCACCACAGTAAACGGGCGCGCGGTCTTTATCATGAGCCGCCGAGCCGCAGCGAGCAGATCGATTGGTCGCTTGCGAGGCGTAAACTTCGCGGCGAAAAGAATCGCCAGCCTGTCTGCCGGCACACCATATCGCTTTCGCACATCCGCCTTCTGACTCTCGCTCAAATTTGCGGCCCGCATGAAGCGTTCATTGTCGACCGAATAGGGCACGAGAAAAATCTTGTGATCGGGCACGCCCATGGCCCGGTAGAAGGCGGCATTGGCCGAGCCGATGGCCAAGAGCCGATCGCACGATTTATAGAGCGCCCCCATGAACGGCCGCCGCACAGCCGACTTGATGCCACCGCGCGGCAGTCCCAGGTGCGTCTCGCCGCGCATCAGTACCGGTAGCCCGGCGGTCTTGGCAGCGCCCAGGGCGATAAGGTTGGCGGCATAATTGTGTCCGTGCAGCCAGAGCACGTCGTATCGGCCGGAGCGCAATTCATCCCAGACCTGCGGCGCCACCAACGACCAGAAACCTCCCGGCTCGCGCGTATGAGCAGCGTCGCCCAAGAACAATGATTCGTATCCGGCAAGCAGGTCGACGTCCCACTTAACTTCCTGGCCGAAGTCGGCATCCTTGCCGCCGCGAATGGAGAAATCCGACAGGTAAAGGGCGGTGACGTCGAGATCAGGCGCCGCGTTCAGATAAGCGTAGAGCGGCGCGAAATACTGGATCGGATGCGAGTTGAGCACCGCGATCCGGGTAACCTCCGCACGGTCGGCAGCCGCATTCGCCGGTCCGCCGCGGAGGCTCCGCGGTTCCATCGGGTCACGCCGCCGGCCGTCGTCGGGACTTGCTAGCACGCGGAGAAGGCGCCGTTTCGCGTTGGTCCGTGGTTTTCAAGCGCGGCGGCTACCGATGCGTAGCGCTCCCGTGGGGTCAATAACAAAGTACCCCACACCCCCTCTTGGTCCGGATGTGTCGCTTGGGGTTTTTGCACCCACTTTCCATCGTTCAGCCGGTATCCACGATAGTCGAATTGGGTCAGGACGTTTGAAATTGCCCGATCCTCGTCGGGCATATGCGACTCGATCAGAAGAAAAGGTCGCACGTCCCGCAAGAGGCGCCGACAGCCCGGAAGAGCGTACGTGCCTCCCCCCTCGATATCAATTTTGATGAAATCCGGAGCGCGCCGCGCGGTTTCCGGCGCAAAGAAAGCGTCCAACGTCGTCATCGGGACGGTGACTTTCCTGGCATCGGCTTCTCCGGCCCGGGCCCAATCGGCGTGAAGGGAAGAACAATGATGATGGCTCGCGATGAAAAAATCAGTGGTCCCGATGTGGTCACCACAAGCCGACTCGATCACTTCAGCGTTCGAGATATTGTTGATTTTCAGGTTGTTCCGCAAAAATTGCAGGGTCTCAAGACTGGGTTCGAAGGAGTACACGTGACCGCTGCCGAAAGCGACGGTGGACAGCCAGATGGTGTAGTATCCGATGTTCCCGCCAACATCAACCACGATACTGTCCGCGGATAGAAGGCGATTTTTTACAAACAGCGTATTCAACAATGCAAACGTTTCACCCTCCCAGAGGCCGAGTATGGCATGAAAATTAATCGAGGGATGGTAGTACATCCGCAAACCGCGCAACGGACCGAACCAAAGCCGGTACGGCCTGCCGGACCGATACAACAGCGTGAGAATGATGCGCGCCAATGACGAATTGAACCGAGCATAGCGGATCTTTGCAAGATTCATGAGCGCCCTGTGCGGTGCACGCTACCGCCGTGCGGGTGAATCGCCTCACCCGCTACCAAACACGGATAAAGCAGCGCGCCCGAAAGCGCGCCGCGGATGCTAGGCCGCCGGCGCGAGCGCCGAACGGCACAGCGCGACAGGCACCGCGCTTCCCATCATGTCCAGCAGGACGCGCACACGTCCGGTCTCGTCGAGCCGATCGAGGGTCCCGACGAATTCAGCGAACGGTCCGGTCAGGATGCGGACCCGTTGCCCGCTACGCAACCCGGCATCCCAGAGCGTCAGACTGGCTTCGTTGCTGTGTTCGACAAGCGCTTCAACAATCCCGGCAGGAACAGAGACCGGCCGGCCATCGCAGATAAACAGACTTGATACCCCAACCGTGCTCCGCACCGACAGCCAGCGGTCGCGCCCGATGTCCAGGATGACAAAGAGATACCGGGGGAAGAGCGGCGCGCGGACCGTTCTGAGCTGTCGGGCGTGGCGGACGGTCTTTAGGATCTGCGGAAGATGCGTTCTGAAACCCTGCGCCCCAAGGTGCAACTGAGCCCGAGACTCGCTTCTTGGCAGGGTGTGAACAAGAAACCACCTCTCGTTCCCCGCCAGCGTCAGTTCCCCCACGCAAGAATCCGACATGAGCCAACTCCGTTCGCCTGAGTTTTTTTGGGTCTCTGAATTGGCGGCACCCTAGATCTTGCCAATTCAGAAAGTCAACACTGAGTAACACCGAATACCAATCCTTCTTAGCACGATTGAACAACTGGATGATTTGGGTTCATAAAACCGGCGAAACCGCTGAAAAATCTGAATGGCTTAGTTTATACTGGTCTGCGTTCCCGATATACTCCCCACTGGGCTTACCTCCTGTCCGACGGCAATGCCGACAATCTCCTTGAAAAAAGCCAATGCCCATGTCCTGGTTGGCCAGGGTCCCAACGCGCGGTCTTCCTACCGCATCACTTTCGCCGCGTCATCCAATTCCAGGCATCGCCGATCTGCAGCTCCAAATCAGAACGCGCAGGCTGCCAGCCGAGCAGAGCGCGGGCTTGGCTCGCGTCCCCGATGAGGACCGGCGGATCGCCGGGACGGCGTTCGGCAATTTCAGTGCGGATGGGGCGTCCGCACACCCTCCCCGCCGCGGCGACCACTTCCTTGACGGAATAGCCCCGCGCATTGGCGAGATTGAGGGCGCAGCTCTTGCCTCCCTTCAGCAGATGCTCGAGCGCCCGCACGTGCGCATCCGCGATATCGCTCACATGGACGTAGTCACGGACGCAAGTTCCGTCGGGCGTGTCGTAGTCAGTTCCAAAGATGCGGACAGCTTCTCCCGTACGCGCGGCCGCGGCCACCAGCGGAATCAGGTGCGTTTCAGGATCATGCGCCTCACCGATCTCGCCGCCAGGATCCGCTCCTGCGGCATTGAAATAGCGCAACGCAATCCACGGCAGGCCGTTGGCGGCATGGAGATCAGCAAGCATCCGCTCAACGAAAAGCTTAGAATACCCATAGGGGTTGATCGGACGTTGCGGGTGGTCTTCTGAAATTGGAACCCGCTCAGGGAGCCCATAGGTAGCACATGTCGATGAAAACACCACTGGGATACATCGAAAATCAAGTACACTTTTCAGCAGGGCGGCAGAGCCGGCCGCATTGTTAGTGTAGTACATTAATGGTTGTGCGACCGACTCGGGGACGTAGGCATAAGCGGCAAAATGCATCAACGCGACGGGTTGGTGCTTCTCGAGCACGGCGCGCAGGCGCGCTGTGTCGGCAATGTCGCCTTTCTCGAGGGGGCCCCAATTTACTGCCCATCCATTTCCGCGGGAGAGGTTGTCATAGCTTACCGGCGTGTAGCCCTTAGCGGCCAGCGTTTTACAAGCGTGGCTCCCGATATAGCCCGCCCCGCCAGTGACCAGAATATTCAATTGATTCTATGCCTTTGCATGGAGCTCTGATGGTCGGTTTTTCAGTCCAACCCCTTTTCCGGACTCAGGATTTACAGGAGCACGGCCGTCGCTTCACGATTCTGGGGGATAACTTGCACCGGCAGCCGCACCGCACGAAGCCGGACGGTGGTTCTAAAATATCACACCCTCATGCTGCACTGCAACCTTCGGGACTCAGGTTCAGGCCGTTTCTCAACCAGCACAACCTTGGCGGGGTATCACCCTTATCCATGCGAGGGTTAGTCATGCATAAGATTGGCATTTGTGCGGCATCCTTGGTTTTGTTGTATCGAATTGACGCAGGCGTCGTACTCGGTTAGTTGATGACTGCCAATCAATGCAGCACGCACAATATTACCGCAATTGGCCGGGGCTGGGACGGAACTCCAAGCAAAGGAATACGGAACCCCGATGCGTGTCCCCAGCCCTTCATCGCGCGGTGCATTTACGGTCCGCCTGTCGGTATTCGACGTGGTTTGGGCTTTTGCGTCGCCGCTACTGGCCTTGTACTTTCGCGACGCGTACGTCCTCTCCTACGAGGGGACGTCGACGGTTGCCTCATACTGCGTCTTGTCCGCGGCCTTTTCTCTCGCGGCGTTTGTAGCATTCAGGGTTCGGGATGGGCTCGCCGACTGCTTCTCGGTTCACGATGCGCTCGCCGTGGCTAAGGCCGTCATCTTCGCCGACCTCATGACATGTGTTGTGCTATTCAACCTTACTCGCCTCGAGGGTATTCCACGCGCGACGCCCATCATACACGCGCTTATTCTGGCGACCGGCCTCATCACGGCACGAACGTTTGCGCGTGTTTTACGGAAAGACCGCGGCAACACGAGACAAGGGCACATCGATGCCGAGCACATCGTCATGATCGGATCGAACCGCTTGTCTTCGCTCTACATCAAAATGCTGGAGGCCTATGCGCCGAATCGGCCTCGCATCATCGCGGTGCTGGATGAAAGGCGGCAGATGTTTGGTCGTTCGATCGAGGGCGTGCGCGTCGTTGGGCATCCCCAGGAGCTTACGTCAATCATCGACGAATTCGCCGTGCATGGGATTCGTACCGACCGGGTTATCATTGGCGGGGACGCCAGTCTCCTGTCCGGGGAAGCGCTAGAAGAAGTGCAGCGTGTTTGTAACCAACGTGAAATCCGGCTGGATTTTGTGCCTGGGCTTATTGGCCTTGGCAGATTTCAGGCGGCCGTTGCTGAAAGTCGGCCTGAGACGCCACGCGAGAATGAAACCGAAAGCTTGACATCGAGCTTTATACCGCCGGCAAGCTTTACACCGCCGACATATTTTCGGGTGCGGCGCTTGATCGACTTCTTCGCGGCCCTGATGCTGATTGTTCTGTTGATGCCGCTATTTATCGGCGTAAGCGTGTTGGTACTGCTGGACGTGGGCTCGCCTGCGTTTTTTTGGCAGCAACGTATCGGATTGTGCCGTCGCACTTTTCTCCTCTACAAATTTCGGACATTGCAACCGCCGTTCGATTGGCGCGGCCGGCCGGTTCCCGAAGATCGTCGATTGTCGCGAATTGGGCGACTGTTACGTGACACCTCACTTGATGAGCTGCCTCAGTTGTTGAATGTGCTGGTCGGCGACATGTCCCTGATTGGACCGCGTCCCCTTCTTCCGGAAGATCAGCCTCCAAACCCGACCGCGCGACTCACCGTCCGTCCGGGCATTACCGGCTGGGCTCAGGTGAATGGTGCCAAGCTGCTAACGCCGGAGGTAAAAAATCAGCTGGACGAATGGTATATCCGCAATGCTTCGCCGTGGCTCGACTTGCGGATCATTTTCATGACGCTCGAGTTCGCACTAAGGGGCCGGCGTCGAGACGAGAATGTTTCCAGCAACGCGAGTAACGCGCAGCCGGTGCAACTGGAACAGTGGCGGCAAAATCTCGCGCTGGCCAAGCGCGACACGCAAAAACCCGCCTCGCCGGTCTCGGATAGTGCGTTTGCCCCACCCACGGCAGAACGCCACAGCCGTCCCCCCAAAATTACGAACCGGGTTTAGCGAGCCGCTCTAGCGCGGTGGCAAACGCCGCAACATCACCCGGCTCGACATGTTCGTAGACGACGTGTTTCGCCTGCGTGCAAAGCAGATGGACATCGGAGCTCGTGGGTCCGACGAACAAGATGGGACGCCCCGAAGAGAGGCAGCCATAGATCTTGGATGGCAGCGCAAGGCCTGCGAAGCGGGTGCGCAATGTGACGAGATGGGCGTCGGCGGCCGCAAGCAGCGCCGGCAGCTCACCGAGCGGAACCGGTTCAGTGCGCGCATATGGAACTCGCGCGGCATCGAGCCGCCGCATGATCGATCCGAGGTTAGAGCCCACGGCGTTCAGCCATAGTCCGAATTGGCCGCTGCCGTCACGATGGTGGCGGATGAGGCCCTCGACGACGGTATCGACCTCGTGCGGGACACCGTAATTGCCGGAGTAAAGCAGCACTTTCCGGCCGGCGAGCGCCGCGGGACGCGGCGCAGGCGTCTCGCGGCCAGAAATCGGAATTGGCGAGACATCCCGTTTGAGCGTAATTCGCTCTGGCGCGATCCCACCCGCGAGCAGCAGTCGACGCTGATCCTCGCCCAGGACTTCGAAGGCGTCAACGCGCCTGCGCAGGAACCACGTGATCCGCTCCAACAGCGCCAAGGGAAGAGGACGCTTGCCCAGCGCGGCAAGCAGCACCTCGGGATAGAAGTCGGTGATGCGATAAGTGACCCGCGCGCCACGTAACCATTTGGCGGGAATAGCAAAGAACAACATGAAGGGAGGTGCGCCAGTAAACAATATCTCTGCGCCGCGCGATCTAGGGTCGCGGCACACTTCCCACGTCAATCGCAGGTTGGCGCGGAAGGACCAGATCAAGCGGCTCAAAAGCCCAGTCTTATTATAACGTTCGGCGGAAAGCCGCTTCATCTCGAGCACGCCTCCGCCGTATGGCTCGCGGCGCGAATCCGGAGCGCCGCTCGTCAAGCCTATGAGCACGACGCACCGACCAAGTTGTTGCGCGATCTCGCGGGCATGATTGACGGCGTATTGACCGACGGCGCCAAAATCGGGAGGCAACCAGTCCGCCACATAAAATAACATTACTGCCTTATCAAATGACCGAGAATGAGACTCGCCTGGGGCCGCCGCCGACTCTTGGTGACCGCGGAGATCAGGGGGCAGCGAATTGAGCATCGGGTACGAATGCCTCGGTTTTCGTCGTTGCGCTTTTACCAGGATCACCTTTCGCGACAGCTCACATAACCCGGCCCCGCGCCCTCTTCCAGCACGCCACGCTCATCACCAGGCATGACGGCAAAGGCGCACGGGATGTTGAACCAATGCCGCTGCCCGCCGCAGACCACGACTCCGCGCGGCGGCCTCGATGCCGCCAAGCAGATCCGATGTCACCAACGCCGGTATCCCCAACCCGCGTCACCATACGCGCCCCAAAAAGCGGTGCCTCCGTACGGTCCATAGGCCCCATAGAGCGGGCTGCACGAGTATCGGTCGGGGCAGGCCCGCCGACAAACCTGACGCCAGCCACAGCCATCCGGCCCGCACCTCCAAGCCTGTCCGCACCTCGGCGCATAAAGTTCTTCCGCCTCGCCCGGAAGCAGCCCCGACGCGAGAATTGCCGCGCCGGCGACGACGGTCATCACGATCTTTCGCATGGCATTCCTCAAGACTGAACCTCGACGGCAGTGGCCTACAGGATTCCCGTCCGCAATTCTATTGCCAATCCCTTGCTTTCCTGGGAACCCGCACCCAAGCGCTCGAAGCGCATGCCTGCGACGCCGGGCCTCTTTTTCGGCATTCGCCGGACTTAACGATCACCACGGTGCGCTGCCGCCATCCAGACCGTTGGGCAACCAACAGAACCCGTGCGGCGTCAGTCCTCATAGCCATATCGGGCAAAATATTTGTTGCGGTAATATTTCGCGCGGTAGACCTCGTAGCGGCCAATGTTATTCATATCGACCTTATTGAGCACGACCCCCAGCACGCTGCCGGATATTTCTGGAGCATCTCTTAGAGCATGCTGTACCACATCAATCTTTGTCTGCCCCCATTCGACCAAGAGAACATAGGAATCGACCAGATGCGTCGTCGCGCGAACATCCACCACCGGCGCAATGGGAGAAAGATCGACAATGATGTAATCGTAATTCGCGCGTAGGACGTCGAAAAGCCTTCCGGTCTCATCGCTCGCTAGAATTTGGCTTGTATTTGCCAATCGGGAATGCGTCACGGCCGGTAAAAAGGCCATATTTGTAAGCGGGTCCTTCCAAATTGTCTCCTGAAGCGACCTATTCCCCGAAATCACGTCCAAAATTCCGCAAACCGCGTTTGGAGCTAACGCTCGAGAGAGCGATGGGTTGCGAAGATCGCAGTCGACCAAGATAACGCGCGCTCCGACCTGCGCTATGAGTTCCCCTAAAGCGGCGGCCACGGTCGACTTGCCCTCGCGCGGCACGGACGACGTTAAGCCTACGACCTTGACCGACTTGCTCGCCCCACTTAGGTCTATGGCCAGCTTTATGGCCCGAATAGATTCCGCAAACCGCGAGAATGGCGCATCGATCACGGTTCGAGATGCGCCCGAATCCAGGTGCACTATCCTTTGACGTCGGGCATCGCCGACCGGCTCGGCCGGGGAAATCGCTGCTTTACCATTCTTCACCACCGGAACCAAGGCGAGGCATTCAGCTCCGAGTACGCTCCTTACCTGGCTGGTGGTGCGGAAGACCCTATCCATCGTTTCCCGCAGCATCCCGAGGCCAAGCCCAAGCAAAATCCCTCCGAGGACCGTCATCGCGGCGACGCGCGACGTTTGCGGAGAACTCTTGTAGGCGCCAGACGCCGACGCGACAACCGCCGTTTCACTAATTGGGGATGTCTGCTGTTGAACGGACTCGGTGTAGTGCAAAAGGAAGTTGTCGTAGAAAGTACGATAGCTCTGGGCGGAACTTTCGAGCCCACGCAATGTTATTTGTGCCTCATTCGGAATTTGCGACACGACCTCCGCCATTCGCTTTTCCAATTCCGATTGATTCTTCTTTGCAATCTCAAAATCGCTTCTATATGTCTCGGCAATTCTGCGTAGCTCATCGAGAATTGATTTACGGATTTCCCGTTTTTGGTTACGAAGATTAACGACCACGAGATGATCGGGCCCATAGCGAACGGACCAATCGGCCTCTCGACCCGAAATGTCGAGATATTGTGAACGCAATTTGTTTATGATTGGATTGTTAAGAGTGTCAGAAACGGTTGCATCAACCGCCGCATCGGGCCGATCTGCCCGGATGATGGCGTCAATACGGCTGAGCCGAGCCTGCGTCTCGTCGGTCCGCGCACGGGCGGCAACGAGACGGGTGTTAAGCTCGGAGACCTCCTGCTCATTGATTAGTTTCCCTCCGGTGGTAACGATATTGTGCTGGCTCTTGAATTCAACCACCGCGCGTTCAGCAGCCGAAGCTTGCTCGCGCAACGTTTGGTACCGCTCCTGTAACCACTCACTTGCCCGACCAATTGCCTGGGATTTTGCGCCCTCTTCGACGACGATATAGGCATCTGCCACGGCGTTGGCGATTTTGACGGCGTGCTCCGGGTTGCGTGAAGAAAAATTGATCGTGATGAGGTAAGTGAAGCCAACACGCCTGACCTCGATCCGACCTGCCACCGCGCCTGCCGCTAGCTGTAAGAGCTCCGCTTCTGGCTTCGGCTTTTCACTTTCGGGATCATTTCGGCCTTGGAAAAGGTTGGAAACAAACGCACCCAGAGCGCCTAGAAGGCCACTGTCGGTCCCCGCAAGCTCTGGATCGCTACCAAGGTGCAGGCTTTTGGCAACGGTGAGCGCAACTTGATCGCGCTCCAATGACAGCTTGCCGATTTGGCTGTCAATCCAAGCGGAATCAACTGGCGTATCCCCCAACACAGACTGCTGTTGGAAGAACTGGCCTTTGCGCGGGTCCATGATCATCGTCGCCGAAGCGGTATAGCTCGGCGGCGTGGTGAAGAGGTAAAATCCGCCGACGGCACTCGCCAACAACAGACAAAACAGAATGATGCGATATTGCCGGCGTACAAAGCCAAGACTGCGATCAATAAGCGACGCTGCCGTGGCTTGTGGCGGCGGTTCTTGACGTGCCACCGGAAGCGGATGTGCTTTCTGGCTCAGAAGCATATTTATGTTCACCGGCCGACCTATTTTTGCCCGCGGCACTCACTTTTGCCCGCCGTACTACTCACCTGCGCATCCAGACGCCTATCAACCTTCACCATCGGGCAGCGGCAAGGCCGCAACATAGCGGCCTAATTACAGACCGCAGCATCCTGCTGCCACCTTTAGTAGGCATTTCTATAATTGCAATCAGAGGCTTAATAAACTAAATACCATATTGCCGCTACATTGACAATTGTTCCTATGACGGCCGTTTCTATTTGTCGCCGTCCAGGCCGCTATTCTTCATACTCTTGAATACGAGGAAATCTGTGCCAATTACTACTTTGAATTACTGCAAGACGGGAAATCTCAATACATGTCCCCGCCGGAAAAATCCGCGTTAAGCCGAAGAAGGGTGACCCATCGGAGCATCGCCTCTCGGTTCAAGGGACCCCTGTCACGACGGTAACTGAGGTGGCAGGTGCAACGGCTGCGCCGCTGGGGCTCTGTATTGCAGCCTTCAGTGCATAGAAATTGACGGCGGCCGCGATCGGATCGTTGACCGTGCCGACGACTGTTCTAAAGAAGTTCAAACCTTTGCTGGCCTCGACGGTCGCCGCGTTGGAAACGTAGATAACATCCTTGTTCCGCATCTCGAACTTGGTCGCGAGAAAGTAGCCGGCGGGATCGCGGAGATTAACATTATAGATCACGGGAATTATCGGTCCCTCGAACTTGGAACAGTCGATTCCTAGTTCCTCTGCAACTGCGCGCGGTTCACCCCGGTAGAGGTACACGAACGCCGGGTCGCCAGAGGCGTCGTTTACACCGCCCGCCTTGGCGATCGCCTCTGCAAGCGAAAGTCGCCAAGCGTCAAAGTGGAATTGTCCCTGTCCCCCTCCCGCCGACGCGGGAGAAAGCGCGCCGAATGCCAAAAAGGTCTCTGCTTCGCGATAAAGATAGACCGTATCATTTGGATGCACGAAGATGTTGTTGACAGGCTCATAGACCAAGGCCCCAAAGGGGGCTAGCGCGCGCCGGCCATTGCGCTCCAGCATCACCCATTCATCGAAGCCTTGAGACTTCGGCCCGCCCGCCCTCGCAATCGAATCAAGGATGCGCTCTCCCGCATGGTTCGCGGGGTAGCGGATTGCGTTGCCCACGTCCCCGAGCACACTGATTAGGGACGTTCGCTGGTCCACAAGCGACACAACCGCCTGCGGCTCGATGGCGCGGTTCTTGAGAGCGTTGACGATCGACTGCTGCACCTCAACCTGGGTACGACCTTTGGCGCGCACATTGCCGGCATATGGGACGGAGATATTGCCCTTCTCGTCCACGAGCTGATTGGGAATGGTGATAAAATTGCCGGGTCGAACACTCGCTTCAGCAGGAATAAATAGTCCTCCTGCAGCCGCTTCGAATATCGTCACACTGACCAAGTCACCCACGCCGAACCGGATATCCTTGGGTGGGCTTTGGTCTGGGAAAGCCAACGCCAGCCTTGGCAGGTTCCTTGCCAGTACGTCTTCGACCTTGGGAGTGAGCCGCACCAGCATGTAGGGGAGGCTGTTGGGGTTTTTTTGGCCTGCTTCCACGTCCCAGCTTTGCGGCCCCTGGGCAGGCAAGAGTGCGCAGCCGCCGGAAAGCATCACGGCCACCATCGCAAGAGGCGCTAAACTACGTAAACTACTCATCGCCCTCGGCACTCGTACGATTGCCACACCCAGAACAACTCACGATCGCCTGCTCTACTACTTGGACACGTTCCCTCTGACCATTCCGGCCTCTGTTTAGAGGAACCACGGGCTAATGATGGCCTAGCCTCCGCCGGTGGTTCGTGAAGGATTTGCTTCCATTCCGCTCCATCCCGCATCGTTTTCGTAACATAGGCCGGCAACCGCCGACAGGGATTCGGCCAAAATTCGGTCCCTTTATCGACAAGTGTTCCCCTCAGAGCACACACCCTGGTTCGTCCGCCCAGAAGTTGGCGCGGGCTGAACGGCACCGCGCCGGCTGGGCCTCGGCGGCGACTGCACGAGACACGGTAACCGTGCACCGATCGCACCATTCCTTGCGCTGGGACTTTCGTTTGAGAATACTCCGCCGTAGAGTCCTTGCTCCTGAGCACCACATCCGCGCGCCACGTCAAGCCATGAATACTTTACCACAACAACGGATACGCTACGTTTGTTTGGGAATTTCGGGCGCACTGATGACGTTAGCGATTTGGCTGATGTTGGCAGAGATTATTCGACCGCAACTTCCGTCCGTTCCTGCCGATGCCACCTCTGCTCCTCTTGCAGCAGCTGAACGAGGCAGAGCAACATGGGCCGCGCGCTTCGGCATGGTCCGTGGCGATCTGTGGACGGAATGCGCGCTCACCTATACTGATCTGCTCTGGCCCGAGAGCCCGACCGGCGGACGAGAACAGTCGGAAACGATTGGCCAAGCGCTAACATATGCCCAACGTGCCCTAAGATACTCTCCGCACGACGCGAGGGCCTGGCTGCTCGTCGCGAGTTACGACTCCATCTCCGAAAAGGCCAAGAGCGCGTCGGTTGCTGCCCTGAAAATGTCCTATTACACCGCTCCGAACCAAGCCGAGCTGACCCCGTTGCGTCTTTGGGTGTCGCTGTGGACAAGGGCAATCGAGGATGGCGAAATCCGGGAAATGGTGGGAAGAGAGATTCGGACCGTCATCACCTATCGACCCGAATTGAAACCCGTGATCGGGGCGGCCTACCGCCTGGCGCCGCCGCCTGGAAGGCGCGTAATCGAGGCGACACTCGCAGAGCTGGACCCAAAATTTCTCAGCGACATCCGCGCCGGCAATGCTGGGCAAGCGCGGTGATCCTCTCCTTGAGTGTTCCCAAGCAGCGCCAGACGATCGTCGGGCTTGATACGTGCGGATCTTGGCCACGCCAGGGAATTCCCGCCTGTTGGAGTGCGACGGCCAGGCGCGGCCCATGTTACCAGCGCTCGAGCATCCGACTTGCGCCGATGCGGGCCCCTTGCCGTTCTGGTCATGGTCTGTCTATAGAAACCTACCTTAAGATTCCACCTTTGAGCTCTTGGAATTCACGGCCGCCTGCGTGTTCCCTGCCCTGATCGTTCTCATCAGCCTAATCCTTGCAGCCCCAGCCCTTTTGGTCGCTGACGGGCTAAGCAGCTATGGCCCGGTGGCCGCAGTTGCGGCGTCAGGCCTCGCGATAGCGGCGCGATCCATTCGGCCTGGTGAAGCTTCTCATTTCGCTGCACTTATTTCCCCAGTCTTCTGGGTCTTGGCCATTCCCGCGATATGGTTGGTTGCACAGGTGCTGCCGCTTCAACAAGTCGGTCTCTCCCATCCTATTTGGGCCAGCGCCGCCACGGCGCTTGGTCAGTCCTTGAATGGGAGCATTAGTGTTGATCCTGGGGCAACTCTCATTTCGTTGCTGAGATTTCTTTCCCTGGCAGCCATTCTCCTGCTGTCCGCAGCAGTGACGATCGATCGGGCCCGAGCAGAATGGGTGCTGCTCGCACTCACGGCAGCCACAACGCTCATCGCCGTGGTATTCATTTTCCAGCAAGTCGCCGGCCTGGCTTTCCTTAATGACGCCAAACCTGCGGCGCTGGACTGCGCTCTATTTGGGTTGATTTTCGCCGCGACATCTGCAGTGCGGATCTTCGAACGCTATGAAACGCGCCACCTGAAAGGTTCGACGTCGACCCGCAGTCTTGCCCTAAAATTAGGCGCATGCCTTGCTTGCTTCGCGGTTGACGGCCTTGCCATTGGCCTCGGCGCGTCTGGTCCAATTATTTTCACCGCCTCGTACGGCTGCATCGCTTTTGCTGCGGTAGTGATAAACCGGCGATTGGGGCTCGGACCATGGGGATACAGCGGGATCATAGCTGCGGGGCTCGCCATTGCGATCATGCTCATCGTAACGCGGCCCGAATCGCGCTCCCATGACTTCACACTTGCCTTCGCAGGTGGCACGCCCTCGTCGCTTATCTCGGTAACGGAACGAATCCTGGCCAACCGGGCGTGGCTCGGGAATGGGGCGGGCACATTTGCGGCTCTTCTCCCTATCTACCAAGACGCACAGGACGTGATCACCGACCCGAATGCCCCCACCTCCGCCTCCGCCCTGATCATCGAATTCGGGCGACCCGCGCTATTAGTCGCCATGGCCATCGCGATCGGATCAATCGCATTTTTTTTCCGAGGCGCGCTGCGTAGGGGGCGCGACTCATTCTATTCCACGGCGGCGGGCAGTTGTGCGCTCGTATTCACTTTACTTTTGTTTGTAAATGCAGGCGGCCTCAGTACGGCTTTTCTCATTATTGCAGCCGCGACGTTCGGCTTAGGCCTTGCACAAATCCAAAGCCGCACTCTTCAATGACCCGACGATCCTCTGAAATCAGTCCATACGATTATACCGATAAGTTGAACGGACCCGAAGATGACACTGCATGTCCGGCGCAAGGTTGCTAGCTAACGAGCAAGATCGCGTTTCGCGGCACGCCGGTCATTGGATTCTTAGGCGTGGATCGACGCGGTTATCAAAGAGACCGAAAACCAAATCAATGCGGCGATCCAAACAACCGTAAGCAGGAGATGGACGGCGATTACCGCGATCGGCCAATGAGAGATCGATCGCGCCAGCCTATGCTTTAGATCTTGATTGAATATGGCTATCATGTGACCGCCTCCAGAGAGTTTGTCTTGGCTATCTCTTAGCAGCACCAGACCTCTTGGTGTGTGACCTACCTCATAGTCCCTGTCGCGTGCACAGCATCCTCGCTCGAGACGTACGGGCGTCTAACCGAACGCGATACGCCGCCTTGATGCGAACAGCTCGGGAACATTGATCGCCATTGCCTCTTCCTCCTCCTCTCCAAGCTGGCCGGCGGTCCCGACGGGCGGGCAGCGGGTTGTCGCCTTTCCGGGCGCGATGGAGCAAAAAATACGCCAACGGAGGGGCGGAATTAACCCGCACTTAACGCCCAGGGTGGAACCTGGGCGCTAGGAGCCAGGTTTTGCGCCTATGTTGCCATTGATCAGTATCTCGGTCGGCCTGCTGCTGGGCTCCCGGTTCAACTTTCTAATCCTAATTCCGGCAAGCGCCTTTGGCTTGGCGCTCACCGTTGGCTCGGCGATGGCAAGAGCCGAAAGTGTCGAGACCACCGTCTTGGCGACAATAATAGTCTTGGCGAGCTTGCAGCTTGGATATATTGCCGGGGCTGCCGCTCGACCGTTTCTGTCGACACCCTTTGGGGGGCAGGCATCGGTTCGGCATGCTTACCGCAATCGATGTGCCCAGCCGGTCTCCGACGGCGCTTCGCGTTTCACGAAATCAGCGTAAGTTTTCTTCAGACCGTTCTCAAACGATGTTTTTGCAGCCCAGCCGAGGCTCTTCAAGCGCGATACATCGACAAGCTTGCGCGGCGTGCCGTCGGGCTTCGACGGGTCATAGAGAATTTTGCCACCGTACCCGACCGTATGGGCAATTGAACGGGCGAGGTCAGAAATGCTCATGTCCTCGCCCACGCCGATATTGATCAGTTCCGATCCACGATAATGCTTGAGAATAAACACGCAGGCATCAGCAAAATCATCGACGTATAGGAACTCACGCCGTGGGGCGCCCGTTCCCCACACAACGACGTCGGGCGAACTTGCGAGCTTTGCCTCGTGGAACCGTCGAAGCAAAGCCGCCACAACGTGACTGTGCTCGGGATGATAGTTGTCCCCGGGCCCGAATAGATTTGTCGGCATCACGGAAATGAAATCTGCGCCATGCTGCCGGTGATAAGCTTGACAGAGTTTGATCCCGGCGATTTTTGCTATCGCGTACCACTCGTTCGTGGGTTCGAGCATGCCGGTGAGCAGCTGATCCTCATTCATCGGCTGCTTGGCAAGCTTAGGATAAGCGCATGTCGATCCGAGAAAAAGGAATCGCCGCACACCTACCGCGTAGCTTGCTCTGATGAGATGGAGTTCCATCGCCAGATTTTCGGCGAGAAACTCAACCGGGAACGCATTGTTCGCCACGATGCCGCCCACACGTCCCGCCGCCATAACTACGACGTCAGGGCGCCTCGACGCTAGATAGCGTTCAGTTGGTTCCTGCCTCGTGAGGTCAAGCTCGCGATGATCAACGGTCAGTATCGCACAGGCTTCGATTTTGAGACGACGAACGATCGCGGAACCGGCCATCCCGGTATGACCCGCGACGAATACCTTCTTGTTAGTCAGATCGAAATGGACGGGTCTATTGTTCATCGCGTCTACGGGATAGCTGTGCGGCGCGGGTCGGATGGCAAAAACTGCGGAATTATCCCGCGCCGCATCTCTTCCAGATCGGTCTTCACCATTTCCGTGACCAAGTCATCGAAAGACACCTTGTGGTTCCAGCCAAGTTTCGCGTGGGCCTTGGAAGCATCGCCAATGAGAATGTCGACATCAGTTGGCCGGAAGTAGCGAGAATCCACTTCGACAAGGACCTTGCCGGAGCGCGCATCGATACCTTGCTCGTGAATGTCTGCGCCTCGCCATTCGATCAACCTTCCCACACATGCAAATGCCTTCTCCACAAGTTCGCGCACAGAGTGGGTTTCACCGGTCGCGAGAACGTAGTCGTCGGGTTCGGGCTGCTGCACGATCAGCCACATGCCCTCCACATAATCACGGGCGTGACCCCAGTCGCGCTTCGCATTCAAATTACCAATGAACAACTTCTCCTGCTGGCCAAGCTCAATCGCCGCGACGGCTCGGGTAATCTTCCGACTCACAAAGGTTTCGCCGCGAGTTGGTCCTTCATGGTTGAACAAAATCCCGTTCGATGCGTGAATGCCGTACGCCTCCCGATAATTGACCGTGATCCAGTACGCGTAAAGTTTCGCGGCTGCATACGGCGAGCGTGGATAAAACGGTGTGGTCTCAGTCTGAGGAATCTCTCGAACTTTTCCATATAGCTCTGATGTTGATGCCTGATAGAAACGAGCACGTTTCTCCATCCCGAGAATTCGAATTGCTTCAAGCAGCCGAAGGGTCCCAAGGGCGTCGGCGTTAGCGGTATACTCGGCGGTCTCAAACGAAACTTGGACGTGACTCTGGGCCGCGAGATTATAAATTTCGTCCGGCTGCGTCTCCTGTACAATGCGGATGAGATTGGTCGCATCCGTCATGTCGCCGTAATGCATCGCGAATTGAACGTGCGTTTCGTGCGGATCCTGGTAGAGGTGATCGACGCGCCCCGTATTAAACGAAGACGATCGACGTTTCACCCCGTGCACGACGTAATTCTTCTTGAGCAATAACTCGGCCAAATAGGCGCCATCTTGGCCTGTGATGCCGGTGATCAATGCAACTTTGTTCGTCATGGGGCCAAGCGCCAATAATTTACTCCGCGGCGGGTGATACAAGAGGATCGAAGATCGGTCAACCGGCGCTCCGGCCAAGAGGCGGCCTTCTTCCGACCTTGATGGCGCCGATGATAGCCTAACCATTTGGCCGCCGCGCCGGGCCTTTCATGCGCGTCCAACCCGACGCGCCATCGAGGCGGCTCGGCAGGGGCCCAGCCCCGACGCGCCGCGACCGAAGCCGGTACAGGTTGGCCCGGAATCGTTCCATTATATTACTTAACTGCGCGGATCCAACTGGGATTGGAAATAGCTAATAGTTCTCTCGAGACCCTCACTCAGTTCGATACGGGGCGCCCAGTTGAGCACCCTTCGGGCAGCAGCGATGTCCGGCTGACGTTGTTTCGGGTCATCCATCGGAAGGGGTTTAGAAACCAGCTTGCTTTGCGAACCGGTCAATTTGAGCACTTGTTCGGCGAGTTGGCGGATCGTGAACTCTTGCGGATTGCCGATGTTGATAGGTCCAGTAATGTCGTTTGGGGTCTCCATCATTGCAATGATCGCTCCGACCAGGTCATCAACGTAACAAAAGCTACGGGTTTGCTTACCGTCACCGTAAATCGTGATGTCTTCGCCCTTGAGTGCCTGGACGATGAAATTTGAGACAACTCGGCCGTCGTTGGGATGCATACGCGGGCCATAGGTATTGAAGATCCGCACGACTTTGATACGAAGCTGGTGCTGCCTCCAATAATCGAAAAAAAGCGTTTCCGCACACCGCTTGCCCTCATCATAACAAGACCGCAGTCCCACCGGATTGACTTTACCCCAATAGTGTTCGGGCTGAGGATGCACCTCAGGATCCCCGTAAACTTCAGAGGTGGAGGCCTGGAGAATCTTGGCTTTGACCCGTTTGGCGAGGCCCAGCATGTTGATGGCTCCATGCACGCTGGTCTTGGTGGTCTGAACGGGGTCAAACTGATAGTGAATCGGCGAGGCCGGGCAAGCTAGGTTGTATATTTCGTTGACCTCTACATACAGCGGGAAGGTGACGTCATGGCGCATCAATTCAAAGCGCGGATTGGCGAGAAGATGAGCGACGTTCACCTTGGTGCCGGTGAAGAAATTGTCGACGCACAACACGTCGTGTCCAAGCGAAAGCAAGCGCTCACAAAGATGCGAGCCTAGGAAGCCGGCTCCGCCGGTCACCAAGATTTTTTTCATAATGTCCGATCCCTGATCATTAGCCGCTCCTTGATCATTGACAGTCCGCTACCATTGCCCATCAATTCTCCGCAACCATTATTTGAACCCGCAGAACATTCAGATGCTGGTGATGGTCACCACTCTCGCTCCCGCGCACTCGTTCCGACGTGGGGCGCTTGCGGCGCCCCTACCCACATTTTTCGGCCCCTACTACTGATTCGACCGTGACCGGTCGGGATACACTTGCTGACGCCGACCGGCCTGTTTGGCGCTGTGCACGATTGAACACCCCTCGTCTAGTCGATCTCGATCAGAAGTAGTTTCGACGCCCTATTCTGCGCCGTTGAAAAGCGCCCGCGCCGCACGTCTTCGGCATCCCAATCAGCCAATCGGCGAATATTTCGACTCAACTATTAATTGCAAACGACCTGCCAGGCGAATTTCTCTGCAGCGGGTTGTGCCTTAATGGCCAAGCAAGTGCTGGGCCATCAAGGCTTAAATAATGCCCATCTGGTCACGTTCCAGCACAAGGCAGGTCAGTTTACCCGTGGCGTAGGCACCGGTATCGATATTGATGCGGTTGTGACGGAAATCCGGCTTGAGCACCGGCGTGTGTCCGTGGACGATGATTTTTTCGAAGGTCTCTTCATGCAAGAGAAAGTCCTCGCGGATCCACAACAAATCCTCCTCGCGCTGACGCGCCAACGGAACGCCAGGCCTCACGCCGGCATGCACGAAAAAGTAGTCGCCGCAGGTGAACGATAGTCGCAGGCGGCTCATGAAGCGCCGATGAGAAACAGGCAACGACAGGTTCAGCTCAATCGCAAGCTTGGCCAGAGCATCGTTGCTGGCGTTCATGGCGGGAGCAAGGCCGTAGGATATGAGGGTGTCGAGGCCCCCGAAGAGTTGCCAGTCGGCAATCACCGATGGGTTGCGCAAGAACTCTAGGAGATAGCTCTCGTGGTTGCCTTTGAGGTAGACTGTCGGGTAAAAACGGCTGCGCGCTATGAGGAGGTCGATCACCTGGCGCGAGCTGGGCCCACGATCGATGTAGTCGCCGAGGAACACGTGAATTGCCTGCTGCGGTGGCTCGGCGGCGGTGACTGCGTCGATCCGCGCGAAGAGTCGCTTGAGCAAATCGGCCCGACCGTGAATGTCGCCAATCACGTAGAGCTTCACCCCCTTGGGAACCTTGGCGCGTCGCTCGTTGCGGCGAGGCTTTCCCAATGACGGCAGGCTCCTAAAAGGCACCATTTGTTTCCATACCACGAGAACTTAGGATCTTGCCAAGTTGTCGGCGCGCGTTTCCATCCGCGGCTCGGTATCTTCCCGCAGCCGCTCGCTATCCAATCATTCTGCTCCCTGCCTCAGAACCAGAGCAAAGCGCGAGGAGTTGCAAACTTAAGATCAATACCTAATGCGATAATATATGAATTTTATCACTTCGTTTTGAAAGTTTATCAAGCCATTCTCGTGCTTCCACCAATCATCGATACTGTAGTCTTGGGGTGTAACCGCGCGCACGATCACTCGGACTCCGGCCGGCGCAAGTTCGTGGTTGAATATCCACCGCACGCGACGCGTCGAAAAGATGTCGATTGGGATAATTACGCTCTTTGCGCCACTGGTCTTTGCCCATGCGAGAATCGCGCGCGCTTCTTCGTAGGTGCTTGATACTTGATCGCCGAATTCGGCAATAGCCGTGAACGGGACGCCGCGCTTCAAGAGCACCTCTCGATTGAGCTCGGCATCGCTCGGGAGAAGGTTCAGGGCTTCGCGCCGTCCTGGGCCCATGAATGCGTTCGCAACGAGAACCTGATGAGAGAGACCACGCTTATACAGGTCAGCGGCAGCAATAGGCCGCACGTCGAGCCCGCCACCGAGTACCGCGATAGCATCGGCTTGATCGAGATCGTCTGATACGACCCATATTTTGGCAATGCCACGAAGTGGCCAGGTAGGCGCAGCCCATACAAGTCCAATGGCTGCGACGATAACAACCATAGCGATCGAACCGCCAAGGCGTACGCGGTTTTTTCGTCCATGACGAGAAAGGTCAGTTCCGGGCGGCGGCTGCATCGAATCACGCAAGGAGGTCGTCGGTCCCAGCTCGCCACAGGGGTAATGAGACAAAGGAAGCGCTGTCCGCACCCGTAGGCCGTGTTCTTGCCGAAAGTATTGAGCCCCGCCGAGACGCCGTCGCCATCCAAGCCCCCGAACGGGACGAGTCACGCGCTCAATCCGGCACGATTCGAACCATTCCGCCGACCACATTTGCGAGCCACCGCGTGGCAACGTGCCAGCCCAAGTCACCGAGCCCTCGGCTGGAAAGCGAACCGGATATCAATGCTCAAGTACCACAGTGCACTCCGTCGCTCCAATTTGGCCGCCCTGGATTGGCCAGCCTCATCAATTCGATAGCATGATTCTGCCCTCGGCGCAGGGGCATGGCCCAAACCGCTCAGACGCGCGGATGAAGTATTCAATTAGTGCTTTTTTGGGCAACTAGTGCTTTTGTTGGGCAATGCCGGATTTCTGACCAACCACAAATATATGGTATCAAGATGACGTATTCGCTATGTTTCTACCACATTGGCGGCAGCGTGCCGCTCCATGGGAGCGCGGTCCTTGTCACGACTGTTCTTGAGCCGTTCGAGCGAGAACAAGGCGGAGGCCTTGGCGCTTCGCGATTGGCTCAATTGCGAGGGCTGGGACGACGTTTTCCTCGACGCCGATCCCGAGCTCGGCATGGCCGCTGGGGAGCACTGGGAGCGTGCGCTTAAGCAAGCGGCCCATCGATGCGAGGCGGTGCTATTCGTCGTTTCGCGCGGATGGCTTTCCTCGGACCAGTGTCTCAAGGAATTTAATCTTGCACACCGGCTCAATAAACGCCTCTTCGGTGTATTCATCGAGGACATCGCGACCACCGAGCTCACATCAAACCTCGCGGGCACGTGGCAAATCGTGCGGCTCGGCTCCCCCCATGATTCCGTCACGTTGCCGGTTGCGGGCACCGAAGTGCAGGTCACATTCTCGGCCGAAGGCCTCTTGCAGCTCAAGAACGCATTGCAGCGAGCGAGACTTGATCCCCGGTTCTTCGCTTGGCCTCCCCAAGACAACCCGAACCGTCCGCCTTATCGCGGCCTGCGGCCGCTCGAAGCAGAAGACGCCGGCATTTTCTTTGGGCGCGAAGAGCCGGTCACCGAGGCGCTCGACCGCTTGCGGGGCCTGCGCCACGCTACCCCGCCTCGCTTCCTTGTTGTTCTCGGCGAATCGGGCGTGGGCAAATCCTCATTTTTGCGTGCGGGATTGCTGCCGCGGCTCGCACGTGACGAGCGGAATTTTCTGCCGCTCCCGGTGGTGCGCCCGCAGGAGGCCGCGATTTTGGGCAGGACCGGCCTTGTTCACTCGCTTGAGACGGCCTTAGGCGCGCGCAAAATTGCCTATCCAAGAGCCGACATCAGAGCCGCAATCGACGGCGGCGCGCCAGCGTTGCTGCCCCTCCTAGCAAAGCTCGTATCGGCGCCGGACTCGGGCGCGACAGAGCCCGAGGCAAAACCACCGGTTCTTGTCCTCCCGATCGACCAAGGCGAAGAACTCTTTTTTGGAGAAGGCCACGCCGAGGCCGAGCGATTGCTCGCCCTCGTGCGGGGTCTGCTCCTAGCCGAAGCGCCAGGCATCATCGTGCTCGTCACCATGCGCTCCGATGGCTACGAGCGACTCCGCACGGCGAAGGCGCTCGAGGGAATTCGGCAGGAGACGCTAAGTCTTGTGCCGATGCCCAGGGCCGCCTACCCGGCGGTGATCGAAGGCCCTGCGAATCGGCTGAAGGACCGCCCCCGCGCACTCACGATCGAGCCAGAGCTAATCCAGGCGTTGCTTGCTGATATACAATCCATCGACGGACCCGAGGCACTCCCGCTCCTCGCCTTTACGCTAGAGCGTCTCTACCTCCAATATCGCGGAAGCCAGCGGCGCACGCTTGCCGATTACAACGCGCTTGGCCCGATCGGAGGCTTGATCGAAGCCGCAGCCGACCGGTCGCTGGCACTGGCCAAACCAAAGGCTCCGCGTGAACGGGCCGCGCAGCTCGTGCTACTACGCCGCTCACTGATCCCTTGGTTGGCGGACGTTGATCCCGAAACCCAGCGCCCCCGCCGCCGAGTAGCGCGACTGTCGGAAATTCCATCCGACGCGCGCCGTCTGATTAGGCGGCTTATCGAACACGGCCTATTGACCACTGGCGTGGAACACGACTCCGGTGGGGTCACCATCGAGCTCGCCCATGAGACTCTGCTGCGGCAATGGGGCCTGCTGCGAGGTTGGCTCAACGAGGACGGCGGCAGGCTCTTGACGCGCAAGGACGTAAACCGGTCAGCGTTCTACCGGGCGACCATTAGTAGGAAGCGTCCCTCGCTCACCTACTGGGGGAGCCGATTGGGAGCAGCAGAGAGGCTCAAGGATGGCGGCGATCTCGCGTTCCAATTTGCTCCCGTTGCACCGGATTATCTTGCGCAAGGGCACCGCGAGAATGCGGGCATCGCCGAAAATATACAACCATTGCGCGAGAGAAATAATCGATGGCACATTCGATTGGCGCTGATTGGCGTCTTTGTCGCCGTGATAGCAGCTCTCGGCGGTTCGTTCTGGTAGTGATCCTGAACCGACACCTGCCTTCCGGTCTATAAAACTTGCATGGCTTTATCGTTGACTCCATGCTGAACGATAAAAATTTCGCCAATGAAGTTCGCTGCGCCCCGCTCGTTTCCATTGATCTTCTGATCCGAGACCCTGAACAAAAAGCGCTTGTTGGGTTGAGAACTAACGAGCCGGCCAAAAGTTTCTATTTTGTGCCCGGAGGCCGCATGCGAAAGGATGGAACCATCAATGATGCCTTCTCGCGGATCAATCAAGCGCGAGGCCGGGTGTCTTGCGGCGTTTGAAAATGCAAGGTTCATGGGTGTCTTCCAACTCTCCGATAGTCGATACAACAATCAAAGTTATGGAACCACAACGTGTTAGCCTACAACGTGCCAATCCTCGGCCTGCTATGT
The DNA here is from genome assembly GCA_052148715.1 of Xanthobacteraceae bacterium. Lineage (GTDB taxonomy): Bacteria > Pseudomonadota > Alphaproteobacteria > Rhizobiales > Xanthobacteraceae > JBKQHQ01. The sequence goes on along the minus strand of JBKQHQ010000246.1, from coordinate 26,874 downwards.
TGTTGGGCTGCCAGCCTGAGTGAGCATCGTGGCGTCCATCAACTTTATCGACGCCCTGTTTCGACCATTTATCGCTTTGGCGTCGCCAATCACAGCTGGCTGGCTGACTTCAAAATCAAGCCTAGGTCATTTGGCTCGCAGCGCCGCCCGACGGCTCAGCCGCAGATTGCCGCTTGCCCCTTTCTGGCTGCTGCGGCATTGTGGCAAAATGACTGTAGTTACGAAGTTCGGGCTCGGAGGACTTGCGGTGCGTGGGGCAGCAGCTGGTGCGCTTGTTGCAGCCTCCTGCAATGCATCAACTTTAGCAGACCAGCCGATCTTCAAGGACTGCGACAGGTGTCCCGAGATGGTCGTAGTGCCTGCAGGCTCCTTCACGATGGGTTCGACCGCGAACGAGGAGGGTCACCAACAGCATGAAGAACCCCGACACCTGGTGACATTTTCGAGACCGTTTGCGGTGGGCCGGTTTGCGGTGACGTTCGACGAATGGGACGCTTGCGTTGCCGACGGCGGCTGCCACGGCTACCAGCCCAAGGACCAACAATGGGGCCGTGGCCGGAGGCCGGTGATCAACATCTCGTGGGACGACACCCAGGCCTATGTGGCCTGGTTGTCGCACAAGACCAACAAGAGCTACCGTCTTTTGAGCGAGGCGGAACGGGAGTATGCGGCGCGCGCGGGGACGGATACGCCGTATTGGTGGGGCAACGCCATCTCGACGAGCGAAGCCAATTACTTTGACGGCAAGTGGGGGGGAGGATCTCAACACAGGACGGTTCCGGTCGATTCGTTCCAACCGAATCCCTGGGGTCTCTATCAGGTGTACGGCAACGTATGGGAATGGGTGGAGGATTGCTACCACGACAGTTACACGGGCGCCCCATCCGATGGATCGGCTTGGGCATCCGGAGATTGCCACCTGCACGTACTTCGTGGAGGATCCTGGAATTTCGGTTCACGGTACCTTCGCTCGGCAAGCCGAAGCGGGGGGACCGCTGCGCAACGGATCAAGATCTTGGGCTTCCGGGTGGCCAGGACGTTACCGTGATCCAATACCTTTGACTTAAGACGAGCATCACCTGGTCGGGCGTTGCCGCGCTATCGATGGTGCCGGAGACTCGCCCGGACTTGCTTGAGACCGGCGCTTATCTCCTGGCTGGCGTCTTGCTTTTGTCTTCTGGAGCACGAACGGTGAGCGTTGATTTGATTCCTCATGGGGCCGGGATGCTCGAGCTCGCCCGGCGTCGATTCCCAGCGGCGTCCAGAAAGCTTCGGATTGGGCCACCAGGGCGTTATGCGCATAGGCCGGCGTCGCAGTGAGGCAGGGTGTGGCTCAGGGAGCGCGCTTGAGATCGCGGAGCGCCGCGCGATGAGACCCTACTGCTGCCCCGGGACATCACAAGCGGCTTTCCGCTCGTCACCCCCGACTACACGCCCTACCTGGCCCAGATCCACGACGTCGACGGGGTGTTCAACGGCTTCGCCGGATCGAACCCGGTGAAATTCATGCGGCACAAAAGATATTTTTGTACGATTGAAAATTTGCGACGCCAAACTGCCGTTGTTCACTATACGTCAAGGGGGTCGCCGATCAGCGATGCCCAAAACGTGGCCGCTCCTATGGCTAGCTTCTCGCTTGGACCCGGTCATACGTGCGAGCAACTGCTTCCTGCCAAGGCACCGGCGCCTGTCCGCAAAACTGACGCGATGGATCAAAGCGCAAAGCGAGAGTTGCACGAGCGTTTGAGCTGGTCGGATATCACGCAGATCGCATTGGCGCGCGACGCCGCAAAGGCCCCGTCGAGTGCCTTCAAATCCGAAGAAATCGCATCGCTAGCCTGCTCAAGCGGACATTCCAATTGCCGCTTCCGACCCGTGTAGCACTGTGGCAGAATGCGAGCATTAAGAAATCTGAGTTGGGGGTGCCGATGCGAGTAGCGGCTCACGCGTGTGCATGCATTGTCGTTTTCTTGAGTTCACCCCTACTCGCTGAGCAGCAGGTTTTCAAGGACTGCGACACGTGTCCCGAGATGGTTGTTTTGCCTGCAGGTTCATTCATGATGGGCTCGCCGCCGGACGACAAGGATGCCCGCGGTAACGAAGAGCCACAGCACTTGGTCACAATACCACGGCCGTTTGCGGCGGGGCGGTTTGCCGTAACCTTCGAAGAGTGGGACGCGTGCGTCGCTGGCGGCGGCTGCAACGGTTACGCGCCTAGTGATTCGGGTTGGGGTCGTGGGCGGAAGCCAGTGATTAACGTGTCGTGGTACGACGTCCAGGGCTACGTGGCATGGCTGTCGCGCAAGACCGGCAAGGCCTACCGCTTGCTAAGCGAGGCGGAGCGGGAGTATGCGGCACGCGCGGGAACGAAAATGCCTTTTTGGTGGGGTTCATCGATCTCGGCGAGCCAGGCTAACTTTTCGGGCGGCTACAGTGGCGGTGTGCTCAGCGGCGGGTCGAAGGGCCCGGTTGCGGTTGATTCATTCCAGCCGAATCCTTGGGGTCTCTACCAAGTACATGGCAACGTTTGGGAATTGGTGGAGGATTGTTACCACGCCAGCTACGCTGGAGCGCCCTCGGACGCTTCGGCATGGACGTCAGGAGATTGCAGTTTCCGTGTTGCTCGCGGCGGTTCCTGGGCCAAGGATGCAAGCTTCCTCCGAGCTGCTTCCCGCAGCCCGGTGGAGTTGAATAGACGGGACAGTGGCGTGGGTTTCCGGCTGGGCAGGATGCCCTGACGTTCGCTGTCGACCCGGTGAACGCGCGTGTCGACCACCGGCGCCCAGCATCAACCGACTGGTCTGGTGTGAAACAACACGAGCCTGCGTGACAATATCGTATATTAGACAGTAGAGCGAGGCCGGATGTCGAGCCTCGACAACCTCCCCGGTCCGTACCGGCCACCCTCGTTCGCGCTGGTTCGAAACCGCGCGATGGATCGTTGCAGTGCCGGCGGAGCACTGCACGCCCAAGCTGCAGAGATAACTGGACGAAGGATGCGGTGCGCTTCCGGCCGGTTTACCACTGTGGTAAAGCCTTCCTGAAAAGCTCATTCCGGAGGGTGTTCAATGCGTCTTGCTGCAGCCCATGCTGTTGTCATGCTTGCGGTCGTTTGGAGCGCACAGACACTCGCTCAGCATTTGCCTCTCACGGGACATGAGGCCGATATATGGAGCGTCGCGTTCAGCCCCGACGGGCAACGCATCGTGACGGCGTCCGTCGATAAGACGGCGCGGGTTTGGAGCGTGGCGACCGGCAAGCAGATCGCTCTGCTCCAAGGACATGAGGCCGAGTTAGAGCGCGCCGAGTTCAGTCCGGACGGCCGGCGCATAGTGACGGCCTCTAGGGATTATACCGCGCGTTTGTGGGACGCAGAGACCGGCAAGCAGATCGCGGTGCTAAGGGGCCATGGGGCAGGCGTGAGGAGCGCCTCATTCAGTCCAGATGGCCGGCGCGTCGTGACCGCGTCCTATGACAAGACGGCGCGTATTTTTGACGGGGAGACCGGTGCGGAGATTGCAGTGCTCGACGGGCATGAAGGCGCAGTACTCACCGCCGTGTTCAGCCCCGATGGCCGGCGCGTACTGACCGCGTCGGTAACGGCGCGGTTGTGGGACGCGGAGAGCGGCAAGCAGATCGCCGCGTTCAAACCCAATCGAGACCAGGTTCGGAGTGCCGCATTCAGCGCCGATGGTCGGCGCATCGTAACGACGCAGCTGATCGACAAGACAGCGCGGGTGCTGGACACGGAAACCGGCAGGGAGACCGCCGTGCTCAAGGGGCACGAAAGCAGAGTCGAGAGCGCAGCGTTCAGCGCTGATGGCCGACGCGTGGTGACGAGAGGTTTTACGTTGGATCCCACCGCTAGGCTGTGGGACGCGCAGACGGGCCAGCACATCGCGCTGCTTAAGGGATATGACATAACGAGCGCAGCTTTTAGCCCGGATGGCCGGCGCCTGGTTACGACGTCTACCGACAAGACAGCACGGATTTTTGACGCAGAGACCGGCAACGAAATCGCCGCGCTCAGGGGGCATCAGGACGCGCTCGAAAGCGCCGCGTTCAGCCCGGATGGCCGGCTGGTGGCAACGACGTCCCGAGACAAGACGATACGGCTCTGGAACACAGAGCCCAGCCCGAGCACGCCCGTGGAACCCACCACTAGGCCTCTAGAGCCGAGCATTAAGCCGGTCGAGCCCACCCCGAGTACGCCCGATGAAATTGTGACGAGCACAATAAAGCGAAGGTAGAACAGTGGCTGCCCTACCCGCTATCTTTCAAGATGGATGCCTATCGTCCCCAAATCCACGGACACCCGATAGAAACGCACGTCGGTCACGCCGGCAGGCAGATCCAGGATTTGGCTAGGGTGCGCCGTTCTCGACTGCGCCAGGGTCGCACTAATGAATGCAGCATTCGGCGTTGCCGTCATGTCGGTTATCGGGGTCGATCCGTTGGAAGAACTGTAGCGGTTCAGGTTGAAGGCGCCGACCACGCCTGATGAAAGATTGCTGAAGTAGCTACTGGCCGTGCCGAAATTGTTCGCAACGACCCAGGCATTGCCGTTTCCGCTGCCGCCGATGTTGACGTCAGAGTCAGGCGCCGACGACAATGTCGTCGCGTCGCACGTCAGGTTCTTGATTTGGATCGCATCCCCGTTGTTGGCTGGCAGGGCAATTCTCGAGCCCTCAATGGTAACGTTGCTGCTGTCCGAAACTTGCGCGAATGTCGTGACGTTAGCTCCTTCATACCACGCGTCCCTGACAAGAAGACTTGCGCCTTGTGAGGCTTGGTAGCTGATGTAGTTGTCGGACGTCGATCCGGCAAATAGATTTGTTCGACCGTATTGCGGGTTTCCCTGCTGCGCGAGCGGTCCGCCTACCACCTTTAGCGAAACCCCTGTCGTTGCCGGCGCGGTTGCAGTGGACGTCAGATTGAAGTTCTGCAGCTCGACGTTCGTGTAATCCAGACTGTCAACAAAAACATTGGCCACCGAGCCTCGGCTCACCCGCGGCTGCTGCATGTAAACTCTCGATCCCGGCTGGTCGGCGCCCTGAACGTCTATTCCGACCGCGCTCCCAGCGCTGAGGTGGAAATCCCGCAATATCGCGCGCGAAGGCCCCTGCAGCACGAGAGCGGGCCCGCTGCCCCCGGACCAGGTTAGAGCCGTCTGATCGCCATCTCCGACCAGCTGAATATCGCAGTTAGCCGGAATCGTTACAGTTTGGTCGAGCGAATACGAGCCGTACTGCAAGTGAACGATGGGTCTTTGTCCGCAGTACCCGGTCGCCTGTTGGATAGCCTGTTGGATAGCCGCCGACCTGGACCCCACCGGGACATCAAAGATCTGACGGTTGTAGTTGGACAACACGCCCGGGAGCGTGGGAGGCGTTTGATTGATTGAGGCCGCCGACACGACTTGGTCACCCTGCTCTATCAGTCGACCGTTCACTAGGTTGGGCCAGCTTTGGCATACCAAAGCATTGTTTTGAGTGAAGGCATTGCCGACCGATAAGCAATCCGGCGGATTTAAGCTATGGATGATCACCGATGGCCAACTCGCATTAGGTGGGCTTACGAAAACATTGTCGGTCATCGACATAGGGCCCATGTTTCCCTGCACGACCGCACAACCGTTGCAGTCATTGCCCGCAGGAGTAATGACGGTGTTTCCTTGCAGCCTTGTGACCGCGGCATTTGTGTAAAAATAATCCTCGTTAAGGAACATGTTTGAATTGATGGAGAAGTTGTCACGGAAGTTGAAGATCCCAGTGTTGAGGAGCTCAAGATCCGAAGTTGTCGAAGAGTTAAACACGTTGTTGAAGGCGTGGAAATTGCCGGCCCCCGGGTTATTCGTGATTCCATATTTGTTGTTTTGAAAATACGAGTACCAAATCCACCAATCCAGAGCATTGAAGTTCTTCAGGATAATTCCGGCGGTTGTATTGTTCAAAAAGTTGCTGCGCAAAACCGAACTCTCGGCGGCACCCTGGCCATATTGTCCGCCTTGAATTCCGATGCCGGCGTTTTGGAAAAAGTCGTCGGCATATTCATTCCCCGTATCAAAATACTGTCCTTGGCTATCGAGAGATTGATCCACCAAAACGCCAGCGGTCCCATTGCCCTCAAATGTGATACGGTCGAAGCGGCTATAGGCGACGCCATCGATGTGAAAGAGGATGCCACCACTTGCTCCGCCCCACTTCAGCGTGGTCGTATTGGGATCCGCTCCAATCACAGAAATGCTCAGAGCACTCTTGATGGTAACCGTTTGGGTAACGAGATAAGTGCCAGCAGGAATGTACAAGACCGGCGAGTTGCCCGACTTGCTTACGGCGTTCAGCGCCGATTGAATCGCCTGCGTGTCATCGGCGACACCGTTACCCACCGCGCCAAAATCTCTTTTTAAGTTGGCCCAGCTTGCGAATGGCCCCACGAATTCATCGCCCAATGCGTTCGCAGGTACTGGCAGCGTTGGAAGCGGGACGTTGAAGTTGTGGCAGGCGTTCGTGCTCGGATTTTGCGTTCCGGTGGTGACAGTCTGAACGACCTGTCCACCCGAGATGAAGGAGGCTGTGACGAACCCGTTGGTGGCCGAGGTGCCGCACCAGGAATAGATGCTGGGGGATCGCGCCATGCACGCGGCTTGATTCGAATTCGCGCCATTCGTCGTGTCAGAGAACGTCGTGCCGTAGATGGGATTCGTGGGACAGGAACTGGCCGTGATTTGGCAGGACGTGCTTGCAGTCGGCGGCGTGGTGGTGGTGGTCGGTGTTCCCGCCGTGACAGTCTGCACGACCTGTCCACCCGAGATGAAGGAGGCTGTGACGAACCCATTCGTGGTCGAAGTGCCGCACCAGGAATAAATGCTAGGGGCTCGTGCCATGCACGCCACTTGATTCGAATTCGCTCCGTTGGTCGTGTCAGAGAACGTCGTACCGTAGATGGGATTCGTGGGGCATGAACTGGCCGTGATTCGGCAGGACGTGCTTGCACTCGGCGGCGGCGTCGGGTTTTGTGTGGGAGTTGGCGTTCCGGCGGTGACAGTTTGAACGACCTGTCCGCCCGAAAGGTAGGAAGCGGTCACGAACCCATTCGTGGTCGAAGTGCCGCACCAGGAATAAATGCTAGGGGCTCGTGCCATGCACGCCGCTTGATTCGAATTCGCTCCGTTGGTCGTGTCAGAGAACGTCGTGCCGTAGACGGGATTTGTGGGACAGGAACTGGCCGTGATTTGGCAGGACGTGCTTGCAGTCGGCGGCGGCGGCGTGGTCGGTGTTCCCGCGGTGACAGTCTGCACGACCTGTCCACCCGAAAGGTAGGAGGCTGTGACGAACCCATTGGTGGCCGAGGTGCCGCACCAGGAATAGATGCTAGGGGCTCGTGCCATGCAGGCCGCTTGATTCGAATTAGCGCCGTTGGTCGTGTCAGAGAATGTCGTGCCGTAGACGGGATTTGTGGGACAGGAACTGGCCGTGATTTGGCAGGACGTGCTTGCAGTCGGCGGCGGCGTGGTCGGTGTTCCCGCGGTGACAGTCTGCACGACCTGTCCACCCGAGAGGTAGGAGGCTGTGACGAACCCATTGGTGGCCGAGGTGCCGCACCAGGAATAAATGCTGGGGGCTCGTGCCATGCACGCCGCTTGATTCGAATTAGCGCCGTTGGTCGTGTCAGAGAACGTCGTTCCGTAGATGGGATTCGTGGGGCATGAACTGGCCGTGATTTGGCAGGAAGTCTGAGCCTGAGACGAGGTCGCGCCCAGGACGCTACCAATGCTGCAGGCGATGACCAGGCCGACTGATCTCGCCGGTGTCAGCAATGATCGAAGGCGGCTCTCCGTGCTCCTCGGCGCTTCTGCGCGCGAGGTTAGTAAATCCGTCCCACATGAGATTTCAGTGAGGGGCTTCAGCCCGACCGCCGCGAACGGAGCCCTTAATGCCGCGAAGCCATAGGTGTTCGCAGAGCTTTCTTGGACTTGCTCGACCAGTTTTGCGCGAATTGTGTCAGCCATGATTCGTCTCCGTCGCAAGAGGTATAGCGCGAACCGAGCCGAAGATTGCGGTACCACCCTCCTCGGCTATCACCTGTCGACGAAAGTTAGAGAAACCATTACCGTCGGCCGCGGAAGCGTTGCGCAGGCCATTCGTCGTTGCCGCAACTCCGGTCGCCTGTAGCTCTAGCTTTTGGGCACTATCCCCGTTCCTCCTGGTGCCGTCGCTCGCGTACGTACTGCCCACGCCGCGCCGCGCCGCGCCGCGGCGCGCAATTGCGCGGAGCGCCGTCGGTGTTTCCAGCAATGGCCGTGCGGCCGCCGCCACCCGCCGCATGGTCCATCGTTCGCCGTCGATTCTGGAGGTGCCGCACCGAGGCGAGCGCGGCAACGTGTCCTAAGGCAATAGTTTGAGATTTTGTCTTTTCCATGCTTCCAGCGGCCGACCGGACGACGATTGCTTAAGCGAATCCAGTACGATACCTACTGACCACCAGATGATTCAGAATAACTCTGACGCTGTCTATTGTTTCACCGACTGCCCAAAAGATCGGCAATCAGAGTTGCGAGCCGACGTCCTGACCTCGATCATCTGGTGGTCGAGCGACGGGCATGTATACTCACCGGCCGCCGCAATGCCCGAAGAGGAGTGCTCGTACATGGCTGACACCGAAGAGACACCGCCGGAGCGTGCCTGCGCTAGCCGAGAGCACATCGAGCGCGAACTTTTGAAATGCCCCGATTTTCAGCTCTACTTGCTGACCAAAGCACACGAAGACCGAACGCGGATGGAGCGGCTGCTCGAGCAAAATCCCAGCTTCAGGTTATGGCGCGCCCTGACCGCGAGCACCGCAGGCGGCTCGCTGCCGAACCTGAGGAAATGATTGCGTACGACGATGTGCCACGGATTTTCGTTCGGGCAGCCCGGGGTGCTGCCGTGGGCTCGGACGTCTCCCAGCCCTACCACAACAAGTTATGGTCGTGACGCAAGGCAAGCACAGCGTCGCGCCTAATTTCCGAAGGCGCTTTGGTATGCTAGAGAACGGGTATGCCTTGGCGACCTGGCCACGAAGCTGGAACAATTGAATCTTGCGGCCGGCGCAGCGCTCGTGTTCGTGTTCGGCCTAATACGGAATTCCTCACACGTTTCCGCTGCGTCGCCGCTTGGACGATATTTGGTCTTCCGGCCGTTCCGATTATTCCGCCAGGTAGGGCTGCCCCCATCCGCCCGAAAAACCACACAATTCCGTGTACAGTACCCAGCCCCTGACACAGAAAGGTTAAGGGACCCTGATCGATCCCTTCGACCAATGCCTCGCCTTCAACCAATGCCTCATATGATGACCAAGACTTTACGAACCAGCGATCGGTGGGCGTCACATCGCGCGTCGTCCGTTTGAACGACAGCCTTGCCCGTACAGGCTAGACCGCTGATGAATTTGGAAGTGGCGTGGCTCCCGGCAAACGTCACCGATCTCTTTGCTCTTATGCGATGGCGAGGATGGCTGAGATCGACTCACTTTTCAGGAACGAAGAGGTCCTACTGCGGGTCCTTAGTTCATTTTGCGCCGAGCCCGATTATAGCTTGCGCGACCTCATCGAGAGAAAGATCCAGGATCTTGGCCACTACAATGTCGCATCCATGGACCGAGCCGTCGCGATTTGCGCCTGGGGTCGGAGCGGTTCCATGCTTCTCGCCAGCTATCTTGATGGGCACGATAATGTCTTAATGCTCCCGACACTCCTAAGCCAACCGATCTTTGAGTTCTTTGAGCGCTACCAGTCCCTATCCTTATGGGAAAAGCTTATCGCGTATCCGTTCTTCGCAAGCGAATGGAACCGTGATCGAGTGGGGCCTGATGTGTTGTTTTTTCGAGGAAAATTTCCAGTTGCGGCCTCCGAGTACTATGCGGCAGTGAGCGCGACTTTCGAAGTCTACCGCAGCTGGCCTTTGGAGTTTTTGGAGTCGCGGCGAGTGTTCTTTCGGTTTCTACACGTTACCTACAATCTTGCGTTAGGCCGCCGGCCGCGGACCCCCCAACCCCTAATGGTCTATGCACAGCACACATGGGACGAACTCGCGGCCAAACGCTTCGTAGAGGACTTTCCAGAGGGTCGCTTTGTGCACACCGTTCGTGACCCGATCTCGGGATTCGATCGATTTTTTGACGCTCAGTTTCGGCCAGCTGGCCGCGACCCGGAGGTCGCAACAAGGCCTTCCCAATCCGATCGCCCATTTCCGGTTCCTTTCCATATCACAATGCCCCTGTATGTGATACGCGGCTTGCTTAAGACGGATGGCCTGCACGCCGGCATGGGAACTCGGACTCGAGCAATCCGCTTTGAAGACCTGCACTGTGACACCAAGGGAACTATGATTCGACTAGTAGATTGGCTAGGCCTTCCGTTTCAGGACGCGCTGCTTGAGAGCACCTTTAACGGAACCCCGTATGTGGTCGAGCGTAATGGGAAGGTCTGGTCAGGCCGGGAGCCGGAGCAAGCCCAGAGGCATCGCCGAAACCTTTCGTTGACGGATCGAGCGCTCCTGTTTGCGCTGATGTATGACAATTTTGCTAACTGGAATTACCCGTGTCCCAGGATTTTTCACAATCGGGTGGTCCGCGGTGTCACCTGTCTGCTGCTCTTACCCGTGCCGACGAGAATGGAGGTTATGACGGCACGTGTGGTCCTTAAGCTTCAAGTGCTCCCGGCCCTAAGAAGGGGACATATTCTGTTTGTGCTCAATCGCATGGTTCGAATTGTTTACTGCCGCTTGGCCATAATGTCGCTTGTGTTCGCTCAATGCTTCCGGCGGCTTCGGGTTAAAAAGGAAATTTTGCGAACGCTCGATGGACACGTTCAGGTCTAGCAGCCGTACTCGACAACTTCACACGAATTTAACAGACAGATCAACTCGATTTCTGAATTCCGAAACCTGAGCCGCTAGATGTTCTCTTACGGATTGAGTTTTGACGCGCGCGTCGCAAAAATGCGAGACCTTAAGAAAACTGTTCCAACCAAGATCCCCGATTTTGACCGTTGCGAGCGAACGTCCTACGTGCGGCGCACGGACCACGCCCGGGTCAAATAAGTAGTCTCGATCCCGGGGAGATGCGCGGTCTTGCCCTCGACATATTCCAGGAATTTTGCGAACAGGTTTGGCCCAAGCTGTACTCGCACATCGTTGACCGAGCGCCATGCGCCCAGGTATTGAGCGGGCGTCTGTCTAGAAATATGCCGGGCCTCAAGATAAACCACATCATCGAATCCCGGTTTCGCCCAAAGCATCTCAGTTAGCTGCTCGCAAAAACCCGAACGACCCGAGGACACCCGACGTATCTCCGGGTTGAGGCGGGTAATCTCCGCTTCTATCTCAACGAGCAACGGACTAAGTTCGATCAAGCGTGGATTCCACGCCGCAACGAAGCGCCCCCCGGGCCGCAAGAGGCGCTGGAACTCAGCGCAAGCTCTGTCGAAATCTGCCCAGTGAAAAGACGACGCCATCGTCACGAGGTCGAAAGAGCAGGCCGGAAGGTCCGTCGCTTCCGCAGTACCCTTGCGCCACATGATGTCGTATTCCCGGGAGCTCAAAACGCCATGCCGACGCATGTCATCACTCGGTTCCACCGCGACGACGGAACGCAAACCATGTGCCGCAAGCATCCTGGTCCAAATCCCGGTCCCGGCCCCAATATCGACGGCATCCATCTCATGGCTCGAGGGCCCGACAAGGGAAAGCATCGCCCTGACCACGCTGGGCGAATAAGACGGCCGATACAGAGCATAGTCGCCCGCAAGGCCGGTGAACTCTCCGTGTTTAATCGATGTTGCGGTCATTGGTGCGGCATTGATCGGCGCTGGGACCTGCGACGGACATGCGGGGATGCAATTCAGTTCACCCTTCGAGAGCAAGCGCGCCCTCCCTCACCATTTTCTCGTAGAGCATCAAGTCGCTTGGACTATCGATCTCACCCCACTGGCTGTCCGTACCCAGGGTTCGGATTTGAAAACCGGTAGCGAGCAGCAGCCGAAGGAGGGAGGTCATGTCGAGAGCGTCGCGGCGCTTTTGATCAAGGCTGGCGAGCACGCGATCGACGGCGCGCCACGCAACTGGTGTAAATTTTAGCAGTCCCATATACTGCCCCTTAATGTCGTCGATCCGCGTCGTCCGCTGTCCAATATCGACAAGATTCCCGTCCGCATCGGTCCGAAAGGTCTCGGCGTCGCTCAGAGGATCGACAAATCGACGGGTCCACAGGGCACGCCAGGCGCGATCATAGGCGACGACAAGATCGCCGCGCGAGGCCAGCAAGTCTCCCACCACCTCTCGTCGGTAGAATATATCAGCGTAGCTCACGATAACTGGCTCCGATCGGAGCCACGCTGCCGCTGTCGCGAGCGACGTCACCATGTTCGTTTCAAGCCAACGCGGATTATCGAAATACGTGGCGTCCGCGATGCTGATCGTTTCTCCGAGGTAACCTCGTACAATGCCGATTGAAGACGCACCGCCGCCCCGCAGCGCTGCAGTCTGCCGTTCGATGAGGGGTTTATTGGCGAGTTCGACCAGGCATTTGGGCCGCCCTTGTGCGAGGGCTCCCATGCGACTTCCGCGGCCCGCGGCGAGAATCAGGGCTCGCATTGAAATCAGGCCTGAAAAACTTGAGAGAAGAGGGCTACGTCAACCGGATTGAAGGGATCTAGCCGCTCCGGGTGCCACATCATGCCAATGATCCGCCCATCTTCGTGCCGTATTGCCTTCACGACCCCATCGTCGGCAATGGCCCATGTCTTAAGTGGCGCACGGGTTTCCATGGAACCAAATTTATGGAAGCTATTGACCTCGGCAATTTTGCCTTCGATGTGAATGCACTGACGCGAAGCGATATGGCCGTCGACTTGCCGCAATGGGATGCCAAAATGATGCTGAATAATCTGCATTCCACGACAAACGCCCAAAACTGGCAGGCCCCGCCGCTCCGCGAAGTCAAGGAGCGCGCTTTCGGTTGCGTCTCGATCAGGCGCATCACCGCCATATGCCGCCAAGTCGTTTCCTCCGGTTAGGACAATTCCGCATATTGACGCTTTTTCGCAAAGCGTCAGAGCGGCCTCCGCAGTGTTGGGCATCGGCACCGGAACCAGGTCACAACGCAGCAAGAATTTTGTCCAAACCTGGTCAAGGCAATCGCGACGATAGCCATGTGGCGGGTCCACCACGACGCGTTGCGTCACGGCAACCGCTCTCACGACACAACCTGCACGCGGCGGTTGCCGCAGTCGAGGCAAATCTTTTGTGACTTCTTCCAGAGCTGAAACAGGGTTTCACCAGCGCCGATCACGGCGGGCATCGCGAGCTCACCGGCGCGTATCGCCATATGGGAATTGACCCCGCCGAATTGCGTCACGAATCCGGATATGCCACGACTAAAAATCCAATCAAAGCCGGGATCTGCGCTTGGAACGAACAAAATATTGCCCCTGAAGCCCTCTGGTGAATCCCCGATCGTTGTAACAGGAGCAATCACGCATTTATCGGTGATATAATTTGGGTGAGTCTCTGGTAGATGAAATAACAAGGCATCGCCCGGCAAAGACACTAGAGGCGGCATCACAAGCTGCCGTGTGAGCTCATAACGGCGTCTACCTTCCGCAACGCTTTCCCTCAACCGTGACTTGACACACCCGCTCTCAGCATACAATGCGCGAATATCAGCAATGTCAAGAAAAGCGCAATCCTCATTCGAAAGCCCATGCTGATCGCCAATTGCTTTTACGAGCGAGAGCGCATCGCTCAAGCTTCGCGTAAATACGAACTTGGCGTACTCCCGCCCCTCGATGCCTTCTTTGATAAAGTTTATAAAACTGAGCACATCGTGCTCTATGCCATGTTCCCTCAACAAACTTTCCATACGGCGCAACTGACTGACGGATAGGGCAAAGCGCGGAGCGGCCGCTTCGCGAGGACAAGGGGCGGACCAGTCGAAATAGAGATCCGCTGCTTCGTCGTAACGTGGAGACAGAATGTCATAGGTTCCGGGACGAAGATGACCATACCGCGTCAGGAACTCTTCCTTCGTCACCCCACCGAAATCTCGCCCCATCTGGGAGGTTACCGTATCGAGATTTGCCATGAACGCAGCGTACTCGGACGCATCGATCACGCCGGTTGCCACCAGTGACTGCAACAACTGGGTCGCGATAAAGCCCGCGCGTGCAAGCCCGGCAAAGGGAAGCGTACCATACCGTTTGCAGTCCTCGATAAGCCAATAGAGGCGGGCTATCTTGTCAAGTGCTGCATCTCGCACAGTGGGAAGACGCTGGACAAGAATGTCCACCTTCTCGCGATCGCTGCGCCAAAGGCCATTGTCTTCATTAATAATCTTGTTAGTTGTATGCCGAAGCGCCTCGGCGATGCTCGCAATATCTCCCGGCGAAAATCCATGGCCGGCCAGTACGGACAGTCGCTCGGGCAGATCTAGTGTGTAGCACGAGAAGATGATGTCGAACTCGACTTTGTCGTGCAACGTCGGTTGTTGCAAGAGCCGATCGACGTAATAGTTGACCAGCCGTTCCGCTAGATCAGCCTTAATATCGCGGGGGAGGAAGGAGTTAAAGCTTACGCGGACGTCGACGTAGGGTAGCCCATGAAAGCTCACCATTAAGGGAAAGCTTCGCAAATTTTTGTAGCCGTAATTGTTTCGCTGGTAGGCCCAGATGGAATCCGTGATGAGTTCCCGATAAAGCGAGAGCGCCAACGGTCGCGGCTTCAGTCCGATGATTTCGGCGGGGTTCCAGTCAGGCATGACCCCAAAGACGGAACGAGTACCGTGGAGGTAGGGGTGCGGCCTAGCCAAAAGCGCAACCTTGCACGCGATTTCTTTCGCCGCGGACTCAATTTGCTCCGGAATAACGGACGGTCGATCGGCGGTGAGTGGGCGGACCTGGAGAAGATGCAACGTGCCGTATATATCGACGGCGAACTCGACGTCGAGCATCGAGCACTGCAGCAGCGCTTCGAGTTCGCGCAGCAGATCCAAAATTGACCTTAGATGTTCTGGGATATCCTCCTGCTGCGACTTGAGGCAATAAAATGTTTTGAGAGTCTCGCCGGTGCCGGAAGTCACGAGGTCCGTTCGACCAGAGTCGTCGTAGTTAATGACGAAGTAGGGACCGCCACTATTGGGCGCGCAAGTTGCCGCAACGCCGGCAATCGATATTTCGGTCAGCATAGGTTGAATGAAGACCTGATCGTCGACGCGCTTATTGTCATCGAACGACGCGATCACTTGCTCAATTGCCCGTGCGACGGCGGCAGCACCACTAACGCCGGATACGGATGTATATTTCCCGGCCTGGGAATCCGAGCTCGCGTCCTCGCCTTTAGCGCTGCTTCGGGCGATGAGAACGCCGGAGCCCCAAGGCGCTGCGGCGATGCGCGCCATAATGACTTGCCGGTCACGTTGCCACTCGGCGACGGAAAAGCGAACCTGAGGCGGAACCGAGGCACCGCGTAACAGCTGCGCAAGTCTTTCGAGCGTCTCAGCTTTGGTGCCAAACTTGACCGCTGCGTTATTGAGGAAGGCGCCGGGACCTTTGGTCGGGGAAACGCAGTCTAATATTAGCCGCACCGCTTCTTCAGGATCGAGCGTGGCATCGTTGTCCAAGATAAGGTCAGGCGCCTCCGGCATCTCCGCCGCGACGTCGATGCCTACAACGTTTGATATTTGTCCCTTGCCCGCGCGCGCATAAATGCCTTTGCTGTCGCGCCGCTTGAGCACAGGCCATGGAGCGCGGACGAAAATTTCGTAGTAGCGGGATATGTTTTCACGGTTCCAGCGTTGCACGTCATGAAAAAGAGAAATAGTGGCGCAAACAACGTCTATCCCTTGCTCTGCCAACATTTGGCACATTTGGCTGTAGCGCATCGCCGACGATCGCCGATCCTCAGCACTATAGCCAAGATCGTTAGACACGACCTTGCGCAGTGTATCTCCATCGAGAAACACCGCAGGGGATCCGGCGGAGCGTAGCTGAAGCGACAAACTGCGGCCAATTGTAGTCTTCCCAGCGCCGGACAGGCCGGTGATCCAAAACACTCGCCCAGCGGACACGCCAGGATCTAAGTCAGTCACGATTTCCCCTCGTGCGCCATCATGACACTGGAGTGACACGGTAGCGTCCTTTGCCCGGCTCGGCAACCACCGCCGGCCCGATGAAGCATCCGAGTTGGGCCACGCCCACGACGCACCCAAAGGTGAACCGAAATTGTGTGTCCCAGCACTGGTGAGCCACAATTACCCCACATTGCCAAGAATATTGCCCTTGTCCGGTGCCTGGTGATTTGTTCGTCGGTGTTGGGAGTCGATGAGAGAAAAGTGCGTCAGCAGAACGAGGGCGTTTAGCGGCAGCAGCGCAAGAGTGAGAATTTCTTATGTTGCGTCGAGGATTGGCGACACGCTGCAAGCCGTTGCGATAAGCCCGTCCGCAATTTCCGCGACCGCCAAGCTTTCGGTGCACTCTATTGGATCAAAACTACGCGTCCAGCTCCTAACCCGGATTCTGTCTAATGTTTAGCCGGCCGCCCAAAAGATCGGCAATCAGAGTTGGGAGCCGATGGCCGGTGCCAGCACGTATGACTCATCAGGGCCGGCATCTGGTGGTCCAGCGAGGGCTTGTATACTAGCCGGCCGATGGAACGCCATTGGGCCGGGCCCGCGCTAGAGAGCATATCGAGCGGGAACTTTTGAAATGCCCTGATTTTCAGCTCTACTTGCTGACCAAAGCACACGATGACCGAACGCGGATGGAGCGGCTGCTCGAGCAAAATCCCAGCTTCAGGTTATGGCGCGCTCTGACCGAGAGCACCGCAGGCGGCTCGCTGCCGAACCTGAGGAAATGATCGCGTGAGACGATGCGCCATGGATTTCGTTGGGGCAGCCAGGATGCTGCCGTGGGCTCGGGTGTCCTCCCAGCCCTGCGACAACAAGTTATGGTCGTGACGCAAGGCGAGCACAACGTGGCGCCTAATTTCCGAAGGTGGTTCGATATGCTAGAGACGCACGGATGAGCCACGCTTTGGCGACCTGGCTGCAAAGCTGGGACGAATTGAATCTTGCGGCCGGCGCAGCGCTGGCGCTCGTGTTCATAATTAGCGGCCTGCTACCGATTCCGCGCACCTTCCTCTGCATCGCGGCCGGGACGATATTTGGTCTTCCGGCCGTTCCGATAATTCTGCCGAGCACGACACTGGGCGGGGTAATCGGATTCCTGCTGGCGCGCCACCTGTTTGCGGGTTGGCTCTGGCGCGAAGTTGATAGGCGGCCGCGCCTGCGCGCCACGATGGACGCCATTGACAGCGAAAGCTGGCTCATCGTCGGCCTGCTCCGGTTCGGCTCGCCGGTTCCAACCATGGTACAAAATTATCTCTTTGGGCTAACGCGCATCGGACTACTGCCCTTCGCAGCCGCCTCATTCGTCTTTACGATCCCCCAGGTATGCCTCTACACTTACCTGGGGGACGCGGGACGCGTGGCGCTGCTCGACGACACGTCATCGGCCCTGAGCCGCACTTTGATAGCTATCGGGGCTTTGACCTTGGCAACGACCGTGATCCTGGTTGCGCGAAAGGCTAACTTCGCCCTTCGCAGCAATGACTCCCGGTCAAATTGTTAATCGAGCGCTCGGGTTGGCCGCGGTGCAGGATCTGCCGGTCATCCGCGGACACTGGACGCCCGCGTCGGATTTGGCGGTGGCCTGTCCGGAAAGCGCGGAAGGATCTGGACGTCCGGTTTCGCATTGTGACCGCTGAACAGCGTGAAGGTCGTCGAGCGCTCGCCAAGCGAGAGCACCAATTTCCGCCCTTCGATTTGGCTCACCTTCCAGCCGCCGATTTCGTCACCAACGCGAACGCGAAGAATCTTGTTGCCCGGCCCAGTGCGCACGACGGCGCGCGCGCCTTCCTCATCGCTGACGATGCCGAACAAATCAACACTCGGCGCCGCGGGCGGCAAGACGGGCGCGGCACGCTGCGCGACCGGTGCCGGCGGCGGAGGCGGCGGGCGGCGGCTCGGCGAGAACAGCGGCCGTTCGCGCGTTGCCGACAGGTGATCGAGCGACTGCGCTGCCGCCGGGTTTGCAACACCGGCACTTGGCTCGGGCCGGGTTTGGCCGCTCGCGCCCAGGCCGCAGGCGACGAGCCACGGCGCAACAAGGCTTAACGCGATCGTCAAAGAGCACCGCCGAGCCGTCATGCCATCTCTCGCCGCCAAAGCGCTCGCAAGCGAAGCGCGACCCGCAATACCGGATCCTGATTTCCGCGCTGCCCGGTTGGAGTTGAGGTCGCAACGGTCAATGCGTCCACGAACACGTAGGGGGTGCTGCTTTCCAGCTGATAGAGCATGGCTTGCAACCCCCGCATGGTGATATCGAGCGTCGCCTGGATCCGGATCACGTCGGGAGCATCCTCTCGGCTCGTCGGTTCCGCTCCGGAGGAAATGAGCGTGGCATGCTGGCCGCTGACCACCGTCGCAAAATACGTTTGCAGTTGAGCGCCCGCCAATCCTTGCGTCGGTGCATTCACAAATGCAGCAACTGGCGCAAGCGCAGGCCCTGAGCGGCCGCCTGCTTCCGTACCGTGTGCGCGGCGGGCCTCGAAGCTGGCGAGCATTTCCCGATTGTCGTTGCGCTCCTGCGCGGCGTCCGACCGAATTTGCACGGACCAGCCGACCACGAGCACACAGGTCAGAACGAGCAGAGACAGTGCTCCGACCGCCATCGCTTGATCACGGTTGAGCTTGATCACGGCTCAGTGTCCCGCGAGCTCAAGGCGCGGCTCGACGCGCGCCTCGATACTGAATCGGAAAGCCATGCCGTCAGAATCGCGCGTTGTTGGGGCCAAAAAGTGGACATCAACCAAGTGGCCAGATCGCTCGAGCGGCGCAATCAACGACGGGGCGTCACGGGCCAAGCCGGTGATGCGTAACGTGGCTTTTTCGAGCTGAAGTTCAGTCAAATAGGCCCCATCCGGCAGCGCCCTCGACAATGCCTCCAGCGTGATCACGGCGGGCGCGGATGTCTGTTTTGAGACCCAGGCGCGCTCTTCCGGCTGAAGCGCAGCGAGCGATTGCGGCGTATGCGAGGGTTGGAGCTGCCGCTGGATCGCCTTCGCGCGCGCCGCCAAATCCTCGCTCTCCTCCCGAATGGCAGAGGCCGATCCGATGGCCCATAAGCTAACGCCGACGCTGAGCGCTACGAAAGCGGCGATGCCCGCACCGATCCGCCGACGCGCGCGCGCTAACTCGACCGGCGGAGCATTGGCCAACCGCGACCACAATGTGACCGGTGTGTCAGCCAGTGCGTCGCGCTCCCGCGCCACGATCCGGTCCACCCGCAGTCCCATCGCGGCAATCTGCTCTACCCTTCCGTCGACAACCCGGCGCGATGTCATAAAGACGGGAATGTCGAGCGTTGCGCCGTCATCGACGCTCGCCGGCGCATTGAAGCCATAGACTGCTTGATCGGCTTGCCAGGGAGAAAGGCGCTCGATCTGATTGCGCACAATTCCAGACAAAAAATCCCGCGCCTGGGCCGGAACGCTAATCCGCCGGAGCACGACATCTTCCGCGGCCAGTTCGAGTATGACGAGACCGTTTTGTGCCGCTTCCTTGACGTCGGCCGAAACCCGAGCTCCTTGTGGGAAGCGCGCCACCGCCTGCTCGCCCGCGCGCCGGGGCTGCCGAATGATGACGCACGCGCCCTCGCTGATCACCGTCAGCGCCCGCCGCGAGAGCCGCGCCTCGCGCCAGGCAAATAACATCGCAGCAAGTGTTTCAAGCCCCTGCCGCAAGACGACGCCGACACGCATAAGCAACACCCCCAGTTCAGCACGCAGGACGCGGTATCAAGACACCCTTAAACCCGTCGCATTTTTCCACGTTCAAAGAAAAGGCCGAAGCGGCTCGGGAAGTTTCCGTCCAGATGTCTGACTCGTGACCCCCTGACACCTGGTCCACGGCCACCCCCCTTATGGAGATCGTAATGGATTCCACGTCAAAACACGATAGGGTTGCGTATCCTGCGGCACGATCACGATTGTCGCGCGCGCGGCCGCACCATACCCGCCGGCAAGCCTCGTTGCGACCTCGACTGATACCATCCGCGTTGGCTTGACCGCCACATATCTATTCGCCGGCCCCAAAAATTGCGCGAGCCGATCGCCGTCGGTTGGAGTTCGACGACGCTGCTCGAGAAAGGCCGCGAGCGCCGTCTCGCTGATGCCGGGAAGCGCCGCAATGACCCGCGCCGGCGCCGTCAGCGGGTTCACCGTTTCATTGCCGAACACCGTCGTCATCGGCGCCACCGCGTCGACCCATTCAGGTGACATCCCGGGAACGTTGGCGAGTTGCCGAACATCCGTGAGCTGCCAATCCGTGCCCTCGCGCGGCCTTGCGGCAGCGGTTAGCGTGGTTGCGAACGCATCACGTGGCGGATTGCGCCACCGTTCGACTTCCGCTGCCAGGCCGTTTGGGTCCGATGCTCCGACTACGTTAAATAACGCGGCCAGGACCTCGAGCGGCGCTTTTCCGATGTCGATGCGCCCGCCTTCATCGCTCGCGCGCACGCGAACCGAGCCGGCGGCCATTCTCAGCTCGGTCTCCACATCCATGAGCGGCCCATCGCCCGCGGCGGCAACGATGCCGGCCGCCGTTTCGACGCCGGCCGACAACAGGGCTTCAGCTTGCACACGATTTCGATCAACCGCCATGATCCCCGCGAAGCCGCGGAACGTCGTCGAAGCGGCCATCGCAAGTGCCGACAGCAATGCGATCGACCACAGAACCGCCACCAATACCACCCCGCGCGATCGATCATTACTTGTCACGGTCACCGCCTGGTCACTGGTTCTTGAGCGCGGCGCCCGCCGCTCCCGCCTGCGGCGGCGCCGCCACACCCGTGAGACATCCCGTGGAGGCATCATCTTTTGCACAAGCGGCGGGCGCATCGGAGCGAACGACGAATTCGACCCCGGTGAGCAGATCGGCACCCGTCGTCGGGCTACGCAGCGTCAATCGCACGAAGCGCGGGAGGAGCGGCTCCGCGTTCCAGCCTTCACTCCAGGTCAAAGTTCCGTCCGGCGACAATCGCCCGAACGCGAAAGCCATCACAAGCCTTCCCTCGATGAGAACGACCGGATCTGCCGGCGTGAGGTCTTCGATTTGCCCACCCGGCTCAAGCCATACCGCGCGACGCCGGACGAGACGGGTTATATCGTCGGTGTTCTCGATCGTCAGCGTGACAAGTTCCTCGCGCTGCCGATCGACACCGACGCCTGCGGCACCGACGAAAGCGACCTTGATCGGCCCTCCGGCAAAGGCAACAGCGAATTTGTCGCCGCTCTTTTGCAAGGCATAGCGGGCCGAGCCGAAATCCGTGGCCAGTCGATCCGTGGCGAGTAGCAACTGCTCCGCTTCGCTGACGCCGCGTGTTCCACGGTCAAAATAGCCGGCGACATTCCTGACGAGCCCGCCGGTCGCCACCATGATCACCGCGGTGATCGCCAGCGCCGCCAGCGCCTCCACCAAAGTGAACCCGTCCCGGCCGTTTGTGACCAAGCGCCACTGCATCGCGATCACTGCACCTTGCCGAGGCGCATCGTCTCGGCGCTGAACACTTGTCCGCGGTCCCAAAAAACGCTGGCGACGACCCGAAAGGCCGTCCAGCTTGGCTGATTAGGG
Organism: Xanthobacteraceae bacterium; assembly: GCA_052148715.1. Lineage (GTDB taxonomy): Bacteria > Pseudomonadota > Alphaproteobacteria > Rhizobiales > Xanthobacteraceae > JBKQHQ01. The sequence goes on along the minus strand of JBKQHQ010000246.1, from coordinate 5,151 downwards.
GCGGATTTGTCGGTCCGCTCGCGCGCGGATTGCGCCCGCTGCGGAGCCAAAGGGCCCCGTTGCTCCGTCGCGGCGCCGATCCCCGCGACCAAAATCGGCTCGGCGACCACGCGCCAGCGCAGCCGCCCGGATACTCCCTCCCGCGCCTCGGCAAGTTTCGCGCGGTCGAGCGGTGCTTCCAGAAGCGAGCGCAACAACACCTGGGCCGCCACCTTGCCCTGTGCATCGGTCATGATCAGACGGGCCTGAAATAGGTGCGGACCGAGCACCACAGCAAATACAAGCACTAGCGTCAGCGCAACGAGCGCTTCGAGCAGCGTGAACCCGGCACGTTTGTTCCGATCAAGGCGGATCGATTGCCACGCCGCCCGTATACCAATTGACACGTATCTCATAGGTGGCCCTTTCGCGCGAAAGTCGCAGCACAGCGCCGGTCGATGCTCCGTCCGGACCGTACCGAACGATGGCGAGCCGCCCCGACCAAACAGCGTCGACGCCGAGGACTTCAAGAACGACGTCGCGCGGGATCACCACGACGTCGCCGCCATCGCCGACCAAAGCACGCCGTTCCCCATCGAGGGAAACCCGGCGGTCGCGTCCAGTCAGAATAGCGCCCATACGCTCGCGTCGCAGAAGTGCTGCGGTATTCAGCGCGACCGCCTTTAGTTTCGCCCTTCCGGTCCCGGGAAGAATTGTGACCGCGAGCGAAGTCACCAAGGCGATGATCAACATCACCGCCATGACCTCAATGAGGCTGAAGCCAGCGTTGCGGTTAGCGCTCCACATTGGATAGGTCGGCCGCCGTCCCCGCGCCGCCTTCGCGTCCATCGGAACCAAAGGAGCTGATCTCGTAGGGAGGGGTGTTCTCGACCGGTGCCCGGTACTGATAGGGATGGCCCCAGGGGTCCGTCGGTACGCGGCCTCCTTTTACGTAGGGGCCGTTCCAAATTTCGACGCCGCTCGGCCGCTGCACGAGCGCGTTGAGACCCTCCGAGCTCGACGGGTAACGGCCCGTGTCGATAAAGAACAGATCGAGCGCCGAACCGAAGCTCTCGATCTGCAGCTTGGCTGCTTTGACCTTGGACTCGCTCAGGTAGTTGAGGACGCGCGGTCCGACAAGCCCCATAATCAAGCTGATGATAGTTAAGACCACCAGCATCTCGGTCAGTGTGAAGCCGGCGCTCGCCGCCCGTAGCATGCGGCGCCGGCTCCATTTGCTCGATCGAGGGATCTTTTGGATCATAGCGCAAGCTCCGTGATGCTGAGAAGCGCACTCATAATCGACACGATCAACGCGCCGATGACAACGCTGACGAGGATGATCGTCACCGGTCCGATCGCCCCCATCAGCCGGTCAAGCCCAATGGCTAGCCTGTGCTCATAGAATTGTGAAGCGTGGGCCGCGATCGACGCTAAGTCCCCGGTCTCGTCGCCGACCCTGAGCATGCGCACCGCGAGCGGCGGCAGCAGGTCCGTGTCAGCCAATGCATCAGCGAAACGGCGCCCGGCGCGCACCTGATCGTGCACCTGCCCGACCGCAGCTACAAAGCGAGGCTCGGTTATCAGATCGCCCAATATCCTTAACGCGCTCGGTAGCGCAACACCGTTCTCAAGTAGAAGACCAAGGGTTCCGACGATCCGAGCGGTTCGTCGATCACGCATGGGGCCTGCGATACCAGGGATCGATCCCAGAGCGGCAGCGACCCTACCCCGCCATTCCCGCCGAATCAACACAAGCCAGGAGATAAGCACAAACAAGAGACAGGTGCCGAGAAACAGATCGAGATTGGCCCGCATCCAACTGGATGCCGTCAGCACGAAGGCCGCGCCTGAATTCAAGCGGCCGCCGAGGTCCTTAAATACCGGCTCGAATTGTGGCACCACGTACAGCAAAAAAAACATGAGAATAAGGACCGCAGACCCGACCAGAAACAGCGGATAGCGGATCGCCGCACTGAAGCGGTCGGCGAGGCGCTCGCGATGCAAGCGGTCCTCGACGATGGCGCCGAGCACCCGTTCCAGCTTTCCTGATGCCTCGCCGGCGCGGACCATCGCGATATAGGTCGGCTCGACGACGGAGGGATGGCGCTCCAAAGCCTCGGCGAAGCTTTCGCCGGCCGAGATCGATCCACGCAGCGCGTTGACAAAATGTGACAGCGATTTGCTCGCACCGTCGCCGAGCGTTTGCAGCGCCGCTTCCAAGGTCAGCCCAGCGCCGATGAGAAGCGCCAGTTGGCGCAAGAACAAAGTGACATCGCGCGCGCGGGGCGATTTCCTAGAAAGCCCGCTCCCACTCAGGAATCCCTGGCTGGTGGCTTCGGCCTCGATTGGCAGGTGGCCGACATACTCGATGCGCCTGACCACTTCCTCACGCGAAGGCGCTTCAACTTCACCGGTGACGACCTCTCCCGCCTCCGTTACGGCCCGATAGCGGAAATGCGGCATGCACTCTGCCCTACAGGCTCGCGGTCACGCGGAAGACTTCGTCGACGGTCGTTAGCCCCGCGCGGCATTTGGCGACGCCGTCCTCGGTCATCGTCGCCATGCCCTCGCTCCGAGCCACCCTTTCCAGGTCCGTGGCATCCGTCTTTGGCCCGATCGCTCGCCGCAACTCAAGGCCAATTCCCATCACCTCAAAGACCCCCTGTCGGCCGCGAAAGCCGGTGGAGGCGCACCATTCGCAGCCTTTCGATTTGTAGATGATGTCTGCGACGTTAAACCCCAAGGCAGCATAGCGGTGGTCCCGCGCGAGATCAACGTCAGAGAGGCAGTGCGGCTCTTTGCAGTGCTCGCAGAGGACGCGCACAAGGCGCTGACCCACAATGGCTCGAACGCAAGAAGCGAGCAGAAAGCTCTCAACGCCCATGTCGATCAACCGCATAATTGCGCCGGCGGCGGTATTCGTGTGTAACGTGGTCAGAACGAGGTGCCCGGTGAGCGCCGCGTGTACCCCAATATGGGCGGTCTCGGCGTCGCGCATTTCGCCGACCATGATCACATCCGGGTCTTGCCGCAGAAACGATCGCAGAGCCGTTGCAAACGTGAGCCCGATCGCCGGGTGCACCTGCGTCTGATTTACGCCGGAGATCTGATATTCGATCGGATCCTCGATGGTCAGAATCTTGCGCGTCGGTTCATTGATCAACGCGAGCGAGGCTGCGAGCGTCGTCGTCTTGCCCGAGCCGGTTGGTCCAGTGACGATGACCATTCCGAACGGGGCCCGCAGCGCGCCGCGCAGAATGGCATCGCCCTGAGTCGGCAGTCCGAGCTCGTCGAACGCGACCGAGCCCGAACCCTTTCGCAGGAGCCGGACCACGGCGCTCTCTCCGTACATCGTCGGCATCGTCGCGACGCGCAAATCGATTTCGGTTCCACTAACAACGATGCGGGCGCGGCCGTCCTGGGGCATGCGCCGCTCGGTGATGTTTAGGCCGGCCATGATCTTGAGGCGGGACAGAAGTCCTTTGGCCATGCTTGTGGAGGGTGCGGTAACGGCCTTGAGCAGTCCGTCGATCCGCAGGCGCACCTGCAACGTGTTGGCAAAAGGCTCGATGTGTAGATCCGTGGCACGCTGCTCGGCGGCGAGCCGCAGCAGGTCATCCAACGCCCGGACCACCGGTGCGCCACGCGCCAGGTCGCGCAGGTCATCAAGATTGTCGTCGGTGGGCCCCCCCGGAACCGTCGGCGCCTCGGCAGCTGATGGTTCGGCTTCGAGCACGGCCGTGAGCGCCGCGTCGATGTCGTCGGCAGTCGCCACCGCAATCGTCACCGGCCGGCGCAGTGCGATCTCGACGGCGCGCACCGTTTCCGGATCCATCGGTCCGGCAATCGCAAGCGTGAGGACTCCGGACGCATCCTCGTAAGGAAACAGTCGCGAGGCTTTGAGGAAGCGGGCCGAGAGTTGCGCACCGGCGAAGCGATCGCCAGCAAGGTCGACGCGCTGCGCGCGTGCGCACCCGTAGAAAGCCGCAAGCTCGTCAGCGAAGGCCGTTTGGCTCAGTTTTGTGTGTCCGACCCAATCCTGATCGGCAAGTCCGTCACGGCGGATAATACCGCCTTCGGCGCTTTGCGCCTCGCGCAATGCGCCCTTCCGGGCGAGATGGACCATGAAGTCATTTTGCAACATCGCTCTCGAGTTTATATCGCTCGGATAGGCAAATTCATGACACGGGCCTTCTGACACGGTTAGTTGCGTGTCCAGTCTCACCCGCATAGTAGTGTGAAAGCCACTGAGTATCTTGCGAAAGTCGAGTTATGGACATTTGTGTGTTGTGCCACCCGTCGCAAACACAAGCGACGCTACGGGGGGCGACCGCAAGCAGAGGCGGCCCGACGAGCAACAGGCGCGGCCGCCAGCGTGATCATTAGAAATCATCGCCGCTCCCCGATTCGGCGGTTTTTTGCTACTCGTGAGGCGAATGCGTTGCCGGCCCGACCAATGAGGGTAACTGTTGAGATTGACGGTATTTCATGCACCGAGGGGATCGGATCCCGGCCGTAGATCGCATTTTCTCGCCCTGCAAATTTTGCAAGTGTTTACTGGGTGTTAACCATACCAGGCCAACGTTCCCGGACGTTTTTCGATGCCTGGTGCTCTCTAGAATCCAAAGCGTGTCCCGGCGCAACCTGATCGCGGCGCACCCGTACCGAAGGGAACTCGTTACCAGCACGGAGCGCCAGTCGGTAGGGGTTTTTTCGGCGGTCCAGGATCCCAGCGTCAATCGCGACGCGCGAGGTGGGGGAGTTTCAGTGGTGCAGCGGTGTGGCTCGCGGCCTGTTTTGCAGCTGATGCTGCGGCTCAGCGCTGCCGCTTTGCTGGCGGGCTGCTTGTCCAATTGCGCTTCCCGCCCCGTTGCCGGCGGGCCGCCCAGGGATGGCGTTGTCGATGCCATTCGTAACACCGATTTTAGTGCTCGGCTCCCGAACGGGCTTGGCGGAAGCGAAGGCAGGGCAAACCAATCTGACCGTCCTCTGCTCTTCCCTGGATCCGATCCCGAACCGCCGCTACGCGAAACAGCGCCACGGCGCGAGGCGGGTCCCGGGCCAGGCGCTCCGACCCGGGTCGCCTCGACGGATATGGGCGCGGTCACATCTGGTACCGGCGTCGAGATCAATTTCGAGAATGCCGACATCCAGACAGTCGCGAAAACA
>JBKQHQ010000245.1:0-13773 GCA_052148715.1 Xanthobacteraceae bacterium | reverse complement strand
GTTCCAAGCCGACTACCTTGGCAACTTGTCCTACGCCCTCACGGCGCGCAATTTCAATCCAGTGATCGCGATGGCCGCCGACTCCGTCATCGTGACTGCCGACCACATCGTACCCGTTGGCGTCATTCCGCCCGACCACGTCATGACGCCTGCCCCGCTCGTCAATTATTTGGTCGCCAACGGCTGAATCAATGGACGCACAATCTGTTATCGCCAAGCGCATAGCGCGCGAGCTCCGTTCGGGGATGCTGGTCAACCTCGGCATCGGCATCCCCACCTTGGTGGCGAACTACGTCCCCGCGGGGGTCAATGTATTCTTTCAGTCCGAGAACGGTCTGATCGGGACGGGGCCGGTTCCGGAGCAAGGCATGGCGGACCCGATGTTGACCGATGCGGCAGGCCGTCCGGTCACCGCGCTGCCCGGCGCCTGCACGTTCGACAGTGCCGTATCGTTTGGCCTTATTCGCGGCGGTCATCTCGACATGACGGTGCTCGGCGGCCTGCAGGTCGACGCGCACGGGCGGCTCGCCAACTGGATGATCCCCGGGAAGATGGTGCCGGGAATGGGGGGCGCCATGGATCTGGTAACTGGCGCGAGGCGGGTGATTGTCGCCATGCAGCACACCGCCAAGGATAAGCCGAAGATCGTCAGGAAATGCACCCTGCCGCTGACCTCGGTGCGACCGATTGACTTGCTTGTGACCGAGCTGGCGGTGATAGCGTTTCCTGAAGGCCGCGCAACGCTCCTGGAAACCGCGCCCGGCGTAACCGTCGGACAAGTTGTCGAGGCCACCGAGGCGGAGCTTGTGACGTCAGGAGATATTTCGGAGATGCGGCTCTAGCCCCTCTTCCGGCGAAGTAAACGTCGAGACCGGCGGCTGCGCGCGCATGGCAATCCGTGAGGATGCCTCGATCAATCTCAGCGCCACGTTTTCGCCCGAGTTGGCGGACCTGACCGTCTACGTCATCGACGTTGCGGCGGAAGACAAGATCTCCTCCAAGGGAGGCCTGGCATCACGCGTTCCGATCTCCTAATCATCAACAAGTTCGATCTAGCTCTCCAGCTCGGGGCCTCGCTCGAGGTTATGGAGCGCGATGCGCGGTGCGCGGCCGTTCATTTTCAGCAATCTGCGCAACGGACGGGGCGTTGAGCAAATCGCAGGCTTCGTCGAGGAATGCGGCGGAATGAGCGTTTAGGCATTTACTCGTTGTTTACGCTGCCGCCCTCTTTAACCCCTGGTCCCGACCGCCTTTCTGAAAAAAACCCGATTCCAGCTCTCCTAAAATACTTTATCGGTGCGCGTGATCGGTTTCTTAATGCAGGCGCACGTAGCGTGTGCATGTTTTTACGAGTCGAGGTCCATGCGTCTCCGGAGCATTCGCTCGCGCATCGTCGGCGCCGCGTTGGCAACGTTGGTGCCTTGTTTGTTGCTCGTGACGATCGGGCTGTGGAGCAACTATCACGACGATCGCGAGGCGGCGGCCGAGCATGTGCTGTTTCGCGCGCGATTTTTGGCGGCGCGGCTGGACGACCATTTGGTGACCGTGGACGCGCTTCTCGCCGGGGTCGCAAGGGCCGTGTCGCCGAATCCTGCCGATGCCGACACCAATGACCAAGTCCTGCGGCAGATCAAGGCCGAGCTTCCCTCCTATGTCAGCAATGTGCAGGTCTTCGGGCTCGACGGCAAAAACATCGGCAGCTCGTCGGGCGCCAGGCGTGCCGACTTGTTCGCAGGCGACCGGAGCTATTTCGCGCGCATCCTTGCCGGCGAGCGGATGGCGATCGGCGATCCGGTATCGGCTCGATCGGATGGGCGGTGGGTTGTTACCGTCGCTCGCCCGCTCAACGATGCCGAAGGGCGACTTCGTGCGGTGATCTCGGTTGGGACGCTGCTCGAGCGCCTGAACGATACGCTTGGGCTGGGTGAGTTGCCGCCGAGCAATGTCGCCTATGTGGTCAACGAAAACGGCGTGCTCGTCAGCGGCCGCGGCAATGCGACGATGGCGATCGGCGCAACGCTGTCCGACGAATTCTATGCGCATTTCCAGCGCCCGGCTCGGGAGGCTCTCGAAGCGTTCGAATGGGACGATCACGTCACGCGGGCAACCGGATTCGTCAGGACCACGAGAGTGCCGTGGGTGGTGGCGGTCGGACTGCCCGAGGATGCCGTGCTCTTGCCGGTGATGTCCAACTTGTGGTGGGGCATCGCCGTGAGCGTGCTGGCGTTCCTGTCGGCGCTCGGGTTGGCCTTGGCCGTCACCCGCCTGGTCGTGAAACCGCTGGCGCAATTGGAAGGCGATGCCGCAATCCTCGCCGGCGGCAATCTCAGCCACCGCTCCTCGTTGACCGGCGAGAACGAGATCGGCCGACTTGCCTGCATGTTGAACCAGATGGCGGGCTCGCTCGAGCGTTGGCAAGCGGAGACCACTTCGGCGCGGGACAAGGCGGCGGCCGAGGCGAACGAGCGCCGCGCCGCCGAGGAATTGGAGCGTCAGACCAAGGAAACCCTGGCGGCGGTCATCGATGCTTCTCCGGTGGCGATCGTTTGCTCGGATCCGCGGCGACACATCGTTGTTTGGAGCCGGGCCGCCGAGCAGATCTTCGGCTATACGGCGGCCGAGACGCTCGGTCGGACCACCATGCTCGTTCCTCCCGAGGGCGCCGAGGGGTCGAACGTATTGTTCAAGCGCGCCTTCAACGGCGAGGACGTGCGCGGGGAGGAGCACCGTCGTCGGCGCAAGGATGGATCGCTGGTGGACGTGCGCGTTGCCGTGGCGCCAATTTGCGATCGTGAACGCCGGGTGTGCGGCGTCGCGTGGGCCTACGAGGACATTACCGACCAGAAGCGCGCCGCATGCGAGCTCCACAGTCTGGCGCATTTCGATCAGCTCACGGGCCTTCCCAATCGGGTCAGCCTGCAAGAGGAGCTGAGACGACTGCTCGCCGAGCAGGTTTGTCTTTCGGTGGCGCTCGTCGATCTCGACGGGTTCAAGCATGTCAACGACACGCTCGGTCACTCCACCGGCGATCGGTTGCTGGTCGAGGTCGGCCGACGCCTGCAAGACCTGATGCAGGTCTTGATGCAAGATCTGATGCAAGACTTGGGCGGCGAGCAGAGCCGTGTCTTCCGGCTAGGCGGCGACGAATTCGTCATTGTCATCCCGAGCGGCGATCCGCGCTGCGTTGACGCGACGATTGAGCGCGCCCTGCAGACGCTGGCGGCACCCTTCGAGCTCAATCAGCACGTCGTTCATCTCGGCGGCAGTGTCGGCGTTGCGATCGCGCCCGCGGATGGAAGCGATATCGACGAACTCTTGGGGAATGCCGATCTGGCGCTCTATGAGTCAAAAGCGTGTGGCGGCGGCGTGCGGTCGTTCTACCGTCCCCTGCTGCGGGCGCAGGCGCGCAGGCGTCATCAGCTCGAGCAGGAATTGCGGCGCGCGTTCGAGCGGCACGAGTTCGAGCTTCACTTCCAACCGCAAGTTTGCTTGTCGGACGGGTCGCTGATAGGCGCCGAAGCGTTGCTTCGTTGGCGCCATCCGGCGCAAGGGATCATTAGTCCCGGCGCGTTCATCGAAGCCTTGAGCGAGAATGCGATAGCGCCTGCCATGGGGCGATGGATCGTCGTCTCCGCTTGTGAGAAGCTTGCCCACTGGCGGCGGATCGGGTTACCGCTTGGCCGCATAGCCGTGAACCTCTTCCCGATTCAGCTCAACAGCGCAACCCTCGTCGAGGAGATCGCGGATGTGCTGGTGCAAACCGGCCTGCCGGCCGGCGCGCTCGAGCTCGAGATCACGGAAAAAGCGGCGCTCGACAACGCCAATGCCATTGGCTCGCTGGAGCAGCTGTTCAAGAAGGGAGTGCACATCACCTTCGACGACTTCGGGACCGGCTACGCGTCGCTCAGCTCATTGACGCAGTGTCCGCTGACGCGAATTAAGATTGACCGCGGCTTCGTGACTCATGTGGCGAAGAACGCCGAGGACGCCGCCATCGTCCGCTCCCTTACCGTCATGGCCCACAATCTGGGGCTCGTGGTCCTCGCCGAAGGTGTGGAGACGCAGGAGCAGGCGGCATTTTTGCTGCAGGAAGGCTGCGATGAAGCGCAGGGATTCCTCTACGCGCCACCGCTCCCTGCCGATGAGTTCGAAGCCTATATGCGCAAAGCCCGATTGACACAGGCCGATCAGCCGCTGCCCGCGCGCGGCGTGCGGCCCCGCCATGCGTCGGGGCGCATGCGCGGAATGCCGCGCCGGGCGAAGACATAGGTGGCGGAGGTTATTGCTATTCGACCGGCGCCAACCGTGCTACGCATGGCTACCGGTTTTGTAGCCGGCCAGGAGGATCGTCATGTCGAAGGGTCAAAAAGGAAACAAGGAAAAGAAGAAACCAAAGGCGGACAAGAGCCAGTCGAGCGGCCATGTGTCGGCCTACAAGGCGGCGCAAGGCCAGGGCAAGCCAGCCCTCAGCCCATTCGCAAAAAAGACCTGACGTTTTTTTTCAAAAGACATAGCTTCGGCGCTCAGAGAAGCATTTCGTTCGCTCCGTTGAAGGCGTGAGGCAACCCCGCTTCATCTGCGGCGGCAGGCGCGCATGGGCGGTCTGTCCAAAGCTGCCGAGGCATCTCGGTTTGCCCCGCTTGCGATCGCCTCGGTCGAGGGTCGCGAGATTTTGATGAGGCCTACCGCGTGCGCGGGGCCGGTGATCGAGGTGGTGCTGCGATCCGTTCGAGATCGGCGCGGCCCGGGCTCGATTGCAGAATTGATATATGTCAAAGATCGCATAGACCGTGAACGCCATCGTGTCGTCGATCGCTCCAATGGGGGCAACCATGGCCTTGAACAAAACTGACGCCGGTCGAATACGGTCCATTCAATTGTTTAAGAACGTAAGCGATCCGTGTTTCCTGACGCTGCTGAAGTCGGCGTCCATCCGGCATTTTCTACCGCGGGTCCCTCTATTCACCGAGGGGGATCGGGCAAGTGCCCTTTATACGTTGATCCAAGGCTCGGTTGAGCTGTTCAGCGAACATCACGATCGGCGCTCCACCATCGCCGTCATTCGCTCGGCCAAACCGTTCGTGCTCACGTCGATCGTGGACGACAGCTATCCCATGTCTGCGCGCGCGCTCAAGCGCAGCGAGGCTTTCTTGGTTCCGATTGAGGTCATTCATGATCTGATCGACCGGGATTCGAGGTTCGCCTGCGCGATGACGCATGAGCTTGCGGGCGACCTTCGCGATACCATTAAGGACTTCAAGGACTACAGATTGAAAACGTCCATCGAGCGTCTCGCCGAGTGGATGCTGCGCTCGGACCAGATTGCCGGAGGTTCGGGCCGCTTCGCGATTCCTTACGATAAACGCACATTAGCATCCTATCTCGGCATGGCGCCCGAAAACTTGTCGAGGAATTTGGCGTCGCTCGCCGCGGTCGGCGTTGCCGTAAGCGGCCGACAGGTCACGCTGAACGATCGCGCCGCGCTCGCGGCGTTCGCTCGGATCGACGCCGCCGCGCGAGCGAGTAGCGACCTCGCTTGAAAAGGTTTGACCTTGGTCAATTTGGAGATGGAGCTTGAATGGAATTTATTGGTAAAAATGCACCTCTCATCCGAATTTTCGACGGGATCCTTGACTAATATCAAATCTAAATTTGCGTGGTGGGCGACCCTGGTTTTGAAAAAATGACGCTGATCTGGTGCGATCCAGCTATTTGTTCAGAACGTAAGCAGTTCCCAGGTCATAGCTCATAAGCTCCGGCCCCAGTGCTTGGCCGCGTCGAATCACTTCACATTCGCGTGGAGGAAGCAGGGGGCCTCAGCCGCGAGGGCATTCCTCACTTCGAATTTGCACGAAAATCGACCTCTCGAGGCCGTCAAACCCAGCAAAGTCAATCATCAAAAATCGCTCGATCACCTCTACGAATCAGTCGCTTCGCGAAATTTCACGGACGACTAATTCTGCAACAGTTTCTGATTTTGCCGACAAAGGCGCGGCGCGCGGAAAAACACTGTCTTGACAAAAACAACTGTTGCGCGCAGCGTCCCGCGTGCTTGAGGAGGAAGGAATTGGAGGCTGCGCTGCGTCGCGTGTTGAGGGGCCGGGTGGCGTCTGGATGAACAAGCTTCGCCGCTTAGCCCGTCGGGGCGTGCTGACTGCGATGCGCGGAAGCGAATGGCAGGGCAAGTTCAGAGCGACGGTTCGCAAATATGCCCCGCAGCTTCTGCCGATCTGTGGCGCGCTTATCATTTTGGGGCAACCCTTGAGGGCCGAGACCCTCGAAGTTGCTGACGGGTCGCTGGCGACTTTGGCCGCGTACGTGCAGGAGCTTGACGCGGCTCAGCCGATTCCCGTCTCAACCGAGACATTCCGGCCTAGATCCACAGACGCGTCGGCGTCGCGGCTGGTCGATGGCCTTGGCTCGCGACTAGCCTCGGATGAGGATGACGGCGTACTTGCTGACCTGCGCGCCTATGCCGAAACGCTTCCGGCCGAGACCCAGACTCTGCGCGTCTCCACCCAACGAATTGCTGCCGATCCACTGGAGTCGCTCAATGACCGGCCGCAATTCGCGCAGGCGGATAACGCTTTCGACGCGCTGCGTGAGTTCTTGCAGAAGCAGAACGGCTCCGCGCCCCCCGAAAGGCCTGCGGCACCGGTCGCCCCGCCAGCCAGATCGAACGCGCCGGTAATAGCAGCGACCCTTGTGGGGTCAAATGTCTGCCTCGGCTGCCATGCCGGTCAGACCGAGACGTTCAGCCACACGCTCATGGGCCGGATGTTCACGCAGGGCAAGATGCAATGCGAAACTTGCCACGGCCCAGGCTCGGCGCATGTGCACTCCGTCGGCTGCGCGGCGTGTCACGGCGATGGCGGGATCACCACGAGGCCGGGAATCCCAAGCCTCGTCGGGCTGGACCCGCAATATCTCGTCTCGGCGATGAAGGAATACGTTACTGGTCAGCGCAAGCACGCCCTTATGCGGGCGCTGCTCTCGACCGTGGGTGAGGCGGAACTCAATAACATTGCGCTCTACTACGCCCGGCAAACCCCCGCTCAGGCGCAGACTCCACCCGTTGGTGATCCGTCGGCCGGAAAAGTTGCCACTGCCTTGTGTGCCGGGTGCCACGGCGAGCGGGGCGTCAGTGCAAGTCCGGCCTTTCCAAGCCTCGCGGGTCAAGATGCGCGCTACCTCGCCGACGCGCTTAGAGCCTACAGGGATGGGTCACGTGATAAGGTCGTCGCCTGTGCGGCGTGTCACGGCGAGGGCGGGATCAGCAAGACGCCCGGAAGCCCAAGCCTCGTCGGACTGGACCCGAAATATCTCGTCCCGGCGATGAAGGCTTACGTTACGGGTCAGCGCAAGCATACCGTTATGAAGGCGCTGCTCTCGGGCGTGGGTGAGGCGGAACTCAATAACATTGCCCTTTACTACGTGCGGCAAAGCCCCGCTCGGGCGCCGACTCCACCCGTTGGTGATCCGTCGGCCGGAAAAGCTGCCAGTGCCTCGTGTGCCGGGTGCCACGGCGCGGAGGGTGTCAGTGCAAATCCCGTATGGCCGAGCCTCGCAGGTCAGGATGCGCAATACCTCGCCGACGTGCTCGAAGCCTACAAGGATGGATCACGTAACGATGCAACGATGAAAGCACTGGTCGCCGCTCTTGACGCGCGGACGATCAAGGACATCGCGAGCTACTACGCTAGCCTCCGTCCCGCGCAGCCTAGCCCAACCAACACCGCGCAAAACGCGTCTGCCAGGCATGATCCCGTCCTGGTCCGCAACGGCCTCGTTGCCTCGCTTGACGGGCGCACGATCAATGACATCGCGAGCTACTACGCTAGCCTCCATCCCGCGCAACCCAATAGCGCAAGAAACGCGCCGACCAAGTATGATCCGATTCTGGTCAGCACGGCTGCGCCCACCGATGGACGCAGCGTGGGTGGGATCATTTCGTTCCGCCCCAGCGATCCCGGCCGGACGGCAGAAGAGAACAACCGAATCTGCCTCGGCTGCCATGAGCGCGGCGAGAGAACCTACTGGCAGGGCAGTGTGCACGAAGAGCGCGGTCTCGTCTGTACCAATTGCCATACGCTCATGAAGGCGGTGTCCGCCCAACACCAGTTGAAAACCGCATTCCAGCCCGACACTTGCTTCCAGTGCCATAAGGACCGGCGCGCGCAAATGTTCCGCTCATCACACATGCCGCTGCGTGAGGGCAAGATAGTGTGCTCGGACTGCCATAACCCGCACGGCAGCACCACTGAATCGCTGCTGAAGGCAGATTCGATCAACGACAACTGCTACAAATGCCACGCCGAAAAGCGCGGTCCGTTCCTGTTCGAGCACGCGCCGGTGCGCGAGAATTGCCTGAACTGCCACGATCCGCATGGCTCCATCAACGAGTTCTCGCTGAAAATGTCGCGCCCACGGCTGTGCTACGAGTGCCACACGATTGGTCATGGGCAAACCGGAGCGCTGAATAATCAGTTCAACGTGGGCCGATCGTGCCAGAACTGCCATACCCTAATTCATGGCAGCAACAGTCCGGCCGGTGCCGTTTTCCAGCGATGAGTTGAAGGGTTTAGTGGCGTGCCGAGTTACGTAGGCAGGCGTCTGTTTCAGGGCGGAGCGCGGGGCAATGTCACATCGACCCGGATGGGTTCAAAGCTGTATCGTCGGCGCAGTGTTGAGTGGGGCGGCGTTGGTGTCGACCGACGCGCTGGCACAAACGACTGCTTATCCGCCGCCGGTTTCGACCGGCGCGATTACATTGGGCCCGAGTCCTCGTCCCACTCTGGATACGATCGGCGCGCAAGTTCCAGGATGCTGTGAGGGCGGATCGGCGACCGGGGCCAATGCGTGGACCACCGGCAACGCCACCGCGACCGATTGGCCGACCACCAGCGTCGGATCTGTGCCCTATTGGTGGACCCACGGCGAGATCGAGGCCGGCGGCCGCGACTTCGTCAATAATCCGTCACGGGATGGCGCAGCCCATCTCGGCCAGCAAAGTCTGGCGAAGTACTATGAGTACAGCACGATCGCGCCGGGACCGTTCGGCGGCGGGCATATCGCCACCGGCAGCCGTGACGGTCTCTACCAAGCCGATCTGTGGGCCAACAATGTCGGCTATGGCGATCAGAGTTATTTGTTGAACGCCTCGAAGGTCGGCGAGCAATACTTCACCGCAATCTGGGATCAGACACCGCATCTCTACGGCACCAGCGGGCAGACATTCTATAATGGGGTCGGAACCAATAACCTGACATTGCCGCCGGGCCTTGTGGGAGCGCCATTGCCCACCGCAAGCGCCGCCGGCATTGCCCCCTACCTGCATCAGACGGATATTGGCATCTATCGTGACACGGCGGCGGCCAGCTACCGCTGGACGCCCACCACGGCGTGGGATTTCGGGGCGGACTACTCCCATATGGATCGGAAGGGCACGCAGGCCGAGGGCATCGTTGAGTTTGATGGTTTTATGCCAGCCCAAGTCCCTGCGCCGGTGAACGACACCACGCAGAATTTCGGCGCGAGTGGCGAATATGCCGGCATCTCACCGTGGGGCAAAAGATTCACGGTCAAGGCGGGTTATAACGGCTCAGTCTATACTGACAATGTCTCGTCTTACACCGCGCAAAATCCTTTTTTCCCGACGGTAGCTTCATGTAAGGCTCCTACAGCATCGGGATCGGCAGCGGGAACAGCGAATTGCGGAAGTGCCCAGATGTCGACGCCGCCCAGCAATGACGCCAATGGCGTGAGCGGAACGCTGGCGGCCGATCTGCCGCTCCAGAGCCGCTACGTCGGCACCATGAGCTACACAATGATGCGGCAGAATGCGACTTTTCTGCCGATGACGAATAACCCGTTGGCAGTGGCCTCCCCGTTCGGCCCTAACTGGAATGCGGTCAATTTCGGGTTCGTCAACGGAAATTTGGGCGATCCGACGAACGGTCTCGATGGTCAAATCAACACGCTTCTGAGCAATAACGTACTGACCAGCAAAATCACTCCCGATTTGACGCAGAAAATGAGCTACCGTTATTACGGCTTCGACAACGACACACCGCGAATTATATTCCCGTGTTGGATATCCTACGACGGAACCGGTGCTACAATTACACCCGGGAACAATCCTTGTGGGGGAAACTCCAAAACAGGGACTGGCTTTGAAGACACGATTTCGAGCCTGTCGCTCGGCTACGTCAAGCAGGATGCCGGGTACGAGTTGAATTGGCGGCCGTCGAAGGAATGGAACTTCAATGCCGCTTACGGCTTCGAGCGCTACAATTATACGGAAACGGACGCCAACGTCACCAACGAAAACTCCGGAAAACTGTCTGTCGATTGGAAACCGACGAGTTGGATCACCGCGCGTGCGAGCGGCTACTTTGCCGATCGACGCTACGACACTTACGACTACGACGCGTTCGTGAAAGCCATTCAATTCCCGACGGTGGCGCCATTCACGCCCAATACGAACTCTAGTTGGTTTTATGCTCCGGCCTATCAGCAGTTCATGTTTGACAATCGGCAGCGAACCAAGGTGAACCTTTACCTCGACGTCGTGGCATTTCGTGGCGTCACCATTACCCCCTCATTCAAGTATCAGGACGACAACTATGGCCTTAATCCGCTGAACCAGGAAGGCATCAACGATAGCCGCTCGACGAGCTGGGGCGTCGACGTTGCATATGTCGTCACCCCGCGTCTATCGTTAGCGGTTTCCTATTACTGGGAATATTACAATCAATCGCTATATAACTACACCAATACTTACGCCGGCGGCGGCTATGAGGCCGAACCCGGTACTTGCCAGGCGGCCCCCGCGGGGAACGCCAACGCAAACTGTCTGCTGACCACCTCCGATAAGGAGCGCGTGAATACCATAATGGCGGTGGTGAATTATGAGGCCATACCGGGTAGGCTCGACCTTGATTTGCGCTATTCGATCTCTGACGGCATCGATCAAATGCTGCTGTTGACCAATCCTGCCATGCCCGCGGCCGCGTGCAGCAGCTGCGTCGGTGTGTTCCCTAACGACACGACGTTGTTCCAGCGTCTCGACGCAACGGCGACATATAAGTTCGACCCCACCCTTGTCCATCAAATGGGCTGGATGGGCGATGTCAGGGCCAAACTGCGCTATACGTGGGAGCGCAGCTCCGTTAGCAATTGGCAGAATGACCCGCTCGCCCCATTCACTCCGAGTGTTTCAGCAACGGCGATTTGGCTCGCCTACGACAACCCGAACTACAATGTGCAAATGCTCTCCGCGTCGCTGATAGCCAGGTGGTAGTGGAAGCCGCGACGGCGCGGTCGGGAATTGTCGTTGGGGAACCTTTTGCGTGCCAATTGGTAGTTCTTGATGTTACTCAAGTCATCATCTCTCGATTTTGCCATCTTGCTAGCTCGTGCGTTAGCAACAAAGCCATGGAACAAGGCAGAGGAGCCGGACGATGAAATACTTGCTTTTCCCCCTCGGAGTGGTCGCATGTCTTGGATTCGCCAACGCTGCACAGGCGGCGGGAGACGCTGCGGCAGGAAAGGCCAGGGCCGCGGTCTGCGTCGCGTGCCACGGCGCTAATGGCCAGGGCGCGGGGGCGGCGGGCCCCGCGTTGCTAGGCAAGACCGAAGCCCAGCTTCTTCAGGCTTTGCAGGACTACAAATCGGGAAAACGCGCTAATGCAGTCATGAAAGGGCTCTCAGCCTCGCTTGGCGACCAGGATATGGCCAATTTGGCTGCCTATTATGCTTCGCTGAAGTGAAAGCGACGCCAAGGGCCGGATGACCCGTATCGATTGTCACGAGCGAATCGGACAGAAGCTGCCGGCGGGGTTGATCCGTTGTTGCCCCGCCGCTAGCGTCGCCAAGCGGACTCCCGCGCACGCCCTCATGAGCTGTGCAGCATGATGCTTTGGACCGTATTTGCGTTGATGAGCGGCGGAGCGCTTTTCGCCGTGCTGTGGCCGCTCCTGCGCGGATCGGTCGCGCCCGGAAAAAACGACAACGACATGGCGGTTTATCGCGATCAGCTCGACGAGATCGAGCGCGACCGTGCAGCGGGCATCATTGGCGCCAACGAGGCCGAGGCAGCGCGGGTCGAGGTGTCGCGCCGGTTGCTCGCGGCCGACGCAGCCGCAAATGCACGAACACACGGTACGGCCAAGAATCCGGTCCTTGGCCGCCGCCTTTCCGCGGCCCTGGCCCTGGTCATGCTGACGTTCGGGGTCGGCGGTCTTTACCTCGCCCTCGGCTCGCCCGACCTGCCCGGACAGCCCCTCGCGGCGCGGGTCGCCGAGGCGCACGGCGACGCCAATTCGGTCGAGGCGCTATTCGCGCAGGTCGAGGCGCACCTCGAGCAACATCCGGAGGATGGCCGCGGGTGGGAGGTGATCGCCCCGGTCTACATGCGGCTCGGCCGCTATGATGATGCCGCAAAAGCCCGCGCCAATGCGCTTCGCCTGCTCGGCCCCACGGCGCAGCGCGAAGCTGATCTCGGCGAGGCGCTGGTGGCCCTCGAGAACGGCGTTGTCACCGCGGACGCGAAGGCGGCGTTCGACGCGGCGATCCGGCTGGACGGCCGCGACGTGACCGCGCGCTTTTACCAAGGCATAGCCGCGGAGCAGGACGGTAGCCTTGAGGACGCCGCCCGGATCTGGCGTGCGCTGCTTGCCGACGCACCCGAGCAAGCGCAATGGGCTGCGACCGTGCGTCAGGCGCTCGCCCGGGTCGAGTCCACTGGCGCCGCGGACGCGGCGGCGTCGAGGACGGGCGGGTCAAATTCGAGCGCCGAGCCTGGGCAGGACCAGATGATCCGCGGCATGGTCGAGCGGCTGGCCGCGCGGCTGCACGAGGACGGGTCGGATGTCGACGGATGGATCCGGCTCGCGCGCTCCTACAAGGTGCTCGGCGAGCCTGAAAGCCTGCGCACTGCCATCGCCGATGCTCGACGTGCGCTTGCGAGCGAGTCCGACAAGCTTCGCCGCCTCGACGAAGGCATCCGAGCGCTTGACGCCGAGTCCTCGGTTGCAGCGAACGGGCCGACCCCGAGCGATGCGACGAAGGCCGCCGCAGCCACTCCCGGGCAGGACCAGATGATCCGCGGCATGGTCGAGCGGCTGGCCGCGCGGCTGCATCAGGACGGGTCCGATGTCGACGGTTGGATCCGGCTCGCGCGCTCCTACAAGGCGCTCGGCGAGCCTGAAAGCGCGCGCGCCGCCGTCGCCGCCGCTCGGCGTGCGCTTGCGAGCGAGCCCGACAAGCTTCGCCGCCTCGACGAAGGCATCCAAGCTCTCGGCGCCGAGTCCGCGGTTGCAGCGAGCGCGCCGAGCCCGAGCGATACGACGAAGGCCGCCGCAGCGACCCCCGGGCAGGACCAGATGATCCGCGGCATGGTCGAGCGGCTGGCCGCGCGGCTGCGCCAGGACGGCTCCGATGTCGACGGATGGGTCCGGCTGGTGCGCTCCTACATGGTTCTGGGCGACAGCGAGAAGGCGCACGCAGCCCTCACGGATGCGCGGCGCGCCCTGCAGACCGACCCGGACAAGTTGCGCCGCCTCGACGACGGCGCCAAGAGTCTCGGCATTGATGGATAGGTTCGATCGAGGCGGCACAAGCGCCCAAGCCTGCTTTCAGCGATGCTAGAGCATTTTCCGCTCGGATTGAATCGGGAGGATTCCCAACGGCTTGTCAATGAGCGAGGCTAGCCGCCTTGATTCGATTTTCGAGGGGGAACGATGCCAAGACCCTATTCTGGTGACTTGCGCG
>JBKQHQ010000244.1:0-140842 GCA_052148715.1 Xanthobacteraceae bacterium | reverse complement strand
GGATCGCGAAGAAGCCGGCGACCAGCGCGACGATGCCGGAGATCAGCAAGAGGTAAAACATCACCTGTCCGCTCACCCGCCCTCGCGGATGGTCGGCTGCGGATGGGCCGAATCTCCGCGAGAAGTCCTGCAAAAATTAAGAATATGCCTATAAAGCCATGAGAATCAAACTGTTCTCCCGGCCAATACAGGTCTGGTGCCGGCAGCGCAAGCAAATCCGTCGTGCTGAGGGGCAGGTGTGCGGACGGGTTCCACAAGAGGCGCGCGCCGTCCGGGTCCGGCACCTGGATGAGCCGGGAAGTTCCACGCCGGCGACGGTTGCCGCCTTGCCCGCCACATCCTAATTAAGGGCCTCTGACCCGCCGGTTAGGTCGTCCATGGGGATGATCGGCGACGTCGCCCACGATTGAGGAGAGCCCGATGTCATTTTCCCTGCCCGACCTGCCCTATTCCTACGACGCCCTGGCGCCCTACATGTCCCGTGAAACCCTGGAATATCATCACGACAAGCACCACCTCGCCTATGTCAACAACGGCAACAATCTGCTCAAGGGCACCGAGTGGGAAGGCAAGTCCCTCGAAGACATCGTCAAGGGGTCGTTCGGCAAGAATGCGGGCCTCTTCAACAATGCCGGCCAGCACTACAACCACCTCCATTTCTGGAAATGGATGAAGCCCCATGGCGGCGGCGACAAGATCCCCGGCGAGTTGGAGAAGAAGATCGTCGCCGACCTCGGCTCGGTTGCCAAGATGAAAGAAGAATTCGTCCAGGCGGGCGTCACCCAATTCGGTTCGGGCTGGTGCTGGCTCGCCGTCAAGGACGGCAAGATCGTCGTGACGAAGACGCTCAATGGCGAGAACCCTTTGGTACACGGCGGCAAGCCAATTCTCGGCTGCGATGTTTGGGAGCACTCCTATTACATCGACTACCGCAACCGGCGGCCTGACTATCTCAAGGCCTTTGTCGATCATCTGGTGAATTGGGAATACGTGGCGGAAATGTACCGCGCGGCCGCGAAGTAAAGATCACGCTAGCACCCCAAACGGCCCTGGATCGCTGTAAAGCGGGGCTCCGGCCCCGCTTCTGCTTGTAGAGTGGGCGCGCCGTTATTCGATAATATCGGCGCGGAGAGGAACACGATGCTCCAAGCACCGCAGCCCGTCTCGTCGGCGGCGCTGGCCGCGCTTCCGACGCGAACGTGGACGCTTGCCCGAATCGCCGACGGAACGGCGGTTGTCGTTCTGCTCGTTCTCGCCGCGATCGCCATCGCCACCTTCCGCGACTACGGACTCGGCTGGGACGACTACACCCATTCCCAGTATGGCGACCTGCTGCTTTCGCTGTATTCGTCCGGGTTCACGGATAGGCGCGCGCTGTCGTTTGTGAACCTCTACATGTATGGCGGCGGTTTTGATATGGCGGCCGCCTTCGCCGCCCAATATTTGCCGTTCGACCTGTTCGAGACGCGACGCCTCATGGGCGCCGCCGTCGGCCTGATCGGGCTCGTCGTCACTTGGCGCCTCGGCCGAAGGCTCGGTGGTCCGCTTGCCGGCGTTCTTGCGCTCGTGCTGCTTGCGACCTGTCCGGTCTACTACGGGCATTCGTTCATCAACACCAAAGACGCCCCCTTTGCGGTCGCCATGGCTGTCTTGCTCCTTGGCCTTCTGCGCGCATTCGAGGAATATCCGCGGCCTTCCGGACGAACGATCGTCCTGTTTGGCATCGGCCTCGGACTCGCATTCGGAACGCGAATTCTCGCCGGCTTGAGCGTGTTCTATGGTCTTGCGGCGCTGGCGCTCCTCGTCGCGCTCGACAGCCGAACGATGGGTCTGCGGACCGCAGGCTGGCGCTCCGGAAAATTCGTCCTTGCGCTCCTGCCCGGCATGGCGCTCGCCTATCTGGTCATGGGCTTCGTGTGGCCATGGTCGATTCTCGACCCCCTCAATCCGATCCGCGCGGCCGAATATTTTTCCCATTTCTTCGAAGCGCCTTGGCGCGAGCAATTCGGCGGCAAGCTCATTCTCGTTCCCGACATGCCGCTGAGCTATCTGCCGACCCTGTTTGCCCTGACGCTGCCTGAACTATTTTTGGCGCTCGGGCTTATTGGAATTGCCGGCGCGTTGGTCTACGCGCTAGCGCCTTCTGCGGCGAAGCCTATCCTCGGACCTGAACCTGCGCCCGCCCCCGCGCGCCGCGCGGCTTTCCTGTTGGTCGCGCTCGCGGCGATGGTTCCCTTCGTCTTCGCGTTCGTGACCCATCCGGCCTTCTACAACGGGATTCGTCACTTCGTCTTTCTGGTTCCGCCATTCGCGGTCCTCGCCGGCGTCGCCGCAGCCTGGCTGGGGACGCGAATACAAGAGCTCGGCCCGGCACCGGCCCTGATCGCGGCATGCGTCTTCGTCGCCGGACTGGCGCTGCCGATCAACGACATGGTGCGCCTGCACCCCTACGAGTACACGTATTTCAACACGCTATCGGGCGGCGTTCGCCATGCCCGCGGCCGCTACATGGTCGATTATTGGGGCCTCTCGTTCAAGGAGGTCCTCGAGGACTTTCACGCCAAGCTGGAGGAGCTGCACGAATCCCCTCCTCTCGACCGGCGCTGGAAAGTCGCGGTCTGCGGCCCGCACCCGCCCGCCGACATTGCGCTTGGAGCCAAATTCGAAGTGACGTGGGAAAGCAAAGGCGCCGATTTCGCCTTGATGCTCGGCGAGTTCTATTGCGTCAAGCTCGACGCTCCGGTGCTCGCCGAGGTGCGGCGGGAAGGCGTCATTTATGCGCGCGTCTATGACCTTCGCGGCCTTTCGATCCCCAACATCTTGACCATCCCGGCGCCGCAGTGACCGACCGTTGCTCGGCCACGGCAGCCGTGTTCAAGCGTTCCCGACGCCGGTGCGGCACGAATCAGACCCGTGCCTCCGCATGGGCAAAATCCCAGTAGAGTGAACGCGCCTGACGGTAGACCGGCCCAGGCTGCAGCAAGTGCTCGCCGATGCGGATGATCGGCATTAGCTTGAAGTAATTTCCCGACGCAAAGATCTCGTCCGCGCGCTCGAAATCGGCGTAGCGTAAAGTGCCTTCGACGACTGTGAGACCGGCGTCGCGCATGAGCCGCACCACTCGCTGCCGAGTGATGCCGTTGAGGAATGTTCCGTTCGGTATCGGCGTGAACATGACGCCGTCCTTGACCAGAAATACGTTGGCGGTGGCCAACTCGGCGACGTTGCCGAGCATGTCGCACAGGAGGCAATTGTCGAAGCCGCGGGCCTTGGCATCAAGCAAGGCGCGGGCGTTGTTGGGATAGAGGCAGCCCGTCTTCGCATCGACCGGCATCGTCTCGAGCGTCGGCCGGCGAAACGGCGACAGAGTGATCGAAAAGCCGACGGGCTGCGGCATCGGCGTCTCGTAGATCGATAGGCACCAGCGGGTCGAGTCCGGGTCCGGCGGCACCGCGTAAGGCCCGCCCTGCTCCGCCCAATACATCGGCCGGATATAGAGCTCGGCATCGCGGTCGAAACGCTCGCGCCCGTCGGCGACCAGATCGAGCCAGCGCTGCAGCGCGACCTCAGGCTTGAGATGCAGCTTTGTGGCCGAATCGTTGACGCGGGCGCAGTGCCGATCGATATCCGGGGCGACGCCCTCGAAGGCCCGGGCGCCGTCGAACACGGAGGAGCCGAGCCAAGCGGCGTGGGTGCGCGGGCCCATGATCGGAACATTGCCCTCGTGCCAGCGCTCCTCGAAGTAGGTCCAGGTTTTCGACCAGCGGTCGGCAGCCATCGGGTTCTCCCGTTGCACCGTCGTTTTGCGGCACAATAGGCCCCCGCCGCCGCCTTGGCGAATGCGGTGGGTGTGACGGCGCATCTGCCTATGTTAGTCTTGCGCATACAATCGAGCCTGCCGAGGATGTGAGCCATGCTGGGCGTCGAAACCGAAGACCTATCGCTGCTTGTGCAGGAGGGGCGCGTGCATCGGCGCCTCTACACCGACCCGGCCATTTTCGAGCAGGAAATGGAAAAAATTTTTGGGCGGGCGTGGATCTATGTCGGGCACGAGAGCCAGATCAAGCATCCCGGCGACTATGTTTGCACGCAGATCGGCCGCAAGCCCTTGGTGCTGGTGCGCGACGCCGGTGGCGAGATCCGCGTCATCCGCAACCAGTGTGCGCATCGCGGCGCTCTGGTCGTCGCCTCCGATGTGGGGCACGCGAGCGAATTCGAGTGTTGCTACCACGGCTGGACCTACCACCTCGACGGGCGCCTCAAGGCCGTGCCGCTGCAGCACGGCTATCCGCGCGACTTCGATCCGCAGAACCCGAAGACTTCGATGCTGCAGTTGCCACGCGTCACGAGCTATCGCGGCTTCGTCTTTGCAAGCCTGGCTGCCGACGGCCCAAGCCTTGCGGACTGGCTCGGCTACATGGCGACCTCGCTCGACGACATGGTCGACCGCGCTCCGGCCGGCGAGCTCGAGGCGGCGGGCGGCGTCTTCAAGCACGCCTACGACGGCAACTGGAAGCTCTATCTGGAAAATCTATGCGACGCCGCCCACCCGCTGTTCACCCATCGCTCCTCGATCGAGGCGGCACAAGAGCAGTCGGACGACGTCTATTCCGACGGCTCGGGCGAGATCGCCATCCGGCAGATGCGCCAGAACGGCGCACCCTACAGCTTTTGGGAGTCGCAGGTCGGCATCTGGACCTATCCGAACGGCCACAGCTTCCTCGGCGACTATCACGACGACTCCAAGCTCGTCGCCGCGCTCAAAGACCCGGTGTTCAGAGAATACATCGAAGCCATGGAGGCGCACAAAGGCAAAGAGGAGACAAGAAAAATCCTTGAGGTGCGGCGCTGGAACAGCAACGTCTATCCGAACATCTCGTTCATGAGCCAATTCCAGCAGCTGCGCGTGATCCATCCGATCTCCGTCAATCGCACCGTGGTGCACACGTATAATTTCCGGCTACTCGGTGCGCCGGAGCGCATGTTTCGCAACACCATCAGCTTCGCCAACACCGTCAACGGCACCGGATCGCTGGTCTTGACCGACGACCTCGAAATCTACAATCGGATCGGCATGGGCCTGTCGAGCGAAGGCGCGCAATGGCTGCAGATCGGCCGTGGCTACCAGAGCGACATGCCGGACGAGCACGGCGGACGCCGCGGCAAGAACTCGACCAGCGAGGTCTACATCCGCAACATGTTCGACGCTTGGCTCGGCTACATGACCGATGGCCGCGCCGAGCCCGCCCGCGTCGCGTCCTGATACGCGGGATCGGGGGGCACAATGAGCAACACTACAGAGGGCGCTGCCGCTGCATCTTCGGCATCCCGCATTGCTGGTGCTTTGGAGGTCGCGCGCTGCGAACAGTTTCTGCTGCACGAGGCGCGCCTCCTCGACGAGGCAAGATTCGACGATTGGCTCGCGCTGTTCACGGCCGATGCCTGGTACTGGGTGCCGAGCGAGCCGGGGCAGAAAGATCCCCTCGACACGGTGTCGCTGATCTACGACGACCGGCGGCTGCTCGAGACGCGGGTGCGACGGCTCGCAAGCCCGCGCATGTATTCGCAGGAGCCACGCTCGCGCACCAGCCGCATCATCGCCAATGTCACGATTGAGCAAGTGGACCCGAGCAGCCTGGCCTGCACCACCCGCTCAAAGTTCACGATGATCGAGTACCGCCGCGAGCAGCTGCGGCTGTTCGGCGGCACCGCCTTCCACCGTCTGGTGCAACGCGATAACCGCATCCAAATCGCCTGGAAGCGCGTCGACCTCGTCAATTGCGACGCGCCGTTCGACGGCATTACCATACCGTTTTGAACCGAAACTCGAACGGCTGTCCTAACAATCCCTTAACGGGCCACCTCCGTTACGGCCCTTAGGGACATCATCTGAATTTCCCCGAAATTCCGCCCCCGGTATTCATGATCCGCGGTTGCGTTTCTTGATTTGGTCCTGCCGCCGGCAGGCGACCAAGGGAGGCAAAGATGGCTCAGATGTACTTCCATTGCTCCAGCGCCGAGGGAGTGTTGCTGGACCGATGCGGCAGCGACGTCGAGGATCTGACGGAAGCCCGCGATCACGCCGTCGGGGTCGTTCAGAGATTCATCTCGAGGCCCAATCCGGAAGATTGGCGCCAATGGATCTTGCATGTCAGCGATGTGGACGGCGAGGAGATTTTTGCGATGCCGTTCTTATCGCTGCTTGGCCGGCCGCACTAGGGGGCCGCCATGTCAGTCGCCCTCATCCTGCTGCGATCCGCAAAAAAGCCGTCCGACGGCGCCCGCGCTTTGGCCGCGGAGCTTGTCAGGTCTTGCCGTCGTGCCTTACGAGAAATTCTCGATCCCTACCGGCCCGAGCTCTACTACATGCGAGGCCCTGGCCCCAAATGGCGGGCAAAGCACCAAGACGATGGGGCCTTTTGACGGCGCGCACCGACGCCACTCTATCGTATTCATTTCTTCTGGATCTAAAATCAGGGCGCATTAGCGCGACACGCCTTCAGCGATCGGCGCGCCGGAATCGCGTTCCTCGACCGCCTGCTTGAAGCCGACCTCCTCGGCGCGCTGCTTGAACCACATCCCCTCCGGCGAATGACGGGTGATGCCGTCGAAGATGGTGGCGATCATCTGGGTGTTGGCGAGCCCCATATTCTCGTAGGCCTGATTGATCATCAGCTTCTGCATCATCAGCTGATTGCGCGGAACGCCCTCCATGCGAGCGACCAGACGGTCAACGGCGGCGTCGAGATCCTTTTCCGGGACGGCGTCGAGCACGAGGCCCATGGCCTTGGCTTCGGTGCCGGTGACGAGGTCGCCGGTGAGGAGCATGCGCTTGGCCCGCTCGGCGCCGAGACGGTAGACCCACATCGCCGGGGTCGGGCAACCCCAGACACGGGCCGGCGGGTAGCCGATCTTGGCGTCCTCGGCCATCACCACGAAATCGCAGCATAACGCGATGTCGGAGCCGCCGGCGACCGCAAAGCCGCGAACCTTGGCGATGGTCGGTTTGTAGGAACGCCACAGCGACATGAAGTCTTGGGTGTTTCGGTGCATCATGCGGAAATCGAGCATGGGGTCCCATGGCATCGTCTGCACGGCGGCGTTCTCGCCCTCGCGCTCGGCATAGTGCTTGAGATCGTAGCCGGCGCAGAAGGCGCGCCCGGCCCCGGTGATCACGATGACATGGACGCCGCGATCGGCGTTGGCGGCCTCGACCGCCTCCCGGATAGCGGCCGGCATGCGATCGTCGATGGCGTTGAGGCATTCCGGCCGGTCGAGCGTGATGGTGGCACGACGGCCGGAAACGTTGTAGCTGACGCCCCGGTAAGTGACGCTGGAACTCTCCATGGCTGCGCGCTCCTCTGGGTCAGTGTCCTAACGGCGGCGCGAACCGCGCCGGCGGCGACATCGTGTCGGCCGCTGAATGGTCGTGAACGCCAGAGGTGCTGTCAAACAACGGCACCCGCTACGCCGCGTCGGTCCCGGTCGGCCGGTGATGCGCGGTGCGGGTGCGCTGCTTGACCAGCCATTTCGACTTGCCGGCGAGGCCGAGCGTCAGGGTGCGAAGGAGCGGCGGCCACGTGGTCGGCACGCCGAGCAGAACCGAAACGCGTTGCGTATGGTCGGTAAGCGGACGCTCGTGGCGTTCCCACGCCTCGAGCGCCGCAGAAATCTCGTCGTGGCGATCGAGATAGACCGCGAGCGACAGCGCGTTCATCATCCCGCAGCCGGCCCCTTGGCCGATATTCGGCGGCAGCGCATGAGCCGCGTCACCGATCATCGCCACCGTGCCGGACGACCAGCGCCGCAGCTTGATCAGCTCGAACCGGTCATAGCGGCCCGCCTCGCCGAACCGGTCGATCAAGCTTTCAAGGTGCGGAAAGGACCGTTTCCATTCGTCCCTGTCGACCGGTACCGCCTTGCCGACCGGGTCCGCATCCAACATGGTCAGCGCGATGTAGAGATCGCTCTCGCTGCACGGCGTGTAGAGCACGCGCCGCGAGCCCGACCAATATTCGATGGTTTTGCCGCCGTCGGAGGAGCGTCGTTCCTCCTCGGTCCTGCCGATCATCAGGCGGATGGCGCCGTCCGGGAGAGCTTTGCGCCGGGCAAGCAGGCCCAGCGAATCGCGCACGCTCGAATTGGTGCCGTCGGCGCCGACGACTAGGTCCGCCCGCGCCCGGCCGCCCTCCGCAAGCTCGATCTCGCCCTCGGGCGTCGCGGCCACAACGGTCGACTGGGTGATGATCTCGGCGCCCGCGCCCGTCGCCGCGGCCGCGAGCGCATTGATCACGTTCTGGCGCACGACGCTGAACACGCGGCTGCCGCTCCAGCGGTGCACCGAGATGACGCGGTTGCGGTCATCGCGCACCTCGCGCGTATGCGCGAAGGGCGCTCCCGCAACCGCCGCCGCATAGGCGCCGACCGCCTCGAGCACGCGCAGGCCGTTCTCGTAGATGTATATCCCCGCCCCGGTCGCGCGCAGTTGGGGCGCGCGTTCATGCACGCGCACGCGCCAGCCGCGCTGCGCCAGCGCGCAGGCCGCAGTGAGGCCGGCGAAGCCGGCGCCTACGATCTCGGCGCGTCGTTGCTGGGGCATTGCAGGGATACTCTCCGCTCATCCCCGCGCAAGCGGGGATCCGGCACGTGATCACTGTCTTTCTATGAAAGCTAGGTCCCCGCTTGCGCGGGGACGAGCGGGTGCGGAGTACTTCGTTCTATTTAATAAACTCGTTGGTGTAGAGGTCCTCGACCGGGCTCTTCTTCTGAATGAAACCCTTGGCGAGATAAAAGTCCTGCAGGTTGCTCAGCCGCTCGGCATCGATCTCGCCGAGCCGCGTCTGACCGGGATAGACGAGCTTGGCGTAGTAGTTCATGGCGTCCTTCACCTGGGTTTCCTTGCCCTTCCATTCGGGAACGAAGCCGACGAAGTCAGCCGCAGCCTTGTCCGGATCGTCCATGATGTCCTTCATGCCGTGCAGCGCGGCGTGGACGAAGCTGCGGATGAGCTCCGGCTTCTCCTTGATCATCGCATCGGAGGTGGCGATGCCCTGCGCCATGTGCGGGAAGAACTGGTCGGAGGGAATGACCTTCACCTTGACGCCGGCGGCCTCAACGGGGGGAATCCAATCGGGTACACCGGCCATGCCGACCGACTTTCCGGCGGCGACGAATTCCCAGACGCCGGTTGGCCCGACCGACTGGATGTTGACGTCGTCCTGCGTCAAGCCGACGCTCGCGAGGAGACCAAGGAGCGCGTAGAAGGTCGTGTCCTGATACGACATGACCGTGATGGTCTTACCTTTCAGATCGGCCGGTTTCTCGATGCCGGAATCCTCGCGCACGACCAGCTGCATAAAACCCTTGCCGCCGAATACGGCGACGATCTTGATCGGCACGCCGTTCTGCCGGACCACGATCGGCCCATCGGCGACGATGCCGCCCAACGGCGCGTTGCCGGCCCCGACCTGCTTGGCAACGTCGACTCCGCCCCGCCCGACCGCGTAGGTCACATCGAGGCCGGCTTGCTTGAAATAGCCTTTGCCCTCCGCGAGCCGGATCGGCCCGAAGGCAGGCAATACGGGCGGAGCCGGAAAAAGATAGGTGACGTTCTCGGCCGCCATGCCTCGGGTCGACGATAGGCCAAGGCCCCAGCAGCCAGCAAGCGCGAGTATCGAGCGCCGCGAAAGCCGCGCTCCGGTGACGTCAATGAACATGCGGTGTTCTCCTTGCTGGCGCCCGCTTGGCCGGCCCATCGCTCGACAAATGCTTCACGACGTGTCGCCAATCAAGGTGCATCGGGCGAGAGTAGCGCTGCGCGTAGTATTGCGGAAGATGTTGCGAGATTCATGCCATCAAGCCGCGTCCGCACGATCGGATGGCGCGAAGCTTGCAACTATACTAGACCGGATCGACGGCGAACAATCGCCTCGCCGGGTTCTTCGTCCCCACACTCATCGCGCTCAAGTTGAAGATGGCCGCATTGATCCGCCTCGAGTACCGCAACATCACCATGCGATATCGAGACCGAGGCGGTGCGGGCGAGCTGACCGCCGTGCGCGACGTGAGCTTGGCCGTCGCGGACGGCGAAGTGGTCTCGCTCATCGGCCCGAGCGGTTGCGGCAAGAGCACGCTGCTCAATATCGGCTCGGGCCTGTCGCCGCCGAGCGCGGGGGAGGCTTTCGTCGACGGCGAGCGCGTGCAGGGGCCGAACGCGCATGTCACCTTCATGCTGCAGAAGGATCTCCTGCTCCCGTGGCGTACCATCGCCGAGAACGTCATGCTCGGGGTCGAGATCCAAAACTGCCCGCCGGCGGAGCGCCGGCGCCGCGCGCAGACGCTGCTCGAGGGTTTCAAGCTTGCCGAGTTCGCCGGCCACTATCCGCATCAGCTCTCCGGCGGCATGCGCCAGCGGGTGGCCCTGGCCCGAACGTTGGCGGTCGAGCCTACGGTGCTGCTCCTCGACGAGCCGTTCTCCGCCGTCGACGCGCAGACGCGCATGGTGCTGCAGCGCGACCTGGCGCAAACCTTGATGCGGGAGCGCAAGACCGCGCTCCTGATCACCCACGACCTCCTCGAAGCCGTGCTCCTGTCCGACCGCGTCCTGGTCATGAGCCGCCGACCCGGCCGCATCATCGACGAAATCATCGTCGACATGCCCGACCGCGACAACCCGATCGCACGGCGCAAGAACGGTAAGATCAACGATTATGTCGGGCACCTCATGGATCGGCTCGACCTCGGCCATGCCGGGCTCGAGGAAGCGGTCGTGCCGGGCAACGTATGAGCGATCACGCGCGCAACGCCATGGTGCGGCGAGGAACGGCGGCGAGCATCTTGCTCTTGGTGCTCTTTCTCGCCGCCTGGGAATGGGGCCCAAAGCTCCTCGGCATCCCGACCTTCATCATCCCGCCGCTGTCGAGCGTCCTCGCCGAGCTCGCGCGCATGTGGCAGGTCAGCCATCTCCTCTTCCACACCGGCGTCACCGCCGCCGAGGTGCTCGCCGGCTTCATCCTCGGCAGCCTGTTGGGGGCGTTCATCGGCTACCTGCTCGGCATGTCGCCGACCGCCGAGTTCGCGCTCTCGCCCTATATTCTGGCGCTGCAGATCGCGCCCAAAGTCGCCTTTGCGCCCCTGTTCATTCTTTGGATGGGTTTCAACGTCTATCCGAAAATCTTGGTCGCGATCCTGATCGTGTTCTTTCCGGTCATGGTCAACGTGCTCACCGCGGTGCGCACGGTCGATCCCGACCTGATCAACCTCGCCCGCTCGTTCAAGGCCACCCGCGCGCAGATTTTCTGGAAGATCGAATTCCCGACGTCGATGCCGCCGATGTTCGCCGGCCTGCGCATCGGCTCGACCTTGGCCGTGGTCGGTGTCGTCGTCGGCGAGCTCGTCGGCGGCAACGAGGGCCTCGGCTATCTCCTGAGCTTCGGCGAAGGCCAGGCCAACACGCCGATGGTGTTCGTCTCGATCCTGATGCTGACGCTGGTGGGCAGCATCGCCTACCTCTGCGTCATCATCGTCGAGCAGCGCGTGCTGCACTACCTGCCGGCCCGCGCGCACGGCGGGTTTTAGCTCAACTCACCGAGGTCGCCTCCTGCCGGTGTGTCCGGGGGCCCGTCAGCAGGCGGTGGAAGCGGAAGACGAACTCGATCGCCAGCAGAACGAAGAAGAGCGGCAGCGGCGCCAGCAGCCACCATTCCGGAAACACTAGGCTCTTGATGGTCAGCGAGCCGAGCCGCCAGCTGTCGTAGGTCATCAGCGCGCCGTAGCGGACGAGCACGAGACAGACGGCAAAGCCCATGAGGTCGGCGACGGCTTCCATCAACCAGGCGACGCGCCGCGGCACCAGCGTCAGCAAAAGATCGATGCGCACGTGCTGGCCGCGGCGCAGCAGCCAGGGCGCGGCGAACAAGGTCATCAGATAGAGAGCGTATTCGGAGACCTCGTTGGCCCACGGAAAGCCGATCCGGGCGACATTGCGCAAGATGATATCGGCGGCAACCAGGAGCGTCATCGCAAGGAGGATCAACGCGGCCAGCAGCGCCAGCGCATCGAACAGGCGGCCGAAGACGGCGGAAAGCTTGGTCATGCGCGGAAGGTTGCTGCGCAGAAGCGTTGTTTGGTCGGTAGGGTGGGCATTGCGCGTCAGTCTAACATGTCAGCATGCTCGGCAATGATGGCGCAATGCCCACGCGGATGTTTCGGCGCGTCCGCGTGGGCAAAATCGCGCGCGGCCGCACCAAGCAATCCGCGCCACGACAGGCGATTTTGCCCACCCTACACGTCAGTTTCCCGCGAGCGCACGCAGTTTGGGGCCGGTCTCGGGCGCGCGCTTGATCACCGATTGCCAGGCGACCTCGTAGGCCCGATCGAGGAAAGCTTTTGATTGCTCCGGTCCGTAGTCGATCGGCTGGATGCCGGTCGCGGTTTGGCGGTCAACCTCGGCTTTAATGATCGCCGGGCTTTCGGCGTCGAGGCCTTCGAGCCAGAGCGCCGCGTCGTTCAACACCTTGCGCTGCGGCTCGGTGAGGCTTTTCCAGGCGTCGAGATTGACCAGCACATTCACCTCGACGCTGTAGAAGGCCGGCTCCAGCCGATATTTTGTGACCTTCTCCCAGCCGAGATCGAAGATGCCGGTCACGGGCCAGCCGTAGCCGTCGACCACGCCCCGCTCGAGCGCAGTGTAGACCTCCCCGGGCGCCGTAGTGATCGCGGTGCCGCCGAGCGCCTCGACCACGTCCTTGTAGACCGGCGTAACGCGGATTTTTAGGCCGGTGAAGTCGAGGCTCGCAGGCTTCTTGTTGAGATAGATGTGGAATGGGACATTGTGAAACTGGCGCGCCAGATACCAGGCATTGAGCTTCTGATTGTGCAGCCGGTTGATGAATTCCCAGGTGCCGTTCGCCCGCTGCTCGGACATCGGCTTGCCGAACAGCTTGAAGGCGTCGCCCTCGGGCATCAGGTTCGTGTAGAACGCCGCCGTCACATTGGCGATGTCGACGACACGCGTGCGCACGGCGTTGCCGACCTCGAACGGCGGCAAGGCGCGCGGGCCGCCGATATAGTTGATCCTGACGAGGCCCTTGCCGTCGGTGTTCACCTTCTCGACGAAGCGCTCGAAATTCTTCGAGAACTGCGTGCCCTCGGCAAACGCCGACACCGCCCGCAGCGTCACTTCCTGGGCCCCGACCGGAGCCGCGGCCAACGCCAGCAGCGCGGCGGACAGGATCAACCTTTGCATCCGTATTGCTCCCTTATGCCGCGCCGCCGACGGCAGCGCCCACCGTTGCAGACCGGGAAACACCGACCGCCGCGGCACCATAGTACGGCTCGACACCCACCGACTTTGCAATCCCGACGGTAGCCTTTAAGAGATAGGCAATAATTGCCTATCCTACGAATGCGTCCCCTGCAACGAGCATGAGGGTAATGTGAGCGTGGTGCACGACCTTTACCGAGATGCCGGCGTCGACACCGACGAGGCCGATGCCGGTCTGCAGCGGCTGACGCGGCGGATCGTCGACACCTGGCCCCCGGCGGGCGGTTTTGGCGCCGTTCAACTCGGTATCGGCTATTTCGCCAATGTCGTCGACGTCGGCGGCCACGGCATTGCGATCACGACCGACGGCATCGGCTCGAAGGCCATGATCGCAACGATGCTGCGCAAGTACGACACCGTCGGCATCGACTGCGTCGCCATGAACGTCAACGACGTGATCTGTGTCGGCGCAACCCCTGTGTCGATGGTCGACTACATCGCCATCGAAAAGGTCGAGGCGGATATTCTCGACGCGATCTCCGTTGGTCTCTGCGCCGGCGCCAAGATGGCCGGCATCTCGATCTCGGGCGGCGAGACGGCACAGCTGAAGGACATGATCCGCGGCTTCGACCTCGCCGGCACGGCCATCGGGCATGTCGCGCTCGACAGGATCCTCGTCGGCCAGAATGTTCAGGAAGGCGACGTCGTCATCGGCATCGAGAGCAACGGCATCCACAGCAACGGGCTCTCGCTGGCGCGGCGGGCTTTCTTCGAGAGCAACAGCTACAAGCTCTCGCATCGCTTCGATGAGCTCGGAACCGACCTCGGCACCGAGCTTCTTCGCCCCACCCATATTTATGTGAAAGAGGCCTTGGCGTTGCTGAGCCAAGTCCCCTCGGTCAAAGCACTGGCGCACATCACCAGCGATGGGTTCTTGAACCTCACGCGGGTCAAGGCCGATGTCGGCTATGTGATCGAGGCACTACCGCCCGTTCCGCCTATTTTCTCCATCGTTCAGCGCCTTGGGCAGGTCGACGACACGGAAATGTACTCAGTCTTTAATATGGGGATCGGGTATTGCGCCATCGTCGCCCCGGACGACGCCGACACGGCGCTCGCGATTCTCGGTAGTTACGGCAAGCGCGTGCGCCGCATCGGCTACGCGGTTGCCGATACGGCACGCCGGGTCAGGCTCACGCAGCAAAATCTGCTAGGTCAAGGCAAGCATTTTTCGCGGGTGTGACGCTCTTACGGCACCACAGCGGTAGCTTCGATCTCGAGGCGGGCCTTGGGCTCGACCAGGCCGCTCACTTGCATCACCGCCATGGCCGGATAGTGGGCGCCGATCGTCTCGCGGTAGGCGCGGCCGAGCTCTTTCAAGCTCGCGCGGTACTCAGAGATATCGATGACGAACCAGGACAGCCGGACGAGATGCTCGGGCCCGGCGCCGCCTTCGGCGAGGATCAACAGGATGTTCGAGAAGGCTTGCCGTGCCTGGGCGGCGAAGCCGTCGGCGAAATTGCCCATCACATCCCAGCCGACGACCCCTCCGGTGACGACGATGCGGCCCTTCGCGGTCATGCCGTTGGCGTACCCGCTCGGGCGCGGCCAACCGCGCGGAAGCAGCGGCCGCGGCAATTCCTCGCTGTCGTCGGCAAGATCGGTGAGCGGTACGGGCTTCGACGGAGTCATATCCGGTCGTTCCTCGGTTGTACGACGAAATCCGGTACGCAGTTTGCCGGAAAATGCCTCAGGACGCGAGTTTCTGGCTCGCGCTTTCGGCCGCGACGCGGCGCAGCTCGAAACGTTGCAGCTTGCCGGTCTGCGTACGCGGCAGCACCGGCACGTACTCGATTGCGCGTGGATATTTGTAGGGCGCAATGGTCGCCTTGACGTAGTCCTGCAAAGTCAACGTTAAAGCCGGGTCCCCGTTATAACCCGGGTGCAGCACGATATAGGCTTTCACGATCTGACCACGCTCCTCGTCAGGCACCCCCACCACGCCGCATTCCGCCACGGCCGGGTGGGTCAGCAGGGCCGCTTCGACTTCCGGCCCGCCGATATTGTAGCCGGAGGAGACGATCATGTCGTCGGAGCGCGCTTGGTACCAGAAATACCCGTCGCCATCCATCACATAGGTGTCGCCGGTGATATTCCAGCCGTCGCGCACATAGACCCGCTGACGCGGATCGGCGAGATAACGGCAGCCGGTCGGCCCGCGCACCGCGAGATGGCCGACCGTGCCGGGCGGCAGGTCGCGCCCCTCTTCGTCCACGATCTTGGCCTCGTAGCCGGGGACCGGCTTGCCGGTGGCACCGGGACGGACCGTTTCCTCGGGCGAGCCGATGAAGATGTGCAGCATCTCGGTCGCGCCGATGCCGTCGAGGATTTTTATGCCGGTGGCGGCGAGCCAGGCCTCGAAGGTGGCCTTCGGCAGCGCCTCGCCGGCCGAAACACACATGCGCAGCGACGCAATGTCGTGCTCGGCGACTTTCGGCAGCATGGCGCGGTAGGCCGTCGGCGAAGTGAAGCAGATCGTGGCGTGGTGGCGCACGATGCTGGCGAGCAGGTCGGCGGGCGCCGCCCTTTCGACCAAGATGGTGGCGGCGCCGACCCGCAGCGGGAACAGAACCAAGCCGCCGAGGCCAAAGGTGAAAGCGAGCGGCGGCGAGCCGATGAAGCGGTCATCGCCGCGCGCGCGCAGGACGTGCCGGCCATAGCTGTCGCAGGTCGCCAGGATGTCCCGGTGGAAGTGCATGGTGCCTTTGGGCTCGCCGGTCGAGCCCGACGTGAAGCCGATCAAGCAGATGTCCTCGGCGGCCGTGTCGCAGGCCGTGAAGCTGTCATAAGCCGGCTTCGCCATGAGCTCCTCGAGACCGCCCGGCGCTCCGCGGCCCCAGTAGACGACGCGCTTGAGATCGGGCGCGAGCGCGCGCGCCTTCTCCATCTCGTCGGCGAGGCGATGATCACAGAGCGCGAGGCTGATCTTGGCCTTGGCGATCGGATAGGCGATTTCCTTGGCGCGCAGCAGCGGCATGGTCGCGACCACGATCCCGCCCGCCTTCATCACCGCCAGATAGGCGCAAACCATCATCGGATTGTTGAAGCCGCGCAGCAACACCCGATTGCCGGGCACGAGCCCCAAATCGCGCGTCAGCGCATTGGCGATCCGATTCACTCGCGCGGCGGTCTCGGCATAGCTCAGCGTTTCTTCGCTCGAGATGAGGCAGGTGCGATGGCCCTCCCCTCTCTCGACCCAGCGATCGAGCAACTCGGTCACGCAGTTGAGGAAATTCGGATACCGCAGCTCGGGAAGGTCGAATTTGAACTGCGGCCATTCCGAGCGCGGCGGCAGGTTATCGCGCGCAAAAAGGTCCACATGCGCCGTCATCGGCATGATTGCGCTCCTTATTTACTCCGCCGCGAGGGCCGGCTTTACCGGCGGCTTGAGCGCCTCGCGGGCAATCACGATCTTCTGTACCTCGGTCGCCCCCTCGTAGATGCGCAGCGCCCGGATCTCGCGATAAAGCTCTTCAACCTTGACGCCCTTGGTGACACCATGGCCGCCGTGGATTTGCACGGCCCGATCGATCACGTGCTGCGCCGCTTCGGTCGCGAACATTTTGGCCATGGCGGCTTCGCGGGTAACGCGCGCCGCGCCCTTGTCCTTGGTCCAGGCGGCGCGGTAGACGAGGAGCGCAGAGGCGTCGACCTCGGTCGCGCTGTCGGCGATGGCGCCTTGAGTCATTTGCAGCTCGCCGAGCGGCGCCCCGAAGAGCTGGCGCGACGTCGCGCGGGCAAGCGTCTCGGCGAGCGCTCGGCGGGCAAAGCCGAGCGCGGCAGCCCCGACCGTCGCGCGAAAAATGTCGAGCGTCGCCATAGCCACCTTGAAACCCTCGCCGGGCTGGCCCAAGCGATGTGAGACCGGCACGCGCACGCCCTCGAACCGCAGCGTGGCGAGCGGATGCGGCGCGATCACCTCGATGCGCTCGGTCACGCTCAGTCCCGCCGCATCGGCATCAACCACGAAAGCTGAAAGTCCCTTGGCGCCGGGCGCCTCGCCGGTACGGGCAAAGACGATGTAATGATCCGCAATGCCGCCGTTGGAGATCCACGTCTTGGTGCCGTCGATGCGGACGTGGGCGTTACCGTCGGGCTTCGCCGTCATGACGAGCGCCGCCACGTCGGAGCCCGCCTCGGGCTCCGACAGCGCGAAGGCGGCAATCGCGTGGCCGTCGCGCACCCGCGGCAGGTAACGGTTTTTCAGATCATCGCCCCCGAACAGCGTGATCGAGCCGGTGCCGAGCCCCTGCATCGCAAAGGAGAAATCGGCAAGACCGTCGCGGAAGGCCAAAATCTCGCGGGCGAGGCAAAGCGTGCGCACGTCAAGATTAGGATGCAAGCCGCCGAACTCCGCCGGCACGACCGCCTTGAGGAATCCGGCCTCGCCCAACGCCTTGACCCGCGCCCGGCAGGCGGCATCGACATCGGCATGCGGCAGCGTGGGCAAGGTTGCGTCGGCCCATCGCGCCAAATCTTGCGCGAAGACGCGATGGCTTTGCTCGAAGAAGGGCCACGCGAGCGTCTCGTCGAGCACGGCTCAGTTCCCCTCGAATACGGGCTTCTGCTTGGCCGCAAAGGCCCGGAACGCGCGGGCAAAATCTTCGGTCTCCATGCAAAGGGCCTGCGCGACAGCCTCGGCCTCGATCGCGGTCTCGACCGACATCGCCCATTCCATGTCGAGCATGCGCTTGGTCATGGCGTTGGCGAAGGTCGGACCGGAGGCAAGCTCGGTGGCGAGCTCTTGCGCACGCGGCAAAACGGCGTTCGGCTCGACCAGGCGGTTGAAGAAGCCCCAGCGTTCCGCCTCCTCGCCGGCAAGCACACGGCCGGTGTAGAGAAGCTCGGCCGCGCGGCCAGCGCCGATGATGCGCGGCAGGATGGCGCAAGCGCCCATATCGCAGCCCGCAAGGCCGACGCGATTGAACAGAAACGCGACCTTGGCCTTCGCGGTGCCAATGCGGATGTCGGACGCCATGGCGATGATTGCGCCGGCGCCGGCGCAGACGCCGTCGATCGCGGCAACGATCGGCTGCGGACATGCGCGCATCGCCTTGACGACCTCGCCGGTCATCCGCGTGAAGTCGAGCAGCTCCGCGGTGCCCATCTCGACCAGCGGCCCGATGATCTCGAAGACGTCGCCGCCCGAGCAGAAATTACCACCGGCGCCGGTGACGACGACGGCCTTCACGGCCTTGTCCTTCGCAGCGGCGCGGAAAAGATCCACGATCTCCGCGTAGCTCTCGAAGGTCAGCGGGTTCTTCTTGTCCGGCCGGTCGAGGGTCAGCGTTGCGACCTTGCCCGCAACGGCGAACCGCACGTGGCGGGCCGCGTAGCCCAAAAGCGGAAGCGAGACCGGATTAGCGGCGCTCATTGCCCTCTCCGCGCGCGCTCGCCCGGCGCGCCGATTGTTTGGTCTTGGCCAAGAGGCCCATCAGCAGCTCGATATCCGGCGGGCCCAGATCGGCAAACAGCTCGGAGACCCAGTCGGCATTGGCCCGCGCCATCGTGCGAAACGTGCGCCTGCCCTCCGCCGTCAAGCTCACGAGCTGGACACGGCGGTCGCTCGGCGACGCGCGCCGATCGAGCAAGCCTTGCGCCACCAGCCGTTCCACGAGCCCAGTGATATTGCCGTTCGACACCATCATCCGCTTCGACAATTCGCCGAGCGTCATGCCGCTCGGAGTCTTGTCGAGCTGCGCCATCAGGTCGAACCGCGGCAGCGTGACGTCAAAGCTGTTGCGCAGGCGTCGGCGCAGCTCGCCCTCGATCAGCGTCGTGCAGGTCAACAGCCGCAACCAAAGCCGCAGCTCCGCTTCGTGATCTCCCGGCCGCTCGGTGACTTTCGTCTCCGCGTCGAGTGCCGTGCTTGTTGTGTTGTCCACCCCTAAACCTCCCCACCCGCAATGGCGATCGTCGTCCCGCTGATCGCGGCGGCCTCCTTGGAGCAGAGGAACAGAACCGCGGCCGCGACCTCGTCGGGCTTCACCAAGCGCCCGAGCGGCGATTGCTGCAGCAGCGCCGCCAGCGCCTCTTCGTGGGAG
The DNA here is from genome assembly GCA_052148715.1 of Xanthobacteraceae bacterium. Classification (GTDB taxonomy): domain Bacteria; phylum Pseudomonadota; class Alphaproteobacteria; order Rhizobiales; family Xanthobacteraceae; genus JBKQHQ01. The sequence goes on along the minus strand of JBKQHQ010000244.1, from coordinate 121,474 downwards.
CGGCCGGTTTTCGCTGAAATCCGCTCCAGGCTCTCTCGCATCAGATCGGTGTCTGTATAACCCGGACAGACCGCATTGACGGTCACGCCGGTACGCGCTGTCTCGAGCGCAAGCGCGCGCACCAATCCGACTGCCGCATGCTTCGCCACGCAATAGGCCGAGACGTAGCCGTAGCCCTTGAGCCCGGCCGTCGAGGCCATGGCGATGATGCGGCCGAAGCCGCGCTCGACCATGCCGCTCAGCACCGCTTGCGCCGCGTGGACGATTCCCACCACATTGAGCTCGAACAAACGGCGGAACTGATCCGGCGTCGTTTTCCCAAACGGAGCGGCGTCAGCCCCTCCGGCATTCGCCACCAGAATGTCGATCGGCCCGCGCTCCGCCGCGGCCGTGCCGAGCGCGGCGCGCATCGCGCCCTCGTCGGTGACATCGGCGACGCGATAGGCCTGCGCATGGCCTGCCGCGACCGCCTCGGCGAGGCTTTGCTCATGGCGCCCCAGCACGGTCACCCGGGCGCCCGCGTCGGTCAGGGCCGCCGCGACGGCGCGACCGATGCCCCGCCCACCGCCGGTTACCGCCGCATGTTGTCCGTCGAGACGCGCCATGGGATACGTTCTGCCAATTCGCCAACGGGCTCGCCCTCCTCGGCCAAGGGCCGTTGGGCAGCCGCCATTGGCTAAATATTTTAAGCTTCAAATTCTTGCGTTCAAGCATTTTCGTGTTGCCGCGGAGATATTTTAAGCTTAAACTAAGTTGCATGACCGAGGCCGCGACGCGAAGCGTGCTTCGGTCGGCTCGTCGCTCATGGAGGCACCATGAAGGTTCACGTCATCGGCGGTGGGCCGGCCGGTCTCTATTTTTCGATTCTGATGAAGAAGGCGTGGCCGCAGACGCGCATCACGGTATTCGAGCGCAACCAGCCCGATGACACCTTCGGCTTCGGCGTCGTCTTCTCCGATGAGACGCTCGAGACCTTTGAGACCTACGACCGCGAAAGCTATCAGGCGATCATCGAGAACTTCGCCTACTGGGACGACATCGAAATCCATTTCAAGGGCACCCGGCACCGCATCGGCGGCAACGGGTTCTGTGGCTGCGCCCGCACGACGCTCCTAAAACTCCTGCACGACCGCGCCCGCGCGCTCGGCGTAGAGCTGCGCTTCAACACCGAAATCACCGATCTCGATGCGATCCGCTCCGAAGCCGATCTCGTCGTCGGCGCCGACGGCGTCAACTCGCGCATGCGTGAGACGTTTGCCGATGCGTTCCGGCCGACGATCGATCTGCGGCCCAACAAGTTCTCCTGGATGGGCTCGACCCGTCCGTTCGACGCCTTTACGTTCTTCTTCCGCGAGACCGAGCACGGCATCTTCATCGCCCATTGCTATCAGTACGAGGCGGGCCGCTCGACCTGGGTCATGGAGACCGACCCGCAAACTTTTGCGCGCGCGGGTCTCGACAAGCTCGACGAAGCAGGTTCTGCACGGTTCTTGGAAAAAGTTTTTGCCGAGGAGCTTCAGGGCCACAAGCTGATCACCAACCGCTCGCTCTGGCGCAATTTTCCGACCATCCGCTGCGCGCGCTGGACACACGAGAACATCGTGATCCTCGGCGACGCCAAGGCGACCGCGCACTGGTCGATCGGCTCCGGCACCAAGCTCGCCATGGAGGACGCGATCGCGCTCTACCAGGCCTTCCGCGAGACCGGCGGCCGCGATGTCGCCTCGGCGCTCACACACTTCGAATCGCAGCGGCGCGACGAGGTCGAGAAGACCCAGCATTCGGCCGACGTGTCGCTCGTTTGGTTCGAGCACATGCAGCGGTTCTGGCCGATGCATCCGACTCGCTTCGCCTTCGGCCTGATGACTCGCGCCAAGGCTATCACCTATGAGAACCTGTTGCTTCGCGCGCCCGAATTCGTCGCCGAGCTTGATCAGGTCGTCGCCCGCGAGGTGCGCGCGCAAGGGTTTGAGGTCGATCTCGCGCATCCGGCCGTGCCGATGTTTCAGCCGTTCCGTCTGCGCGGCATGACGCTGCATAACCGCGTCGTGGTCTCGCCGATGTGCCAATACTCCGCTGTCGACGGCATGCCCAATGACTGGCACCTCGTGCATCTGGGCAGCCGCGCCGTCGGCGGCGCCGGCCTCGTGTTCAGCGAGATGACCGACGTGTCGGCGGAGGCCAGGATCTCGCCCGGCTGCACCGGCCTCTACAACGACGCCCAGGAGGCCGCGTGGAAGCGCATTGTCGATTTCGTGCACGCCAATTCGGCGGGGAAAATCTGCATGCAGCTCGGCCATGCCGGCCGCAAGGGCGCGACCAAGCTGATGTGGGATGGCCTCGACGAGCCGCTCGAGCAAGGTTCTTGGCCGATCGTCTCGGCTTCGCCCCTCCCCTACTTCCCGCACAGCCAAGTTCCGCGCGAGCTGACGCGCACTGAGATGGACAAAATCGTCGCGGATTTCGTCGCCGCTACCAAGCGCACGCTGCGCGCCGGTTTCGACATGGTCGAGATGCACGCAGCGCATGGCTATCTGCTGGCGAGCTTCATCTCACCTCTGACCAATGTGCGCACCGACCAATACGGCGGCTCGCTTGAGAACCGCATGCGCTTCCCGCTCGAGGTTTTTCGCGCCATGCGCGCCGCTTGGCCTGACGAGAAGCCGATGTCGGTACGCATCTCCGCGACCGACTGGGCGGAAGGCGGGCTTACCGGCGATGACGCGGTTAAGGTGGCGGAAATGTTCGCTGACGCCGGCTGCGATCTGATCGACGTATCGACCGGTCAGACGGTCGCCAATGCGCAACCGATTTACGGGCGCATGTTCCAGACGCCGTTCTCCGATCAGATCCGCAACGAGGGTGGGCTCGCCACGATGTGCGTCGGAAATATCACCACGGCCGATCAGGTGAACACGATCGTTGCCGCCGGCCGCGCCGACCTCGTCGCGCTTGCCCGCCCGCATCTGGCCGATCCGGCCTTCACCATGCGCGCGGCCGCCTGGTACGACGTGCCCTCGATCCACTGTCCGCCTCAATATCTCGCGGGCAAGGAGCAGATTTTCCGCAACAGCCGCCGCGACCGCGAGGAGCTGATCGAGCTGCGCCGCAAGACCAAGCCGAAGACGCACCGCCAGTCCTGGAAGCAGGCGGCGGAATAGCCCGCGGGCCGCGAGGAGAAACCAGATGCAGCAAGCGCACGCCGCCTACGTCCCACACTGACCATCACGCAATCCGAGCGAGCGCATGACCGGCAAGGCGGCGAGCGTCAGTGGCGTCACCAAAAAATTCGGCTCGACCACGGCGCTCGACGGCGTCGACTTCGATGTCGACTACGGCGAGATCCACGCCATCGTCGGCGAGAACGGTGCCGGCAAGTCGACGTTGATCAAAATCCTCGGCGGGGTGCATCATCCGGATCGCGGCGAAATCCGCATCGACGGCTGGCCTCGCCGGTTCGCAAGCCCACGCGATGCGATCGCGGCCGGCATCGTCACCATCCCGCAGGAGCTGCGGCTGGTGCCGGCCCTGTCGATCGCCGAGAACATCGCGTTGGGCGATCTTCCGGTTCGGCGCCTGATCGGATTCCTGCCGACCGTTGACCGTGCGCGGATGCGGGACGAGGCACGCGCGGTCCTCGCGCAGCTCGACTACACCCCGGATGTAAATCTGCGGGTCGGACGGTTGAGCTTCGCCGAGCGCCAGCTTGTCGCCATTGCCAAGGCCTTGCACCGACGCTGCCGCATCTTCGTACTTGACGAGCCGACCGCCGCGCTGGAGAAGCGCGAGATTGCGAGATTGTTCGCCGTGCTCGAACGGATGAAGGCGCTTGGCACGGCGATCGTCTACATCTCGCATCAGCTCGACGAGGTGGTGGCGCTGGCCGACCGTTGCACCATCATGCGCGATGGCCGCGTCACCGCGGTGGCCAGGCGCGGAGCGTTCGCGGTCGGCGATCTGATCGCTGCCATGACCGGACAGAGCCCCGAAGACTTTTCGCCCGCCGCGGCGGAGCCCCGGGAGGTATTGCTCGAAGGTCCCCGAACCAATGCCGGGGATGCAATCCGCCTACGCTCAGGTGAAATTTTAGGGCTCGCGGGCCTACTCGGCAGCGGCACCGAACCGATGCTGCGCGCCTTGTTCGGTGCGGCCGACGAGCCTCATGTCGTTACGATCAAGGGCCGGGCGCGGCGCTTGGCCGATCCGGCGGCAGCGATCCGCGCCGGCATCGGCTTCGTGCCCGGCGAGCGGGCGCTGGGCCTCGTCATGAACCAATCGGTGCACGATAATATCTTGTTGCCGAGTCTCGACCTGCTGACGCGCGCCGGATGCTTCGACCGCACCGCCGGCGATCGCATGGTGCGCGACCTCATGGACTTGCTCGACGTCCGCCCACGAAGGCCCGAGCTCAAAGTGAGTGCACTGTCCGGCGGCAACCAGCAGAAGGTGATCTTGGCGAAATGGCTGGCGCGACGGGTGGCCGTGCTGCTCCTGCTCGAACCGACGCAGGGGATCGACGTCGGCGCGAAAGCGCAGATCCATGCGCTCGTGCGTGATTTCATCCGGCGCGGCGGCGGCGCGCTGATAAGCTCGAGCGATCTCGGCGAGCTCACCCATTTGTGCGACAGCGTGCTCGCGGTACGTCAAGGCCGGATCGCGGCGCGCCTGGACCGCGGCGTTGGCCTCGACGAGCCGCAGCTGCGGGCCGCGATCGGCGGATGAGATGAGCGACCCAAATTCGCTGTCGCGCGACGCTCATTCCTCCCCACTTGCCGCACTCGCGTCGCAAGCGGATGGGGCGAATGCCGCAACCGCAAAGGCCGCCGGCATCGCGGCAGTCGGCCGCCTGAACCTTACCGGGCAGATTCCTCTTCTAACCCTGATCGTGCTCTGCCTGGTCACGGCGCTGCTCACCAGCCGATTCTTGTCGCCGCTCAATCTCACAAACATTCTCGTGCAATCGTCGATCATGGCGGTGATCGCCATGGGCATGACCTTCGTCATCATTGGCGGCGGCTTCGATCTCTCGGTCGGATCGACCGCCGCCTTGTCCGGATGCGTCGCCAGCATGGTGATGCTGGTCGCTGGTCCCGTCGCCGGCGCACTCGCGGGGATCGCCGCAGGCGCGCTGGTCGGCCTGCTGAATGGGCTCGTGATCGCGGAGCTCAACGTCAATCCATTCATCACCACGCTCGGCACCATGGTGCTGGTGCGCGGGCTGGTGTTTCTGATCACCGGCGGCGCACCGGTCAGCGGTGAGATGGGTTTGCCGAGCGAGTTCGTGGCCTTCGGGTCGGCCCGCTTCTTGGGTGTCCACTATCTCATCTGGGTGCCGGCCCTGCTGCTCGCCGCGCTGTCCTTTGTGATGCAGGCGACGCCGTATGGCCGACGGGTATATGCGACCGGCGGCAGCCGTGAAGCCGCTTACCTATCCGGCGTTCCGGTGCGCCGGATCATCGCCTCGACCTACGTCTGGTGCGGGGCGCTCGCGGGCGTCGCCGGCGTCATGCTCGCGGCGCGGCTGCAGTCCGGCCAGCCGACGGCCGGCGAGTTTTACGAGCTCACCGCTATCGCCGCGGTCGTGCTCGGCGGCGCCTCCCTCCAAGGTGGCGAAGGCGTGCTCTACAAGAGCGTGATCGGCGTGTTCATCATGATCGTGCTCGGCAACGGCCTCAACCTGCTCAATGTCGATTCTTACTGGCAGCGAGTGGCCGTCGGCGTGGTTATCATTGCAGCGGCGGCCGCAGAACGGCTACGCTCGCACCATTGAAGGAGGAAGACATGTCTAAGCTCGCTACTTCCGTGCTGGCCGCGGTCCTGTCTGCTGCCTGGCTCGCGCTGACGCCGCCGCCGGCCTCGGCGCAAAACGAGAAGATCACCATCGGGGTCGCGCTCGCGCAGGACGATAATCCGTTCTACATCGCCATGCTGCGCGGCATCCGCGCCCGCGCCCAGGAGCTCGGCTGGGAGGTGGCGGCGGTGTCCTCCAACGAAGACAAGCTCAAGCAGATCAACGGCGTTCAGGATCTGATCGCCAAGGGCGTCAAGGGCGTCCTCATCTCGCCCATCGACGCTGTCGGAGTGAATGCCGCCTATGACGCAGCGGCGCAGGCCAAGGTTCCGATCGTGTCGGTCGCGCGCGGATCGACCTCTCCCAATCAGACGCTACACGTCGCCATGGACGAGAAGCAGATCGGCCGCGATATCGCCGAATGGACCGCAAAGCATCTTAACGGCAAAGGCAAGGTGGCGATGCTGCTGGGGCCGAGCGGCGCGCCGACCTTCCGCAACCTGAGCGACGGCTATACCGAGGTGATGGCGAAATACCCGGACATCAAGATCGTGTTCAAGTCCGACGGGCCACTCACCCGCGAGCGCGGCATCAAGCAGACAGAGGACGCGCTGGTCGCCAATCCCGATCTCGACGCGGTGTATGCGGCGAACGACGATGTCGCGCTCGGTGCCATGCAGGCGGTGCTTGCCGCGAACCATCAAGGCAAGACGATCGTCACCGGCATGAACGGCGTGCCGCCGGCGCTGAAGGCCGTGAAGGAAGGCAATATCGCGCTGACGGTCGAGCTCAATCCCGTGGCATGGGGCCGCCTCGGCGTCGACGTGCTGGCGAGCTACCTCAAGGGCGAGAAGGTCGAGCCGCGCGTCTTCATCCATCACGTGCTGATCGACAGCTCGAACATCGACGCCAAGCTACCGAAGAGCTGAGAGCACCCCTGGCCGCCATCCGTCTTCCGCTCACCCCCGCGCAAGCGGGGGTCCAGAGGAAAACCGCTGGGTCCCCGCTTGCGCGGGGACGAGCGGCGGAGCGGGGCCGCCATGGTTCGCATCAGGAGGCTGCCGATGACTGAGCTTGCCAGCGTTTCGCGGCACGATGCGTCGTTCGTGCAAAGACTCGAAGCGGCGAACCTGCACCCGCTGTGGGATCGCTACAGGCAGATCACGCCGCTGCGCCCGCAGCCGCAGGACGCGCCGTTCGTCTGGCGCTGGAAGGACATCGAGCCGTTCCTGCACGCATCGGTCGACGAGGTCTCGATCAACGACATCGAGCGTCGCGCGCTGATCATGGCGCATCCGACCTTCGGCAACGACACGACGACCACGAGCACCCTGCTAGCGGCCTTCACCGTGCTCGATCCCGGCGACCGCGCCCGGCCGCACCGGCACACCGGCGCCGCGATCCGCTTCGCCACCCGCGCCGACGGCGCCGCCACCATCGTCAATGGACGGCGCTGCGAGATGCGCGCCGGCGATCTGATCCTGACGCCGCCGATGTGCTGGCACGGCCATATCAACGACAGCGACCATCGCATCATCTGGTTCGATGCCGCCAACATGCCGCTGATCCGCGGCCTCGACGCCCACTTCTTCGAGCCCGGCGATCCCGGCGCCAACGATTTTTGGCAGGTCGATGAAGGCGAGGAACGGCTTTGGGCGGAGGCAGGGCTGGCGGTCGCGGCGCCACAGCCGGGCGACGCGAGCTCGCCGAAATATCGCTATGAGGGCGCGGCCACGCGGCGGATGCTGGCGGCGGTGCCGCCCGGTGCCGATGGGGCGCGCACGATCCGCTACGTTAACCCGGCGACCGGCGGCGCCGTCATGCCGACGCTCGACTGCTACGCCATGCGTCTGGCGAAAGGCGTCGGCACGCGTCCGAAGCGCGGCACCTACAACATGATTTGCCTCGCGGTGTCGGGCCACGGCCTCTCGACCATTGGCGACAGCAGTTTTGAATGGTCGGAGCACGACGTGTTCACGATTCCGCATTGGACCTTCGCATCGCATCAGGCGATCGAGGACGACGCTGACCTGTTCATCGTCTCCGACAAGGCGGCCTTCGAGCGCCTCGATCTCGTGCGCGAGGAACTGCAATAACGGACGCGGATGCATCGAGTGCGGGCTCAACGGCGATGAACGATCGCCCCGCCGCACGCGGTACTGTGTCCGATCAACTATCATCCAAGCTTCAAGGCATCGGCGCATCGCTGCGCCGGGTCGAGGACCGTCGCCTGCTGCTCGGTCGCGGACGCTTCGTGGCGGACATCGCCGTGCCGAATGCTTTGCAGTGCGTTCTTGTCCGCTCCGCGCATGCGCACGCGACCATCGGTCGGATCGAGACGGCCGCGGCCGCATCGAGCCCGGGCGTCGCGGCGGTCTTCACCGGCGCCGACATGGCGGCCGATGGCATCGGCCCGATGCGTCCGCTGTGGGCCGTGCGGTCTGCCGACGGCAAGCCGATGGCCGAGCCGCCGCGCTTCGCACTGGCGCGCGGCTCCGTCCGCCATGTCGGCGAGCCGATCGCGGCGGTGCTCGCCGCAACACGCGAGCAGGCGCTCGACGCCGCCGAGCGCGTCGCTATCGACTATGCGCCGCTTACGGCCGTGACCGACGCGCGTGCCGCGACTGCGGACGGGGCGCCACAATTGCACGACAGCGCGCCGGGCAATGTCTGCTTCCGCTGGATGCGCGGCGACGAAGCTGCGGTGCGCTCGGCGTTCCAGTCCGCCGCCCGCGTCGTCGCCCTCGACCTCGTCAACAACCGCCTGATCGGCGCCGCCGTCGAGCCGCGCGCGGTGTTGGCGGTGCCCGATCCGACCGAGAAACTTTCCCTCTACACCTCGACGCAGACGCCGCATCACATCCGGCGGCAGGTCGCCGAGCAACTGGGCCTTGCCGAGAGCGCGATGCGCGTCGTCGGGCCCGATGTCGGCGGCGGGTTCGGCTACAAGGGTAAGCATTATCCGGAGGAAACGATCCTCGCCTGGGCGGCGCTGCGCTTGCGTCAGCCCGTGCGCTGGATCGCGACCCGCAGCGAGAGCTTTGTCTCCGACACTCAGGGCCGCGACCATTTTACGCGCGCCGAGCTCGCGCTCGACGCCGAGGGCCAGTTTCTGGCCTTGCGGGTCGCGACCCTGGCCAATCTCGGCGCCTATGTGTCGACCTTCGGCGCCGCCATTCCGAGCGCCATCTACAGCGCGCTGCTCGCCGGCGTCTACCGCACGCCGGCCGTCCACGTGACCTCGACCGGCGTGTTCACCAATACGGTGCCGACTGACGCCTATCGCGGCGCCGGACGGCCGGAGGCCTGCTATGTGCTCGAGCGGCTCGCCGATGCGGCAGCCGCGGAGCTCGGGCTCGACCGCGCGGAGATCCGCCGACGCAATCTGATCCCCGTGCAAGCCATCCCTTACAAGACGCCGATCGGGCCGGTCTACGACAGTGGCAACTTTTCCAAACTCTTCGAGCGGTCCCTCGAGCTCGCGGACTACGTGGGCTTTCCTAGGCGCCGGGCCGAGGCCGGCAGGCTTGGCCGGCGGCGCGGCATCGGCTTTGCCTGCTACGTGGAATCCTCCGGCGTCGCGCCTTCGCGCTTTGCCGGCGCGCTCGGCGCCCGCGTCGGGTTTTACGAAGCCGCGAGTCTACGCGTCGAACCGGACGGCGCCGTTCGCGCCGCCTTCGGCACCCACAATCACGGCCAAGGCCACGCCACGACCTTTGCGCAGATCCTCTCGTCGCGCCTCGGCGTGCCCGTTGGCAAGATCGAGATCATCGAAGGCGATACGGATCAGGTGCCCTACGGCACCGGCACCTTCGGCTCACGCAGCATGGCGGTCGGCGGCTCGGCGCTCGACCGCGCCGCCTTCAAGATCATTGCCAAAGGCAAGTCGATCGCCGCGCATCTGCTGGAAGCAGCCTTAGGCGACATTGATTTTCAGGACGGCTGGTTCGCCGTCGCCGGCACGGACCGGCGCGTCCATCTGACCGAGGTCGCCAAAGCCGCCTATGTGCCGCACAACTTCCCACTCGAAAGCATGGAACCGGGCCTGCAGGACACCGCGGTCTACGATCCGTCGAACTTTGCCTTCAGCAACGGCGCCCATGTCTGCGAGGTCGAGATCGATCCGGACACGGGCCGTCTCACCATCATCGGCTATTGGGCCGTCGACGATGTCGGCACCGTCATCAATCCCATGATCGTGCACGGACAAGTGCACGGCGGCGCCGCGCAGGGGATCGGGCAAGCTTTACTGGAACATTGCGCTTATGACGTCGATGGCCAGCTGCTCTCCGGATCGTTCATGGATTACGCGGTGCCGCGCGCGCACGATCTGCCAAATTTTGTCGCCGAGCTCGACGAGACCCAGCCCTGCACCCACAACCCGCTCGGCGCCAAGGGCTGCGGCGAGGCCGGGACGATCGCGGCGCCGGCCGCCTTGGTGAATGCGGTGATCGACGCGCTCGGCGGCGCGGGCGTCGCTGACGTGGAAATGCCGCTCACGCCAGAACGGTTGTGGTGGGCGGCGGCAACTGCAGACAGGCGACCGAAGACGGGCTGAGCGCGCCTGTTGCCGGCGCCGAGAGCGTCGTCTTACGTAGCTATCATGATAGCAATCCTCCACCCACTCGTCGACGTTGCCAAATGTGTTTCGGAAAACGAATGCGTTATCTTCCTTAGCCAGAACGGCAGTACGATTTTATTCGGACGAAATAAAGATCATTGCAACCCGTGGCGCCTGAGGTGCACTATCATCCTAACTACTACGGCGCATACTTCCGTGACCCGGACGGCAACAAGCTGTGCGTTTGCTGCCACGACCCAGCAGCCCAGTGACTTCCGGTGGCTCGTTCAGCTTCGGTACGCCCCGTGCAGACCCGCCTTTACATCGACTCCGTTTCAAGGGATTGAATTTTGTGCATTTTTTTCAATGTGATAGTTTTCACACGGCCTGGACCCTCAGCTGCCCGCGGGCCATCCAGCGCCGCCAAACCGTTTGGCGGGTGCCGCCTTGCGCGGTTTAAGCCAACGTCCGACGGATCACGACATTGCGTCTTGTAAGTCCCGGAGAGCTGGCATCGAATGAAATCGCGCTCGTGTGGATGATCCTCCGGAAGGAGCGTGCACAGATTGGCTCAAGTTGTTAGGACCAATTTCATGAAAATCGAGATCGAATACTGTGGTCAATGAGGCTATGAACCGCGCGCCCGTGAGGTGCGGGAACTGATCCTTAAGCTGCGACCCTCAGCACAAATAAGCCTTCGGCGGTCGAGTGGCGGCGTCTTCGAAATTCGAGTTGACGGCCGACTCGCCTTCTCAAAGAAGGCGACCGGTCGCTTTCCGGCGAGCGAAGAGATAGCTGACTATCTCACCTAAAGTCGGCGACGCGCGCCGAGTGCGCTAAATATCCTGCCCAGCGAGGGCGCAGGCGCCTCCGAGACGCCTCTACCCCGCCAGCGCGGCAAGTATGCGCGCCCAGGAGCGAGTGCCCTTGTGGAATGACGTGAGATCGTACTTCTCGTTGGGGGAGTGCACGCGGTCGTCGTCGAGACCGAAACCGACGAGCAGCGTATCCATGCCGAGCACGCGCTTGAAGTCGCCGACGATCGGGATCGACGCACCGGAACCGATCGTGACCGCCTTGCGTCCCCATTCCTGCGCCAGGGCCGAGCGGGTCTTGGCGAGTGCGGGATTGTCGTAGTCGAGCTGGAGCGCCGGGGTGCCGGTATGGCTGATGAACTCCGCCGAGCAGTCCGCCGGCAGCCGTTCGCGCACGAAGGCGCGGAAGGCTGAGTTGATCTTGCCCGGATCCTGCGCGCCCACCAGGCGGAACGACACCTTGGCGGACGCCTGCGCTGGGATGACCGTCTTCGAGCCTTCCCCCGTATAGCCGCCGATGATGCCGTTGATGTCGCATGTCGGCCTCGTCGAAAGCTGCTCGATCAGCATGCGATCGGTTTCACCGGCCGGGATTTTTAGCCCGACCTGGCCCAAGAATTCTTCCGCCGTGAGTTTTAGGGCCGCCAGGTCGGCCTTGATCTCGGGCGGCAGCTCCTTCACGCCGTCGTAGAAGCCGGGGATGGTGATGTGGCCGTTTGCATCATGCAGCGCCGCGAGGATCCGCGTCAGCACGCGGATCGGATTCTGCGCCGCACCGCCGAACAGCCCGGAGTGCAGGTCGCGATCGGCGGCGCGTATTTTCACCTCTTCATAGACGAGGCCGCGCAACGACGTGGTCACCGCCGGCGTCTGTGGGTTCCACATGCCGGTGTCGCAGACGAGCGCAAGATCGCCGGAAAATTCCTTGGCATTGTCGCGCACGAAGTCAAACAGATGCTTGGAGCCACATTCCTCTTCGCCCTCGATCATCAAGGTGATCGGCAATGGCAGTTTTCCGGTGACCGCCTTGAACGCGCGGCAGGCCTCGACGAAGGTCATCACCTGACCTTTGTCGTCGCAAGCGCCGCGGGCGACGATGGCCTTGCGCCCGTCCGGCAGCGTGGCGATGCGCGGCTCGAACGGGGGCGTATCCCAGAGATCCAGCGGATCGACCGGCTGCACATCATAGTGGCCGTAGAACAGAACATGCGGAGCGGAGCCGTTGGCACCGTTTCCCGATCGTCCGATAACGACCGGATAACCGCCGGTTGGGCGAATGTCGGTGGCAAAGCCAATGCCGGCGAGATCGGCGGCCACGTGATCGGCGGCCAGGCGGCATTGCAACGAATAGGCCGGATCGGTGGAGATCGAGGCGATCCTCAGGAAGTCGAACAAGCGTGCAAGGCTTTGCTCGAGGTCGCGATCGATCCGTTCCAGCACGGCGTCTAGTGTACTCATCCGGGCGCTCCGCTTGCGGCTCACGCAGGGTAGCAACCGGCCCCGGAAGTGCAAAGCGACTTCAGTGCAGGGTGATATTCCGCCAGCCGTGGCATGCGGCCCTCTGTGGCGCCGTCCCATGCGACAGTCCGCACTCGTCGCCGCCGTAGGACCACCAAAGAAGATGCTGGTGAACTCGAAGGGTTCTCAGAACGCGCCTTCGACTTTCAGTATTCGGCAATTATGGTCGCTGTCAGCAACGCGCACGGGATTCGAACTCCCATCCAGAGCGGGCGCGCGCCGCTCTGCCGAAGCGGCTCATGCGGCAACGCAGCGGTGCAACTTGGGTCGGTCGCGTTTCAGTGCAGGGTAGGCTTGAGCCCGCCGGCGAGGCTGAAGGGATCCATGACGCCCGTCCACACGGGTGCCGGTCCCTTAGCACGCTTTTTGGCGCCGCCTCCGGCGCGCGTTTGCCGGGCGCGCTGCAGCAAAGCGCCGATGCTCCGATACAGGAGCCGCCCGGTCGATGTGATCGGCACCGCGCTCGCATAGCCGGAGCGCCGCGCGGCATCCATGACGTGGGGCGTGATCACATCGGCAAGGAGCAATGAGGGCACGCCGCTCTCTCGCCCGGGCGCCGGGGATTCTACTAGCGACGCCCGCAAATCGTCCGCCACGAAGTTCCGGACCACCGTCAGGCACGCATCGGCAGCCCCGATCTCGCACTGCCGGCGGGCCTCCTCGACATCGTCAACCCGGGTGACCTTGAATAACTTCAGGTGACGCAGCTTCTCGAGAAGGGTAAGCCCATAGGCGGGCTCGGCGATCAATAGAATACGCGCATGCTGGATCGCACTCACGATACAACTCCCACGCCTCCGAGCGCCCGCCGCAAGCAGACAAGCAGTAGGATACCTTACAAATCCTACATTACAACTATTTGACAATAACATGATGCCGCACCGGCCCAAGAGAATCCGGTGCTAGTGGTAAATCTACCCGTCAAGATGGAAGTAATTGAGTACGGAAATAGAGGCGATTTCGTCCTCGGAGCGCTCCCGCAGTAATCGCACGCCGATACTATTTGCCCGGTCTGGGCCGAAGCCGCCATCGACGGGTGATGCATACGTGCACCGGTCGCCCGACTTCGTGTTGCATCGCGCGTTGCGCACTTGTGTTCCCCTTCGAGGATGTCATTATTAAGTCAGTTTGCCGGATGTGCTTGGCTGGCGAGGGGCCCATGGATGAGTTAGTGCGGCGACTCGTCGCGACTGTTGGCATTGACAGCGCAGTCGCGCAAAAATCCGTCGGTATAATATTACAGTTTCTTCTCAAAGAAGGGCCGGCCGACAAGGTCCAGGCCTTGCTCGATAAGCTGCCGGGGTCCCAGGCGGCGTTACAGGAAGCAGAAGCCAGCGGCGGTGGCCTTTTCTCCATGGGCGGCGTCATGGGCGCGGGCACCCGCTTGATGGGCCTCGGGCTCGGCATGGGTCAGGTGCAGGCCGTCACCCGTGAGGTCATTGGCTACGCTCGCGAGCAAATCGGCGAGGATGCAGTCGGCGAAATTGTCGGAGCGATCCCTGGTCTTGGGCAATTCGTCTGATTGAAGTAGTTGCGGAGTCCGCCATGTCGTATCCGATTACAGACCTCGACGGCGTCGAAGGCGAGGTGGCCGAGCAACTCAAGTCGATGGGGATCAGAACCACCGAAAAGCTGTTGGAGCGCGCAAAGGACCCGAAGGGACGCAAGGACCTGTCGACGAAGTTGAAATTGGACGAGAAGCTGATCCTGCGCTGGGCCAACATGGCCGACCGCATGCGGATCAAGGGAATGGGCAAGGAATACGCGGCGCTGCTGCGCCTGGTCGGCGTCGAGACCGTCCGGGAGCTCACCTATCGCAATCCGGACAGGCTCGCCAAAGCGATGGCCATAGCCAATGCGAACCGCAAGCTGGTGCGGGTCCTGCCATCCGAAAAGGCGATCGTGCGCTGGATCGAGAATGCCAAGCAGTTGCCGCTGAAGATCAGCTATTAGGTAGAGCATTTTCCGGAAAAGCTTGCCCTCGGGCCACGACCAGCAAGTCGCGGATGTTTGCGACTTGCGAATATTGACCAGGCAACTCGGGAAAACCTGAGTTGCCGTGGTGGACGCCGTCTTTCCGCAAAAAATGCGACCGAATCGACGAGTCTCGAGCAGGGTTCCGATTCAACTAATCGGAACCTGCTCGAAGGCCGCCGATGCGTCGACGCGGGCGGCTTGACGCGCCCCCCGTGAGCGCGCAAAGCGACCCGCATGGCTCTCCCCGACCGCGCTGTTTCCAACTCCGAGCTGCCCGCCGACGGTGCGACATTTTGTCCACTTCGGCAACTACTGGCCAGCGGGCGGACGCTGGTGATGGGCATTCTCAACGTCACCCCGGACTCCTTCTCGGACGGCGGCCGGTTTGTCGATCCGCCGATTGCGATCGCCCGCGCGCGCGCGATGATGGAGGAAGGCGCCGACATTCTCGACGTTGGAGCGGAGTCGACCCGGCCCTATGGCGGCGCCGAACCCGTACCATACGAAATGGAGATTTCTCGGCTCGAGCCGGTGCTGGCGCCCGTCGTGGCGCTCGGCGTGCCGGTCTCCATCGACACGATGAAGGCCGAGGTCGCCGACTGGGCGGTGCAGGCGGGCGCCGGCATCATCAACGATGTCTGGGGCCTGCAGCGCGATCCGGATATGGCGCGCGTCGTCGCCAAGCATCGGGTCCCCGTTGTGATGATGCACAACCGGGATGCCGCCGATCCCGGCATCGACATCATGGCGGATATGATGTCCTTCTTTGCCCGCTCGCTTGAAATCGCCGATGCTGCGGGCATCCGCCGCGGCAGCATCATGCTTGATCCGGGCATCGGGTTCGGCAAGACGCCGGAGCAGAGCCTGATCAGCCTCGCCCACGTCGATGCGCTGAAGCGTTTCGGCCTGCCGCTGTTGGTCGGCGCCTCGCGCAAGCGTTTCATCAGCTCGGTCGTGCCCGCCAATCCCGGCCAGCGTCTGGGCGGCTCGATCGCCGCGCACCTGCTGGCGGCGCAAAGAGGCGCCGACATCATTCGCGTCCATGACGTAGCGGAGACGGTGCAGGCACTGCGCATCGCCGCCGCCATCAGGAACGCCCGATGACCGACCACATCTTCATCCATGGCCTGAGCCTGCACGCCTATCACGGCGTGATGGAGCACGAGGCGAGCGTCGGTCAGGCCTTTACACTCGATCTCGTGCTCGACATCGACCTCGCCCAGGCATCGCTTTCAGACAAGGTCGCGGACACCGTCTCCTATTCCGGCATCGTGCAGGTGGCGAGCGAGGCGTTTTCTACGAGGCGATACCGGCTCATCGAAGCCGCCGCCGGGGCGGTCGCCGACGCGGTGCTCGAACGCTTCCCGCGCATCAAGACCATTCGCGTGACGGTGCATAAGCCGCACGCGCCGATCGCCGCGACCTTCCGCGACGTGGGGGTCGAGCTCGTGCGTTCACGCCATGGCTGAGGCGCTGCTCGCGCTCGGCGGCAATATTGGCGACGCCCGGCTCACGATTGGGCGGGCGATCGCGCTGCTGTGTGCCGGATCGAAGCTGGAATTGCGTGCGCGGTCTTCCGATTACCTGACCGCCCCATGGGGCGTCGAAGACCAGCCCCCGTTCATCAATGCGTGCATCCTGGTCGCGACCGAACTTCTTCCGCACGCGGTGCTGGAGCGAGCCCTCGGTGCCGAACGCGCGCTGGGACGCAACCGCGCTAACGAAAAGCGCTGGGGTCCGCGCATCATCGACGTCGATATTCTGGCTTACGACGATCTAATCCTGAACGAGCCGGATTTGATCCTGCCGCACCCGCATATGTTCGAGCGCGCCTTCGTCCTCGCGCCGCTCGCCGACATTGCCGCCGAACGCGTGATCGCCGGCGTGCGGGTCCGCGACGCGCTCGACCGGCTCGACACGAGCGGCATCGAGCGCCTGCCGCCCGCTCGGGCGTAAGGATCGTTTGGCCGCGCGAGCCGAATTGTGGCACCCTTGGCGCATGGCTACCCCCTCGCAGGAACTGCCGCTCGCGGCCGAATTTTCCCCGGCAAGCCGGGAGCAGTGGCGCAAGCTCGTCGACGACGTATTGAAGGGCGCGTCTTTCGAGGACACGTTGGTCAGCGAGACATATGACGGACTGCGCATCGAGCCGCTCTATGAACGCAGCCAGGCACGCCCGATTGCCGGCCGGCAGCCGGGACGCGCCTGGCAGGTGCTGCAGCGCGTCGATCATCCCGAGCCGGCCGCGGCCAACGCGCAGGCGCTGGAAGACTTGGAGAACGGCGCGACCGGCCTGTTTTTGGTTCTTGCCGATGCCGCGGGCAGCCACGGCTACGGCCTCGACGTATCGTCCGCGGCGATCGAACGCGCGCTTGCCGGCGTGCATCTCGACGCCGGCATCGCCATCGAGCTCGAGCTCGGCCTTGATGCCGAGGAGGCCGCTCGATCCGTTGCCTCGCTCGTGAAGACACGCGGCACGTCCGCTGCGGCAGCAAACATTCGTTTCGGACTCGATCCGCTTGGCGGCTTGGCGGTCAACGGTCGCTCCCCCCTGCCCTGGCCGGAAACGGCGCCGCGCTTTGCCGCCGGCGTCGCGGCACTCGCGGAGCAGGGCTTCAAGGGTCCATTCGTGGTCGCCGACGCGCGCGCGGTGCACGCGGCCGGCGGTTCGGAAGCGCAGGAGCTTGGCTTCGCGCTCTCGCACGGACTCGCTTATCTCCGCGCGCTCGAGGCCTTCGGCATGGCGCTCGAAGACGCGCGCGGAATGATTTTCTTTCGCCTTGCGGCCGATGCCGACCAGTTCCTGACCATGGCGAAATTCCGCGCCATCAGAAAGCTTTGGGCACGGGTCGAAGCCGTCTGTGGGCTTGCCCCCAAGCCCACCTTCGTCTGCGCCGAGACCGCCTGGCGGATGATGACCCGGCGCGACCCGCACGTGAACATACTGCGCACGACCATTGCCGCCTTTGCGGCCGGGCTCGGCGGCGCCGATGCCATCACCGTGCAACCCTTCACGCTGGCGCTGGGCCTGCCGGACCGCTTCGCCCGCAGCATCGCGCGCAGCACACAGCTGATCCTGCTCGAGGAAGCAAACCTCGCCAAGGTGGCCGACCCGGCCGCAGGCTCCGGCGCCATCGAGGATGTGACTGATCAGCTTTGCCGCGCCGCCTGGGGCCAATTTCAACGCGTCGAGACTGCAGGCGGACCCGTCGCGGCCCTTGCGAAGGGATTGATCCAAGGCGGCGTTGAGCGCGTGCGCGCCGAGCGCCAGAGCGCGGTCGCGCACCGGCTCGAGCCGATCACTGGCACGACCGAGTTCGCAGTCCTCGAGGAGGCGCCGGTTTCCGTGCTCGACGTACCACCGGTGGCAAGCAGGCAGCCGAAGGGCCCGGTCACGGTCGACGCGTTGCTGCCGTCGCGCCTCGCCGAGCCGTTCGAGGCTCTGCGTGATGCCTCCGACCGGGTGCTTGTCGCAACTGGATCGCGACCGAAGGTGTTTCTTGCCACGCTGGGTGAGCCGGCCGATTTCATGGCGCGCGTCGACTTTGCCAAGAATTTCTTCGCCGCCGGCGGCATCGAGACTGTGGCCCAGAACGGCTTTGCGGCTTTGAAGGCCGACCTCGCGGCACTCGTTGCGGCGTTCAAAGCCTCCGACGCGAAGCTTGCGTGCCTTTGCGCCTCCGATGCCGTTTACGGGCGCGAAGCACCGGCGGCAGCCCGAGCGCTCGCAGGGGCCGGCGCCGTAGAGATCTACCTCGCCGGCCGTCCGGCGGCGCTCGCCGAGCCCGACAAGGCCGGCATTGCGCGATTCATTCACGCCGGCTGCAATGCGCTGGCAATACTTAAGGCTACGCATGATATTTTGTCTGACGAGACCGTAGGCAAGACGCCATGAGCCGGATACCGGACTTCGCGGATATCGATTTCGCCGACACGGCGGGGGCGCAATTGCCTCCGGCCGCGCCGTGGCTCACGCCCGAAGGCATCGCCGTGCAAGCGGCCTACGGGCCGGAAGATCTCATCGGTCTCGACTTCCTGGAAACGTATCCTGGCATCGCGCCCTACCTGCGCGGCCCCTACCCGACCATGTACGTGACGCAGCCGTGGACGATCCGACAATATGCCGGCTTCTCCACCGCGGAGGATTCCAACGCCTTCTACCGGCGCAACATCGCGGCCGGACAAAAAGGCCTGTCGGTTGCCTTCGATCTCGCCACCCACCGCGGCTACGACAGCGACCATCCGCGGGTTGCCGGCGATGTCGGCATGGCCGGCGTGGCGATCGATTCGATCTACGACATGCGCACCCTGTTTGCGGGCATTCCGCTCGACCGCATGACCGTGTCGATGACCATGAACGGCGCGGTGCTGCCGGTGCTCGCGCTCTACATCGTGGCGGCCGAGGAGCAAGGCGTGCCGCCGGCCAACCTCGCCGGCACCATCCAGAACGACATTCTCAAAGAGTTCATGGTGCGCAACACCTACATCTATCCGCCCGCGCCGTCGCTGCGCATCATCGCCGATATCTTTGCCTTCACGGCGGCGCATATGCCGAAGTTCAACTCGATCTCGATCTCCGGCTATCATATGCAGGAGGCGGGCGCGACGCAGGACCTCGAGCTCGCCTATACGCTCGCCAACGGCGTCGAATACGTGCGCACCGGGCTTGCCGCGGGACTCTCCGTCGACACTTTCGCACCGCGTCTTTCCTTCTTCTGGGCCATCGGCATGAATTTTTTCATGGAGGTGGCGAAGCTGCGCGCGGCGCGGCTGCTCTGGGCCAAGCTGATGCTGGGCTTCGCGCCGAAGGATGCGCACTCGCTGGCTTTGCGCACCCACAGCCAGACGTCCGGCTGGTCGTTGGCGGCGCAGGACGTGTTCAACAATGTGGCGCGCACCTGCGTCGAGGCGATGGCGGCAACGCAAGGCCACACGCAGTCGCTGCACACCAATGCGCTCGACGAGGCCCTCGCGCTGCCGAGCGACTATTCGGCCCGCATCGCCCGCAACACGCAGATCGTGCTGCAGCAGGAATCCGGCACCACCCGCATCATCGACCCATGGGGCGGCTCATTCTATGTGGAGCGGCTCACCTACGAGCTCGCGCGGAAGGCCTTTGCCCATATCGAGGAGGTCGAGGCGCTCGACGGCATGGCCAAGGCAAACGAAGCCGGGTTGCCGAAGCTGCGGATCGAGGAGGCCGCCGCCAAGGCCCAAGCCCGCATCGATTCCGGCGAGCAACTGGTGATCGGGGTCAACAAATATCGGCCACAGGACGAACCGCCGATCGAGATCTTGCGCGTCGACAATTCGGCGGTGCGCAAACTGCAGATCGACAAGCTTGCGCGCCTCAAGCGCGAACGCGATCCCGAGGAAACGGCGGCGAAGCTTGATGCGTTGACGCGGGCCGCGGCCAACGGCGGCGGCAATCTGCTCGCGCTCGCGGTCGACGCCGCGCGCGCGAAAGCCAGCGTCGGTGAGATCTCCTCGGCGCTGGAAAAGGTCTTTGGACGCCACCGTGCTGAGATCAAGGCCATCACGGGTATCTACAAGCGGGGGATCGGCGCCATGTCCGATACGATCGAGCGGGTGCAGAAACTCGTCGCCGCGTTCGAGACTGACGAGGGACGAAGGCCCAGAATCCTCGTCGCCAAGATCGGCCAGGACGGCCACGACCGCGGCCAGAAGGTGATCGCCTCGGCTTTCGCCGACCTTGGCTTCGATGTCGATATCGGGCCGCTGTTCGCCTCGCCGGCCGAAGCCGCGCGCCAGGCGATCGAGAACGACGTGCATGTGCTCGGCGTGTCCTCGCTCGCCGCCGCGCATCTCACGCTCGTGCCTGAACTCAAAGCCGAGCTGGAAAAGCAAGGCCGGCCGGACATCATGATCGTGGTCGGTGGCGTCATCCCGGCGCAGGACTACGCGGCGCTGCAGGCAGCCGGGGCCCAGGCAATCTTTCCGCCCGGCACCGTGATTACGACGGCGGCCGAGGATTTGCTGCACAAGCTCAATCGCCGGCTGGGCCACGCCCGGGCCGCCGCGGAATGAGACGTGGTGCGCGCTTTGTGGTAGATTTAACCCTATGCGATCCGCCATTACACGCGACGAGATCATCGCCACGCTGCGCTCCTCCGCGCCGGCGCTGCGCGCCGAGGGCGTGACCAAGCTCGCCATCTTCGGCTCACGCGCGCGCGGCGATGCGCGGCCTGACAGCGACCTCGATGTGCTGATCGACGTCGATCCGGACGCGACGTTTTCCTTGCTTAATTTGGTTGGCGTCGAGCACATCGTTTCCGACGCGACCGGGTTACGGACACAGGCCGCTCTGCGTCGGTCGCTTGATCCGCGCATGGCCAAGCGGATCGCCGACGATCTAATCGAAGTGTTCTGACCATGCCTCCATCCCTTGGCGATCGGCTCGAACACATTCTCAATTGTATTGCGAATCTCGAAAAGATCTTCGCAAACACCACGGAAAAGGCTTTTGCCGACGATCCGTTTCTGCGGGCAGCCGCCGAGCGTTTCTTCGAGATCATCAGCGAGGCTTCGCGACACATTCCCGATGAGCTGAAATCGCGCGAAACCCAGATCAACTGGAGACGGATGGCCGATCTCGGCAATTGGCTTCGTCATGCCTATGATCAAGTCGACACGGAAATTCTCTGGAGCATCGCAAGGAACGATCTGGCGCCATTGAAGGTCTTCGTTGAACGCTTGGTCAGGGACACTGACGCGCAATGAAGGCGTCTGCGGCCTCCGGCCCCGCCGTGCTCGCCCGTGGCATCCGCGCCGGCGACCGCGCAAGCTTGGCGCGGGCGATTACCCTGATCGAAAGCAGGCGCGCGGATCATCAGGAGGCGGCGCGCGCGCTGGTGCAAAAACTGCTGCCGCATACCGGGCAGGCGATCCGGGTCGGCATCACCGGCGCGCCGGGTGTCGGCAAGTCGACGACCGTCGATCGGCTTGGAACCATGCTGACCGCGCAAGGCCACAAAGTCGCGGTGCTGGCCGTCGATCCTTCCTCCACCCGCACCGGCGGCTCGATCCTCGGCGACAAGACGCGGATGCCGCGGCTCGCGGTCGATTCCAACGCCTACATCCGCCCCTCGCCTGCCTCGGGCACGCTCGGCGGCGTCGCCGCCAAGACCCGCGAGGCGATGCTTCTGTGCGAAGCAGCGGGGTTTGACGTCGTCCTGGTGGAAACGGTTGGCACCGGTCAGTCGGAAACCGCTGTCGCCGATATGACCGACTTCTTTCTGGTGCTGATGCTGCCGGGCGCCGGCGATGAGCTGCAAGGTTTGAAGAAGGGGATCGTCGAGCTCGCCGATTTGGTCGCGGTCAACAAGGCCGACGGCGACAACATCAAGCGCGCCACCGCGGCCGCCGCTGAATACCGGGCGGCACTGCACATCCTAAAGCCCAAGTCGCCGTACTGGACGCCGGGCGTCATCACCTATTCGGCGCTAACCGGTGACGGCATCGCTGAGCTCTGGAGTCAAGTCCTGGCACATCGCGAGGCGGTGACCGCATCGGGCGTGCTGGCGGCGCGCCGCCGCGAGCAGCAGGTGAAATGGCTGTGGAGCATGCTCGAGGAGCGCGCGCTCGGGCGCTGGCGCTCCGATCCTGCGATCAGGCCAAAGCTCAAGCAAATCGAGACGGCGGTTGCCGCCGGAGAGCTTTCCGCAACGCTTGCGGTCGATCAGATTGCGCGGCTCATCGGCGTGTGAGCGCGCTGGGATGAGCAGGTCGAGCTGGGCAGAGCACCATGATCAAGCGAGGCGCCGCTTGCATCTCCGTGGCGACGGCAACGCTTCTGAACGTTGCGGCGGCACCGGCGGCCGATCTCGGTGCGCTTTCCAAGTATTTGGGATTCATCGAAAGCTTCCAGCGCATCTTCGAATTCTGTCAAGCCGAGACCAAGCTGCCAGACAAGGCCATCAAGTATGCGCGCGATCATATCGGTGAACGCCGGGCGCTGATCCTGTCCGGCTTGAACGAACGGCAGCGTGAAAGGGTCTACGCCGACGCGCAGGCGATGCGGGGAAAGGTGCTCGATCAGTTCATGCAACAGCTGATCAAAAGCCAACCGAGCAAGGACTTGCCGGAGCTCTGCCGGACCGACGGATTCTTTGCCGGCCTCATCGCCTCAGAGGCCAAGGCCCAGGACAAGGAAGTTGCCGCGATCAGAAAGGCGAAAATCACGCCGTGAGGACCGATCGCGCATTGACGGTTTTGGTCACGGGCTTTGGTCCGTTTCCCGGCGCGCGGCGCAACCCGACCGGCGTGCTTGTGGCAAAGCTCGTTCGCCGAAGGCGGCCGGCACTCGCCGATGTGACGCTGATCGGCCATGTCTTTCCAACGAGCTACGCTGCGGTCGATCGCGAGCTGCCGGAGCTACTCGCACGCTATGCGCCGGATGCCGTGTTGATGTTTGGCCTGGCGGCTCGGCGGCGGAACCTCAGCATCGAGACCCGGGCGCGCAACACGGTGTCGGCTCTCTTCCCCGACGCCGCACGATCGAGCGGCTACCCAGCGACGATCGTCGCCGGCGGTCCAGCGGCGTTGCCGTTCGGCCCGCATGCCAGGCATCTGGTTTCGGCGGCGCGGTCACGGGGTGCTTTTGCATATCTCTCCCGTGATGCCGGCCGTTATGTTTGCAATTACCTCTGCTGGCGCGCGCTCGAGCGTGGAGCCGAGATCACGGCCTTAGTACACGTGCCGCAGCTGCGGGGAAGAATTCCGGTCGGACGGAGCCGGCGTCGTCGACCCAAACTCGACGATCTCGTCCGTGGCGGCGAGGCGATCCTCGTGGCGCTGGTCGCTGCCGCGCATAGGCGGCGTTAACTACGTGTGCGGAAAGTGGAGTTGTCGCATTCCTGCACAAACATTTTGGCCCAACACTTGCGGTATGCCTTGGTGCAAATCTTGTCAGGGTTACGCCTGCGGCTTGAGATTGCTTCGCTACGCAGTGAAAGCTCCCATGGACCGCCGACACTTCCTAAAACTTTCCGCCACCACCGCGGCGGTCGCCGCCGGCATCGGGCCGGGTGCGGCGGCCGGTCCGATCTCAGCGCTCGGGATTGACGCCACGCATTACGGCGTTCGACCCGGCAGCCCGGATGATCAGAGCCTCGCGTTGCAGCGCGCCGTCGATGCTGCGACCGCGGCGCGCACGCCGTTGGCGTTGCCGCCAGGAAACTACCGCGCCGGCGATCTAAAACTAGGGCCCGGCACGCAGATCGTCGGCGTGCGCGGCGCGACACGAATAATCTTGGGACAGGGCCGCGAGCTCATGAACGCGGCCGGGGCGGACGGGCTGACCCTGTCCGGCCTCGTGCTTGACGGCGGCAACAA
Source organism: Xanthobacteraceae bacterium (assembly GCA_052148715.1). Classification (GTDB taxonomy): domain Bacteria; phylum Pseudomonadota; class Alphaproteobacteria; order Rhizobiales; family Xanthobacteraceae; genus JBKQHQ01. The sequence goes on along the minus strand of JBKQHQ010000244.1, from coordinate 97,458 downwards.
GCCGCTGACGAAGGGCCTGCTCTCCATCGCGCAAGCAAGCAGCGTCCGCATCACCGATTGCGAAATCATAGGCTCCGGCGGCCACGGCATCCTGCTCGAGGCGGTCGCGGGCGAAATCTCAGGCACGATGGTGAGCGACGCCGCCGAGGTGGCCATTCTGTCCTACCACGCGCGCGGTCTCGTGATTGCTCGCAACGTCATTCGCGGCGCCGGCAACAACGGCATCCAGATCCTTCGCTGGGAGAACGGCGACGACGGCACCATCATCGTCGACAACCGAGTCGAAGATATCGGCAACCGCTCGGGCGGCTCCGGCCAATTCGGCAACGGCATCAATGCGCATCGCGCCAGCAACGTGATCGTGCGCGGCAATCGCGTGCGCGGCTGCGCCTTCTCGGCCGTGCGCGGCAATACCGCCTCCAACATTCAGATCGTCGGCAATACCTGCAGCGATCTCGGCGAGGTCGCGCTCTATTCGGAGTTCGCCTTTGAGGGCGCAGTGATCGCCGACAACATTGTCGAGCGCGCCGCGATCGGCGTGTCGGTGTGCAATTTCAACGAAGGCGGCCGGCTTGCGGTCGTGCAAGGCAACATCATCCGCAATCTGACGGCAAGGCGGCCGGCCGGCACCGATCCCGGCGACGCGGCCGGCATCGGCATCTATGTGGAGGCGGATACCGCGGTGACCGGCAACGTGGTGGAGGCGGCGCCGAGCGCCGGCATCATGCTCGGCTGGGGCCCCTATCTGCGCGACGTGAGCGTGACCGGCAATGTCGTGCGTGCGTCTGACATTGGCATCGCCGTCTCGGTCGTTGCGGGCGCAGGAGCCGCTGTGATCAACGACAATCTGATCTCGGGCGCCACGCGCGGCGCGATCGTCGGCGTCGACAAGATGAGGCTCATCACCGGCGATCTTGCGCACGAGGGGGCGGCACGCTTCGCTCAGCTCGCCATCAGCGGCAACCGGGTGCGGTAAAGCTTAATTTCCTTCAAGCTTCGGCGGGCCTCAACAGCACGTCGGTCGGCCGCAGCAACCCGACCTCGCGTCCGTTCCAGTTGCGCAACGGGGGCTCGACGAAACGCGCGAGTGCCGCGTGCTCGTCGGCGCCCATCGGCAGCAATCGCGCGATCAGCGCCGCCATGACAACCTCGGCGGCGCGGGTGGCGCCGTCGTCGCATTTCGCCGCGATGCCGAGCCCCTGCTCCGGCAGCGCGCCGCAAAAAACGCCCTCGGCGCCGGTCTTGATGAAAACCCGTCCGCCGAAGAGCTGCATGATCTCGGTGCAGAACCGGCCGGTGCCGGCGACGTACCAGGGATTCCCGGCGCACGCCGCGCGTAATCGCGCGGCCGCCTTTGCGCGCTCGGGCGGCAGGCCATGGCCCGTGCCGAACCGAGCAAAGGCCCGCGCCAGGCGGTCGAGCGGCATGGCCCAAGTCGGCACCGAGCAGCCGTCGACCGCACAGCACGCTTCGGTAAGGGCCATGCCGGAGAGGCCTTCGAGCGTCGCCTTCACCTGCCGCTGCACCGCATGGGACGGGTCGCCGTAGCGACGGTGATCAACCCCTAGCGCGCAAGCGGTGCAGAGGAAGCCCGCGTGCTTGCCGGAGCAATTGTTATAGAGCGGGGTGGCCACGGCGCCGCTACGCGCAAGCGCCTGCGCCGAGGGCTGGTGGATCGGCCAATGCGTTCCGCAGGCGAGCGCAGACGGATCCAGGCCGGCACGCGCCAGCATGCGCGCGGCCGCCGCCACATGATCAGGCTCGCCGCCGTGGGAGGCGCAGGCAAGCGCCAATTCCTGTTCCGCAAGGCCGAAGCGATCCGCGGCCCCGGTCTCGATCAGCGGCAAGGCCTGCAGCGCCTTGACAGCCGAGCGCGGATACACCGGACGTTCACCGTCGCCAAGCGTCAAGGCGGCTTTTCCATCGGCGTCCACCACCGCAACGGCACCGCGATGACGACTTTCGACCAAGCGGCCGCGGATCACCTCCACCAGAACCGGATTGTCCATCGCAACGCCCAAAGCAGCGCTATTGGCTCTCGCCGAGAATTTGGCCGAGCTGATGCAGCAGCGCGTCGCGGCCGTAGGGCTTGACGATCAACGGAAACTCCTGCGCGATTTCCTCGGCCGCCGCCTCGGCATAGGCGGTGGCCAGCAGAATGAAGATATGCGGATAGTCTCGACGCACGATGCGCGCAAGCTCTGCCCCGTTGATCCCTCCCGGCATCATGATATCCGAGAACAGAACATCCACCTCCGCACCGCTCTTCAATACGTCGAGCGCGGCGCGGGCGTCAGCGACGGCCGTGACACTGAAGCCAGCGCCCTCGAGCAAGCTCTGCGCCAGCTCCGCCACGCTCCCTTCGTCTTCGACCAGCAAGACCTTTGCACCTCGCGGCGCACGGATCGGCACCGGATGACTCTCCGCCGATGCGCGTGGCGCGCCCACCAGGGAGCTGCATGGCAGGAAGAACGTCACGGTCGTGCCCACGCCTATCGCGCTGGTAACCCTCAACGTCCCACCGGACTGCCTGGCAAACCCGAAGGCCTGGCTGAGACCAAGACCGCTGCCGCGCCTGATGTCCTTGGTGGCGAAGAAAGGCTCGAATGCGCGGGAGCGGACCTCGTCCGACATGCCGACGCCGTTGTCGCTGAGCTCGATGGCAACGAACGCACCGACGAGGGCGTCGGGCTCTCCATCGAGATCGACATTGCGCGCGCTCACCCGCAACGTGCCCCCGTCAGGCATCGCATCGCGCGAATTGAGCCCGACGTTGAGGAACGCGAGCTCGAACTGACTCGGATCGATATGGACCGGCCGAATATCTGCGGCAACTCCGGTGACGATCGCGATATCCCCACGCAGCGAGCGGCCAAGCAGCTCGCACATCACCGGCAGCTTGGACGATAGATCAACCGGCTCCGGCCGCAGCGGTTGCCCGCGCGAGAATGCCAGCAATTGCTTGGTCAAGCTCTCTCCCCGCAGCGCGGCGTGACGCATGTTGGCGAGCAGCCGTTTGAGCCGCGCGTTGTCTCCGGTCAGACGATCACCGAGATCGACGCTGCCCAGGATTACGGTCAGAAGATTGTTGAAGTCGTGCGCGATGCCGCCGGTGAGCTTGCCGATCGCCTCCATCTTCTGCGCCTGGAACAGCTGCTCCCGCATCTCCTCGAGCTTACGCTGCGCCTCGCGACGTTCGGTCATGTCGCGCGTGACCTTGGCGAAGCCGATCAGCACGCCCCGCTCGTCGCGCACCGCGGTGACGACCACCAACGCCCAAAAGCGGCTCCCATCCTTGCGGACGCGCCAACCCTCGTCTTCGAAGCGGCCGGTCCGCTGTGCCGTCGCCAACGCGCGCGCAGGCTTCCCGGCCACCCGATCCGTCTCGGTGTAGAACAGCGAGAAGTGGTTGCCGATGATCTCCTCGCCGGAGTACCCTTTGATCCGTTCGGCGCCGCGATTCCAGCTGGCGATGCGGCCCTGAGGGTCGAGCAAAAAAATTGCATAGTCTGCGACGGCCTCGACCAGAAGCTGGAATCGGCGCTCGTCGCTGATTTGCTCGGATACAGGCCGCAGCGTCACGCCGGAGACCCTCGCCTTCCTTCCCTGCCGAGGCCACGTCCTCCCACTGCAAGCGGGAGATTAGGAGGGGGTCGCGTGGCGCAGTTGACGCCTCACGAGCGAAGGGCGATCCCCACCTCGCTCCTTCCCTATTCAAGAGGAAGAAGCGAGCGGCTCTTCCTTGAATTCATTGGATAACCGTGAAGCGACACGCGAGTTCCCATTTTCGTGATCGGCCGGTGAACTTAATCGGATGAGCGCTGCTGTTCGCCGTAATGGGAACATGCGCCCATGGCTCAGCGCCGATGCCGCGCTGCAGGCCATAGCTTGGGGGCGGCGCGCTGATATTGGAGCGGAGCTTTCACCTCACCGCCGAGCGCCTGCGCGGCATGCCAGCCCCAGTGCGGGTCATCAAGCATGGCACGCGCCAGCGCCACCATATCGGCCTTCCCCTCTGCAATGACGGCCTCGGCTTGCTGCGGCGTGACGATAAGCCCAACGACCCGGGTTGGCATCGGTACCTCGCGGCGCACGCCCTCGGCCAATTCCGCATTGTATCCGGGACCGGTCGGGTTGCGGGTGTCGGAGGTAATCCCGCCCGACGAGACGCAGACGTAATCGAGCCCCGCGTCCTTCAGCGCCTTGGCGAAGCGGATGGCGTCCGCGACGGTCAGCCCGCCATCGCGCCAATCGCTGCCGGTGAGGCGAGCGCCGAGCGGTATCTCCCGCGGCATGACCGAGCGGACCGCCGCCGCCACTTCGAGCGGAAAGCGCATGCGCGCCTCCGGCGAGCCGCCGTAGCGATCAGTGCGCTGATTGGATATCGGCGACAGGCAGCTATGCAGCAAATAGCCGTGCGCCGCGTGCAACTCGACCGCATCGAAGCCAAGACGCACCGCTCGACTGGCCGCTTTCACGAAGGCTTCACGCACCCGGTCGAAATCACCCGCCTCCATCGCCCGCGGCGCCCGCCACTCGGGGCCGAAGGCGAGCCCGGTCGGCGCAATCGTCTCCCAAGGGTCTTCGCCTGCACGCAGGCCCTGGCCGCCTTCCCAGGGACGGCGCGAGGACGCCTTGCGGCCCGCGTGGGCGAGCTGGATGCCGAGCTTCGCACTGCCGATGCGTCGGCAATGGGCGATGACACGCTCAAGCGCGGCCTCGCACGCGTCCGAGTAAAGGCCGAGGCAGCCGTGGGTGATGCGGCCGCTGCGCTCGACGCCGGTCGCCTCGAGGACGAGGAGAGAGGCGCCGGAATTCGCCAACATACCGAGATGCGTGAGATGCCAATCATTGGCGCAGCCGTCATCAGCGCTGTACTGGCACATCGGCGACACGACGATGCGATTATCCAGCCCGAGATCGGCAAGCTGGATCGGCGAAAATAGCGCGCTCATACGAAGCCCCCCACTCTGCGAAGGCGTTGTAGCCGGGGCGGCGCGAAGCGCAATCCCGCACGGCCTCGCCGGATCACGAGGCTTCGCGCCTCCCCGGGCTTCCTAAACGCGAGGATTTGGCCGGAAGCTCCCGTCGAGGCGCGTAGGCAGCGCCGCTACGGCTCCTGGATGGATTCGAGATAGGCGATGATGGCTCCGACTTCGGGGGCGTCGAAGGTGAACTCCGGCATATCGGGGTGGCCCGAGATGATTCCCTCGGCGAGCGCCTCCTCGAGGGAGTCGACCGGATAACGCTGCCCGAGCGTGCGAAAGGCCGGCGCCTGCGGATGCGGGCTCGTGCCGCTACGGCCGATCGCATGACAAGACGCGCAGTTCTTGCTGAGCAGTGCCTCGCCGCGCCGCTCGGCTTTGTCATCAATGGCCAAGGCCGATGCGCAAGCACCAACCACCACCACGACTGCCAGCACTATCTCTCGCATGCATGACTCCTGCGACCCGCAGAGGAACGTAATCTCGGTGGCCGTGGGCGCAATCCTAGCCCATTTCCTTGCCGTCGGCGCGACTCCTTAGCCTCGCCCGGACGAAGCCCTGCGTTCCCTATGGCCGCCGATCGTGTGCCGTCCTCGGCCGGCAACAACCGACTTAGGAGTCACGAAGGCAAAAGCCTGTTTATCTACGGGGACGGTTGCCCGCTCGCGGCGTTGGGGGCAAGCCTCGCCCAAGTATCGGCAGCATCAATGACTTCACGGAGCCGAGCGGCGAACTGGTCGCGCGTATAATAGTGCGTCCAGCGTCCGCTGCGATAGAGCTCGACGAAATGCGCGCGACGACGCTCGGCAAGCGCGCGCCATTTCTGCGCGACGGTTTCATGTGGAGGCGAGGAAGATTGAGCCGACATGCTGACACTGTTACCCAACGCTGCTGCACCAATGGTAGCGAGATACTGACCCCGCCGAGGAGAGTCAGCAATGGGACAAGCGCGATCCTAACTTTGTGGATAAGACTGGGTATAACTTAGACTACTTACCGGTCGATCAGAGCTTGATGCGCAGCACATGCGCCAATTCGCCGACGAGGCCGCGCCGAAAAAGCATCACGCAGGCGACGAAGATGCTCCCTTGAATCACGGAAACCCATTGGCCGGATGAAGCCAGATAATATTCCATGGCGGCAATGGTGAAAGCGCCGACGAGGGGTCCGAAGATGGTGCCAAGACCGCCGACGAGCGTCATCAGCACAACCTCGCCCGACATCGGCCAATTGACGTCGGTGAGCGAGGCAAGCTGCACCACGAGAGCCTTGGTGCCGCCGGCAAGCCCGGCGAGCGTCGCCGACAACACGAAGGCCAAGAGCTTGTAGCGGTCGGTCTTGTAGCCGAGCGAGATGGCGCGCGGCTCGTTCTCACGGATGCCCTTGAGCACCTCCCCGAAGGGTGAATTGATGATGCGGTAGATCAGCAGAAACGCTGCGAGAAAAATAGCGACCACGGTCAAATACATCGCGATCGGGTCCGACAAGTCGATCAGCCCCAGCAGGCGACCGCGCGGGACCGCCTGAATCCCATCCTCACCGCCGGTGAAGCGCGCCTGCAGGGCAAAGAAATACATCATCTGCGCCAGGGCGAGCGTGATCATGGCGAAGTAGATGCCCTGCCGCCTTATCGCCACGAGGCCGGCGATGAGGCCCAATCCGCCGCCGACGGCCGTGCCCATGATGATCGCCAGCTCGGGCGGCACCCCCCAAGCCTTGGCCGTATAAGCGCTGACATAGCTCGCCCAACCGAAAAACAGAGCGTGGCCGAAGGACAAGAGCCCGACAAAGCCGATCAGCAGGTTGAAGGCGCAGGCAAACAGCGCAAAGCACAGTGCCTTCATCAGGAACACCGGGTAGACGAAGGCCGGCGCGATCAGCAGCGCGAGTGTCATGACGCCAAACGCGATCGGCTCGCTCCATTGGCGCAGAGGCTGAGCAGCGTCGGCTTCAAGCGGGTCAGCCACGCGTTCCATATCAGACGGCCCGTCCGAACAGCCCGGCCGGTCGGATGAGGAGGACGACCACCATAATGACGAAGATCACCGTGTTCGACGCCTCGGGAAAGACCACCTTGGTCAAGCCCTCGACGACCCCGAGCGCAAAGCCGGTGACGATCGCGCCCATGATCGAGCCCATGCCGCCGATAACGACCACGGCGAAGACGACGATGATGAGGTCGGCGCCCATCTGCGGGCTCACGTTGTAGATCGGCGCCGCCATGACGCCGGCGAGCGCCGCAAGGCCAACGCCGAAGCCGTAGGTGATCGTGATCATGCGCGGCACGTTGATGCCGAACGCACGCACCAACGTCGGGTTCTCGGTGGCGGCGCGCAGATAGGCGCCAAGCCGCGTGCGCTCGATCACGAACCAGGTGCCGAAACACACCACAACGGAGAGCAGGATGACCCAGCCGCGGTAGATTGGCATGACCATGAAGCCGAGGTCTTGGCGGCCCTGCAGCGAGTCCGGCACTCGGTAGGGCAATCCGGACGATCCGAAGTAATTGCGAAAAACGCCCTCGATGATGAGGGCGAGGCCGAAGGTCAGCAGCAATCCGTATAGATGGTCGAGCTTGTAGAGGTGCTGGAGCAGCAACCGCTCGATGAGGATGCCGGTCACACCGACGACGATCGGCGCAATCAGGAGCGCGGGCCAATAGCCGACACCAACATGCTGCAGTAGCCAGTAGGCGGTGAAGGCGCCCAGCATATATTGGGCACCGTGCGTGAAGTTGATGACGTTGAGCATGCCGAAGATGACGGCGAGCCCCAGGCTCAGAAGGGCATAGAACGAGCCGTTGATCAGGCCGAGCAGAAGCTGGCTGAACCACGCCTGCGACGGCAGGCTGGCCAATCGCTCAAACAGGCCGAAGATGTCGAGCATGCGCAGCATCCAAAAGGCCAGCGCAAGGCTGGCCTTCAATTCACGATATTCGATCAGCTCTTCACGAGTGGACAACCGCCTTCGCTCAGCGGACGGAACGCCTCAGCCGCCGGGATCGTGGTGAGCACCTTGTAGTAATCCCACGGATACCTTGACTCCTCGGGCTTCTTCACCTCGAAGAGATACATGTCGTGGATCTTGCGGCCGTCGGCGCGAACGGTGCCCTTCCCGAACAGGGGATCATCGGTCGGCATCTCCTTCATCTTGGCGACCACCGCCTTGCCGTCGGCCGCGTTCTTAAGGGCCTCCACCGCCTTGAGATAGTGCGTGACCGCGGAATAGACGCCGGCCTGCACCATCGTGGGATATTTGCCGCCGTTCGCGGCCTCAAATTTCTTGCCGAAGGCGCGATTGGCATCGTTCGCGTCCCAATACCAGGCTCCGGTTAGATTGAGGCCTTGCGCCGTTGGCAGGCCCAGCGCGTGCACGTCGGAGATGAACACCAACAGGCCGGCGAGCTTCTGCCCACCCTTGACAATGCCGAACTCGGCAGCCTGCTTGATCGAGTTGATGGTGTCACCGCCCGCATTGGCAAGGCCGATGACCTTGGCCTTCGACGTTTGCGCTTGCAGCAGGTAAGACGAGAAATCGCTGCTGTTTATCGGATGGCGCACAGCGCCTAGCACCTTTCCTCCGTTGGCCACTACGACGGCGGAAGTGTCGCGCTCGAGCGCGTGGCCGAACGCATAGTCGGAGGTGAGGAAAAACCAGGTGTCGCCACCGTTCTTCACGATCGCCTTCCCGGTCCCGTTGGCGAGCGACCAGGTATCATAGGTCCAATGGATGGTGTTGGGTGTACACTTGGCGCCCGTTAGGTCGGACGCGGCGGCGCCGGAAACCAAGAACACCTTATTCTTTTCTTGCGTAATGGCGCTGACGGCCAGCGCCACGCCGGAGTTCGGCACGTCGACGATGACGTCGACCTTGTCGACATCGTACCATTGACGGCTGATGCTTGAGCCTACGTCCGACTTGTTCTGGTGGTCGGCGCTAACGATCTCGACATTCAGGCCCTTCTGGGCCGCGCCGAAATCGTCGACCGCCATCTTCGCCGCCAGAACCGAGCCAGGCCCGCCGATATCCGAGTAAAGGCCGGACATATCGCTCAGGACACCGATCCTCACCGCAACTTGCCCTTGCGCCGATCCGCCCGCAAGCAGGGCGATCAGCGCGATCGAACCGAATAACCGTTGCATGTCCGTTCCTCCTGCCGTTCTTGCGGCGTTCGCGTTTGATCACACGCCGAGATACTCGTGCAGCTTACCGAGATTAGCATCGAGCTCAGAATTCGCGAATAGATCCACGATCCGCCCGTGCTCCATGACGTAGTAGCGGTCGGCGACGGTTGAGGCGAAGCGAAAATTCTGCTCCACCAGGAGAATCGTGAAGCCTTGCGTCTTCAGCATGCCGATGGTGTTGCCGATCTGCTGAATGATCACCGGTGCCAGGCCTTCGGTCGGCTCGTCGAGCAGCAGCAGCCTCGCCCCGGTGCGCAGGATGCGCGCGATCGCCAACATCTGCTGCTCGCCGCCGGACAGTTTCGTACCTTGGCTCGCAAGGCGCTCCTTGAGATTGGGAAACAGCGCGAAAATGCGCTCGAGGGTGAGGCCGCCATGCCGGATCTGCGGCGGCAGGAGCAGATTTTCCTCAACGCTGAGGCTCGAGAATATGCCGCGTTCCTCAGGACAGAAGGCAAGGCCGGCACGGGCGATCTGGTCCGAGGTCAGGCTGATCAGTTCCCGGCCTTCGAAGCGGACCGAGCCGATGCGGCGGCCGACAATGCCCATGATCGATTTCAGCGTCGTGGTCTTACCGGCGCCGTTGCGTCCGAGCAGGGTCACGACCTCCCCCGGCTGCACCTCGAAATCGACGCCATGCAGGATGTGCGACTCGCCGTACCAGGCGTGCAGGTCCTTGACCCCGAGGAGCGCCGTGCCCGTCGCCGCGCTTTGGGCCTGCTCAAGCATGGCCCACTCCGAGATAGGCCTCGCGCACCTTCGGGTCGGCCGAGATCGCCTTGTAGTCGCCCTCGGCGAGGATACGACCGCGGGTGAGCACCGTGATGGTATCCGACAGGTTGGCAACGACGCTCAAATTATGCTCGACCATCAGCACGGTCCGATCGACAGCCACCGACCTGATCAAGGCGCTGATCCGCTCGATGTCCTCGTGGCCCATGCCGGCCATCGGCTCGTCGAGCAGGAGCATTTCCGGATCAAGCGCCAGCGTCGTCGCAATCTCGAGTGCGCGCTTGCGCCCATAGGGCAATTCCACCGCGGTCCACTTTGCGAACTGCGCCAGGCCAACGTCGGTGATCAGCGCCATGGCGCGCTCGTTGAGGCCGTCGAGGATGCGTTTGGAGCGCCAGAAGTCGAACGAGCCGCCGCGCCGGCGCTGCAGCGCGAGGCGCACATTTTCGAGCACACTCAAATGCGGAAACACGGCCGAGATCTGGAACGAGCGCCCGATGCCGAGGCGCGCGACATCCGCGGGCGCGAGTGCGGTTATGTCGCGGCCCTTGAACAGGATCTTGCCCCGGGTCGGGCTCAAAAACTTGGTCAGCAGATTGAAGCAGGTGGTCTTGCCGGCGCCGTTGGGTCCGATCAACGCATGGATCTTGCCGCGCATGATGCGCAGCGTTACCGCATTGACGGCGACGAAACCGGCAAATTCCTTGGTCAGATCCTCGGTTTCGAGGATGGTTTCTTGATTCATGCCCGGAGCGTTCCTTCGAGCCCATTGTTCGCACAATCCCTGCGCGCGTAAAGCCTTGATTTTTGGCGTCGATCGAGGGGATGTGCCGACAAGCCGCAAGAACATGCCGGTGACGTGGACGGCGGGCCTTCAGAAGCTCGAATTCACCCCGGCAACCGGACACGGACGTATTGCGCATAGCCACGATACGGCCGCTCGACACGGAGCGTTGCGTTGCGCAGCGCGACGCACGTGGTGAGCACGGGCTCAAGATCGTCGCGAGGCGTCACGTGGAACAAGCCAAGCCACTGGCGCAGCCCGGTACGAAACCACGCCGGCAGCTTTTCCTGCCGGCCGAAATCGACAATGTGCAATTGCCCGCCCAGTGCCACGAGGTCGAGCGCAATATCGAGCACCGCCTGCCAGTCTGGCATCATTGACAGGCTGTAGGAGATGAACACGCGCTCGAAGTTCGGCCGTGCGAACAGCGCGCGGGTATCGAGCGCCATCACGTCGGCATGGGCGAGTGAAACGCGCGCCGATAGGCCCGCCTGCGCAATCGCCTCGCGTGCGGAGGTCAGCATCTCGGTCGAGACATCAATTCCAAAGAAAGTCCTGCCGGGATAGCGTTGCGCCGCGCGAATGAGATTGCGCCCGGTGCCGCAGCCAAGCTCCAGGACTCCGGCCGCGGCCGCCGGAGCAAGCTGGTCGATCAATCGGTCGCGGCCGAGCAGATAGTGCTTGCGCGTGATGTCGTAAATATGCCGCTGATGGCGGTAGATCCGATCCATCAAGTCGACGCTGGCCACGGTTGCCGGCATTCGCTCAGCTTTCGAAAACATACAGGTGGAAGCCGCCGTAGATAGCGGCGCGATCGCGCCGGGTCAGATCCCCCGAGAGCTCGGCTTCGTAGCGCCATCGCTGAAGCACTGCCTCGTCGAGGCGGCCCGGCAGTAGGCTCGGCACCGCGGCCGTGCGGAAGATGACGCGCGCCCCCGCCCGGGCGGTACGGGTGACCTCGCGCCACAGAGCATTGAGCTGCGCATCGGTCATCCAGTCTTGGGCGTCAAGCAGCACGAAACGATCAAGCGATCGATCCGGCCGCGATTCCAGATATTCCGTGAAGGAGCGGTTGAGCACCTCGACCCGGTCCGCCCGTGCACGAATGGAGGCGAAGTGGTCGCGGCAAAGATAGGGGGGCAGCGGACCCGCCGCCGCATCGGCGTAGGAGCGGCCGAACGCCTGCCAGGCGAAGTAATTCTCGGCGAAGCTAAAGCCACAGGTCAGGCGCTCGATGCGATCGCGCAACACGGACGCCATGTCGCCGCCACCGGCGAGCGCCGCGTATTGCGCAGGCGGAATGCCGAGCCCGTATAGCGACAATTGTCGGCCGATGGCCCAGCGCACGAACCGCTTGTCGAACAGAGGTGCGAGCGTGGTCTCAAAGAAGCTGCGTTGCTCGTCGATCGAGCGGGCGCGTAGCGCGTCGGGCAGATGGACGCCGTAGGCGCGCGCCACCAAGTGGCCGAAACCGATGAAGTGGCCGAGCAGCCCGTGCCGGTAGACATTGCGGGAAAACACCGAGATCCGCCGCCGTCCGTAGCCGAGCGCCGAGCGCCGCTCCCAGTAGCCGCGCGTCTCGGGGTCGAGATGCGGGGCGAGAAACCGCCAATACGCCTTGACATTGGCCGGCTCGTCAGCCGCGCCGAAGAAGCGGTAAAACGAGCTCCACGACGGCAAGTGTCGCGCCGCCGCAAGTTTGAGCCGGTTGAGCGCGACATGGGCTTTGCTGAGATCGACGGCCGTGATGCGGGCGGGGTCGGCGGTCAAGTAGGACAGGATATTGCAGCCGCCGGATGCGATCGCAACGACGTGGCATTCCGGCGTCATCGCCAGCGCCACCATGTCGACCTCGGGATCCTCCCAAATCTGGGGATAGACCAGCCGCTTGAATGCCCACGCGAACAGGAATTCCAAAATGCCTTCGCGTGAGAGCGCTCGGTTGCGGACGACGGCCTGCTGCAATCGGTCCTTGCCCGATGCCCTCGTTCTGGTTGTCAAATCTGCCACCCCCGTCAATACGTGAATCGGGGGCAATCTATCGAAGGCTCAGTGTAGCTTTGATGACACAACAGGGGCGCGCCGTGTTTTCACCTCCGCAGGGTGGCCCTCGCTTCACCCACTGGTTGTCCTATCTTGTCGAGCAGGGCGAGAAGCCCTCGCACCAGCTCGATCGGCCGCGGCGGACAGCCCTGAATATGGAGGTCGACCGGCACGACCTTCTCCACCGCCCCGACGACGGCGTAGCTGCCGTTAAACACCCCGCAACCGCAGGCGCAGTCGCCGGCGGCAACCACCCATTTCGGATCGGGCGTCGCCGCATAGGTGCGCTCGAGCGCGACCTTCATGTTGAGGGTGACGGGGCCGGTCACCAAAAGGACATCGGCATGCCGGGGCGAGGCAACGAAGCGCATGCCGAAGCGCTCGATATCGTAGACGGCATTGTTGAGCGCGTTGATCTCGAGCTCGCAGCCGTTGCAGGAGCCGGCGTCGACCTCACGGATCGCCAACGAGCGGCCGAAAAGACGGCGCGAGCGCGCCTCGAGCGCCGCACCCACCTCCGCCAGCATGGCGGCTTGGGGAGACGGCGCCGGAACGGTCACGGGCCGGGAAAAGAGCGAGCGAAGCAGCAGCGTGCGCATGGCTAGACGTCATGCCCCGAATACGAGCAGTTGAATGATTTATTGCAGAGCGGAAAGTCGGCGACGATATTGCCATCGATCGCGGCCTCAAGCAGAGGCCATTGGAACCACGAGGGATCGCGGGCGTAGCAATGTGCGATCCGACCGTCGCTCCCGACGCGCACGCACACAAGCACATCACCGCGGAAGGCTTCGACAACAGCCATCCCTTCGCAGGTTTCGTTCACGTTTGGCAGCTCCGCGCGCACGGCGCCCACCGGGACCGACGTGAGCCAGGCGCGGATCAACCCGATGCTCTCCGACACTTCGCGGATTCGCACCCATACGCGGGCGTTTACGTCGCCCTCGGCATAAACCGGAACATCAAACCGCAAGCCGAGATAGGGGGCGTAGGATAAGTCCCGCCGGGTATCGAAGTTGCGGCCCGACGCCCGGCCGACGAATCCGCCGGCTGCCCAACGGGCGACCAAATCGGGAGCAACGATGCCGGTGCCGCAGGTTCGGTCCTGCAGCGAAGGGGTATCGTCGTAAACCCGCACGATTTCCGTAAAGTGCGGCTCTATCTCATTGAGCACTGCGAGAATTCGTTCGGCGCCGTCGGACGCCACGTCCCGCGCGATGCCGCCCGGCACGATCTGATCCATCATGAGCCGGTGCCCGAAGGCCGCGTCGCTAACCGCCAAAACCTGTTCGCGCAGAATGCCGCAATGGGCGTGGATGAGCGCGAAGGCGGCGTCATTGGAGATTGCACCGATGTCGCCCAGGTGGTTGGCGATGCGCTCGAGCTCGGCCATCACGCCGCGCAGAAATTCCGCCCGTAGCGGCACGTCCACATCGAGCGCCGCCTCCACCGCGCGCGCAAAAGCGAAGCTGTAGGCGACAGTGGAATCGCCCGAAACGCGCGCGATCACCCGCGCGGCCTTGTCGAAAGTCGCGCCGATCAGAAGTGCGTCGACCCCCTTGTGCACGTAGCCGAGCCGCTCTTCCAACCGCGCCACGGTCTCGCCGTTGGCGGTGAAGCGGAAATGGCCGGGCTCAATGATGCCGGCGTGGACGGGGCCGACCGGGATTTCGTGCAGGCCCTCCCCTTTGACCGGCAGGAAGTCGTAGTCAGCCGGGTCGCGCGGGCCGCGCTCGGAGTGCTCACCGAGCGGCGCGCGCACGCCCCAAGCGCCGTGATCAAGCCAGGGGCGGCGATCGGGCATTCCGAAAGCCGCAAAGCCGTGCAGATCGCGAATAGTGCGCTCGAGCCTGCCCGCGGGCGCATGATGGCGTGCAATCGAGGGATATGCCCCGAAGGCCACCGGCGTCGATATCACGCACGGAGCGCCGGCAAGGCGTAGCGCTAGGTGGACCCGGTCGGCATCGCCCCAATACCCCATCAGGTCGCCGCCGCCTTGGCCGATCTCCTGGCCGATGGCGGTCCATGTGTCTCCGTCAACCGGGTAGCGCGGCCACGGCTTGTGCGCTGGAACAGGCGTCAGGTTGGCGAGATACGAAGCAATCCGTTGAGCCGGCATGGGATCACCCGAGGAGAGCCGCAACCGTGCGGAACCAGCGCACGATCGCCTCCGGCAGCCAGATCCCGGCAACCAGAACCACCGCGAGGTGAAAGAACAGCGGGATGTAGGAGGCCTTGACGGCTTCGACCGGCCCGCTCGGTTGCCCGAAGATGAGATCCTGCAGCCGTAGAATGAGCGCGCCGAACGCCACGAGAAGCCCGAAAACCAGCACGACGGCGACCAGCGGCTGGCGCGAAAAGCTCGATGACACCATCATGAACTCGCTCAGAAACACGCCGAAGGGCGGCAGCCCGGCGATGGCGATGACACCGAGGGTGAGGCCCACGGCGAGCACGGGGTGACTCACGGAAAGGCCGCGGATGTCGGCTATGCGCTGCGTGCCCTTGGCCTGGGCGATATGTCCGACCGCGAAGAATATCGCGGATTTGGTCAGCGAATGCATGGTCATATGCAAGAGCCCGGCAAAGTTTGCCAGCGGCCCGCCCATGCCGAAGGCAAACGTGATGATGCCCATGTGCTCGATCGACGAATAGGCGAACAGCCGTTTGATATCCCGCCTCCGGTAGAGCATGAAGGCCGCAAAGACGAGGCTGAGCAATCCCAGCACGACCATGATGAGGCCGACATTCAGCGTCCCACGATTGGCGGCGAGCAGCATCTTGAAACGCAGCAGCGCATAGAGCGCGACGTTGAGCAGCAGGCCCGAGAGCACGGCCGAGATCGGCGTCGGGCCCTCGGAGTGGGCATCCGGCAGCCACGCGTGGAACGGCGCGAGCCCCACCTTGGTGCCGTAGCCGACCAGCAGAAAAACGAAAGCGAGCGACAGCAGCTTCGGATCGAAGGCCTCCGCGCGTTGCAGCATCAGGTCCCAGGCCATCGCCGGCAGGCCCTCACCCATCACATCTTGGGCGACCAAATAAACCAAGATGGTGCCGAAGAACGCGAGCGCGATGCCGACGCTGCCTAGAATGAAATACTTCCAGGCCGCCTCGACGGCTTCCGGCGTGCGATAGATGCCGACCATCATCACGGTTGCCAGGGTGGCGACCTCGACGCCGACCCACAGGAGCCCGATATTATTGGCGACCAGCGCGACGTTCATCGCCCCCATCATGGCCTGATAGAGCGCGTGATAGAAGCGCAAATAGAGCGGCGTCAGCCGGCCGATGTCGATCTCATGGCTGATATACGTGGCGCTGAAAATGCTGGTGGTGAAGCCGATGAAAGTGGTGAGGGTGACGAGGTAGATGTTGAAGTCGTCGATCAGGACAATATCGGTTCGCACGCGATCGACGAATAAGAGAGAGACCCCGGCCGCAAAGGTGAGGCCGCAGGCCAGCACGTTGAGGGCCGCGCCGAGCCGATAGTTCGTGATCAGCGCGAGCACCACGACGGCGACCGCGGGGATCAGCAAGACGGCGTAGAGCGGCGCGCTCACGTCTACTCTCCACGTTCGCCGCGGAAGCGGTCGAGGGCGCTAACGTCGACCGTGTCGAAGCGTTCGCGGATCCGGAACACGAATACGCCGAACACGATGAACGCGATCAGGATCGAAAAAGCGACGGAGAACTCAACGACGAGCGGCATACCCTTGGCGCCGGTGGCGGCGAGCACGAGACCGTTCTCGAGCGACATGAAGCCGACGACTTGCGTCACCGCATTGCGGCGCGTGATCATCATCAGCATCCCGAGCAGGATCACGGCGAGCGCAAAAGCCAAGTCCTCACGCACGAGCGCGCCGACATGGCCGCCGACCGGCACCACCAGCAGGATCGCCAGCGCCACGATGCCGAGACCGGTCAGCATCGTCGGCCCCCCGCCGATCACCTGCTCGATCTCGCGGTGGATGTTGAGCCGCCGCACGATCCGGTGCAAAGCGGTCGGGATGACGAAGCCCTTGACGAGCAGCGCGACCAAGGCGGTGACGATCAAATGCGCGGCGTTCTGGACGTGCGCCTGCCAGGCGACCGCAAGCGACAAGGTGACGGCTTGCAGCGCATACACGTTGAGCGTCGCGGTGATACGGTCCTGGTAGAGCAAGAGGAAGCTCAAGACCAGCATGCCGCCGGCGAGCAGATGGGCAATATCGAAGTCGAGCGTGCCCATCAGAAGCCCTGCGACACGAACAGGAGGAATACCGCGAGCGCCGCGGCCGCAAATGCACCGCCGAGAAAGATCGGGTAGCGGAAAACCCGCATCTTCGCGACCGCCGTCTCGCCGATCGGCAAGAGCGCCGCAAGCACCAGAAGCTTTAGGAGATAAGCCGCGATGCCGAGGCCGAGGGCCGTTAGGCCGCGATCCGTCGTAGCGGTGCCGCGCGGCAAGAACACGCACGCCAGCAAAGAGAAGTAAAGGACGAGCTTGAGTGCGGAAGCCGCTTCGATCATCGCGAGATGGCGGCCGGAATATTCCAGCACCATCGCCTCGTGCACCATGGTCAGCTCGAGATGCGTTGCCGGATTGTCGATGGGAATCCGGGCGTTCTCTGCGACCGCAATGAACACGAATGCGAACAGCCCCAACCCCAAGGAGACGCGCAGGCCGACCGGCGCATTGATCATGTGATCGGCGATGGCGGAGAGCTGGGTGGTGCGGGCGACGAGGGCGACCGTGAAGACGACGAGCAGCATGGCCGGCTCGGCGAGGGACGAAATCAGCATCTCGCGCGAAGAGCCGATGCCGCCGAATGCGGTACCCACATCCATGCCGGCGAGCGCGAGCGCGAAACGCGCGGTGGCGATCAGAGCGACTACGGCGATCAAATCGGCCGACCAAGAGAAGATGAGGCCGGTTGCATAGGTCGGCACCAGCGCGGCCGCGACCCAGGTGGCAGCGAAGATGAGATAAGGTGCGGCCCGATAGATCCAGGAGGCGTTGTGCGCCATAACGGCCTCCTTATGCAGCAATTTCCACAGATCACGATAGGGCTGCAGGACCGATGGTCCAATCCGGCGCAACAGGCGCGCCTTCACCTTGCGCGTGACCCCGATCACGAGCGGCGCGACGACAAGCACCAGCAGCATCTGCACCGCTTGGGCGAGAAGATCGAGGATCAGGGCCATGCGGCTACCAAGAGCAGCAGCAGGATCAAGGCGGAAAAAACGAGCGTCAGGTATCGACGAATGGTGAGGAACTGGAGCTGATTGAGCACGGTCGAAGTGCGGCGCACCGCTCGCACCAAGGGACCATAGACGAGCTGCCAGGCCGGATCGAAAACCCTGACCTGAAAGTGTCCGGCGCGCCCGTCACCCGGCTGCGGCATATCCACCTTCTCGCGCACGCCGAACACGGAGGCGCCGAACACCCGCCGGATCGGCATGGCAAAGCTCGAGCTCGTGTATTGGGTCGTCGGCGAAACCAGCGGATAGCCGCAATCCCAGATCGCGCTGCGCCGCGTTGCCCGCGTCGCAAAGCGGTGGATGAACATCGCGGTGAGCGCACCGGAGCTCGCCAAGAAGATGAGGATCATAAGCCCGTTATACGAGCTGCGGCTCTCGGCGATGGGCACGATCGACAGCCAGGGCAATGCCGATTGCGCCGGCATGCGCGCCCCAACGAGGCCTTGCACCACCGGCGCCATGAGATCGATGAGCAGGCCCGGCAGCACGCCGGCGAGCACGCATAGCGCAGCGAGGAAGAACATCGCCGCCAGCGAATATTCATCGACTTCCTGCGCCGCCGCGGCGGCGGGAGTGCGCGGCCGGCTGAGAAAGGTCACGCCGAACGCCTTGACGAAACAGGCGGCCGCCAGCGCAGCCGAGAGCGCGAGCAGCGCCCCGACCGCCGGCACCAACAGTTTGAGCCCCCATTGCGGTAGTTGCGGGCTGACCAGAATGGCCTGGAAGGTCAGCCATTCGGAGACGAACCCATTGAGTGGCGGCAGCGCCGAAATGGCGGCGCAGCCGATCAGGAAAGTCACGGCGGTGCGCGGCATACGGTGAATCAGGCCGCCGAGATGCTCCATGTCACGCTCCCCGGTCGCCACCAGCACGGCACCGGCGCCGAAGAACAGCAAGCTCTTGAAGACGGAGTGGTTGAATACGTGGAACAGCCCGGCGGTCAGCGCCAAAGCCGCCGCCCAATCCATCCCGTTGGCGGCAAACGCCTGCGCGAGGCCGAGGCCGATGAAGATGATACCGATATTTTCGACCGTATGATAAGCGAGCAACCGCTTGAGATCGTGCTGCATCAACGCATAGAGCACGCCGAGCGCCGCGGTGGCGCCCGCAATCGCCAGCACGACCATGCTCGACCATGAGCTCGGCTGGTGGATCAGGTCGAAAACGAGGCGCACGAAGCCGTATACGCCGACCTTGGTCATCACCCCGCTCAGCAATGCGGAGGCGTGGCTCGGTGCCGCCGGATGGGCGAGCGGCAGCCATACATGCAGCGGGACCAAGCCGGCCTTCGAGCCGGTTCCGATGAGCACCAAAACGGTCGCGACAGCTGCGTTTACCGGTGTCGCAGCAATACTGCGGATAGTGGCGAAGCCAAAAGTCCCATTCTCTCCGGCGAGCACGCCGAAGGCGAGCAGCAGGCAGAGCGTGCCGAAGCTTGCCATCAGCAGATAGATCACCCCCGCCCGCACATTCGCCGGTATCTCATGGTGCGCAGTGACGATGGCCCAGGAGGAGAGCGACATGAGCTCCCAAGAAAATAGGAAAACGAACGCGTCGTCGGCCAGAACGACCAGATTCATGGCGGCCAGAAACACCGGATAGAACGGCAGCACGCGCAGCGGCGAAGCCTCGTGACGGCCATAACCTAGTGCGAACAGGCTTGCAGCGGTGCCGCCAAGGTTCACCACCGCCAGAAAGAACGCGGCCAGCGCGTCAACGCGCAAATGCACCCCGAGCCACGGCAATCCGAGCGGCAACGTCAACTCGGATGGGGGAGCGGCGCCGACGAGCGGCAGCAACGCATTAATGAGGCCGATGGACGAGAATAACAGGCTCATGCCGTAGATGAGCCACACCGCAACCGACGTACGCCCAACCACGACTGCCACGAGCCCGACCCCGAACAGCGCCGACACGCACCACAACCCGACGAGGGCGGGCATCATCTACCTCTGGGGTTCTGGCGGGCGAGCGTGGGGAACCGGCTCCCACCCAGTTGGAGCCAGGATTAAATCCGATTCGGCAAGGGACCAAGCGGTAAGCGCGCCCGTATCGGAGGGCGAGGGCTGCAAGATCGGCCTTTCCGCCGACGGAAAGCAGGCCATGGCTAGCTGAAGCTTGCCCATGGCGTCGCTTGGACTGTCGCATGCGTCTCGCGCTCTTTGGCCTGGCCTTGTCGACATCGGATCTCGTCGCTCAGTGAGAAACACATGCCGCGCCTCCGCGGCGCACAGCGAGACTCGCCCTATGGCGCGCCCGCGTCGCCAGCACGAGCGGCGTAGAGGTAGCCCGGCCGTGCGGTGCCCTCCACAACTTCCTCGGAGATCACCACCTCCTCGACGCCTTTGAGGCCCGGCAGGTCGAACATAGTGTCGAGCAGGATGCCCTCCATGATCGAGCGCAGCCCCCGCGCGCCGGTTTTGCGGTCGATCGCCTTGCGCGCGATGGAGCCGAGCGCCTCATCGGTGAAGGTCAAATCGATACCCTCCATCTCGAACAAGCGCTGGTATTGTTTCACCAAGGCGTTCTTCGGTTCCGTGAGGATGCGCTTGAGGGCCAGTTCGTCGAGATCCTCGAGCGTGGCCAGCACGGGCAGCCGTCCGACGAATTCGGGGATGAGGCCGTACGTCAGCAAATCCTCCGGCGCGACCTCGCGTAAGATTTCGCCGGTGCCCCGGTTTTCCGGCGTGATTACCTTGGCGCCGAAGCCAATCGAGCTCGATCGGCCGCGCGCCGAAATGATCTTCTCAAGCCCGGTGAAGGCGCCGCCGCATATGAACAGAACATTGGTGGTGTCGACCTGCAGGAATTCCTGTTGCGGATGCTTGCGGCCACCCTGCGGAGGTACCGACGCGATGGTGCCTTCCATGATCTTCAGCAATGCCTGCTGAACACCCTCTCCCGACACATCGCGAGTGATCGAGGGGTTCTCAGACTTGCGGCTGATCTTGTCGATTTCATCGATGTAAACGATACCGCGCTGGGCGCTCTGGATATTATAGTCGGCCGACTGCACCAGCTTGAGGATGATGTTCTCGGCGTCCTCGCCGACATAACCGGCTTCCGTCAGCGCCGTCGCATCAGCGACGATGAACGGCACGTCCAAAATACGCGCGAGCGTCTGCGCGAGCAGCGTCTTGCCTGACCCGGTCGGGCCGAGCAAGAGGATGTTCGACTTTGTGAGTTCAACGTCGTTTTGCTTAGTCTGATGGTTAAGTCGCTTGTAATGATTGTGAACGGCGACCGAGAGCACCTTTTTGGCATGGTCCTGGCCGATCACATAGTCATCAAGGACCTTGCGGATTTCCTTCGGCGCCGGAATGCCGTCGCGCGATTTCACCAGCGAGGACCTGTTCTCCTCGCCGAGGATGTCCATGCACAGATCGACGCATTCGTTGCAGATGAAGACACTTGGGCCGGCAATGAGCTTGCGCAGCTCGCGCTGGCTCTTGCCGCAGAACGAGCAATAGAGCGTGTTCTTGGAATCTCCGCCGGCCTTTCTCATCTCAGAACCCTGACGGCATCGGCCGCATGCGACTTCCACATCCAAATGGAGACAGGCCCACTTCTCGCATGATCTCCCACAACATGTTCAGCCCCGCGGGGGTCGAAAGCTCAATGTGGCCTCCACCACACGCGCGACCTTGTCGACTTTGGCCTTGTATGCGTTCGCTGACAGACGTTCACCACCCTGAAGGCCGCCCGTGCCGAGGCCCCTCCCTAAGCCGGAACGCCTAACCACCCGCACTCCTATCGCCGCCAGCGGCGTTCGCAAGGCAGCGGCGAAGGCATCAGCCGTCCAACCATGGTCCTTCCCCTGCGGTGTATCGTCGAACACCACGTAGCGCATTTTAACGTTTCCCTAGGCGGGGCATGGGGCTCGGCGAAAATCAATCGCGAACGCCCACGCAGCACGGTCCGACTGGGCTA
This sequence comes from Xanthobacteraceae bacterium, assembly GCA_052148715.1. Lineage (GTDB taxonomy): Bacteria > Pseudomonadota > Alphaproteobacteria > Rhizobiales > Xanthobacteraceae > JBKQHQ01. The sequence continues at coordinate 75,559 of JBKQHQ010000244.1, read as the reverse complement.
GGGTTTCGGGCGGGCCAACGCGAGCGGATAAGGCAACGATTGTCATCGTGATCGCTACGCTGCTCGACCGGTTGGGACTCTTTGGACTTTGTTTCGATAGACCTTCGGCTTTGCCACCAGTTCTCTCAGGCGAACCCCTCGACCCCCGGATGGGCTGGCGGCCCCCTGGTTTATCAGCTCGATTCCTGCATCCTCGAGAGCGGAAATGAGTTTCATCAGGGATTCGACATTGCCGCGAATGACGCCGTCGCTTGCTTCCATGCGCTGGATGGTGGGGGTAGAAAGCCCGGAAAGCTCAGCCATCTCGCGCTGATCGATGTCGAGCAGGGCGCGGGCGGCTCGCAATTGGGTCGCGGTTATCATGACGTGTCATCAACTCCGTTTTTTGAAGGCCGAGAGAACTCCGTCGTATATGCTATAAAATGATATTTCAAGCATTGTTATCGATATGTTAAACATCATTTATGGTACCACAAGCTGGGTACGGAAGATTGGGTTTGTCTCGCGTCCGGCACGTCATCGGTACTGAATGTTCAAGACCCGGTAGATCCTGGCGCCCCGTGGGGTCGCGACCTCGACCGACGCCCCCGTCTTCTTGCCAATCAGCGCCCGCGCGGGCGGCGAGACGATGGAAATACGACCAACCGAAATGTCGGCCTCAGGCTCGCCCACGATCTGCCAGACCTTGGTTTCGTAGGAATCATTGTCGAGCAGCGTGACCCGGGCGCCGAACCCGACGGTGTCGCCCGAAAGCTTGGATACATCGACCACCTCCGCGTCCGCGAGCTTCTGCTCCAGTGCCTCTATTCGGGCCTCGTTGCGGGCCTGCTCCAGCTCGGCCATGCAATACTCGGCGATCTTAGAACCCGTCCAAGCCGCTCGTATGCCACGGATCAGCTGATGGATACGGGAGCGTTCGATCTGCTGCAGTCGCTGCAATTCTGCTTGCAAGGCTTCGTAACCTTCGGAAGTGATCCGTTTCATAGCTCGTTGCCGGCGTCATCAGCGGCGACGAAAACCCGGAACGCCGGTCGGCTGTGGCCGAGCTGCGCGCCTGATCTCATTCATCTTGGTCGTGGGCCGCTTCGCCCTCGACTCATTAAATTTATCCCTCTAGAGTTCCTCGATCAATAGTTTTGATTATATATAATATATCAATTGTGATGCCTGTGAAATCAATGATGCGGGATTAGGAACATAAAGATAGTCTTTGAGCCTGAATGCTTGCAGGCATGTGCACGCATGATGCGTCGAGCCGGAGCGTAGTTCCGGCTCTGGGAGAAGAGAGATGAAAACCCCGAAGGAGCGCCGCAGTTTCGCGGGCGCTGCAGAATTGGTCCAGCACGCCGAACGCGCTAATGCGTATCTCAAAGAGCTATGCGCGGCTTGCGCAGCCGGCGACAAGGCTGCGGCGCAACGCCCGCGCCAAGCCGCGATCGAGCTGGAGACCAACCGTACTGGGTTGCGGGTAGGGCGGGAATGAGGTGAGGTGAGAGCTGTCGGCGCACCCCGCTTTTGGTCACGGACTTTGGACGTCAGTGCTCGGCCGATAACTGAGTGCAACAAATTGATGCGTCGCGATAGGAATGTCGCGCCGTATATGTGAGCTTGGGGTCGAGAAAGGAAAAGTGAATTGTCAAGGGTTCAGATCCGGTTGACTTGATAAAGAGGATCGGAAATCCGGCTGCCATGGGCTCCTTTGACCGCAGCAAAAACTGTCCAATAAGGAGGACACCACGTGAAAACCCGATTTGACGAAGAGACGACTCTCGATATTCCGCCGGAACAGCGAGGGGTGGCCGATTTGGTGAAGCGTATTCGCAAACTTCGTTGGCTGGGGATGGAACAGGAAGCCGCTAAGCTTCAGCTTGCCTTGAGGGGTGTGCCGCCGGGGGAAAGGGGAGTCATCCTGACATCGCCGCGCGATACGGATTAAGCGGTGGCAAATGAGGCGCGACGGATGAGCGTGCCCTCCCGGCAACGCACTTCAACTAAGGCGGCCTTCTGCGTCGTCTTCGTTCTTGAGGAGCCTATTCGATCACTTATCGGCTGTTGCAACTTGTGGGTTCGGCCGGACCCTGGCCTCCTTCGGGCGCGGCACGGCGCCGGAGCGCAGCGTGGTGGTCGTCAGTCGTCGCACCGCCCCTTCCATGGCCTTCGCCAACAGCTTGCGATCGGTATTATCGTCATAGGTGACCGGCTCGCCCCAGGTGAGCACGACATCGACGGCGCCGCTGCGCACGATGTTGATGAGGTGAGGAATAAGGTCGACCGCACCGTACCACGACACCGCCGTACGCTGACGCCGGTCCAAGGGAAGCCCCTGCCAACCGATATAGGCGACCGACAACGGCTGAATGGTCACCCGATCGGCATTTTGCACCGCGAGCAATTCCTCCGCAGCTCCGATGAGCGCCGTACGGAAAGGAAGCACGCGGTTGCCGTCGCTCGACGTGCCTTCGGCAAAGAGCACGACGGGATCGCCATCGACCAGACGCCGCGCGATTTCCGCGCTCGTCTCGCCGGTCTTGTGACGGCGCCGGCGATCGACAAAGATGGAGCGTTGCAGCTTGGCCAGAAGTCCAAAAAGGGGCCAGGTCGCCACCTCGCTCTTCGCCACGAACACCACCGACAGCATGGACGTGATAACGGTGATGTCGAGCCAGGAAGAGTGATTGGCCAAGATCAAGAGCGGCCGCTGCCTCGGCGGCGATCCGACCACGTGAACGCGCACTCCGATCAGCGCGCAAAGCATCCGATGGTAAAGTTTTGGAATGACGTGGCGCATCGGCCATTGGAAAAAGACCGCCGCCGCCTGAACGGGGATCAAGGCGGCCGTGATCGCGCCGACCACGACGATGACAAGCCATAGGCGCAGCATCGGGCGATCAACGCTCAGCGTTCAGGAGGCGCGGGCTTTCTGGTCCAGCCGTGGATCGACCCGAAAACTGCCTTCCGTCTTGTCCCGAACCTCACTGACGGTGACATCGGGGGCGAGCTCGATGAGCGTCATCCCGGCGCCGCCCTTCTTGTCGATGGTGAAGACGGCCAGATCCGTGATGACCATGTCGACGACGCCCGCGCCGGTCAGCGGCAAGCTGCAGCGGTGCAAGAGCTTGCGCTCGTTCTTGGCCGTATGCTCCATGACCACGACCACCTTCTTCACCCCCGCGACCAGGTCCATGGCACCTCCCATGCCCTTGACCATCTTGCCGGGGATCATCCAGTTCGCGAGGTCACCGTTCTCGGCCACCTGCATGGCCCCGAGAATGGACAGATCGATGTGCCCGCCGCGGATCATGGCAAAACTGTCGGCGCTTGAGAAGTAGCTGGTGGTCGGCAATTCGGTGATGGTTTGCTTGCCGGCATTGATGAGGTCGGGATCCTCTTCGCCCTCGAAAGGAAACGGACCCATGCCGAGCATGCCGTTCTCGCTCTGCAGCTGAACGCTGACGCCTTCGGGAATGTAGTTCGAGACCAAGGTCGGGATGCCGATGCCGAGATTGACATAAAAGCCGTCGCGCAATTCTTTGGCCGCGCGGGCCGCCATCTCTTCGCGAGTCCAGGGCATCATCGTGCTCCGCTCTTTGGTCGTTCGCGCACGGTGCGCTGCTCGATATGCTTGCGTGCATTCGGCACGTGCACGATGCGTTGGACGAATATGCCGGGCGTAACGATATGGTCGGGCTCGATCTGGCCCGGCTCGACCAGATGCTCGACCTCGGCGACCGTCACCCTGCCGGCGGTCGCCATGACCGGATTGAAGTTCCGCGCCGTCTTGCGATAGACGAGGTTGCCTTCGTGGTCGGCCTTCCAAGCGTGAACGAGGGACAGATCAGCGACGAGGCCGCGCTCCATGACATAGCGCTGGCCGTCGAATTCCTTGATCTCCTTGCCCTCGGCGATAATGGTGCCGACGCCGGTCTTGGTGAAGAAGGCGGGAATGCCGGCGCCGCCGGCGCGAATGCGCTCGGCCATTGTGCCCTGCGGGTTGAACTCGAGCTCAAGCTCTCCGGCCAGATATTGCTGCGCGAACAGCTTGTTCTCGCCCACATAGGACGAGATCATCTTGCGGATCTGTCGCGTCTGCAGCAGCAGCCCGAGGCCCGCGCCATCGACGCCGGCATTGTTCGACACGACCGTCAAGCCCTTGACGCCGGACAAACGCAGCGCGTCGATCAAGGCCTCGGGAATGCCGCACAGGCCGAAGCCGCCGGCCATGATCGTCATCCCGTCCTTCAAGAGGTCGGCCAGTGCCGATTTCGCGTCGGGATATATCTTCTTCATCAAGTGGCACCTTACCCCAAGGAAACCTGCGCCCAAGAAAGCCCGCCGACTTGCATAGCGCGGCTGCGCAGAAGGTCAATCGCTTCGTTTGGCCGACGAGCGCCGGTTAGCGCCTCGGCACGCGGATTTTCGCCCCGTCGCGACGCCTCGAGCCGCGCGGCCTCGCTCGCTCATGGCGCCGGTTGGAAAAGCGACTTCGCATCGGCGAAAAAGCTGCGGCGCGATTGCGGATTGATGTAGAACATGTGGCCGCCGCCGTAGAGCCGCAGGTCGGCCCGGCCTGCCGTCAGCGCCCGAGGCAAATGGTCGAGGACATAGCGGTTGGCCGCATAGGGCGTGACCATATCGCTGCGCCCGTCGGCGATAAGCAGACGAAATGATGAATCCAGCGCCAACAGCACCCTTAGATCGTCGCTGACGCTCGGCGGCGAGCGGCCGCCGCGGTCGTTCCACTCCCATTTTCCGCTGACCTCGCCGTTGAGCAGAATGTAAGTGATCTCGGTCTTGAAGCCGAGCTCGTCGCGGGCGTAATTGACGAAGGCGCCGCCGTAGGCGCGGGTGAAGCCGTCGAGGACCGGGTCGACCTCGCGCTCGTTCGATTCCGGATAGGGATCGGCGATGGCGATCGTCGCATCATATGCGCTGACGATTTTCCGCTCCGCGGCACGCAGTTCCTTGACGTAGTCGCCGCGGATGAAGCCGCGCGATTTCGCGACCACGTTCTCCGGAAGACCGGTCAGCCGTGCGACGTGGGCGTAAAACTCGTGCGCCGCTTCGCCGGTCAGTTCCGGTCCCGCGAGCGTTGACAGGTATTCGCCGAGCGCGAAGTGCTCGGCGTCGGCAAGCGCCTGCTCGGTGAAGGCATGATTGCGCTCGAGCTCGGTCGCGACCAAGGTCGGCAAGTGCAGCGCCGCGCCAAGGGCGAGGCGGTCACCGCCGAATTGCAGTGCGCCTTCGAGCATGGGTGAGACCATCAGGATTCCAGCGAGGCCGATCCCTTGCTCGCGTTGCAACGTCCGCGCGACCTTGGCAGCTCGGAAACCACCATAGCTTTCGCCGAGAAGGTATTTCGGCGACGGCCCGCGGCTGTTATTGGCGACGTAAAGGGCGATCACCTTGGCAATCGCCTCCGCGTCCTGGCGCACGCCCCAAAACGCGTTCGCCCCGTCCGCTTTCGCCGCGCGGCTCCAGCCGGTGCCGATCGGATCGATCAGCACCAGGTCGGTGAAATCGAGCCAAGAGTCGGGATTGTCACGCAAACGGGCGGCCGCCCAGTCGCTCGGTTGCGAACCGAAATCGAGGACTTTTGGTCCGACCAGACCGAGATGCAGGTAGGCTGACCCGGCGCCCGGCCCGCCGTTGAACACGAAGGTGAGCGGACGGGTCTGTCGATCCGCATCTTTCGCCACATAAGCGGTGTAGAAGACCGCCGCGCTACGCTGGCCATTCTGGTCGAAAAGCGACAGGGTCCCGGCGGTCGCCGTATACGCAAGCTTGCGGCCGGCAAGGTCGATCGTGTGCTCCGTGACGGCGTCACCCGGCAACAGCCGCAGCACACTACCTCTCTGCTGATCGCCTCTCGACTCACCTCCACCCCTTTGCTGCTCCTGATCGGCCGATCCTCGTGCCGGCGGGTCCTGGGCCTGGATTCGCTCCGAAACGCCGACCAAGACCAGCACCAACAAGCCGCAAAGGACGACTGCAGCAATGCGTCGGCGCCAACCGCGCGCCCATGGCTTCTGTCTCGACGACATGTGTGCTCCGAAATGAGGATCTGAGGTTTAATCGTACCGATCATTCAAAGTCGATTGGCGGATCGAGGTCAAATGACAATTGGTCCATCAGGTGCTTTTGGCGGCCAAAGTCTCGCCGTCTTAAGGCCGCTTTCCTTAACGGCGTGGCGCACATCCGCATGCGCCGTTCACCGTGGGCCCGCCAAACGCCTCTCGCATTGTAGCCATCTTCGTTAATCAGTTACCTCTCGGCGGCGGCCAGGGTGGTCGGCTATCAGATTAACCTTAGCCAAACAAATCAGCCCGCAACCGTTCAACATTCCGGCATACTGGTACGATGTTATTCCTGAATGCGAATCGCCGGCAATGCGCCGTCAGGCCGCCGCTTTGTGGCCACGGCCGGCGCCAAAATTCCCCGATCTCGCCAAGCTGACGTCACGACTGCGAGCAGGGATGTTGGCCGTCGAGTTTTAGGAGCGTGTTATGAGTATCAGAATGAGTGATCGTATATTTGCTGTCAGTATTATATTACTCTCGGCCCTATTCAACAAATCCGCTAATTCTCAGTATTATAATACCCAAATCAGCCAGAGCAGTGCTCCGCTCGAGCTAAATCCGTTCTTGCATGGCGCCACAACGCCGCCGCGTAACATCCCAACGCACCAAGTTGCGCCGGTATTACAGTACGCCCCCGAGGAACAGCCGCGATTCCCTGCGCTGCCGCAACAGCAATCCGAGCCGGAGCAGCCGCAAGCAGGCCAATTGCCGGGCGCAAAGCCGAGCGTCAGGAAGCAAAAGGCGATCAAGCGAGTGTCGCCCATCGTGGTCAAACATGACTTGCCGGCGGTGGTCCAGCGTAAGCCGCTCGTCGCCAAAGCCGCGAGCGGTCGTCTAGCGCCCACTGATGAGTTTAAGATTGTCCAGACGTTGGCACAGCCAACGCCGGCCCCCTCCCCGCGGGCTGCAATGGTCAGCGCAACAGAAATGACTGTAAGCGCGCCCGTGCCGGCCGATGTCATGGCCTTGGCGGGCCAAATTCAAGAGACCGCGAATGCAGTCACGTCCGGCATTCGCATTGTCTCGGCCGACGAGTTCACTGAGCTCGACCGCGCCGCCGACGAGGTGAAGATCGTATCCGCCGACGAGTTGAACGACCTCGATCTCGCGGCCGGGCCGCCGGCGCAGACCAGCGGCAGTAAGCCTGCCGAAACGAGACCAATGCCGACGCGGCCCGCGCCATCTTCAACGTCGGCATTACGGGCCGTACTGTTCGGGCTCGGCGTGCCGATGGTGGTCGGCTTTTTGGCCTGGCCGTTTCTCGCCCGGAACCCGCCGAGGCTTTCCCACCTGAAATACCAGGCACGCCTTCACGTCGTCCCGCGGCTCCGCGCTCTGCGCGATCAATGCGCGGCGGCCGCCGCAACGGTCTGGACCTCGACCAAGAATGGTTCTTGCACCAGCCGGTCGATGATCAACAATGTGTTGGGCGGATAGGCGCCACCCAGAAACATTTTTGGAAACTCGCGCAGGCGGAATTGCATGAACTTCGCAATGTCGGCAGCGTCGACCAAATATGTCGTGAATTGAACGACGTTGGCCCAGCCGGCGCCGACCGCCCGTAGCGCGGTCTCGATGTTGGCGAAGACTTGGCGGCACTGCGCGTCAAAGTCGTCGGCGCCGACGACACGGCCGTCCTTGTCGGCCGCCAATTGCCCGGCAATGAAGACGAGCTCGGTCGCCTTCACGCGCGCGATCTGCGAGTATTGGCCTAACGGCTTGCCCAACGCGTCCGGATTGAGCATGGTGACCGGCGACATGATGCGCTCCTTTCAGGTCTGTTGAACGGTTTCGTTCCCTTTGCCGCTGCGCGCGCTGAGCGCCGCTTCCAATCGGGAGATGTTCTGCAGCAATCGCTCGCTGGCGAGCCGCAGGAAATAGAACCCGAATATCGGATTCTGGAAATAGAGCTCCATCACCTTGTCGTAACTGATGGTGAGCACTTGGCCCTCGTCGATGCATTCGACCGTTTGCGTTCGGCAATGGTCAGGCGTAAGGAACGCCAGCTCGCCGACAAGCTGCCCCGGTTCGATCGTGATGTCGATCTCCGTCACTCGGTAGCGGCCGGACAGGGTGTAGAACATCTCCTCGCCGCGCTCGCCTTTGTGAAAAAGCGTATCGCCCTTGCGATAGCGGCGCTTGGTCATGAACGGCTTTAGCCAATCCATCGACAGATCGCCCTCCGCAGCCCCGCGGACCTGCTTGACGAGCCCGACCATTTGGTAAAGCCGCACGCAATTGACCGGGAGCAGCACGACATAAAGGACGAGCGCGGGATAGGACGGCTGAAAGACCCCGTAGCCGAGGAAAAACCCGTTGCTGACGATGTGGGCGACCCGCAACGGGACCATGGTTTGCATCCACAGCGTCGCGACGAAGAACAGGCCCCCGAGAATTCCGCAGGCGTCTGCAAAGGTCAAATGAGTGAGCACGCTTGTAAAGTCCATGCACTTTCCCCTACCTGTCTACGCGGGTTTCGGCGCTCTCGCTGTCAGAGTATGCGCGGCAAAAGTAATAGCCAGCAACGCCGACTCAAGCTATTCATAGAGCTTTGCTTGGGACTGGGGGCAAATGGGTCAGGACGCGACGAAGCGCCCTTGGCTGTGGGGTATCAACTGCCGCGCATCCAAGGCAGTCGTGGCGCGCCTCCTTACCGCCCTTGTGCTCGCGGCGGGGTGGGGACCGATGGGCGCAAGGGCCGACCTATGTCGGCCCCCGCGGCCGCTGCCGCCGGTGTCCCTGAACGGCATGGGGCCGTGCACCTTCAATCCGGATACGCTGAGTTTTGCCGGCGCGCCGGCGCAGCAGGCCGCTTGTCTCGTCCGCCCAGTCGCCCCCTGGGCGAAGCTCGGCCCACCGCTCGAGAACCTGCCGCCGGCGCTCGCCGCCCGCGTCGGCCGCTCATCCGCAACGATCGATCGCGGCGCGATCGCCACGCTGCTTGCTCGCCTGGACATTGAAAAGGAATTCATCGACTTCTTGCTCTATCCGATATCGCGGGCGCAGGACGACGATCCCTTCGCGCCGGCGGCGCGGTATTTCGTGATCCACGATACCAGCGGCCCGAATTTCGGCGCACGGTCGTGGCCGGACAACATCGACGACAATGTGGAGATCAACAATCTTGGGCGATACCGCTGCGCAGACGCCCACGAGATCGCGCATGTCGTCATCAATCGTACGGGCGCGATGCTCATCGGACACGACTTCAGCGTGCCATGGCGCGCCACCAAGTTTGAGCGGGCAACCAGGTTCGGCACCACGCTCAAGGGGCTTTTCCTGCATATCGAACTGATCCAGCCGCGCCGCCGCGGGGCCGGAGGCAGCGATGCCGCCGCGCCGGTGCCGGGATTCACTGCGGCGCAATACAACCGTCTCGCGCTCCTCTATATGCTGGCGAGCGTTCGCGCCGGCGAATGGCTCATCCCCGCCTTCCACGCCGTCATCGACAACGACATCCCGAACGGCCACGACGACCCGCAGAATTTCGATCTCGAGGCCTTCGCGCGCAGTCTACAAGGGCTGATCGATCAAATGCAGCGGCCCGACGAAGCGCAGGCCGCGCCCGCTCCCGCCCAAGCAGCAGCCGCGCACCACGTTCTCACGGAGAGCAACGAGTCGACGGCCCCGGTCGCCGCGGCGGCACCGGGACCGGTCACCGTGGCTCCGGTATCGCTCGACATCACGTCTTCCGTTACGTCGCCGTCCCCGGCCGGGGCAAATCCGGTCGTTCGGATCGCGGAACGGCCTCGATTGCGCGTCCGACGCGCATTGGTGCGCGACGCCGCGGCACCGGAATTATTCGGGGGGATGTTCAACTTCACACCGCCCCCGCCGGAGCGGCCTCGATTGCGCAACGTAACAACACCGGACGAACCTCCCGTTAAACGGGTATATCACCGACGCGTCGTCCAGCCGCGCGACGATGCAGCCCAGGAATCGACCGCCGGTCCGTACTAACGGCCTAACGACAAGTTCATCCTCATAGCGAGATCTCGAGCCCCTCGTGGGCGACGACCGACCCGGGCCGGGCCGCCCATGCTTGCGCGGCAATCACGTCCATGAAGGCGTCGTCGTGCTCTGGATCATGGTGGAACAAGCAGAACGTCTTCACGCCGGCCGCTTCGGCCAAACGCACTCCCTGCTGCCACGTCGAATGCCCCCAGCCGGCGCGAGCAGCAATCTCGGCCTCCGTATAGGTGCAGTCGAAGATCATGAGATCGGCGCCTCGAGCAAGCTCCAGGAGCTTTGGCTCGCAACCGCCGGCACGCAGTTCGGTATCAGTCAAATAGGTGAGCACTTTCCCGGCATGCTCGATACGATAGCCCGTCGCTCCGTCCGGATGGTCGAGGAGCGCGGTGCGCAGCGTCACACCGGGACGCGGGTCGAGCACCTCGCCGGCGCGAAAATCGCGGTATTCGATGTTGGCGCGAAAAACTTCGAGCTGAATCGGAAACAGCGGTGGGCTAATCATCTTGCGCACCACCTCCTCCAAACGAAAGGTCGGCAGGAGATTTCCGGCCCACACGCGCAGCCGGTGTCCCGCCGCGAAAAATGGAGCGAAGAAAGGCAAGCCGGATATGTGGTCGAGATGACAGTGACTGAGAAAGATGTCCGCGTCGATGCGCGAGCCGCTGCGCATCAAGCTCGTCCCCAGCGCTCTGATGCCCGTACCGCCGTCGAGGATGACGATGTTGCCGCCGCAGCGGACCTCCACGCACGGCGTGTTCCCGCCGTAGCGCACCGTGCGCGGCCCGGGGGAGGCGATGCTGCCCCGCACCCCCCAGAAGCGAACCAACATCGAATCTTCCGTAGACATATTTCCTGCTCGCTAGCGTATGTTCCGACGGTAGCCTGCCCTCGGGCTTGATCTTGACCACCGCAAGTCGGATGTTTCCGACTTTCGAATATCGAACAAGTAACTCCGAAACACTCGAGTTCCTCCGGCGGACGCTGGTTCACCGCAACGAACAGGCGCCAAATCGACAGCTCAAGAGCCTGTCCCGGTTCGCAAGGCTTGGGACAGGCTTGGACAAAAGAATCGCCACGCCGACGCTAGCTGACCACAGGTTCGACGGCTTGAGGAGCAACCCCGGGGGCGTCGTCACCGGCGCCCTTCAATTCGGCCCGACGGCGTTGAGCCTCCGCCTCCACGGCACGGGCGACCTCGGGATAGTGCGCCGTCAGCGTGCGGAAATCAGACAGCTCGAGAACCAACAATGTGGACGGAACGCGGGTCACGACCGTCGCCATCCGCATCCCGTCGCCGAGCAGCGCCAGCTCGCCGAAAAATGTACCCATCCCCAAACGCACCGGGCGGGGTGCGATCTGCACCTCGACCTCGCCGGCGGCGACGAAATACATGCAGTCGCCCTGCCGGCCGCGACGCACCACTGTGGTCCGTTCCGGCACGTCCAAACGCCGCAGCATCCGCGTCACCTCAATGATCCCCTTTGGATCGAGGCACTGGAAGAAAGGGACTTGTGCCACCAGATCCCAGTTCTGAATGAAGTCGCGTCGACGCGCCTCAGCGACGAAGCCGGTCGCCAGAATGCCGGTCAACAGCCCGAACAGGCCGAGACCGGCAATCATCACAACGCTGGCAACCAGCCGCCCGATGCGCGTCAGCGGAACGAGATCGCCGTATCCCGTCGTGGTGAGCGTCGCCACCGACCACCACAGCGCTCCGGGCAAATCGCCGAATTTGTCCGGCTGCGCTTCGCGCTCGAGCACATGCAGCGCGACGGCGGCCAGAAACAGAATGACCAAAAAGATCACCATGACGCTCGCCAGCGGCTTCGCTTCGAGCGCAAGGACGCGGCCGAGCAGCGACAGCCCGGGCGAAATCGGCGCAAGCTTCAACAACCACAATGACCCGAGCAGCCAGGCGGTCTCCCGCGGCATGCCGAGCATGAAAGCGACGGCGAGCGGAGCCACCGCCAGCGCGTCGATGAGCCCGGTGGCGGAAAATAGATAGCCGATGAGGGTTCCCGCGCGCGCGGCAGACCATCCGCGTATGATCCATTCGAACCCAAAGAAAAAGAAGCAACTCCAGAGTGCAATCGACAGAAACGGCTCAAATCTGGCGCGCAATTCAACAACCGAAATGGCGCTCAGCGCCAGGACGCCCACGATCAACACCGCCGAATGCAGCAGCCGGTACGCGCTCAGATTTCGGAGAGCTCGGAACTGCAAAACGACCTCCGTCAGCTGGTTCGCCACCACCGTACCCGTTGCCTTACGAGAGCCTTGTCGGCCCGGTTAAGCGCTCGCGCTCGCCGGGCGAGCCGCCCAGCGCATTTTACGTCGGGGAGACGCCGATTTGCCGCGGAAATCCGGCACAGCGCGGGCGCCAAGTCGACCCAGTTGCTACTCCCCCTAACCGTTCAGTAGCGCCACGGCGCGAGTCCATCCGGCCGATGCCTTCTCGATCTTGACCGGAAAGCAGCAGACGGTGAAGCCGTGATCCGGCAGTTGGTCGAGATTGGCGAGCTTTTCCATGTGGCAATAGCCGATCTCGCGGCTCGCCTTGTGACCTTCCCAGATGATGCTCGCGTCCCCGGTCTGCGCAAAGCGCTTGCGCGTGAAGCTGAACGGCGCATCCCAGCTCCAGGCATCGATCCCCGTGACACGCACGCCCTGCTTCGTGAGAAACAGCGTCGCCTCGCGCCCGATGCCGCAGCCGCGGTCAATGTAGTCCGGTTCGCCATAGCGGGTACCGGCCGCCGTATTCACCAGCACGATGTCGAGCGGCTTGAGCGCATAACCAATCCGGTCGAGCTCGCCGCGCATATCGTCGGCGGTGCAAACATAGCCGTCCGGCTTACCGCGAAAGTCGAATTTCACGCCATCGCAGAAACACCAGTCGAGCGGCACTTGATCGATCGTCAGCGCCGGCTTACCCCGGTCCATGGTGCTGTGGAAGTGCCAAGGCGCGTCAAAATGCGTGCCGTTGTGGGTCGTCAGCTTGACGTGCTCGACCGCCGGCCCCTGCCCGTCCGGCAGCTGTTCGGGCCGCAAGCCGGGAAAGAATTGCATGAATTCCTCCGCGCCGGCCTTGTGATCGGAATAGGTGATCGAGGGCAGCATGCTCGGGGGATCGGACGCGATACCGCCCTTGAGTGGCACGGAAAGATCGATGATGCGTTTGGCCATGTAAACCTCCCTTGGGCGGCGACGCCGCCCGGATGCGTTAGATATCATTGCCGGCCGGATCCCGGACCTTGCTCACCCGACGGTCTCCAGCCCTGCTTCGCCCGTTGAATTTGGGCATAAAGATGCTTGCGCAGTTCTGCAAAACGCGGCAACGAACGGGTCTCGAGCTGCGAGCGTTCATCCGGCAGGTCGATCGCCACGTCCTCCATCACCACGGTCGGCGACATCGACAGCACAAGCACGCGCTGCCCCAGATAGACCGCCTCCTCGATGTCATGGGTGACGAACAGGATGGTGACCCGCATCCGCCGCCAAAGCCTGCGGATCAGATCTTCCAGGTCGGCTCGGGTTTGCGCATCGACGGCGGCAAACGGCTCGTCCATCAACAGCACATGCGGCTCATAGGCAACAGCACGGGCAATCGCCACCCGCTGCTGCATGCCGCCAGACAGCTGCCACGGATAGGCCGCGTGCACTTCGGCGAGGTCGACGGCTGCCAGCGCCTCGCGCACCAGCACCCGACGGCGCGCGGCCGGCACCCCCTTTTGCTTGAGCGGCAGCTCGACATTGTCCTCAACCGACATCCACGGAAACAGGCTGCGTCCGTATTCCTGAAATACCACCGCCATCGCGGCCGGCGGCTCCACTACCGCCTCGCCCTCGAGAATGACCGCGCCGGCGCTCGGCGGCAGCAAGCCGGCGATGCACTTGAGCAGCGTGGTCTTGCCTGCGCCGGAAGGTCCGAGAATGCAGACGAGCTCGCCGACGCCGACGCTGCAGGTCACGTCGCGGATCGCCTCCACGCTACGGGTGCGCCCCTCGTAGACCTTGCGCAAGCCGGCGATCTCGATGATCGGCTTGAGACCTGAAGGCCTGACACCTAAAGGCTTGGAGCTTGCACGCTGCGCGCCGGCATCCATAGCTATGCACCGCCTCGTTGCGAGCGACGCAGGCCATAGTACCAGCCCAGCAACCAATTTTCGAGCAGGCGGAAGCCGAATGCGAGCGCAATGCCGATCAGCCCCAATAGCACGATGCCCGTCCACATTTCCGGAATCGCGAAGCTGCGCTGGAACTGGATAAGCGAAAAGCCGAGCCCATTGCTGGCCGCGAACATCTCGCTGATCACCATCAGGATGATGCCGATCGAGAGCGCTTGGCGCATGCCGGCAAAAATCTGCGGGCCGGCGCCCGGAATGACGAAGTACCAGAGCCGCGCCCAACCGCGAATCCGATAGCATCGCACGACGTTTTCCAAAACCTCATCGAGCGCACGCACGCCGGCCACGGCATTGAGCAGGATCGGCCAAACGCAGCCGGAGACGATCACCAAAACCTTCATTGCGTTCTCGATGCCGACCAGAAGAATAAAAATCGGCACCAACACCGGCGGCGGAATGGCGCGCAAAAACTCCAGCGCCGGCTCGACGATGTTGCGCAGCGTCCGCGAGGCGCCGATGGGAATTCCGAGCGCGAGACCGAGCACGAGCGCCGCCGTAAATCCGATGAACAGCCGCACCAGGCTCGGCACGACGTCGTTGACGATCCGCGGCGAAAACCAGATGTCGGCGAATGTCTTTACGATCGTCGCAAGCGGCGGAAAGAAGAAATTGCTGCTGCCCGAGCTCAACAACCACCACGCCGCGAGCAGCACCAGCGGCAGGCCGAGCGCCAGCCCAGCCTGCCGGCCGAGCTGGGTAATCTGCTCTTGCGTCATGCCGGCACGTCCGATCGCAGCGAGGGATGCCACGGCATCGCCAGACGTTCCAGCGCGCGGGCTAAGACATTGACCGCGACACCGATGATGCCGGTGACGATCACATAGGCATACATCACCGCATAGGCGCCGCTCGTCTGCGCCACGAAGATCTCCTTGCCAAGCCCAGGCGTGCCGATCACGAGCTCCGCCGTGATGGTGAGGATCAAGGCGACGGCGGCAGCGAGCCGGATGCCGGTCATCAGGTAGGGCAGCGTCGTCGGCCACGTCACGTAGCGGATCTGCGCCCAGCGTCCGAACCGGTAAGAACGGGCGGTCTCCCGCGCCACCGGGTCCACATCCTGCACGCCATAAAGCACCTGGATCAGCACCTGCCAGAATGCGGCGTAGACGACGAGCACCAGATTGGAACGCAGCGTCGTGCCGAACAACAGCGTCACCAAGGGGATCAGGGCGACTGACGGAATCGGCCGCAGGAACTCGATGGTCGAGCGCGTCGTCGCCAGTGCGATCGACGAGCCGCCGATGGCGATGCCAATGGCAATGCCCGCCAGGACGGAGATGCCAAGCCCAAGCGCCCAGCTCTGCAGCGTAAAACCGAGCGCGGTCCAGAAGGCGCCGTGCTGGACCTCCACCGCCAGCACCACGATGAGCGTGCTGAGCGGCGGAAAATAGAGCGGTGAGACGAGGCCAATGCGGGGCGCCGCCTCAAGCAGTGCGGCGACGCCGATCAGCCCGCAGAGGCCCTGGACAACTGGGCCGGCGCCCGCCCAACCGGGCCGGATCGAAGGGGTACGTTGCGCCGCATCCATCCTCGAGCATTACTTCAACAGCGCATCGAGGTCAGGCTTTTTCGTCACCAGACCATCTTGCAAGGCGAGGTCGGCGGTAATCTGAGCCGAAGCACGACCATATTCCGTTGGCCAGCGCGGCAGCGTCAGCTTGCCGATAAGCTCCTTCGTGATCCGCGTATAGGTCGGGACGATCTGGCGGATCTCGTCGGTGTGGGCGTCCGCGTAAGCAAGCGACTCGATCATGGCGGCCCTGAACCGGGTGACGATATCGGGATGCTCATCGGCATATTTCTTCGAGGTGAAGTACACCGCGATCATCAGGTTGGGCGCCATATCGACGAGGTTCCAAGCCACGACCTTGGCGCCTTGGCTCCGACTCAGCGTGAGGAACGGCTCGACGATCCAGGCGGCGTCGACCCGCTTGTTGGCCACCGCCGCCGGCATGTCGGGAAACGCGAGCTCGACGAATTTTACCTTTGAGCCGTCACCGCCGGCCTTGCGCACCGACGCCTTCACCGAGCTATCCCCGATATTGTTCAGGTTGTTGACGGCAACCGTCTTGCCTTCGAGGTCCTTGGCGTTTTGCACCGGGCTGTCCCCCGGCGCGATGATGGCGCCGAAATCGCGTCCCTGCTCGCCGGTCGAGGAAGCGCCAGGCGCGACGGCGACCAGATCGAGGCCGCGGGTCTGCGCGATGAGGATCGAGCTCAAATTGCTGAACCCGAACTCGCGCTGGCCGCTGACCACGGGGGCGATGAGCTCGGCGCCGCCTTGCGCCAACTGCATCTCCACGTCGAGATTTTGCTTGGCGAAAAAGCCCTTCTCCTTGCCGAGATAGAGCGGCGCCACGTCGGTGATCGGAATGACGCCGACCGTGATCTTGTCGGCCGCATAGGCGCGCTCGCCGGACGCCGCTGCCGCGAGCGTCAGCAGGCCGGCGGCAGCCGCCAGACGGATCGTTTGTCTTCGCATGAGCATTTCTCCTTCCGGGGGGTGAGTCTTGTTGTCGGTCGCGGTCCCAGGATCATCCGGGCCACACCGACATTTCAGTCGCCGATCGCCGTCGGCGGGCGTTGCGGATGAGGGACGGCGCGGCCGCGCCATGATCACGGACGAGGAGAGACCTCCTGAGCGGCGCGCCCCGGCCCACGATTCTGCAAGTAACATGCGGTGGGCAAACTACGTCGCCAGGTCCGCGGGACGCAAGAAATTCTTACGCCTCGCCCCAGATCGCCCGCGCGGCTTCGACCACCCGGGACAGCTTCGCCCGCTCATCGGCCTCGCTTAGCGGATTGCCGGCAACCGTGCTGGCGAAGCCGCATTGCGGGCTGATCGCCAGCCGGTCGAGATCGATGAAGCGGGCTGCCTCCTCCGTACGCCGCTTGAGCCCGTCCAGGCCCTCGAGGACCGGCGTCTTGCTGCTGACGAGCCCTAGAACCACGCCCTTGTGCCGCGGCACAAAGCGAAGCGGCTCGAAGTCGCCGGCCCGCGCGGTGTCGTATTCGAGCAGGAAATGGTTGGCGTTGGTCCGGGTGAAGAAGCGCTCGGCCACCGACTCGTAGCCGCCCTCGCCGAGGTAGCGGCCGCGGAAATTGCCACGGCACATGTGAATGCCGACGATCATATCCGCGGGGCAGCCCGCCACGGCCCGGTTGATGGCGTCGATATAGCGATCGACCAGATCATCGGGGCTGCTGCCGACCGCTGCGACCCGCCCGCGGATGCCGGGGTCGCACAGGAGCGCGATCGCCACCTCGTCGAGCTGCACGTAGCGGCAGTCGGCCGCGGCAAGCTCGGCGATCTCCTGTGCGAACACCGCAGCGAGATCCGCGAAAAACGCCTCGACATCCGCATAGGCCGCGGGCGCGGCGAAATCCGTGCAGCGATAGAAGTGCATGGTGGAGGGCGCCGGCAAGGTGATCTTCGGCGTCACCCGTGTCACGCCGCGCAGAAACGTAAATTCATCGAGCGCAAGCGGACGATTGCGCCTGATCTTGCCGGTCGCGTAGGGAGCCGTGAAGTCGACCTCGTGGCCCTGATCGTCACGAAATTTCAGGCTGGCATCCCTGATTGCAAACCCGTCCATGCGCTCCACGAACCGCCCCCAATAGGAGCCGCGGCGGAACTCTCCGTCGGTGACGACCGCCAGGCCTGTCTCCTCCTGCAGCCGCACCACGTCGCGCACGCACCCGTCCTGAATGCCCGTGAACTCCGCCTCGCCGATCTCGCCGGCGCCGTGCCGCTTGAACGCCTGGCGCAGCGCCGCCGGTCGCAGCAGGCTGCCCACATGGTCGGCGCGGAACGGCGGGCGGCCGTTTGAGCGGATGGACATCGGTGTCTCCCGTCGGTTGAGGACTTGCCTATAATCCTATAGATGGAATTTAATGCCGGGGCGTGGCCCAACACAATGGGGTTGGCGCCTGCCCCTCTTCGCCGGGATGCCAAGCATGACCGTCGTGCCCCTTCCCCTTGCCCGCCGCCGCGCCAATCCACGCCGGCGCGCACCGGAAATCATCGAGGCGGCCGCCCGCGTGTTCGCGGAGCGCGGCTTTCACGGCGCCACCACCCAGGACATCGCCGACGTGCTCGGCATCCGACAAGCCAGTCTCTATTACTACTTTCCCTCCAAGGAGGGGGCGCTCGAGCTCGTCTGCATCAAAGGGGTCGAAGGCTTTGTCGAGGCCGCCAAGACCCTTGCGGAGGGACCCGGCAAGCCCAGCGAAAAGCTGCAAAAATTGATCAACTCGCATCTGTCTCCCCTGATCGATCGCGGTGACTTCGTCAAAGTTTTCCTGAACGAGCGCCAGCATCTGCCGACCGAGAGCCGGCGCCGGATCGGCAAGTGGTCGCGGACGCTGGAGCGGATTTTCGAGGACGTAATCAAGGAGGGCGTGCGCCGGGGCGAGTTTCGCAGCGACCTCGACACGCGGCTGACCACGCTCGCGGTGCTCGGGATGGCGAACGCGGCGGCGGACTGGTATCGCAAGGAAGAGGTGCCGCTCCCGCGCATCGGCGAAGAATATTCCCGCCTGGTGATCGAGGGAGCCTTGAAGCGGCCGCGGCCGCGTCGCCGCCCCCGGCAGCGTTAGCTATCGACCTATAGAATTTCGAGATCGCTTGAGTTATATGGTTTATCGGGAAACGCTCGACGGGACGCCAGATGATCCCGACACAACGGGACGATCGCGAAGCACTACGCCGCAAGAGCGCGCCGCTCTTGCTGTGCGAGCACGCCCGCTTGACGCCGGATGTCGTGGCGTTCCGCTCCAAGCATCGCGGCCTTTATCGCGAGCGCCGCTGGCGCGATTACGCCGCCATGGTCGCGCGCGCCGCGCGCGCCTTCGCGACGCTTGAGCTTGCGCCCGGCGATCGCGTCGCCATCATGGCGGACGCCTGTGAGGAGTGGGCGATTTGCGATCTCGCCGCGCAATCGCTGGGGGCCATCGTCTACGGCATCTATCCGACCGCGGCACCCTCGGAGGTCGCCTATCAGATGCGCGACGGCGGCGCGGTGGCGTTCATTGCCGAAGACCAGGAATACGTCGACAAGATCTTGCCGATTGCCGATGCGCTGCCGGCTCTACGATGGATCCTGGTGATCGATGATGCGGCCATGTTCGGCTACGACCATCCGAAGCTGCGCCGCTACGGCGACCTCGTCAGCTCCGTCGAGCAGCCCGATCCGGCGTGGCTCGAAAACCGGGTCCGCGACCTCTCGCCGGACGCTCCGGCCTTCATCGTTTACACCTCCGGCACAAGCGGCCAGCCGAAGGGGGCCCTGGTCACCCACGGGAAGCATCTTGCCGCGACTGCCAATATCGTCGGCCACTATCCGGCGCTGGCCGAAAAAGAGCATCGCACCGTCGTCTATCTGCCGCTTTGCCACGTGCTCGGGCGCGATATCGCCGTGACCTTGCCGCTGATCTCGCGCCTCGTCCCACACTTCGGCGAGTCCGTCGAAGATCTGCCCGCGACCCTGTTTGAAATTGCGCCGACGGTCCTGTTTACGGTGCCGCGCTATCTGCAAAAATTCGCGTCGCAAATCCTCGTCGGCATGCTCAATTCCTCGCCCGTCAAACGGGGCGCCTATGACTGGGCCATGCGTTTTGCGCGCCGTCATGCCCGGCGCCGCTGGGACGGCAAGATCACGCCGGCGCAGGAGGCATGCTATCGCTGCTTGCGGGCGGCAATTTTTACCCCGATCCTGAACAAGCTCGGCTTCAACCGGCTCGAGCTCGTGATCTGCGGCGGCGCCGCCTTGGCCGGCGAGACGATGGCGCTCTGGCATATCTACGGCATCAATGTCGTGGAGATGTACGGCCAGACCGAGACTGCGGGCGGTATCGTCGCCGGCCAGCGCGGGCCGTTTCCGCGACCCGGCAGCGTCGGCACCGTGCCCGAAGGCTGGCAAGTCCGGCTCGCCGCTGACGGCGAGGTGCTGGTGCACAGCCCCGACCTGTTTGAAGGCTACTGGGGAAACGAGGCGGCAACGCGGGCGGTCAAGCAGGCGGACGGCTGGCTGCGCACCGGCGATATCGGTGTTTGGGATAATGACGTGCTGCGCCTCGTCGATCGGGCGCGCGATTTCATAGTCACCGCGGGCGGCAAGACCGTTTCGCCTTCTTTGATCGAGAACATGCTGCGCGCCAGTCCCTATGTGGTCGAGGCGGTGGTGCTCGGCCACGGGCGCAAGTTTCTCACCGCCCTGGTCGAGATCGACTACGACACGGTCGCCGATTGGGCCCGCACCCGCGATATCAGCTACACGGGGTTTACTAATCTGGCACAGAACTCGCAGATCGAGCAGCTCGTGCAAGGCGAGGTCGACAGAGTCAACGCGGAGCTCGCCCGGGTCGAGCAAATCAAGGCATTCCGCATTCTGCCGAAGACGCTCGATCCCGAGGAAGAAGGTGAGCCGGTGACGCCGACGCGCAAAGTCAAGCGGCAGCTCATGTACGAACGGTTCAAGGATCTCATCGAGGGCATGTACGACGACCGCGAGGAGCGGCTGATCGCCGATGAAGTGAGCATGCGCATCGCATGAGCGCATGTCTGCGCAACCAACAAAGGGAGGAATCGATGTTGAAGAGCAGTCTTATTGGCGCGCTCGCCTGTGCAGCGGTGGCGTTCCCCGCCGCGGCGCAAGAGGCCTATCTTGTCGGCGTCAGCGCCGCGCTGACCGGGCCGGCGGCCGGCACCACCGCCCCCCCCATCGAGGGATTGCGGCTCTACATCGACCGGGTGAACGCGGCGGGAGGCGTCAATGGCAAGAAGATCCAACTGATCATCCAGGATGATCAAGGCGAGCCGTCGAAGGCCGCCGCCAACGCCAAGAAGCTGCTGACGCAGGACAACGTTCAGTTGCTGGTGCTGTCCAGCCTTTCATCCACCTATGCACCCGTCGTTGCCGAGACCAAGCGCGCGGAAACTCCCCTCCTCTACATGGGCGCCGTGTGCCCCAAGGACGTCTATCCGAAGGCTGATCCGCTGCAATTCTGCTCGACGGCCTATGCGGGCGGTTACGACAGCCGGGCGACGCTCGCCTTCATCAAGGAGACGACCACGGGGCCGATCAAGATCGGATTTTCCGCCATGGCAATTCCGCTCTCGCGCGGCGAGATCGACTACGCGGAAAGCGAGGCGCAGAAGGCCGGCATGACGACGGTTGACAAGGAGGTCATTCCGCCGCCAACGCCGGACTACACGCCGTATGCAACCAAGCTCAAGGGGGCCGATCCGACCTGGGTTTTTTCTTGGGCGCCGTGGGTGACCGAAGTGAAGACGCTGGAGGCGCTCCGAAAGCTCGGATGGCAGGGCGACTACATTGCGTGGGCGCATATCGAGGCCGAGGCCGATCTGGCGCGGGTCAAAGATCCGAAGTTTTACGTGATCGGCGCCAACGCGCTGTTCCAGGAGGGCTTGCCGATCCAGAAGGAGATCACCGAGGCCGCCAAGAAGGCCGGCACGAGTTATCCGTCGGAGCAGATGACCGAGGGCTGGATCGGCGGCCTGATCGTTGAGGCGGCCATGAAGGGGACCGCCTGGCCGCCGACGCCGCAAAAGGTGCGCAGCTCGTTGGAAGCGCTCAAGATCGACACCAAAGGTCTGCGCGGCGGACCCATCGAATGGACCGCGGAGAACCATTTCCGCACTCAGCAGCACTATCGCGTTTATCATTGGGATAGCGCGGCGAACGCGGTCGTGCGGGTCAAGGATTGGGTCTCCTACGACGTGAAGTGATGCTGAGGCGTAGTTGAGCTGTAGGGTGGGCAAAGGCGGCCAAGGCATCGCGGTGTTGACACGGCGCTCGTTCCGCCGTGCCCACGCCTTGAGACCCGGCCGGTCTTAGTCAGTCCCCAACCGCGTGGGCACGGCGGATCAGGCTCCGTGGTTCAGAGGGATCGCGGTGGCCGCCTTTGCCCACCCTACAGCCGAACGGAATAAGAGCCCGCAACGACGCCCTGGGAGCCCCGTGCAGCTCATCGTCAACATCATCGTGCTCGCGGCCATCTATGCCTTGATTGCGTGCGGCTACGTGCTGATCTATCGGGTGAGCCGGGTTCTTAATCTGGCACACGGCGAGCTCATGATGCTCGGCGCCTACGGCTTGCTCACGACCGCCGCGTTGTTTTCCGGGCATCCGCTGCTGGCGCTCGCCGCCGCAGCCGTGCTCAGCTTGGTCGTCGGCGTCCTCGTCTATGTCTTTCTGATGCGCAAGATGACCGGCGAGATGGTGCTTGCGGCCGTCCTCACGACCGTGGCCCTGGGGATCTTCCTGCGCGGCGTGATCGTGCTGGTCTGGTCGGCCCAGCAACAATATCCCCTGCCCGCGCTCGGCTGGAGCAACCCGCCGCTCACGCTCCTCGGCGGAGCACGGATTTCGACCTTCATGCTGACCCTGGTAGCGACGACGATTCTTGTCTATGGGGGCTTGTTTCTTTTCCTCCGCTTCGGCGCCTGGGGCATTCGCATGCGCGCGGCGGGCCAGAACCCTCTGCTGGCCGCGCAGCGCGGCATCAGTCTGCATGCGATGTACGCGCTCGCCTGGGGGCTCTCGACGTTCACGGGATCGCTGGCCGGTATGCTGATCTCCCTCGACTCGGGGCTCGACGGCACCATGGTCATGATCGGCATCAAAGCCTTTCCGGCCGCCCTGGTCGGCGGTCTCGACAGTCTAATCGGCGCGCTCGTCGGCGCCCTGATCGTGGCTGCGGCGGAAGTCTTGCTGATCCATTACGTGGACCCGCTCTTGTCCGACGTGGTGCCGTTCGCCGTCCTAATCGCGATGCTGATCGTGCGCCCTTGGGGCTTGTTCGGCACCAAGGAAGAGCTCGACCGTGTCTAAAGCATTGCCCCGCGCCAGCGGCTATTACCGCACACGCTACGACCAGGACCTCAGCCTCGTCGAAACGCGCACCCAGCGGATAAGCCTTGCCGCATTGGTCGTGATCCTGCTGGCATTCCCGTTCCTCGCTTCGCCGTTCCTGATCGACCTCGCATCGCAAGTCTTTCTCGCCTCCGTCGGGGCGCTGTCGCTGATGCTGCTGACCGGCTACGCCGGACAGGTCTCACTCGGCCATGCTGGCCTGTTGGCGGCAGGCGCCTATACGGTCGGCATCCTCTTTCGCGAGGCGAATGCACCGTTCTGGATCACGCTGCCGGCTGCCGCGTTGGTCGGCGCCTTGCTTGGCGTCGTATTCGGCTTGCCTTCGCTGCGCTTGCGTGGGCTCTATCTCGCGGTCAGCGCGCTCGCGCTTCACTTCGTCGTCGTCTATCTCGGCGGCGAATACGAGACCAGGCGCGGCTACTCGACCGGCGTCGTCATCGATCCGCCCAGCATCGGCGGGCTCACCTTCGGCAGCGGGCGTGCCTGGTATTTCATATTGCTCGTCGCTGCGGCGGCGACCTTGCTTGCGTGCATCAATTTGCTGCGCAGCCGTACCGGCCGCGCTTGGGCGGCCATCCGCTCCAAGGAGACAGTCGCGGAGGCGCTCGGCATTCCGATTGCGGCCTATAAGCTCCTTGCTTTCGTCATCAGCTCGGCGCTGACTTCGCTGGCCGGCGCCCTGTTCGCCTATTATCGCGGCTTCGTCTCGGTTGAGGCTTTTTCGCTGTTTTTGTCGATCCAATACGTCGCGATGATCATCATCGGCGGCATGGGATCCCTGCTAGGCGCGCTCCTCGGCGCCGTTTTCGTGACCCTGTTCCCGTATCTGATCGAGGCGGCGCTGCTGGCGCTACCCAAGGCGCAGAGCTACGCCGGCAACCTCTTTGCCGTGAACTACTTGGCCTTCGGCGTGGTCATGATCCTGTTTCTCGTCGCCGAACCCTCGGGTCTCGTCGGCCTCTGGCAGCGGCTGCAAAGTTATTTCCTGTTGTGGCCGTTCAAGTACCGGCCGGTCGGGGGCGCGCGCAGATGACCGCGCCGTCGCCGCTGCTCGCCGTCGATAAGCTGGAGGTCGTTTATCACCGGGCCGTCACGGCCGTGCAAGGCGTCTCACTCGCGGTCGAGCGCGGCCAGATCGTCGCCGTCCTCGGCACCAACGGCGCCGGCAAGACCACGACCTTGCGCGCGATCTCCGGCTTTCTCGGGATCGACGATGCGCGCGTGACCGCCGGTACCATCATCTACAAAGGCGAGCCGATAGCGAACCGGCCGCCGCACGAAGTCGCGCGCCGCGGCATCGTTCTCGTTCCGGAGCGTGACAAGGTGTTTCCCAATCTCACCGTCGCCGAGAATCTCACCGTTCCGGTCACCCGCGGTCTCAACAGCGCCGAACGGCGCCGGCGCGAGGCCTTGGTGTATCAGGTCTTTCCACGGCTTGGCGACCTCAGGCAGCGGACCGGCGGTTTGCTGTCGGGCGGCGAGCGGCAGATGCTCGCCATTGCCAGCGCCCTTGTCTGTCGTCCGGAGCTACTGCTGATCGACGAATTGTCGCTTGGTCTCGCGCCGATCGTGGTCGAGGATCTGACCCGCCGCCTCCTCGCCATTCGCGATGAGCTTGCGGTGACCATCGTTCTCGTCGAGCAGAGCGCGGCGGTCGCGCTCGACATCGCCGACTTCGGCTACGTCATGGAAAATGGCCGCGTCGTGCTCGACGGCGACGGAGAACGCCTGCGCAACCACGCTGACATCCAGGAATTCTACCTCGGTCACGGCGGCAGCGAGCGCCGCAGCTATCGTGAGGTCAAACAATACCGCCGAAGCCGGAGGTGGTATGGCTGAGCTTACGGTCGAGCGGCTGACCTTGCGATTCGGCGGCCTCACCGTGCTCGACGATGTGTCGTTCGCGGTGGCGCCGCGCGAGCTGTTTGCGCTAATCGGCCCGAACGGCGCCGGCAAGACCAGCGCGCTCAATTGCATCAGCGGCATCTACCGCGGCCAGGGTGCCATCCGCTTCTTCGGCGCCGACATCGCGGGGCGCCCACCCCACGCGATCGCGAAGCTCGGCCTCGGCCGCACCTTCCAGCACGGCGAGCTCTTTCCGCAGATGAGCGTGCTCGACAACCTGCTTACCGGGCGTCACGCGCGCGTGCACACGCACCCGCTCGCCGAGATGCTGTTTCTGCCGGGCGTGCGGCGCGAGGAGGTGCGCCACCGCGAAGCGGTTGAGCAGATCATCGAGTTCGTCGAGCTCGAGCCCTACCGCCACGCCCCCGTCGCCGGACTGCCGTTCGGCATCCAGAAGATCGTCGGCTTCGCCCGCGCACTGGCGCTTGAGCCGAAGCTCTTGCTGCTCGACGAGCCCTCCGCCGGGCTCAATCGCGACGAGCGCGAGGATCTGGCGCGCTACATTTTGCGCATCAAGCACGAGCTCGGGCTGCCCATGATCTGGATCGAGCACGACATGCAAATGGTCGCCGACCTCGCCGACCGCATTCACGTGCTCGACTACGGCCGCACCCTGGCCGAAGGCGCGCCCGAGGCCGTGCTGAAAGACCCGCGCGTGATCGAGGCCTATCTCGGCCGCCGCAGCGCGGCGGGATGATGCGCTTTTCGAAAGCATGTTTAGATGAGGTTGAACAGCCATTCGCTTTCGTGTCCTGAAAGAATGGCGCGTCGGGGTGGGGATCGCCTTTCGCGTTCGTGAGGCTATCACCCGTGGCACGCGACCCGCTCCCAACCGCACGGAAGTATAACACCCCCCAAGCATCTCATTTGACCATTAGTGACTGACGACTGACGCAACAAATATTTCCGTAATTATTTCCCGGCAGGTCGCTACGTGTACAGAGCTGCCGGCGCAAAAGCTAAAGAGAACCGGGCGAGGCCGGATCGGTATCTCAGTTCAGATATGTCTAGTTTGCTCTCGATTGAGCCGGGGCTACCGACCTGTGATCAATGGGAATTCGGTTGAAAGTCCGTCGGTATCCGGTATAGAGTCAGCTTTGGCGGGAGCACTCCAGTTCTGTTTCGTTACTGCTCTTCTTCAGATGATGGTGACCAATGAGCGAGGCAGCGATGCACTGGTGGGCAGAGCTTGCGACAATAGTTACCAGTCTGTCCGTACTTATTTTGCTCCTAAGCTTCGTGAGCAATATCAGATATCAACGTCTGCAATCACTTATTTACCTTCACCAATATTTGTCGCAGAATGATTTTAGTGTTGCGCGGCGCGCAGTTAGAACCATCTTGCAGAAGAAACCTTATTGTGAATGGACTGAAGAAGACAAACTGCATGCCAATCGCGTTTGCGCGAGCTATGATCAAGCAGGAATACTTATCACGGGTGGCATTATCGACACGAGAAGTGCTAAGGTTATTTTAAAGTCCTCTTGGGGTGAAAGCATTTGCCATCAGTATGAAATCTTGGCTACTTATCTGGACGATACACAGACACCTGCCGGAACAGGGAGAGAATTTTTTCGGCATTTCGGCGACCTCTATGATCTAGCGTGGGATTACCATCGGAAAGGAAGGCGTAGGCGTAGCACGGGATGATAACCATGAGCAGTGGTCTCGTAAAAACAATCGTGTCGGGCGGTCAGACGGGGGCAGATCGCGCGGCGCTCGACCTCGCTATCGCGAATGGCATCCCTTACGGTGGATGGTGTCCAAAGGGTGGTTGGGCGGAAGATTACCCCGAGCCTCCCGGTCTACTGACGAAATATCCAAACCTGCGTGAAACGCCCAACGCCGATCCCGCGCAACGCACCGAATGGAACGTTCGTGATAGCTCTCTAACGCTTATTCTACTCAATAATGGCGAGCTTGAGCGCTCTAAAGGTACACAATTGACAATAGCGGTTGCCAAGTCATTGGGACGGCCGTGCCTAGTTATAAAAATGAACTCCGACCGAGCCATTGACCACGCTAGAGACTGGCTACGTCAAAAGCTCGGTGAAGGTGTTTTGAACGTGGCAGGTCCGCGCGAAAGTGAGTCACCGACTCTTTATCTTCATGCGGGTGCATTTCTTAAAAGAGCATTGTCCGTGTAGCGCGATCTCAATTGTTTTTATGATCTTTCGAACACTCTCGATGCTATCGTTCAACAAGCCTTGCGCTCCCTCACGAGGCTGTTTCGAAGGCGCCGCGATACCACGATAGGTCGGTTCCCTCCGACACGGTCGATCGTTTGGTGATACCGTCAGGGTATTAAACACGAGCGGAGGCGGGCCGTGATCTGGATCGAGCACCATGTGCAAATGGTCGCCGACCTCGCCGACCGCATCCATGCGCTCGACCATGGCCGCACCCTCGCCGAGGGCGCGCCCGAGATCGTGTCGAAAGACCCGCGCGTGATCGAGGCCTATCTCGGCCGCCGCAGCGCGGTGGGGGTGAGGCCGGCGGTGCTCAGCGCGGCGCCTGTCGAATCTCGATCAGCTCGGCGAGTTGCTCCTTGGACAAGGGCTTGCTGAGGTACTTGAAGCGAACCGCATCATCCATAGCCTCGTCGAGGCCGCTCACGATTTCGGTCTGCAGACTTTCCTTGGGAATGAACTCCCGCAGGGTCTGCTCGACCGCCTCCTCCTCGAAACCGGAGAATTTCAGATAAAGCGGCAGCGCCTGCGGGTCCGCATACATGAAGTCGAGGGTTTCGCGATAAGCCTTGATGAAGCGCTCGATGCTGTCCTTCTTCTGCCCCAGTGCCCCGGTGTTGGTGATCTGAACGCGAATGGTCTGACTGCGGATCGACGACAGATCGCTGGCGCGTGCGATCATCCGGATCTGGCCCTGCGCCAGCGCCTTGAGCTGAAACGGCGCGACCGACCAACCGATATCGACCTGCTTGCTCATCACCTGCGTGATGGTCGCCGAGACGTCGCCGGTCGCCACCGGCTTGGCGTTGAGCTTGTACTCGTTGATAAAGCGCAACACTGTGATTTGAGTCGATGAACCGGCGGTCGAGTAGGCGATGGTGCGATCATTGGCATCACGCATGGCGTGTACCGGCGAATCCTGCGGCACGTACCAAAAAAGCTCGCGCGATCCGGTCGAGCTCGCACCGATGATACGCAGCGGTGCTCCCTTCTGAAACGCGCCAAGAACGCTAAGCGTGCCTGCGCTCAAGCCTATGTCGACCGCGCCCGAGATCACCGCCTGCAGAGTCTCGCCGCCGCCCGAAGTGTAAAGAATGTCGAGATCAAGGCCGTATTTCTTGAAAATGCCACGCTCCTGGCCAAGCTCGGGGACGGCGCCCTCCCAGCTCCCCCGTTGCGGCGAGGCAATCTTGAGCTGCTCGGCACCAGCGGTCGACCCTCCCAAGCATGCCCCCAAGGCCAATACAGCGGCGACGATCCGCATGCCACGGTGCATCTTATCCTCCATCGCAATTTCTGCTTGTCGTCATGGGGCATTGGACCCGGTGACATTAGAGAGCCGCCCGGAGTTCAGCAAGGACATGCTATCGCCCGGCCTTCGCGTCCCCTCATTACGAAATGTTTAGGAACACGGAACGGATCTGAACTGAGAATAAATGCGCGGTTCAGAGCGAGTTCAAGTGCGCCGAGTATTATGGCAGGCGTGGAATGTCACGACATCGGCATTTCGCCTCGATGTGTGATCAACGTTTGAAAGGACATCGCATGAACCGCATCGCCAAATTCACCGCTCTCGGCATCACCCTTGCCATGTTCGGAACCTCGGCCGCGATGGCTGAAACCAGGTGGCAGTTCTTCCATCCCCGACGCGCGGAGGTCAACGATCGCCTTGCCAATCAGAATGCGCGGATCAATAACGAGTACCGCGAAGGTGCGCTGACCTGGCGTCAGGCCGCCGCCTTGCACCGCGAGGACCACGCCATTCGCGGAGAGGAGCGCTTCATGGCGCATTTCAACAATGGTCACATCACCCCCGCGGAGCAGCGGGCGCTCAATCAGCAACTGAACGGTGTCAGCCGGCAGATCGGCTACTGAGGCTATTGGCGCTTCCGATTGATCGAGGATACTAAGTTGAGCGGAATTTGATTACTGAATGATCTTGTCGGTCAGCCCAAGTCGGACACCTCCGACTTGGGCCCCCACCATTCGGGCCATCAGCGGGAGCCGTACGTGATCCGGAGCTAGGCCCCGACTACCTCGTGTCGCATCTCAAAGCCCTTCAGGGCGTCGCGGGCGACGATCGCCGGCGACACCTGCCCTTCGAGGGTGACGCGGGTGCTCGGTTGAGTCTGCCGCTCGTCCGGCATAATCTGACTTAACGCAAAAAATGGCAGTTCCGGAGTTATTTCAGAAATCGCAGGATGAAATGACCGGCCGGATCGCCTGACCACCACGGGAGGCCGCCAAGATGATAAAGACAGTCATGCTTGCGGTGTCGTTGTGCGCTGCATGGGCGCTGCACGATATCGCCCTGGTGCACGCCCAATCCCGGACCTATCCTAACCGACCAATCAAGGTGATCGTGCCATTCCCGCCGGGCGGGCCGACCGATGGCATGGCCCGCCTCATCTCGGACCGGCTCGGCGCAGTGCTCGGCCAGAGCATCGTGGTCGAGAACCACGGCGGCGGCGCAGGCGGCAGCGTCGGAGCCAAGTTGGTCGCCGCCGCCGATCCGGACGGCTACACCGTCCTGCTTACGCCAGGAGGATCGCTGACCAGCGGTCCGGCCGTGCACAAGAACATCGGCTACGATCCGGCCAAGGTGTTTACGCCGGTTGGCCTGCTTGTCGAGACGCCGAACATCATTTCCGTGCATCCGGACCTGCCGGTGAGATCGCTGGCCGAACTCGTGACCTACGCCAAGGCAAATCCCGGCAAGATCAGTTGGGGCTCGCAGGGCTTCGGGACGGCGAATCACCTGCTCGCCGAAATGTTCAAGCGCGAAGCCGGCCTCGATATCGTGCACATACCTTACCGCGGGACCGCGCCCATGCTCGCCGCCATCCTGGCCGGGGAGATCCACGTCGTCGCCGACCCGAGCACCACCAGTCTGCCGCACATCCAATCTGGAAAGCTGCGCCCGCTGGCCATCGCCGGCGCTGAACGCTTTCGGCAATTGCCCGACGTGCCGACGACCGCGGAGGCAGGCTACCCCAAGCTGCAGGCGCCGTTTTGGCTGGGCGTGGTGGCGCCGGCCGGAACGCCGCCCGCCATCATCGACCAGCTCAATACCGCGTTCCGCTCCAGCCTTGTCGAGCCGCAAGCGCGCGAGCGCCTTGCGAGCCTCGGCGCCGAGATCAAGATCGGCACGCCGGCCGAGTTCGGCGAATTGCTGGCTCGCGAACGCGCGCAGTGGATCGCCGTCGCAAGGGCCGCGAATATCGAGATGGAATGACGTCTCAGGGACTGTGACGGCCTTTGTGCCATTCGGCCCGCGGTTCGCTTGCGTCGGCCACGCCTCCAGATATGATTTCGAAGACGCGCCAAGTCCGTTTGCGCGGTTCCGTATCGAAAACTGACCGCCATGTTTCGTCGCGACACGCCTGTCGAAGCCGCATTCCGCCTGGAAGTACGAACATGGCTGGAGGCCAATCTTCCGGTCACGCTTCGCGGACGCGCGACACGTCCGCCTCCAGCAGAACTGATGCCCTGGTATCAAACGCTCTCGCGCAAGGGTTGGATCGCGCCGCACTGGCCGCGGCGGTACGGCGGCATCGGCGCGACCCTCAACGAACAGATCATCATGACCGAGGAACTGGCGCGCATCGAAGCGCCCAATCTTCCGGTTCAAGGTCTCAATCACATCGGTCCCATTCTCATGGAATTCGGGACCGACGCGCAGAAAGCGCAACACCTGCCGCCCATCCTTGCCGGTGCCGTGATTTGGGCGCAGGGTTATTCGGAGCCCGGCGCTGGTTCCGATCTTGCCAGTCTTTCGACCAAGGCAACGCTCGAGGGCGATCATTTCGTGGTGCAGGGGCAGAAGATCTGGACTACCTGGGGCCACCATTCGGATTGGATGTTCACGCTTGTGCGCACCGATCCTCAGGCCCAGCCGCGGCAGGCCGGCATCAGTTTCCTGCTGATCGATCTCCATAGCCCAGGGATCAGGACCAGACCGATCAAGACGATTGCCGGCGATGATGAGTTCAGTGAGGTCTTTCTCGACGCTGTTGTCGTGCCAGCCGAGAACCTCGTCGGAAACCTACATGATGGCTGGCGGATTGCGAACGCGCTCTTGGGACACGAACGTATTGCCACATCGAATCCTCAATTCTCGCTGATGGCGCTGGAGCGTATCAAGTCGATGGCGCGTGCTTCCGGAATCATGGCGGATGCCGCGTTTCAGGACCGTCTCGCGGCGGCCGCGATCAACGTCACCGCGCTCTCGGCAATGTTCGGCCATGCCGTCGAACTCACCAATAACGAGCAGAGCCCCGGGCCGGAGTCGTCGGTGATCAAGATTTTTGGGTCCGAACTGCTACAGACGCTCAACGATCTCATGCTCGAGGCGGCAGGCGGCTACGCTTCGAGCGTGAAGCCCATCGCAACGGATTTCGGCGCCGTGGATGTCGCTGCGCCGTTCCTTCAGTCGCGGCGTGTGACTATCTACGGCGGCTCATCGGAGATTCAGCGCAATGTTCTGGCCCGCCGCGTCCTGAACCTGCCGAGCTGAAACCGAGGGCGATAGACCAGCATGGATCCGCATCTGACCTCGGAGCAAAGGCTATTGCGCGAAAGCGCCGGCCGATTCATTGGGGCAGCCGGCCCGAAGGTGGCGCGCCGATTTCGCGACCATGATCCGAGCTTCGCACCACCGAGGCTACGGGAGGCGGGCGAACTCGGTTGGCTCGGTATCCTCGTGCCGGAATCCCTGGGTGGCCTCGGTTTGGGGTTGATTGAACTTGCTCTCGTGCTTGAACAAGCCGGGCGCGGACTGGTCTGCGAGCCGATAGGGCTTGCAGCCATTGCAGCGGCTGCCCTTGCGCTCAGGCGCCCGCCGCACCCGATGCTGGAACGTGCGGTCACGGGGGCTGCACTCGTTGTTCCGGCGCTGCAGGAGCGCGCGTATGGCGATGACCCGCTAGATCCGCGAACACACGTTGAGGAGGAAGGCGGCGCGCTCCGCCTGACCGGAAAGAAGATGTTCGTTTGCGCCGACGGTGCTGACGGCTTTCTTGTCAGCGCTGGAGGGCGCAATGGACCTGCGCTCCACTACGTCGAGCGCGACGCGCCAGGGTGCGTGCTGTCGAGCATGCCGACGGTGGACGGGCGCAAGCTTGCCTCTCTCGAGCTCGCAGATGCGCCGGCTGATCCCATCGAGCCGCATGCTTCCTCCGCGAATGCGGTTGAGGTGCTGCACAATCTCGCTTTGATTGCATTATCCTCCGAGTTGCTCGGCGTGATGGCGAAGGCACAGGAGATCACGCTCGACTACCTGCGTATCCGCAAGCAGTTCGGAAAGCCGATCGGCAGCTTTCAGGCGCTGCAGCACCAGGCGGCAAACATCTACATCCGCACCGAAGCGACGCGCTCGTTGGTGTTTCAAGTCGCGGCCAACAACACATTCGATGCCATCGATCCAGCGATGGCGGTCGCCGTTAAAGCTAAGGCCTCCGACGACGCCCTGGCCGTCACCGAGGCCTGCATCCAGCTTCACGGCGCGATTGGATTCACTGACGAGCACGACATTGGGCTCTATCTGAAGCGGGCGATGCTCCTGTCGTCGCTGTTTGGGAACGCGGCGGCGCAGCGGCGGCGCTACGTCGCAATCGCTGGCTTGACGGCTTAACGCGACCGTATGGTCGTGGGTGGAGCACCTTGCCGGTCGGCGCGATTGTGAATACGCTTTCCACCTAGTCGCGTCTAAGAATGATTCAATGGTTCAAAACATGAGTGGGGTGCCGGACGTCGAGCGCGATCCTGTGCACATCGGCACGAGGTTGCGCGCAAGTTCCAGATGCTATTCGCGATTGATCGAGCAAGGCAAGGTGCCCGTTCACGAAGCTTCTTTGAGAAAGGCGTTCGCAAGTGAATGGCAGAAACGGCTCGGCCATGCCGCACTCGACGTTCTTGGTATGGGTGGCCTGCTGTCCGAGGACGCCGGCAGCGCAACTGTCCGGGACACGGAATAGTGTCGCAGCATGGACATGATCGGCGCCGGGACCAACGGAATCCGGCGGAATGTCGTCGCGCAACGGGGGGCTGGGTTTGCCCCGTTGAACCAGGAGTAGTTCATGAGCGAAGAGCAAACGGTAACGTACGAGCTGGACGGCGAGATTGCCTTGGTCGGTTTTAACCGTCCGGACAAGCGCAACTGCTTCAACCCGACCGTGTCGAGGCAACTGCGCGAGGCGATCGACCGCGCCGGCGAGGAGGCGAAATGCGGGATCATCTTCGGCCACGGTGACAATTTCTGTGCCGGGTTGGACCTTCGCTGGGCCGCCGAGAACTGGAAGTCCGGACGGTCGGAGCGGCTTCCATTCCCGTTCAATCGCAACAGCTTTTTCGAAACGATGGCGCGTGGCAACATTCCGTTCATCGCAGCGCTGCACGGCGCGACCCTTGGCGGCGGGCTCGAAACGGCCGCCGCCGCGCATATTCGCGTTGCCGATGACACGACATTCTTCGGTCTGCCCGAAGGAACGCGCGGAATCTTTATCGGCGGCGGCGGCTCCGTTCGCGTGGCGCGACTGCTCGGGTTTGCCCGCATGCAGGACATGATGCTCACCGGCCGCGTGCTCAATCCTCATGAGGCTGAGCGTTACGGCATCGTGCAATACGTCGTGCCGAAGGGGCAGGCGATGGCCAAAGCGAAGGAACTGGCGGCAAAAATCTGCCAGAACGCGCCGCTGTCGAATTTTGCCATCACCAACAGCCTGCCGCGCCTGCAGGACATGTCCTACGACGACGGCCTCTTCTTCGAGCGCATGGTGGCGGAGTATACCCGTAGCCCTGAGTCGATCACGCGGCTCAATCAGTTTCTCGACAAGACCGCGCCGCGCATGCGGATGCCGGACTGACCGCTGGGACGCTGCTTTTCAAGGAGAGCGCATAATGAGTCTGCGTGACAACGCGATTGTGGCCTATGCCGAAACCAAGGCCATGGAAACGAGCGACCGCGACGTCTGGGTGCTGGCTGGCGAAATCCTGGAAGATCTGCTCGACAAGACCGGGGTGGACAAAAACGAGATCGACGGGCTCGTCATGGCCGGACTGACCGGCACCGGCGCCGGCAATCCGTTCTGGGCGCAGACGACGGCCGACGTGCTGGGCCTCGAGGTGGGTTTCTGCGAGCAGGTCCACACCGGTGGCTGTTCGGCGGCGGGATGCGTCGCGCGAGCGGCGGCGGCGATTGATTATGGGATGTGCGAAGTGGCGTTTCTGCTATTCGCCGACACCCATGTGCTGGAGGACCGGACCGACCACAGCCACTCCTACCGGCGCGAATGGACCGACCCTTACGGCCTGATGGGCCCGCCCGGCGCTTTCGGCTTGCTCAGCCGGCGCTATGAGGCGCTGTATGGCCTCGACTACCGGATGCTTGGCAAAATTGCTGTGACGCAACGCAACCACGCACTGCTGAACGAGAACGCCTGCGAAAAACTGCGGGTGCCGATCACGATCGACGATTACATGAATTCGCGCATGATCGCCGATCCGATCCGGCTGCTCGACTGCGTCATGCGCGCCGACGGTGCCGCGGGCTTGCTCATGATGAGTCGGCGACGTGCGAAGGAAAAGGGGCTGACGAAGTGCATAATCCCGATTGGTTATGCCGAGTTGACCAACTTCAAGGGTGGGGAAAACCTAGTCGATGTAACCAAGAGCGGTCACGAAGTATGCGGCAAGAAGGCCCTCGGCGCCGCCGGGCTCAGCATCAAGGACATCGCATCATTCCACCCGTACGACGATTTCATCATCGCCATCATGCTGCAGCTCGAGGCCTTTGGCTTCTGCAAGCCCGGCGAGGGCGTGCAGTTCATCCGCGATCACGATTTTTCTTATAGCGGCGACCTGCCGCTTAACACCGGGGGCGGCCAGATTTCAGCCGGCCAAGCCGCGTGCTCGTCGCACAATCTTATCGAGGCGGTGCGCCAATTGCGCGGTGAAGCCGGTAAGCGTCAGGTAAAGGATACCAAGAATGCGCTGGTGACAGGCATCGGCTGGATCAACTACGGACGCAACTGGGGTTCGAGCGCGGCCCTCGTGTTGGTCCCGGAATGACGGAGGCACCATGGCCAACACCACAGACGGCAACGCGTTGAAAGAAACGCTCGGCATCAAGCGCGCCATCAAGCACTTCGATTTCTCCGAGCCCTATTGGGAGGGAACGAAGCAGAGAAAGCTCATCATCCAGCGCTGCAAAGCAACTGGCAAATATCAGCACTTTCCGCGTCCCGTGAGCATCTTCACGGGCCGGCGCCGCGACATCGAATGGCATGAGGTGTCCGGCAAGGGCGTGGTGTTCTCCTACACTATCACCCATCGCGGCACACCGGCTTTTCGCGGCGCCGAGCCATATGCGGTGGTCAGCGTGACCCTTGATGTCGGCGTCAATTTCATCGCCAATATCGTCAACTGTACGGCCGAGGAGCTCAAGGTTGGTCTGAAGGTTAAGCCTTACTGGCACCCGCTTGAGGACGGCACGCACCTCTTCTTGTTTCAGCCCGACCGAGACGCCGCATGAACGGGCCGGAAGCAGCCCGCGGACCGAAGGCCGTCGCAAGGTTCCTGCGGCCGCGGGCGGTCGCAATCGTCGGGATCTCCCAGCGTGCCGGAAGCGCCGGCCAGGTTATCCTTCAGTCGCTCAAGCTCAACAAATTCCAGGGCGATATTCATCTGGTCGGCCGCAGTCCCGAGCCGATCGACGGCCGGCCCGTGCTGAAAAGTGCAGACCAACTGCCCGAGGGCGTGGATCTTGCCGTGCTCACGCTGCCGGCCGCGGGCGTGCGCGAGGCGATCGAGGCTTGTGCGCGCAGCAAGGTCGGATCAGCCATGGTGTTCGCCGCGGGCTTTGCCGAGGTCGGCGATAACGCAACGCAGGACGCCGTCACCGTCGCCGCGCGGTCGGCCGGGCTCGCTGTGGTCGGTCCCAATTGCCTCGGCGTGACCAACAATGTCGACGGCATGATGCTGCACATGCTGTTAGCGCGCGAGGCGCAACGCGGGGTGGAGGGCGGCGTCGCTTTCGTCGGCCAGAGCGGCGGCCTGCTCGGTCATTTCCAGCGCGCCACCGACGGTCGCGGAATCCCCCTCTCCTACGTGATCTCGACCGGAAACGAGGCTGGTCTCGAATCCACTGACTTTCTCGAATTTCTCGCCGAGGACCGCTCGACCCGGGTGATCGCGCTCTACTGCGAGCAGATCAGGCGGCCCAGGGAATTCTTGACCGCCTGCCGGCGCGCGCGCGCGGCCGGCAAGCCGGTCGTGCTGATGTTTCCAGGACGCGGCGCCAAATCGCGCAGGGCCGCGCAGTCGCACACCGGCGCGCTGATCGGAGACTACGCGGTCATGCGCGCCCAAGTGGAGGATGCCGGCGCGCTAGTAGTGAGCACCATGGACGAATTGATGGATGTGGTCGAGATACTCGCGCGCTATCCGGTGCCCCCAACCAAAGGTCCCGGGATCCTCACGGCCTCGGGCGCGTTCGTAGCCCTTACCGATGATTTTGCCGAAGATCTCGGGCTCGATATCCCGGAGTTAGAGCCGGAGACGCTAAAGCGTCTGCGCGAGGTGCTGCCGTCCTACGGTAATTACGGCAATCCGCTCGACGTCACGGCCGGCTTCTCGCAGGAGGTGCTGCCGATTGCGGTCAAGTCGCTGATCGACGATCCCAACGTCGGTATGCTGTTCATCTCATTTCCGATTAACGCCGGTGTGACGGTCAAGAGCTTCAACAAAGGCATGGAAGGCTCGCCGAAGCCCAAAGTCATGGTCGCGCTTGGCGACACGTGGACACTCGGCCCCGACGTCATAGAGGCGGCGAAGGAAAGTCCGGCGGTATTCTCGCGCTCGTCGGATCGAATGCTTCGTGCAATTGCACTCTATACTCATTACGGACGGCTGCTGACCCGACCGCACGCCCGCACCTTGATCGAGCCGTTCAAAACCTTGCCGAAAGTCGGCAATGGAACGCAGCCCGAATGGTTAGGCAAGAAAGTTTTGGATGCCGCGGGCATCAGCGTGCCCGCGGGCGATCTGGCCCGCACGGCGGATGAAGCAATCGTGGTTGCCGACCGCGTCGGCTATCCAGTCGCTTTGAAGGCGCAGGCCGCGAACTTGCCGCATAAGACCGAGGCCGGCGGAGTGACGTTGAACCTGGCCGACGCCCCATCTCTGCGCGTCGCATGGAATACGATGATGAAAGCCGTCAAGCGCGCGGCACCTCACGTCGTACTCGATGGCGCGCTGGTCGAGAAGATGTCGCCGAAGGGCCTTGAGCTCATGGTTGGCGCCAAGCGTAACCCCGAATGGGGCACAGTGCTGCTGCTCGGCCTCGGTGGAATTTGGGTTGAGGTGCTGGGTGATCTGCAGGTATTACCTGGCGATGCCGATGCGACGCTGATCGTTGAGGCGCTGTCCCGACTACGTTCGGCCAAGCTGCTGGCCGGGTTTCGTGGAGAGCCGCCGGCTGATGTCGAAGCCGTCGCCAACGTCGTCGTAGCGATCGGCCGTTTGATGCGTACGGTCCCTGAGATCGTCGAGATTGATGTGAATCCGCTCGTCGTGCATGCGAAGGGACAGGGAGCGACCGCCCTCGATGCGCTGATCATTGTCGAGAGTTCGTCACCGCACTGAATACGATTTGCTGAAGAGAACGGTCATGCGACGAATCCGCGCTGGAACGGTAAGCGAGTGAAGTGCTTGTCACCGTCTTTCACAGTAAGCAGTTCCACGAAGAAGCCGCGGTCCACGACCATCCGCTAAAGCCATGGACAGCCCGACGGCCATGGTATCCTCACCGTGGCAGAGGCAAAGCCCGGCGCGGAGACCCCGTTCCCCTCCCGCGCCGGGCCTATTCACGCCTCCAGGGCCGCAAGGGCACCCGTCAGGGACTGCACGAAGGCCAACACGCTCGTCCCCAATGGTAGAGTCCCCGGACAGCGTCGGACGCCTAACCGCTCAGCAAATCGCCGAACAGAACCCAGCTCTCGCCTTTGAACTCCGCGAGCTGCATCTGTCGGATCGGTGAGAAATTGTCGGGCGACGTGTTGATCCTGATGCCCGGCAGCAGCATCGGCAACTCGAGATCCTTCAGGTTTGCTGCCTGCCGCATGATGTTTTCGCGCGAGAGATCGTCGCGACATTGCTTCAGTACCTGGACCATCGTCGCGGCGGCGCCAAAGGCGTAGGTTGCATTGGCGTCGATGAGATCGCCTGGTGTCAAGTATTTGCTGGCAAAGGCGACCCACTCTTTATAGCCCGCATCGTCCTTCCAGCGCGGGTCCGTCGGGTCCTTGCCGTAATAGGCGGAGATGCAACCGCTGGCTTTCTCCAGTCCCGCCGGCTTCAGAGCGGTGGCGACCGAGGTTGATACATTGGTTAGATAACGCACCGGCTTCCAGCCGATGTCATAGGCTTTGCGGATCGCTTGCGCCGCGAATTTTGGTGTCGCCGCGATGAGGAACGTATCCGCGCCCGACTCTTGGAGGCTGACGATCTGCGAGTCTACGGTTGGTTCAGAAACTTCATAGGAGATTTCCTTGACGACAAGCCCTGCATGACCGGCGCCAAGGCCGTCCTTCAATCCGATCAGGTAATCCTTCCCGAAAGCATCGTTCTGATAGAGCACGCCGATTTTGGCGTTGGCCTTGACGATGGATCGGCCGTAAATGTGAGCTTCGGTCACATAGCTTGGATTGTACCCCATGGTCCACGGAAAGTGCTTCGGGTCGTCCCACATGGCCGCCCCCGTAGCGACGAAGAGTTGGGGCACCTTGTTGTCATTCAGATAGGGCCTGATCGCTGCGTTGGGCGGCGTGCCCAGCGTCTGGAAGACAAACGCAACCTGGTCTTGCTCCACGAGGCGGCGAATTTGCTCCACGGTCTTAGGCGGGCTGTAGCCGTCGTCGAGGCTGATTAGGTTGATCTTGCGGCCGTTGATCCCGCCCATTTCGTTGATCATCTTGAAGTAGGCCGCCTCGGTCTTGCCGATCACGCCATAGGCCGAGGCCGGACCGCTATAGGGCATCGTCTGACCGATCTTGATCTCCGAGTCGGTAATCCCCGGCGCGTTGGCGGCAAAGGCGGCTCGCGAGCCGGACGCAAAAGAGGCGGCTGAAAAGGCGCTAGCTTGCAAAAATGCGCGACGCGAGATCATGTTGTGTTCCTCCTGTTGTGACGCGATTGCACGGGCAATTCCCGAGACAGGGATGCTCGTCAGGGGTGGTCGCCAGTGAACCGCCAGTCTAGACGCGCTTCGCGTGGGAGAAAAGACGTAAAAGCAGCCGTGGCGTCGCCTTGACCGCGCCGGCGACCCCGGCCGGCATCACATACATCAGGCCGATCAACAAAATCCCGTAAATCGCCCCGGGCAGCGCCTTCGCGCTTTCCCCGAAAACATCGGAGAGCCGGTCGGCGTAGTTCGGAACAAATTCGATGAACAGCGCGCCAAATAGCACACCCCAGATCGAGGACAGCCCGCCGACGACAATGCCGACAAGAAAAAACAGCGACAGAAACAGGCCGAAGCTGTCAGGGGACACGAACCCGACGACAATGGCCGACAGCGCGCCGGCCACCCCTGCATAGAGCGCGCTCACGCCGAAGCACATAGTTTTATAAAACGATATATTGATGCCCATCGCCTCCGCGGCGATCGGATGATCGCGGATCGCCACGATGGCGCGCCCGAAGCGCCGGCGCACGAGATTGGCCGCCCCCCAGAATAACAGGCCGGCGCAACCGAGACAGAAGAAATAAAGCCATTGGTCAGACGTCAGAGGCAATGCGCCGGGTACTTGCGGCTTGCCGAGTTGCAAGCCTTGTACTCCGCCCGTCCAGGCGTCGAATGCCTTAAAATTCAAGAATTGCGGCGTCGCGATCGCCAACGCGAAAGTCGCAAGCGCGAGATAAAGGCCGCCCAGCCGCAAAGCCGGCAGACCGAACAGGAACCCCGCCAAAAAGCAGATCAGGCTGGCGATTGGCACGCTCGCCCAATAGGGCACGCCGAATTTGGTCATCAGGATCGCCGCGGTGTAGCCACCGATGGCAAAGAAGGCGCCGTGCCCGAGCGAGATCTGGCCATTGTAACCCGTCAGCAGGTTCAACCCCAGCAGCGCAATCGAATAAATCACGACTTGTGAGAATTGAAACAGGCGATAGCCGCTCGCGACAAACGGTAGCCCAAGAGCGGCAATGCAGAATAATCCAAACGCAAGGAACCGCCACCGACCCCCATCCGATTCCACGATCGGCTTGGCGGCCAGGGCGGTCGGCGTATCGCTTGCGATCGTCATGAGCTCAAACCCGCGTGACGAGCTGACGCCCGAACAGGCCCGATGGCCGTATGACGAGCACACCGACAATAATGATCAGCGCAACCGAGAGCTTGAGCCCGGTCCCCACGATATAGGCGCCGGCGACGTTTTCGAGAACGCCAACCATGAGCCCGCCGAGCGCTGCGCCCCAGGGGTTGTCAATGCCGCCGAGGACGGCGCCAGCGAAGCTATAGAGCAGAATGCCGCCCATCATGTTGGGATCCAGATAGACGATCGGCGCCGCCATTATCCCGGCCACGGCGCCGATGGCGGCGGCGAGGCCCCAGCCGATCGCCAACATCCAGCCGACTCTTATCCCCACCAGCTGGCTCGATGCAGGATTCTGCGCGGCAGCGCGCATCGCCAATCCCAGCGGCGTGAAGCGAAAGAACGCATAGACCAACGCCAGAACCGTAAGCGCCACGACGATGGCACCCGATTCGTGCGAAGACATGAAGACATTGCCGAACCACGGCTTGTCCGAAAACGGACTATCGAAGGTCTTGATTGTGTAGGTGTAGTGCCAGCCGACAAGGCTGTTGAAGATAAGCAGCAACCCGATAAAAACGATGACGACTGTGAGAACCGGCGCCTTTGCGAAAGGCCGCACCACGAGGCGTTCAATCACCATTCCGCCTACGAACGACAGGACAATCGTAAGCACGAACGCGGTCCAATAAGGCAAACCTGAATCGATCATGTTCCAGGCGATGTAGGTCGAGCACATCGCCATCTCGCCTTGCGCGAAGTTAACGAGATGGGTCGCTTGATAGATCATCACGAGCGCAAGAGCCAAAATCGCGTAGATCCCGCCCATCGCGAGGCCGGAAAATATCT
The DNA here is from genome assembly GCA_052148715.1 of Xanthobacteraceae bacterium. GTDB lineage: Bacteria > Pseudomonadota > Alphaproteobacteria > Rhizobiales > Xanthobacteraceae > JBKQHQ01. Next base: position 34,176 of record JBKQHQ010000244.1, on the reverse strand, counting down.
GGTGCAGGAACGCCGTCATCCCTCTTCGCTCCTTAGTAACCAAGGTAGACGCGACGCAGGGATTCGTCACGTCGCATGACGCCGGTCGCGCGTCGCCGAGAGCCACGCGTCCGGTTTCGAGATAAGGATGATCGGCAAGATCCAGCGCCCAGATTGGCGTTGCCGCCCTCTTCAATGCAGACATTGAACCCGTAAGGGATCCGGATGGGTCCATATGAGGCATCGGGTCCGGGTGTCCCGAGGAGCGCCGGCATCAAGCGGGATCTCCGAGATAGGCGCGGATCACATCTGGGTTGCGCTGCACTTCGCCGGGAGACCCATCTGCGATCTTGCGGCCGAAATTGAGCGCTACGACCTGGTTGGACACGCGCATGACGAGATTCATATGATGCTCGACGAGAAGGACGGTTATGCCGCGGCGGTCACGGATTCCGAGTATCTCGCCGCGCAACCGATCGACCTCTTCGTGATTGAGGCCGCCGGCAGGTTCATCGAGGAGCAATAATTTGGGCTCGCTCGCCAGGGCCCGAGCGAGTTCGACGCGCTTCTGGGTCCCAAATGGAAGTCGGCTCACCGGCACCGCCGCGACGGCTTCGAGCGCGAATTCTTCGACGAGAGCGCCCGCGCGCTCGCGAATGTGCCGCTCTTCCTTTCGAACTAGCGGCATGGAAAGCGCGTCGGCCAAAAATCCACCTCGCGCGCGGCAATGCGCGCCAATCATGACGTTTTGCAGCACGGTCATTGTCTGAAACAGCGCCACATTCTGAAATGTGCGTGCGATGCCGCGCTGCACAATCTCGTGCCGCGCGGCCGCCAGCAAAGGCCGGCCCTCGAAGCTTATGGCGCCACGATCAGCGCGATAGAGTCGCGACAGACAGTTGAACAAAGTGGTTTTGCCGGCGCCATTGGGGCCAATGAGCCCGCAAATCTGCCCGCCAGCCACCTCAAACGAGATCTCGTCAAGCGCGACGACGCCGCCGAAGCGCACGCATAGCCCTTCGATGACGAGCAGGGGTGGCGACTTCATTCCAGCCTGGCAATCGGGCTTTTGGGGACGTCTCGCACCAGTCGACCCCGATCGCACGAGAGCCGCATGGCCATTTCCTCCGGTTGGACTTCGCCGGTCTCAGTCCGCCGGACGCACGATGCCCCGACATGGTCCCGCCGACAAGCACCTGTCAAAACGAGGACGACCAAGCGCACGCCGTTCGACCTTTCTTGAAAGTGGCGTGACGACGCGGGCGACATTCTCTGGCACTGTGACCGAAAGCTAGATTTCGTCTCGACGCCGCGCGGCCGCTTCTGACCCGACTTTGCGGCTTGCTCCTGGGCTGGCCGTTTCTTGCATTCCTTCCTCGCTAGGCCGCAACCACCTCATGTCGCATCTGAAAGCCCTTGAGAGCGTCACGGACGCCGGCGACGGTCGCCGGCGACACCGGCCCTTCGAGGGTAACGTGGGCGAAGGTGCCATGCTCGGGATGGGGAGCCACCACGACGGTGCCGCGGACCCCGTTGCTGCCGAGCACGCCGGCGACCACGCGCTCGAATGTGCGCTGCGCGGCGATCTGGCGCAGCGCCGGCTTGAAGATCTTTCCGACCCCGGTGAGCGGAAGCTGCGGGAGGATCGTGACCTCGGTCGGCGCGGCGCCGCGCTCGGGGATGCGCTGGCGTGCGAATGCTTCGAGCTCCTCCGCGGTCGCCTGGCCGTTGGCCTTGAGCTGAACGAAGGCGACCGGGATCTCACCCGCATAGGCATCGGGCCGCCCGACCGCGGCCGCGGCCTCGACCGCGGGATGCTGGTGCAGCACTTCCTCAATGGTCAGCGGGTCGATGTTGTGGCCGCCGCGGATGATCACGTCCTTGGCGCGCCCGGTGAGCCACAGATAGCCGTCGGCGTCGAAGCGGCCGAGATCACCGGTGTCGAGCCAGGGCCCGCCGGGGCTCCACGCCGGAACCGTCTCGCCCGGCAGCGGCTCAATCCAAGCGTCGCGGTTATGCGCTGGGTTGACATAGCCGCCGAATACTTGACGGCCGCGCACCAGGACCCTGCCGATCTCGCCGGGGGGGCAGATCGCGGCAAGGCGGCCCTTAGCAAGCCGCGCGACGATCAGCTCGGTATACGGCAGACGGAATCCGACCGAGCCGATGCGCGGTTCACCGGCCGCCGGATTCATCGACCCGAAGCCGTGCAGCTCGGTCATGCCCCAGCCCTCGACCACCGGCGCGTTGAGCTTGGCCTCCACGGCGTTGGCGATCTCGACCGGCATGGTGGCAGCGCCAACGTTGCAGAGCTTGATGCTGGAGAGGTCGTAGCCGTCGCTCGGAATGCTGAGTGCCGCGCCCCAGCTGGTCGGCACCATGCCGAGCACGGTCGGGCGAAAGCGCTCGACTAGGGCCCACAGGTTCTGCACGATGACGGGATTGCGATAGCCTGCCGCGGTAAGCAACACGATGGTAGCGCCGCGCGACAACGGCGCGAGACCTGCGCAATTGGCGCCGCCGACGTGGAACGGCGGCAACCCATTGAAGAACACCTCACCGGTGCCGTCATCCAGCGCCTCGCTCTGGGACCATGCCATCAACAACAGCCCCTGCTGGGTGTGCCGCGCAAGCTTCGGCGCGCTGGTGGTTCCGCCCGTGTGGAAGAGGCTTGCGGTGTCGTCCGGCGCGACCTTGCGCGAGAAGCTCAGGGATGATCCGTCCTGCCGGTCGAGCTCGGTCTCGAAATGGCGGGCATCGATGCCGGCCCGCTCGGCGGGACCCCCGACCCGGATCACGGCTTCGAGCGTGGGCACCTTGTCGCGCACGGCTTCGAGCTTGGCCCAGACCCCGGGCAGCAAGTCCGGATCGGGGCCGAGCAGCACGCGGCAGCGCGCCTCCCGCAGCAGGGCGATGATGTGATCCGTCTCCAGCAGGAAATTGATCGGATTGGCCATGCCGGCAACTTGGCCCCCGAACATCGCATAAAACGTCTCGGCCGCGATCGGCATCAGGAGGGAGACCGACTCGTTGGGGCCCACTCCGAGCGCGCGAAACAGGTTCGCCGCCTGGATGATGCGCCGCTTGAAGGTGCCGTAGGTCACGTCGCGGGTCGGCTCGTCGGAAAACCCCTTGGCGAGCGAGCGAAAGGCGAGCTTCTCGGGTCGGCGGTCGGCCACCGTCGTAAGCAGCTCATAGACGGAGCGCGCCGGCTGGCGCTCGGCCAATGGAATTCGTTCGAGCGCCTCGATATCCTTGAGCGTGGAGATCGGCATGGTGAGTTCCTCCCGTTTGTTCTTGTGCGGGAAAGTCTATCGAGGATTCCCTGACGCGAACAGAGCTGTGCTTTTCTGATCGCCGTAGGCCGGGGTGACGATTGACGCGGCCTTTGAATTTGCGACAAGCTCGAATGCGGGGCAGCTTGCAAGCCGCCCTGCGCCGCACAAAAAAAGCTCGCCACCGCGACGAGCGCGCCGGTCAACGATGAGCGGCCGACGACAAGCGCGATCAGGGAGGTTCATTCAGTGTCTCAGGCCTCGGCCTATCGGTCGGTGTTCCAGGCCGGCCTGTTCTCCGGCGAGGTGGCGATCGTCACCGGCGGCGGCAGCGGCATCGGACGGTGCACTGCACACGAGCTCGCCGCGCTCGGCGCCCGCGTGGCGCTGGTCGGCCGTAAGCCCGAGAAGCTCGATCGGGTGAAGGCCGAGATCGAAGCGGCCGGCGGCGAGGCGCACGGCTTTGCCTGCGACATCCGCGAGGAGGATCTGGTGCGCGGCACCATCGCGGGCGTCCTCGAACGCTTCGGCAGGATCGATCATCTGGTCAACAATGCCGGCGGGCAGTTCTCCGCGCCGCTCGCCGCCATCAGCCAAAAGGGTTTCGACGCGGTGGTGCGCAACAACCTCACCGGCGGCTTCCTGATGGCGCGGGAGGCCTACAATCAATGGATGGCGGCCCATGGCGGCGCCATCGTCAACATCGTTGCCGACATGTGGAACGGAATGCCCGGCATGGGGCATTCCGGCGCGGCGCGCGCCGGAATGGTGAATTTCACCGAGACGGCCGCGCTTGAATGGTGCGGGTCGAATGTCCGGGTCAACGCCGTCGCGCCTGGATGGATCGCATCCTCGGGGCTCGACAATTATCCGCCCGAGATGGGCGAACAGATCCGCAGGCTGAAGCATTTTTGCCCGATGGGACGCATCGGCACCGAGAGCGAGGTCTCTGCGGCGATCGTTTTTCTGCTGTCCAAGGCCGCGCGCTTCGTCACCGGCACGACGCTGCGCATCGACGGCGGCGTGCCACTGACGCGCCCGAGCCGGCCGCTGCCCAAGCACCGGGAGCCGGCGCCCGCGTTCGACGGCTTCCACCTCGCCGCTCTGCCCAAAATCCTGCGCGACTGAACAAACGCATGCCCGCATTCGAGAGCCGTATCGATCCGCGATCGGAAACCTTTCAGGCGAACCGCGAGCAAATGCTGGCCTTGATCGAGCGATTCCGCGCGCTCGAGCAAAAGGCGCGGGACGCATCGAATTCCCGGCGCGACCTCTTTCGCAAGCGCGGCCAATTGCTGCCGCGTGAGCGGGTGGCCCTGCTCGTTGATCGCGGCGCGCCTTGGCTCGAGCTCGCAACGCTCGCCGGCTTTCGCATGCATGACGACGACGGCGCCGACGTAATCCAGGGCGGCGGCGGGATCGCCGGGATCGGCACCGTCTCAGGCATCCGCTGCATTGTCGCGGCTTCCGACAGCGCGATCAAAGGCGGCACGTCGACGCCGATGGGCGTCAAGAAAAACCTGCGGGTGCAACAGATCGCCATGGAGAACAAGCTTCCGATCGTGCGGCTTGTGGAATCCGGCGGCGCCAATTTGCTCTACCAGGCCGAAATGTTCGTCGAGGGCGGGCGCGGCTTTGCCAACCAGGCGCGGATGTCGGCCGCCGGCATCCCACAGGTGACGGTCGTGCACGGCTCCTCAACCGCCGGCGGCGCCTATCTTCCCGGCCTCTCCGACTACGTCGTGCTCGTCCGCAATAAAGCCAAGGTGTTCCTCGCCGGCCCGCCGCTCTTGCGGGCCGCAACCGGCGAGATCGCGACCGACGAGGAACTCGGCGGCGCGGAGATGCACGCGACGATCTCGGGGCTTGGCGAATATCTCGCCGAAGACGATGCCGACGGCATCCGCATCGCCCGCGAGATCATGGCGAAGCTCCCTTGGAACGCGCAGCTTCCGTGGCGGCCGGCGAAGACCTTCAAGGAGCCCCGCTATCCAGCCGAGGAGCTCGCCGGCCTGGTGCCGGCCGACTACCGCAAGCCCTATGACGTGCGCGAAGTGATCGCCCGCCTGGTGGATGATTCGGATTTCCTCGATTTCAAGACGCTCTACGGAACCCAGACGGTTTGCGGCCATGCCGAGATCGAAGGCCACGCCTTGGGCTTCATCGGCAATAACGGGCCGATCGATGCTGATGGAGCCGCGAAGGCCGCGCAGTTCATCCAGATCTGTTGCCAGGCGAACGTCCCGATCGTCTACCTGCAGAACACGACCGGCTACATGGTCGGTCGCGAGGCCGAGCAGGCCGGCATCATCAATCGCGGCTCGAAGATGATTCAAGCGGTTGCCAATGCGACCGTGCCGCAACTCACGCTGCATATCGGAGCCTCGTTCGGGGCCGGCAACTACGGGATGTGCGGCCGCGCCTACGATCCGCGCTTCATCTTCGCCTGGCCCAACAACCGCATCGCCGTCATGGGCGGCGAGCAGGCGGCGAAAGTGATGTCGATCGTCACCGAGGAGAAGCTCAAGCGCGAAGGCAAGCCCGTCGACCAAGCGAAGCTCGACGCAATGGAGCAGGCCATCGTCAAGCGCATGGAAGGCGAATCGACTGCGCTCTATGCGACCGCCCGCCTTTGGGACGACGGCCTGATCGATCCGCGTGACAGCCGCAAGGTCCTGGCGCTTTGTCTGTCGATCTGCCGCGAAGCCGAAATCCGCCCGCTGAAACCGACCACATTCGGCGTCGGGCGGTGTTAGTAGGGCGGATTAGCGTAGCGTAATCCGCCTTCGGCGGCAGAACGGCGGATTACGGCTACGACTAATCCGCCCTACGATTATAATGTTTGAAGGGAGACCCACCCATGCCGTTCACGCCCGAGCACGAGGAACTGCGGCGAAGCCTGCGGAAATTCATTGCCGCGGAAGTCAATCCGCATGTCGACGAATGGGAAGAGGCCGGCATCTTTCCGGCACACGAGCTGTTCAAGAAGTTGGGCAATCTCGGTTTTCTGGGATTGACCAAGCCGGTCGAATATGGCGGGCAAGGACTGGATTATTCGTTCGCGCTCGTCATGGCCGAAGAGCTCGGCAATATCACCTGCGGAGGCGTGCCGATGGCCATCGGCGTGCAGACCGACATGGCGACGCCCGCGCTCGCGCGATTCGGCTCCGACGAGGTCAGGCGCGAGTTCCTGACGCCTTCGATCACCGGCGACTACGTGGCGTGTCTCGGGGTCTCGGAAGTCGGCGCCGGGTCCGACGTCGCTTCGATCAAGACACACGCCCGCAAGTACGGCGACGACTATGTCATTAACGGCGGCAAGATGTGGACGACGAATGGCACCCAGGCCGACTGGATGTGCCTCCTCGCCAACACGTCCGACGGGCCGGTGCACAGGAACAAGACGTTGATCTGCTTGCCGATGAAGACCAAGGGCGTCGAGATCGCCCGCAAGCTGGACAAGCTCGGCATGCGATCCTCCGACACGGCGCAAATCTTCTTCGACAATGTGCGGATTCCCCAGCGCAACCGGATCGGCGAAGAGAACAAGGGCTTCGGCTATCAGATGCTGCAGTTCCAAGAGGAGCGGCTCTGGGCCGCCGCTTGCGGGCTCAAGAGTCTCGAACGCTTGATCGAGCAGACAATCGACCATACGCGCGCTCGCCAGGCTTTCGGCAAATCGATCCTCGACAACCAAGTGGTCCATTTCAAGCTGGCGGAGCTTGCGACCGAGATCGAGCTCCTGCGCTCGCTCGTCTATCGAGCCTGCGAGCTCTATGTCGACGGAGAAGACGTCACCAGGCTCGCTTCGATGGCGAAGCTCAAGGCCGGCCGCCTGCGCCGCGAGGTCAGCGATTCCTGCCTGCAATATTGGGGCGGCATGGGCTTCATGAACGAAACGCCCGTGAGCCGCGCCTTCCGCGACGGGCGCCTGACGTCGATCGGCGGCGGCGCCGATGAGATCATGCTGACCATCATTTGCAAGCTGATGGGAACGCTGCCCGGAACGTCCAACGCGCCGGACCCGAAGGCCTCGCATGGCTAGTCTGCCCGCTACCGCGCACATCAGGCTCGAGGCGAAGGGGCCCGTGCTGCACCTGTGGCTCAACCGGCCCGAGGTGAAAAACGCAATGAGCGCCCAGATGGTCCGCGAGATCGCCGCGACGTTTGCAGCCATCGCCGACGATCGCGCGGTGCGGGTCGTGGTGCTGCGCGGCGCGGACGGCACGTTTTGCTCAGGCGGCGACATCAAGAACATGTCGGCCGCACGCGCCGCCCCCCCGCCCGGCCTCGCCGACGACGTGCGGGAGAGCAACCGCCGCTTCGGCGCCATGCTGGCAACGGTCAATGCGGCCCCGCAAGCGGTCATCGCCGCGGTCGAAGGCAACGCCATGGGGGGCGGTTTCGGGCTCGCGTGCGTCGCCGACATCACGATCGCGCGGGCCGACGCGACCTTCGCCATGACGGAAGTGACGCTCGGAATCGTGCCGGCCGCGATCTCGCCGTTCGTGGTCGAGCGGATCGGGCTCACGGCGGCGCGGCGCTTCGGCGTGTCGGGTACACGGCTGAGCGGGCAGGAGGCGCGCGAAATCGGGGTTGCCCATCTTGTGGTGGCGGATCGAGCGGCGCTCGATCACGCCGTCGTCGAGGCGATCAACCAAGTGCTCAGATGCGCTCCAGGTGCCGTCGCCGAGACCAAGCGTCTGATGCTGCGCGCCGCAGGCCCGGCACCGCTCGAGGCATTGCTGGATGACGCCGCGGATTGCTTTGCGAAGGCAGTGCGAGGCGAGGAAGGCCGCGAAGGCACGACGGCCTTCCTCGAGAAGCGCAAACCCACATGGGTTACGAAGGCGGAGTGATGGTGAACGCGGTGCACTCTAATGCGGCGGCCGGCTTCTTACCTCTCCCCGCTTGCGGGGAGAGGTCGCCGTCCGAGCGCCAACGAGGATGGCGGGTGAGGGGGACTCTCAACAGGCTCAGACTCGCGGAGGGGCCCCCTCACCCGGAACGAGCGCAAGAGCGCGCTTGTTCCGACCTCTCCCCGCAAGCGGGGAGAGGTAAAGGTCAGCGCGCCAACCTCACCGCAATGCGCTCTCCTCGCGGCAAGGGCACGTGACCCCCTTCTCAAAAATCCTGATCGCCAACCGAGGCGAGATCGCGTGCCGCATCGCGCGCACGGCACGCGCCATGGGGTATCGCACCGTGGCGGTCTACAGCGATGCGGATGCGAGTGCGCCCCACGTCGCGCTCGCCGACGAAGCGGTGCGCATCGGCCCGCCGCCGGCGCAGGAGAGCTATCTCAAGGTCGATGCTCTGCTTGCCGCCGCACGCCGCGCGCGCGCGGATGCGGTTCATCCGGGCTACGGGTTCCTGTCGGAAAATGCCGAATTCGCGCAGGCGTGCGAAGATGCCGGGCTGGTGTTCATCGGCCCGACTCCGGCCGCGATCCACGCGATGGGCAACAAGGCGCGCGCGAAGGATTTGATGATCGCGGTCCAGGTCCCGTGCTCCCCAGGCTACCAGGGCCGGGATCAATCCGATGCGACGTTTGCGGCGCAGGCCCACCGCATCGGCTTCCCGTTGATGGTCAAGGCCGCTTCCGGTGGCGGGGGTCGTGGCATGCGGCTCGTCGGCGGGCCCGACGACTTTGTCGAAGCCGCCGCGCGGGCCCGTTCGGAGGCCACCAACGCGTTCGGGTCGGGCGAGCTGATTCTTGAAAAGGCCATCGTCGATGCCCGGCATGTCGAGATCCAGGTGTTTGCCGACGGGCACGGCAACGTCGTGCATCTCGGCGAGCGCGACTGCTCCATCCAGCGCCGGCACCAAAAGGTCGTCGAGGAGGCGCCCTCCCCCGCCGTATCGAGTGAATTGCGCGAGCAGATGGGCAAGGCCGCGGTCGCGGCCGCGCGCGCCATTTCGTATCGTGGCGCCGGCACGGTCGAGTTCCTGCTCGATCCATCGGGGGCCTTCTATTTCATCGAGATGAATACGCGCCTCCAGGTCGAGCATCCGGTGACCGAAGCGATCACCGGGCTCGATCTTGTCGCCTGGCAATTGCAGGTCGCGGCCGGCGAAGAATTGCCGCTGGAGCAGCATCAAATTCGCTTCGACGGCCATGCGATCGAGGCGCGACTCTATGCCGAGGACCCCTACCGCGGCTTCCTGCCGCAAAGCGGGACCGTGATCGATTGGCGTCCGGCTTCGGGTGCGGGCATTCGGGTCGATCACGGTCTGCGATCGGCCCAGGCGGTCAGCCCGTTCTACGATCCCATGCTTGCGAAGGTCATCGCCCACGGCGCGAGCCGCGAAGAGGCACGCCGCCGCCTGATCGCCGCGCTCGAGGACACCGCCGTGCTCGGTATCGATACCAACCGCGGCTTTCTCACATCGGTGCTCGGCCACGCGGTGTTCGCGGCCGGCGAGGCCACGACCGCCTTTATCGAGAAATATTTCCCGATCGGCGGCGCCGCGATGCAGCGACCGGCTCCGGACCCACCCATGCTGGCGCTCGCTTGCGTTCTGCTGTTCGAGGCCGCCGCCGATAGACCGACGGGCGAAACCGCGGGCTGGTTCTCGACCGGGACCGCCGCCTGGCCGATGCGGATCAAGCTCGGCGACGCACATCATGCGGCGATCGTCACGGCACTTGATGCGGGCCGCTATGCGGTCGCCATCGAGACACAGACTACCGAGGTCGAGATCGTAGACCGCCGGCCGGGCCTGGTGCGGTTCTCGGCCGCTGGACTGCAACGGACGGCGCGGTACGCCTTCGCGGACGGGGCGCTGCATCTCGATCTCGGCGGCGTCGTGATGACGGCGCGCGAGACGCGGCTGGAGCTCGCCGCCGGTAAGATCCGCGACGGCGCCTCGCAACTGCTCGCGCCCATGAACGGCTCGATCATCGCGGTGCTCGCCAAGGCGGGCGACAAAGTCGCGAAGGGGCAGCGCATCGTGGTGCTCGAAGCCATGAAGATGCAGCACGAGATCGCCGCCGAGCACGACGGCACCATCGCGGCAATCAACGTCAAGACAGGCGATCAAGTGGCAACGCGCCAGCTCCTCGCCGTGCTCACGACCGAACCCGCGGATTAGAACGCTTCCCGATTACCTTGAATCGGGAAGCGCTCTAATTCTTTATATTTGGCCGCATTTCCTGCGGAAAACCGGTGTCCACTTTTTCCGGGAAATGCTCTGATAAGCGAACGAGGGCTCGACATGAGCGACAAGGCAATCATCACGTGCGCGCTGACCGGCGTCCTGACGGATCCCAAGCAGCATAAGGTGCCGGTAACGCCTGAGGAAATGGCCCGCGAGGCCAGGGCCGCATTCGACGCCGGCGCCAGCGTCATGCACGTGCATTTCCGCCAGCAGGAACCCGGCAGGGGGCACCTGCCGTCCTGGGAGCCCGAGCTGGCGGTCACGATCATGCGGGCGATCCAAGCGGCTTGCCCGGGCGTGATCCTGAACGAATCGACGGGCACCATCGGCCCGAACATCAGCGGCCCGGTGGCCTGCCTGCGCGCGGTGAAGCCGGAGATCGCGGCCTGCAATGCCGGCTCGCTCAACTACATGAAATGCCGTTCTGACGGTTCCTGGGCCTGGCCCCCGCACATCTTCGACAACCCGGCCGACAAGGTGAAGGCCTTCCTCGACGTGATGGAAGAGACGCACACGCAGCCGGAATTCGAATGCTTCGACATCGGCATCGTGCGCTGTGTCGGCATGTACGCCAAGAACGGGATGTTCAAGGGACGGCCGAAATACAATTTCGTCATGGGCGTGGAGTCCGGCATGCCGGCGGATCCGGATCTATTGCCGATCCTCAAGAAGCAAGCGCTTCCGGGCGCGCCTTGGCAAGTCACCGCAATCGGCCGTGCCGAGATCTGGCCGCTGCACCGCCGCGCCGCCGAGCTGGGCGGACACCTGCGCACCGGGCTCGAGGACACATTCTACGTGCCCGACGGCAGCAAGGTCTCCTCGAACGGCGCGCTCATTGAGGCGCTGGCCCGCTATGCACGGGAAGCCGGCCGCTCGATCGCCGGCCCCGCCGAGGCGCGGACCATCATGGGGCTTCGGCAGGCGGCCGCATGAAGCTCGTGAACGCACCTGCAAGGTCGCCTTACTACAGCGAGAGCCATGCGGCGTTCCGCGACACTCTGCGCCGTTTCGTGGAACGGGAAATCGCGCCGTTCGTCGACGAATGGGACGAGGCGGAAGAATTTCCGCGGGAGCTGTATCGCAAGGCCGCGGATGTCGGTCTCCTCGGGCTCGGCTTTCCGGAGGACTATGGCGGCATTCCGGGTGACGAGTTTTTCGGCATCATCGCCGCGCAGGAGCTTGCGCGCGCCGGCTCCGGTGGCATCTCGGCAAGCCTGATGAGCCATTCGATCGGGGCGCCGCCGATCGCCCGGCTCGGCAGCAAAGCTTTGAAGGACCGCGTCCTGCCGGATATTTTGTCGGGCCAGAAGATCAGCGCGCTGGCCGTCACGGAACCCGAGGTCGGATCCGATGTGGCGAACATCCGCACCCGGGCCGTGGGGATCGGCGGCGCCTATGTCGTCAACGGCACCAAGATGTTCATCACCTCCGGCATGCGGGCCGATTACTATACAGTGGCGGTGCGCACCGGCGGCGCGGGCGCAGGAGGCATCTCGCTGCTGCTGATCGAGAAGGGCACGCCCGGCTTCACCCAGACGCCGCTCAAGAAAATGGGCTGGTGGGCCTCCGACACGGCGGTCCTGCATTTTGACGATTGCCGCGTTCCGGCCGGGAACCTGATCGGCGATGAGAATTGCGGCTTTTCCGGCATCATGTTCAATTTCAACCGCGAGCGCATCGGCATGGCGGCAGCCGCCAATGCGTTCTCGGCCGTATGTCTCAACGAGGCGCTCGCTTGGGCGCGCGAGAGGCGGGTCTTCGGCCAGCGGCTGATCGACCAACAGGTCATCCGCCACAAGCTCGTCGACATGGCGATGCGCATCAACGCGACGCAGGCCTATCTCGAGGCGCTCGCGTGGCGGGTCGGACAAGGCGAGAGCCCGATCGCCGACATCGCGATGCTCAAGAACCAGGCCACCCGCACCATGGCGGTCTGCGCGTCCGAAGCCGTCCAGATCCACGGCGGCATGGGCTTCATGCGCGGCACCAAGGTCGAGCGCATCTATCGTGAAGTGAAGGTCAATGCCATCGGCGGCGGCGCCGAGGAAATCATGAAGGAGCTTGCCGCGCGCCAGATGGGATTTTGAGCAACAAAGATAAATCCGGATGGAGGGAGTGATGCTTCAAGGCCTGCAAATGAACATGCCGCTGATGGTCTCGAGCCTGATCGATCATGCGGCCACCTATCATGGTGATACAGAAATCGTGGCGCGGACGATCGAAGGCGACGTCCATCGATATACCTACGGGGAAGCCGGGAGCCGCACCAAGCGGCTCGCGAAAGCGCTCGCTCGACTGGGCATCGCGCCCGGAGATCGCGTCGGCAGCCTCGCCTGGAACACGCACCGGCATTTCGAGATGTTCTACGGCGTGTCCGGCATGGGAGGAGTCCTGCACACGATCAATCCGAGGCTATTCGCGGATCAGCTCGTTTACATCATCAATCATGCCGAAGACCGGATGCTGTTCGTGGATGCCGCGTCGCTGCCCGTCGTCGAAGGGATCGCGCCGCGGCTCACCACGGTTACGGACTACGTCATCATGGCGCCGCGGGATCGCATGCCCGCCAAGAGCACGGCGGGCCGGCTCATCTGCTACGAAGAGCTGATCGAGGCGGAGAGCGACGACTATGCCTGGCCGGAATTCGACGAGAATTCTGCCTCAACCATTTGCTACACCTCAGGCACCACCGGCAATCCCAAAGGTGTCGTCTATTCGCACCGTTCCGCAATGCTTTCATCCATGCTGGTGAGCAATATCATCGGGCTCGGCTCGCGCAACGGCGGCATGGAAACCATGATGCCGATGGCGCCGATGTTCCATGGCAATGCGTGGGAGTTCCCTTACGTGGGCCCGATGCTAGGCATGAAGCTCGTACTTCCCGGCCGCAACTACGAGCCGGATAAGCTCTACGAGCTGATCGAAGGCGAGCAAGTGACGATCACGTGCGGCGTGCCGACCATGTGGATCATCCTCACCGACTGGCTCGATCGCACCAACAAGCGTTTCTCCAGACTACGGCTTGCGCTTTCTTCGGGATCGGCGCCGCCGCGCGCGCTGATCGAGAAGATGGAGCGCAACTACGGGGTCGAGCTGGCGCAGGCCTGGGGCATGACCGAGGCGCTGGGCGGCAGCAATGCCACGATGCGGCCCGGCACCGCCGACCTGCCGATCGATCAGCGCATCGACCGCCGCGTGAATTCCGGGCGGGCATTGTGGGGCGTCAAGTACAAGATCGTGGACGACAGCGAACGCGAATTGCCGCGCGACGGCGTCGCCTTCGGCCATCTGCGCGTGAAGGCTCCGTGGATCGCCTCGGGTTACTTCAAGGACGAAGGCGGCAGCGCGCTCGACGCCGAAGGATTCCTCAGGACCGGCGACGTGGCAACGATCGATCCGCAGGGCCAGATCATGCTCACCGACCGCTCGAAGGATGTCATTAAATCCGGCGGCGAATGGATCAGCTCGATCGCCCTCGAGGGCGTCGCGGCCGGCCATCCGGAGGTACTGCAAGCAGCCGTGATCGGCGTTGCGCATCCTATATGGCAGGAGCGGCCATTGCTGGTCGTGGTGCGCAAGCAGGGCAGCGCCCTCGACGCCGAGACCTTGCTGGTATTCATGAAGGACAAGGTGGCGAGCTGGTGGCTGCCCGACGACGTGACCTTCGTCGATCAGATGCCGATGACGGCCACAGGCAAGATCCACAAGCTCACCCTGCGCGACCAATTCAAGGGCTACGCGCTGCCGACGATCGAGCACGCGAGGGCAAACTAGGTGCGGGCCGATATCTCCAAACGAGCTTGATGTTCATCGGTGCGCTCCTAGCCTCGGTCTCCGCCCCGGCGTGCGTCCCGCGCGCGCACTGAGATCGCTCTACCAACGTCCGCGGCCGCGCACGAGCCTGAGGATCAGCAGCAGCACCAACGCGCCGACGGTTGCGTTGATGATCGCAGCAACGATCCCGGAGCCAAGAATAATCCCCAGCCGGGGCAGCAGCCATTCGCCGATGAAGGCGCCGATAATGCCGATGACCAGATCGCCGATGAGCCCGAAGCCTGTCCCGCGTACGATTTGACCGGCCAACCATCCCGCGATCAACCCGACCAACAAGATGACGACAAGGCTTTCATTCGACATGTGCACGTCAATACCTCCCCAGTTCGTGCCTCACTTGGCGCCGGCAGCCTAGACACGATAACGGGGCGAAGCCAGAGCAATCGCGCACGCAAGTGTGCAGCGTTCAGGCCCGGGTCTTGCCGTAGGGCGGTGACGGAATACTCGCATGCGCGGCGCGCAGCGCCGCCGACCAGCGCTCGCGCAGGTCGTGAAAATACGGCTCCCCAGGCTCGATGCGGTAATTGAGCTCCGCCTCGCAGGTATTGCGGCGCACGATCAAGACGTCGATCGGCAGCCCTACCGCCAGATTGGAGCGCATGGTCGAATCCATCGACACCAGAGCCACCTTGAGGGCCTCGTAGAGATCGATGTCGTAGCGGACCGCACGGTCGAGGACCGGCTTTCCGTATTTGTGCTCGCCGATCTGCAGATAGGGGGTATCGGTCGTGCACTCGATGAAATTGCCGGCGGAGTAGATCATGAACAGGTGCATCGGCCCGCCACGAATCTGGCCGCCGAACAAGAAGGATACGTCGAACTTGACCTCGGCAGACTCCAAGGCGGCCGCGTCCGTGGAGTGAACATAACGGATCGCACGACCGATCCGTTGCGCCGCCTGGAACATGGTCGGCGCATTCATCAGGGTCTCCGGGTGGTCCGAATCCACAGCCGGGAACCCTTCTGTCAAATGGCCGATGACCGACTGGCTGATCGATAGATTGCCGGCCGAGCCGAGCGCCAGGATCCGTTCGCCCGGATTGGCAAAGACATGCAGCTTGCGGAAGGTGGAGATGTTGTCCAATCCCGCATTGGTGCGAGTGTCGGCGACCATGACTAGGCCGTCGCGAACGAGGATTCCGCAGCAATAGGTCATGGCTCCGCCTCCACCTCGATCTTACGTGCGCGCGACGCGGCGGAAAATGCTCAGCTCTGCATTTGCCGTCCGGACGTCTCCGCCGGCGCGGCGATCCGCATCGTCTCGGCACCGGCGCCGTAGCGGCTGCCGCGCACCGGGGCCGCTCCCAGATAATCAAGACCGACCGCGACCCGGATGTGGGCTTCGGTCGGGCAGAAGCCATTGGCCGGATCGAACGCCACCCAGCCGAGATCGGGGACGAAAGCTTCCGCCCAGGCATGTCCCGCCACCTGATCAACGTCGGCATCGGTATTCCGGAAATAACCGCTGACATAGCGTGCCGGGATTTCGATCGAGCGGCAGGCGGCGATGAAGATGTGCGCCAGATCTTGGGCTGAGCCGCGCCGCAACGCGAAGGCCTCACTCGCGGCGACCGCCGGAACGGTCGCGTCGGGGTCACAGCCGATTTCCTCGTGCAGATGGTCGAGGAGCGCGTGCAGGACGCTCAGGACCCCGTCTTTCGTCTCGCGGCGAAGCTTGGCGACCATCTCGGCGATATTGGCATCGGCGGTCGTCAAGGGCGTCTCGCGCAGAAACAGACCCGGCGGAAATCGCTCGACCGCGCCGCGCACGACGCCATTCTGGTCCTGCGTCTCGACCTCGCCGTCGACCGCGATGCTCAAACGGGCAAGCGGCCCTGCCGCCGTCAGCGTGTGGGTGATATTGCCGAACGCATCCTCGGCCTGATCAAACCGGCAGTCTTCCGAGGTCTCGACGCGCCAGCGAAGCACGTATTGCCCGTCGTGATTGCGCGGCATCACCCGCAATACCTGAATGACGCCGCTCGCCGGCGGGTCGTAGGTGTAAACCATTTCATGAACGACGCGGATGCGCATGCGGAGCCGGGAAGATACGCGAGTTTTGGCCGGCTCGCAGCGTAGCTGGCTTGCCCGCGTAAATAAAGCCGTGGCAGGGGGTTAGGTGAGGTATTGTTGGCTGATAGCGAGACCGAGTCGATTGTTGTCGGCGATTAGGCCGGCGATGAACTCGTGCAGGCCGCCTTGAAAAATCTCGTCCATAGAGCTGTTCTCGAGGCGCGTGCGAACGGCGCGCGCCTGACGCTGGGCCGGTCCCTGCCGCCCGTACGTGTCGGCGAGTTCGTCGAGATTGCGCACGATGTTCTCGTAGCAGCTGGCGAGCGACCGCGGCATTTGACGATTGAGGATCAGGAGATCGGCAATCAGCCATGGCTTGAGGCTATCGCGATAGACCCAGCGGTACGAGTTGAGCGCCGACACCGAGCGAAGAATGGACGCCCATTGGAAGTAATCGAGCGCGCCGCCCACCCGCTCGTTGGCCGGCAGCAACAGATGATATTTCACGTCGAGAATGCGGGCCGTATTGTCGGCGCGCTCAAGGTACACGCCGAGCCGGGAGAAGAAATACATGTCGTTGCGCAGCATCGTGCGGTCGGCGCAGCCGTCGAAGCGCAGCGAGGCTTCCTGCACCCAGCGCAGGAACCGCAGCGTCTCTTCGCGCGAGGTCACGCCGTTGCCGTAGCGCTTGAGCTCGAGCCAGGTGCCGTTGATGGAATCCCACATCTCCACGGTCAGCGCCGTGCGCACCGCGCGCGCGTTGTTGCGCGCCACGGCGAAACAGTTACGGATCGAGGACGGATTATCGTTCGAGAAAGCGAGGAAATCCGTGACATTGTCCTCGGTGGCCTCGGAATAGATCTCGAAGAACGCCTCGGCGCATCCGGCCGTGGCGAGCACCGACGCCCATTCATTGGTCGAGCCGCCATAGGCAAGCGGCAAATTGGCGAGCCGCTGCGTCGCTTCCAGAATGCGTGCAAGGTACTCGGCACGCTCCACGTAGCGGGCGAGCCAGTAAAGATTATCGGCAGTGCGCGACAGCATCAGCGTTCAATGATCAAGCACCCAGGTATCCTTCGTGCCGCCCCCCTGACTGGAATTGACGACGAGCGAATCCTTCTTCAGCGCGACGCGCGTGAGCCCGCCCGGCACGATGCGGATGCTGTCGCGCCCGGTCAGCACGAAGGGACGCAGGTCCACGTGCCGCGGCGCGATGCCGCCGTCAACGCAGGTCGGGCAGGTCGACAGCGCGAGCGTTGGCTGGGCGATAAAATTCTTCGGATGCGCCTGCAGCTTCTCGCGAAATGCGCCGAGCGTCGCCTTGCTCGCCATCGGACCGATGAGCATCCCGTAGCCGCCGGACCCGTGCACCTCCTTGACCACGAGCTCCGCCAAGTGCTCGAGCACGTAAGCGAGGTGCTCGGGCTCGCGGCAGCGCCAGGTCGGCACATTCTTGAGGATCGGCTCCTCGTCCAAATAGAAGCGGACGATCTCAGGCATGTAGCTGTAGATCGCTTTGTCGTCGGCGATCCCGGTACCGATCGCATTGGCGAGTGTGACATTGCCCCCGTGGTAGGCCGTCAACAGGCCCGGCACGCCGAGCACGGAATCGGGACGGAATGCGAGCGGATCGATGAAATCGTCGTCGATGCGCCGATAGATGACGTCGACCCGTTGCGGACCTTCGGTCGTGCGCATGAAGACGACGTTGTCGCGCACGAACAGATCGCGCCCTTCGACGAGCTCGATGCCAAGCTTGTCCGCCAGGAACGAGTGCTCGTAATAGGCCGAGTTGAAGCTCCCCGGCGTCAAGAGGACTACCGTCGGCTCCGCCGAGCTGGTGAGGGGCGCCACCGATTTCAGCGTTGCCAAAAGCTCGTCAGGATAGTTCTCGACCGGCGCGATCCGGTGGCGCGAGAAAAGCTCCGGAAACAGGCGAAACATGGTTTCGCGGTTCTCCAGCATGTAGGAGACGCCGGAGGGTGTGCGAACATTGTCTTCAAGGACGTAGAAGTCGCGCTCATCGGTGCGCACGATGTCGATGCCGGCGATGTGCACCGCGATGCCATGCGGGACCGGCTTGCCGTTCATCTCCGGGCGAAAAACCTCGTTCTGAAAGATCAAATCCTCAGGGACTATCCCCGCCTTGAGAATATTACGGCGCAGATAGACGTCACTGATGAAGGCATTCAGCGCCTTCACCCGCTGCTCCAGACCGGATTTGAGCACTTTCCACTCTTCCGCCGACAGGATGCGCGGAATCACGTCGAATGGGATCAAGCGCTCTTGCGCCTCGGTGTCGCCATGGACGGCAAAGGTGATACCGATCCGGCGGAAGACAAGCTCCGCCTCCCGACGCCGATAGTCGAGCAGATCCTGCTGCACCTCGCCGAGCCATTTCGACAAGTCGACGTAGGGTGGGCGAATTCCCCCCTCCTCGCCCCGCATCTCATCGAATGCCAGCAACCAAGCGCTCCCAGGAGCTTATCGAAAAGAGCTTGCCGAAAACCTGAGGGCCATCGTCCTCGTCGCCGAGTTCCTGCAAGGGCTGGGCCAATCCGCCTACGGACCTCTGCTCATTTCGAGAGCGGCGCGAGCCGAACCGCTGCTCAAGCGTAAGGCAAGAGGTCTAGATTCCAGTCATGGCGGTCCAGATGTTCGTCCCTATCCGCCGCGAGTCTACTGCCGAGGGAAGGCCATGGCGAGGTGCCGCCGCCTAACCGGAGCAATAAATCTCGCCCTGCGGGGTTGGCGCCGCCGGTATTGCCGCGCCACCCGCTCTTTTGCCTGGCGGCATGTCATCGCGCCAGTTTTATTTAATAAATAAACCCATCGTTTATCCTAGCAATTAAGCCGACATTATACGATTAGAACTAGTTTAATGCCCCGGGTGGGACGAAGAACAAGAAGCCCGCCTCGATTAAGACGTTGAATTAACAAGGGGCGTCCTTATGAACTCTACGCAAAAGGCCAGCGAAAACGCTAGCCACCAGGTGGCGGGCGACACGATTGGCTCGAACTCCGCGCATCCATTCCGCTCTGCACGCCGGCCTGTTTTCGCCGTGCTCTTTTCCGCCATTGGGGAAGGGCTTGAAGGCGCCGCACGCTATGAAGCGCTATCACGCAAGACCAACGGAGAGTTGGCGGATCTCGGGCTAGAACGCGCGGATCTCCCACGCTTCGTCATGTTCGGCGGCGCCTGACCACAAGTCGGAAGGCTTCTCGTCGAAACCTGCGTCAGCGCAGGCAAACCGCTTCGATATTGTTGCCGTCGGGATCGAGCAGGAACGCCGCATAGTAGGTGGGGCTGTAGTCGGCGCGCAAACCTGGAGCACCGTGGTCGCGGCCCCCAGCCCTGAGGCCATCCTTGTGGAAGCGATCGACCGCGGACCGATCAGCCGCGCGGAACGCTACATGGATCCCGGGCGAAGCTGAGCCTCCGGCCAGATAAAGACCCGGCTCGCCCGCGGGACCAAAACTCGCCGCTGACGCATCACGGGAGCACAGCGTAAGGCCGAGGGCGCCGAGCGCCGCCTGGTAGAAGCGCACGCTCGCGTCTATGTCTTTCACCTTCAAACCGACATGGTCGTACATGATGACCTCCTGCTTGTGGATTCGCGCGCCTTGCCAGCGGCTGGCGGTGCAGCCGGCTTGAACGCTCGCGATTGGTGGTCATCGCTTTAGGAGAGCGCGGCCAGCCGATCTTGGAGAATCTTGCGGTCGCCTCTCGCCGCCCGACGAAAGCTTCGCGGCGAGACGCCGGCCGCCCGATGGAACGTGCGCACGAAGTTGGAGAGATCGCCGAAGCCTACGTCGAGGGCGATGTCGGTGATTGGCCGGACATCGTCGGCCAAGAAGCGTGCGGCGCGCCGCAGCCGCGAGCGGACCAAATACTGGTGCGGGGTCACGCCGAGACTATTTGAAAACAGCCGCAGGAAATGGAACGGGCTGACCTCGACCTGAGCGGCTGCGCGTTCGAGATCGATCGGTTGGTGCGCGTGGGCGTCGATCCAGAGCGCCGCCTCCACCGCGCGGCGGCGATCACGCGCCGAGGTTTTTGGCGGCTTTTGCTTGCGACCGGAGACGAGCTCGACGAATCGGGCGACGAGCAATAGGCCGACCTCATCGAGGCCAATGTCGCTCCCGCCTTGGGCTGATGCCTGCGCGAGCTCGCCCAGCACCATCAGCTCGGGCAGCGGCGGCACGCAGCCGGTGCGCCAGACCGCGGGCCGATCGTCGATCGCAGCAACGAGCGCCGATACGAGGTGAAAGGACAGGCATTCGTCGCCGCAGTCATGCTCGTGCGTGCAGACATACTCGTCGCCCGGATGACCGACCAGGATCGACCCCGCCACTAGCTCGAACGATTCACCCCGGGCGCGATAACCGAAGCTCCCCCTGCGCACGTAGGACACCGAAAAACTCTCGTGCCGCTCAGCAAACGGCGCGTCAGCCGGTCCGGCATTGCACCGGAAGTCGATCGCCGAAATCGATTCGTTTTGCCAGAGCGTCGTCGCCAGCATGGTGCGAATCTAACCACGGCGCCAAAGCCAGGCAACCGCCGGCGCTGAGCAAGATTCTCCAAGTCGAGCGCGAGCGGCCAGTGCTATGATTCCCGCATGCAGGCGCTTGGCTGCACTTTCTTCGATACGGCCGTCGGCCGCTGCGGCATTGCCTGGAGCGGGCGCGGCATCGTCGGCGTGCAATTGCCGGAGGCGACCGAGCATGCGACGCGCGCACGCCTGCGCCACCGCTTTCCAAGCGCAAGGGAAACTCAACCTCCGACCGAGGTACAGCGCGCGCTCGACGGCATCGTCGCGCTCCTGCGCGGTGAACCCTGCGACCTTGCCGCCGTGGCGCTGGATATGGATGGCGTGCCGCCGTTCCATCGCCGCGTCTACGCGGTCGCGCGCAAAATACCTCCGGGCGAAACGCTTTCGTACGGCGACATCGCGGCGCGGCTCGGAGCGCCAGGAGCCGCGCGCGCCGTCGGCCAAGCGCTCGGGCGCAACCCGTTCGCCATCATCGTGCCGTGCCATCGCGTGCTGGCCGCGGGCGGCAAGGTCGGCGGCTTCTCCGCGAACGGCGGCGTCACGACCAAGCGCCGCCTGCTCGCAATCGAAGACGCGCACGCAAATGGCGCGTCGCGACTGTGTTGATGCGCCATCTGCACTTCACGTTGGCAGAACGCCCAATTCACCGGTTCGATATCCTTCTACAGCGATGCCGCGGTAGCCTTCAGGATTTCCTCGGAAAAAGCTTCATCGTCCACCGCCCGCGCCAAGACCAGCGCGCCGACGAGGCTCGCCATGGTGGCGAGTGCTCGCTCGCGCTTCACCGCCGGGGAACGGCCCGGCACGATGCGCGTCAGAGGCTCGATCAGGCGGAGCAAGCCTTCCGTGACGGCGCGACGTACGGAGGAGCCTTGACGCGGAACATCCGCCCCCACAGCCGCCAGCAAGCATCCGCTGCCCGGATGGTCACGATGCTTGGCCGAAAGGTAGCTCGTGGCGATGGCCGCCATCGGGCCGCGCGTCCCCTGCTCCACTAACCGGGTCCAAGCCTCCGCCGAGCGGCCAAGAGCACGCGCGCAGGCTTGCGCCGCCAGATCTTCTTTCGAAGCGAAATGACCATAGAAGCCGCCATGCGTCAGGCCGGCCGACCGCATCAGGTCGGCGACCCCGATACCGTCAAAACCCCTTTCGCGAAACAGCTTGGCGGCGACATCGAGAATTCGCTCCCGGTTTTCTGCCGCCTGCTCCCGGCTCACCCGCATTTGCCCGCCTCCGTATTTCCGCCCGATCGACCTTGACAAGATATATGATGATCATCATGTTTGCAAAAATGACCTTGTCCTGAAAACCGATCGATCACCAAGGGCCGACGAGCAGGAGAATGGCATGCGTATTCTCGTTGTCGGTGCCGGCGCGATCGGCGGTTATTTTGGCGCGCGGCTCATCGAAGCCGGTCGTGATGCCAGGGCATCCGCATGACCGTCCTTGGCACGAGAGCACGCCCCTTTCCCACTTTACCGTAGAACCTGTTGCACGACCTATCATGACAACCGGAGAAGCTTCGATGTTACGATCCTCAGACGGCGGAGACGTACAGGCGTTTATCGCCGAGACCATCAAGGCCCATCCGATCGTCCTGTTCATGAAAGGCACTCCGGAACGGCCGCAGTGCGGCTTCTCGGCAGCGGTCGTCAACGTGCTGCAGCAGCACGACCTATCAATTCATGGGGTCGATGTGTTGCCGGATCCCGAGCTGCGTGCGGGGATCAAGACCTTCGCCAATTGGCCGACCATTCCGCAGCTGTATATCGACGGGGTCTTTGTCGGCGGCTGCGACATCATCCGGGAGATGCACGAGACCGGCGAGCTCACGCAACTGCTCGCCGCTAGCGTCGGAGCGGCACCGTGAGCGCTGCCACGGCCGTTGTGATTGGGGTCGGCGCCGAGCGCGGGCTCGGGGCGGCTCTGTGCCGTCGTTTCGCCGCCGAAGGCCATCATGTGCTCGTCGCCGGGCGGACCGCAAGCAAGATCGAGCAGGTTGCCCGCAGTATCGCCTCCTCGGGAGGCAGCGCCGAGCCGATCCCGGCCGACACGACGAGCGAGCCCGACGTCGCGCACCTATTCGATCGCGCGATGGCGCCCGGCCCTGGCTACGCGCCTGCCGATCTCGTCGTCTACAACGCCGGCAACAACCGGCGCCTCGATTTCCGCGAGGTCTCGGCCGAGACGTTTACCGACTTCTGGCGTGTCGGCTGCTTCGGCGGTTTTTTGGTCGGACGCGAAGCGGCGCGCCGCCTCGTACCACTGGGACACGGCACCGTGATCTTTACCGGCGCTTCGGCAAGCCTGCGCGGCAAGCCGGGCTTTGCGCACTTCGCCGCCGCCAAGGCGGGATTGCGGGCGATCGCGCAGAGCATGGCGCGGGAATATGGTCCGCTTGGCCTGCATGTCGCGCATGTGGTGATCGATGGCGGCATCGACGGCGAGCGGCTGCGCAAGGCCAGGCCGCAGCTTGTCGAAGAGCGAGGGCCGGACGGCATGCTCGGGATTGACGCCATCGCGGAAGCCTACTGGCAACTCCATCGGCAGCAGCGATCGGCCTGGACGCATGAGATCGATCTGCGACCGTTCAAAGAGAGTTTCTGACCAAGACGCGCCCGGCTCGTGCGTGCCCTGAGAAGGAGAGGATCATGAGTGAGCGAAAAGACCCGATTGTGATCGCCGCGTCGGTGCGGACGCCGCTCGGTCGTTTTCTAGGCGAGCTATCCGCGCTATCCGCGCCGCGCCTCGGTTCGGCCGTGATCGCCGCCGCCGTAGAACGCGCCAAGATCGATCGCGCGCAGGTCGCTGAGGTGCTGATGGGCTGCGTGCTGCCGGCCGGCCAAGGCCAGGCGCCGGCGCGCCAGGCCGCACGCGGCGCTGGCCTCCCCGATGCGACCGGCGCGACCACCATCAACAAGGTCTGCGGCTCCGGCATGAAGGCCGTGATGCTCGGCCACGATCTCATCACCGCGGGATCGGCCGACCTCGTTGTCGCCGGCGGCATGGAGAGCATGTCGAACGCGCCTTATTTGCTCGCCGGGGCGCGTGCCGGCTATCGCTTCGGCCATGGACAGATTTTTGATCATGCCGCGCTCGATGGTCTCGAGGACGCCTACGAGAAGGGGCGCTCGATGGGCACCTTCGGCGAGGACACCGCGCAGCACTACCAATTCGACCGCAAAGCGCAGGATTGCTACGCCGAAGCCTCGCTACGTCGCGCGCAAAGCGCGATCGAGACCGGCGCCTTCGATGCCGAGATCGTGCCCCTGACGATCGCCGGCAAAGGGGCCGAGATAACCGTGACGCACGATGAGAACCCGCCCAAAGTCTCAGCCGACAAGATCGCCAAGCTGAAACCGGCGTTCCGGCCGGACGGCACCATCACGGCAGCAAGCTCTAGCGCCAACGCGGACGGTGCGGCCGCACTGATCCTGACAAAGCTCTCGCTCGCCGAAAAGGCCGGCCTTCCGGTCCTCGCCGCCATCCGCGGCCATGCCAGCCACGCCCAGGAGCCGGCCTGGTTCACGACGGCGCCGATCGGCGCCATATCCAAACTGCTCGACAAGGTCGGCTGGTCGAAGGACGACGTCGATCTGTTCGAGATCAACGAGGCGTTCGCGGTCGTGGTCATGGCCGCCATGCGCGACCTCGGCCTCGACCATGCGCGCGTCAACATCAACGGCGGAGCCTGCGCGCTCGGCCATCCGATCGGCGCGACCGGCGCGCGCCTGATCGTGACGCTGCTGGGCGCCCTCGAGCGCAACAATCTTTCGCGCGGCGTCGCCAGCCTCTGCATCGGCGGCGGCGAAGCAACTGCGATCGCGGTCGAACGCCTCCATTGATTCAGGAAGAATCGTAGTCGCGCCGCGCCGGATCCGCCGTACCCACGCGGATTCTGTTATACGACGCGAGCGGGCTCAGTCCTGTCTCGGGGGTAAGCGCAGCGTCGTCCAGCCTGCGCCGAAGCGCACCAAAACCGCGTCGCATTTTCTCTGCGGACACTCATTGCCTTTTTGGTCCAAGTTCCGAACGACGAACGCGATCCGATCGTTATCGATCCAACGCTGAAATTCAAACGCTTCGGAATCATTAGGCGGGCGCTGCCATACCAGCGCCGGACCATCGGCGGTGATGGAGCCGATCGCCAGGTCGAACGGTCTAATCGTCGTGGCGTTATCGTTGACGAGGATGAAGGTTGCCCCGTCTGGAGCAAAATGTGGGACGTTGGCCAGCGTCGTCACTTTGCCGTCGCGGGCGCGCACAAGCGCACATTCGTGCTCTTGGTACCCCTGCCCCCTGATCAGATAGAGACGCGCGGCGGCGTGATAGCCGATGACCCGATAGTCGGCGCAATGTGACGCGTCGTCATTTTGGCACGCGGTCGGATTGCTGAGGAATGTTTTGGTTGCGCCGTTTTCCAGTTTCAAGGTCAGCAGAGCGCCTTTCCGCGTTACTGAATTGCGGAGCTCCGAGAGGCAAGCGCTCTCGCGAACCTTGGGGTCTGCATGTTCGTCATAGTCGACACCGATGCAGGTGGCGGTCGGTCGCGTCGGGCCCGACTGGGCCAAAACAGCGCCGAACAGCGAGGCCTGCGCCATTCCAACGGCGCCGACCAATCCCATGAACGCGAGGAAGCTCGACCTATTGCTGCGGCGACTCCGCGCAAGCACGGCGCGCACGAGCTTCGCCGGGCCAATCGACATCCCGTTTAGTTTCAGTCGTCTGTACACTATCAACCCCTACAGAACGCGACGAGCCGGACGCCTGATCCGGCCGGGGTGCCAGGATTCGAACCTGGGAATAGCTCAGTAGAATCCACCTAAACTTCATTGAAATCAAGGCCCAATCTGACTTTCGACCCTTGTTAACCGTACGCAGCTCAATTTGTAAGCGCAACCGTTCACCGGTTTGGGGCAGATGCGCCGGCCAACCTTCCTTGATGACAAGGAGTCTACGGGCCTGGTTCAGGCTCCGGTGGAGCAGGGTGCAAGCACAGCAGCGCACCGAGCGCGGCGAGGCACAGGCCGGCCGAGACAAAGATGACCGAGACGCCCATAGCATCGAGCAAAAGCCCGAACACGAGCGGAGCAAAGGCCTGCGCCGCGCGGGCCGGAGCGCCGAGCAAACCGGTGCGCTCGCCGTACCCGTGCGGACCAAAGAGTGCGAGCGGCACGGTGCCTCGCGCGATTGTCAGAAGGCCGTTCCCGGCGCCGTAGAGAATTGCGAAGACCGCCGCCCAAGCGGAGCCCATGAGCGCGAAGGCGCCAGCCCCGATTGGATGCAGCGCCGCCGCGATCCGTGCGGAGACGAGCGGATGGATTTGTCGCAGGATGAAGAACTCGGCGAGCCGGGCCGCGACCTGGGCCGGTCCTACCAGGGCGGCGGCAGCAATAGCTTGCAGCGGCGTGGCGCCGGCTCGTTCCAGCAGAGCCGGCAAGTGCGCCGCCATCGAGCCGGTGACGAACCAGCCCGCCGCGAACACGAACGCTAGCAGGAACATTTCCTTGTACGGCTTCCATCCCACCGGCGCATCGAGCTCCCGGCGGCGATGCACGACGTGCGTCGCCGCCGGCAAGACAAGGCGATTGAGCGGAAGGCCGATGACGAGGTTGAGTGCCGCCCAAACAAGGCAGGTCTCACGCCAGCCGAGCATATCATTCAGCAGCGAGGACAGCGGCCAACTAACGGTCGATGCGAAGCCGGCGAAGAGCGTTATGCCGGTGATGGGGCCGCGCGCCTCGCGGCCGTAGAACGCTGTCAACGTCGCAAATCCGGCATCATAAAGGCCGAGCGCCTTGCCGACGCCGAGCTTGGCCCAAGCCGCGAAGAGACCGAGGGGCCCGGCCGCAGCGGCGAGCGCAACCAGACCCGCGGCCAACACAAGATTCGAGAGCACCAGCACGCCCCGCCCGCCACGGCGATCGATCGCGCGCCCCACGAAGGGGCCGAGCAGCGCCGCGATCAACAATGATGCCGAGAATGCAGCGAATACCCAGGTGCGCGGCAGATGGAGTCCGCCGGCGATGGGATCGGCGAGGATCGCCGGCAGATAGTAGCTCGACGCCCACGCCAAGGTCTGCGACGTCCCAAGCGCCGCGATGACCACCGACCGGGATCGACTCAGTTTCGGATATGGGTGATCTTCGGCCAAGCATCCAAGCTTAGAGGAATCCGCAGTCCGCGCCACCAGGCCACCATACCGAAAAAGCCCGCTCCCCGCATCGACCGCGGCGTTCTGGCCGAGGGTCCGCGCCAAACCGGCTCGCCTTCGCAATCACGCGCTAACGGATGGCCGCGCCGAGCAGCGTCAGGCCGGATACCAGCATCAGGGCGTCCATCATCCAGCGGAATTGTTCAGGATCAAGCCGCAGCACGACGTGCTTGGCCAAGAACGCGCCGACCATCAGCGACGAGCCGACGATGCATCCTTCGACGATGACCGCCAACGGCAGGGCGCCGAACCCGCGGAAGACAACAATCTTGCTCGCATACACGGCAAGCGAGCCGGCCGCCTCGGTGGCGAGAAAGGCCCCCTTGACCAGGCCGTAAGCCAGAAAGAGCGGTACGCTGATCGGCCCCGTCGACACCACAATGCCCGTTAGATAGCCGATGACGCCACCGAACGCCGCGAGATGCCAGAGCCGCGCCTTGAGATCGCGTGCGCCGAGCCAGCGCCTGATCGGAATCATCAAGATGAAGAAGGCACCAAGCGCGCTGTCGATGAGGCGCGTCGGCAGCGCCAACAACGTCCCCGCCCCCAGCGCGGCCGCCGGAGCTGCCGCGACGGCATAGACCAGGCTCGCCTGCCAATCGACCTCGCGCCACCAAGCCAAGATACGGCCCAGATTGGCCATCACCGCCGCGATGGCCATGATCGGCACCGCCTGCTTGGGGCCGAACGTGAGCACGAGCACCGGCACCAGCATGATCGAGGAACCGGTGCCGATGATGCCGCTAATGGTGCCGGCCACCAGCCCGACAGCGAAGACGAGCAGAAAGTCCATGGAGCGCTCCGACTGCGACGACTAGCGTAACGCAGGCGGCATCGTCGGTCAGGACGAACATCGTGCGGGGCTGATAATCAATCTACCGTCCACGCCGGTCGACATCGGTCTGACCTGGGCGCCGGAACGCCGCCGGCGCCGTTGGTGAGCGGTTCGCGAGGGCACTCGTCTCGGCGGTTGTTGCGCCGACCGGTCTGACGCGTCGTCACCGTCGTGACAGCCGATGGTTACCTTGCGTGGCCGGGATGAGAGCCTCATGCGCGCCAAAATTCCTATTCGGGCGCTCATCATGCGCCCCGATGCGGCGCGAGTTCATCTTGCGAACCGTCGCTTGGCAGGTCTCTGCGGGAAGGCGTCGCCGCGATCGCGGCCCGGAGCGGCCGACCGCGTCGGCGCCTTTACGCGGTCCAGCACGAAGCGCGTATAGTCATCCATATCGCCGTCGAACGGTTTGACGTGGCCGTCGGCCACGAGCCACAGTCGGTCCGCCACCAGCTCGATCAGCGAACGGTCATGGGTGATGAGTATGACCGCGCCGTCATAATCGTTCAGGGCGTCGAGCAATGCGCGGCGGCTGTCGATGTCTAGATGGTTGGTCGGCTCGTCGAGGATCAACAGATGCGGCGCCGACATCGCGACAAGATTGAGCAGCAGCCGCGCGCGTTCGCCACCGGAGAGGTCGGCCACCGTCGTCTCCTGTTTGTCGAAGCTGAGGCCCCACTGGGCGATCCGCGAACGGCGGGAGGATTCGCTGTCGTCCGGCCGCGCGCGGCGGATGATATCCAGCGGCGAATCGGCTGGGTCGAGCGCTTCGATCTGATGCTGGTGAAACCAGCCGACCTGGATGCGGTTGTCCCTTTTCATCGTGCCGGACTGAAGGGGTAGCGCGCCGGCGATCATCTTGGCGAAGGTCGACTTGCCGGCGCCGTTCACGCCCAGCAGTCCGATGCGGTCGTCGACGTCGAGCCGCAAGTTGAGATCGCGCAGGACCGCAGCGCCGTCATAGCCGACAGCCGCGTTTTCGAGCTGCAGCAGCGGCGGCGCGAGCGGACGGACCGGCGACGGCAGCGCGAACGGCGCCACGCGTTCTTCGATCACCGCCGCGATCGGCTCGAGCTTAGCCAGGCGCTTGACGCGCGACTGCGCCTGCGCGGCCTTGCTGGCCTTCGCCTTGAACCGGTCGATGAAGCTTTGCAGATGCGCCCGTTCGGCCTCCTGCTTGGCGCGGAAGGCGGCCTGCAGGCGCGCCTTTTCGGCGCGCCGCCGCTCGAAGTCTTCGTATCCGCCGGTGTAGAGATCGAGCTTGCCTTGGCTCAGATGGAGGATGGCATCAACCGATCTGTTCAGCAGCTCGCGGTCGTGGCTGATGATCAGCGCGGTATGTGGGTATTTTTTCAGCCGCGATTCGAGCCAGAGCGCACCCTCAAGGTCGAGGTAGTTCGTCGGCTCGTCCAGCAGCATCAAGTCGGGCTCGGCGAACAAGGCCGACGCAAGCGCGACCCGCATGCGCCAGCCGCCGGAGAACTCCGCCATCGGACGCGTAAGATCGGCAGTGGAAAAGCCGAGTCCGCTGAGGATTTCCGACGCCCGCGCCGGCGCCCGATCCGCATCGATCTCGATCAGCCGTCCGTAAATTTCCCCCATCCGCTCGGGCGGCGCGGTTGCAAGCTCGGCGTGCAGCGCCTCGCGTTCGACGTCCGCGGCCAAAATGGTGTCCAAGAGCGTGATTGGCGTAGCGGGATGCTCCTGATCGACCGACGCGATCCGGGCGCTCTTGGGCAGGTTGATCTCACCGCCATCGGGGGTGAGCTCGCCCAGGATCAGCTTGAACAGCGTCGATTTTCCGACCCCGTTGCGCCCCACCAGACCGACCTTGGCCCCGGCCGGTAGTGTGACGGTGGCCTTGTCGAAGAAGCGACGCCCCCAACCATTGAATACGAGACTGTCGATCTGCAGCATGTCGCGGGCGCCGGAATGTTGGGGGATGAGGGGGAAAGGGCCGAAGCGGCCGTTCCTTACAGCAGCGAGCCCGGGATAGCGAGGGTCGGGCGCAGCCTTAGGTTGATGCCGGAAATGGTGCCGGGATCCAGGAAGTCAATCCACGGCCGCGCCTTGCTCGCTTCCTTAGCCTTGCGCAGAGCGCAGCTTGTCGACCGCTGCGAGAACGGGCGGATCGAGTCCAACGCCGCCGGCCTCGAAATGAGCGATGATCGCCGCGCGCATTCGAGGATCCCAAAATTTCTTCAGATGATCGGCGATCGCAGCCGCCGCTTTGTCGGCGCCTTGGCTGACGAAGAACTTGCCGATCTGGTTCGCCATATAGACGAGCTTGTCGGGCGAGCTGTTAAGCGACATGGGCGACCCGCTCATTGGCGATGCGGCGCGGATGCGTGAAAACCTCGAAGCCGTCGCCGCGGGCGATCGCCACCAGCGTAATGCCGGCGGCCTCGGCCGTGCGCACGGCGAGCGCGGTAGGAGCGGATACGGCGACGATGAGCGGAACGCCGACAACGGCAGTCTTCTGCACCATCTCGACCGACACGCGGCTGGTCAGAAGAGCCATCCCGGCCCCGCCGGCGACGCGGTCGCGCGCAAGCGCGCCGCCAAGCTTATCCAGCGCATTGTGTCTTCCGACGTCCTCGCGCGACGCGATGAGCCCCCGAGCAGGCTCCCAGAATGCCGCGGCGTGCACGGCACGGGTTTCGCTGTTGATCGTTTGCGACTTGGGCAGCGATTCGAGGGCCCGCACAATGTCACGCGGCGTGAAAAGCTGACCGTCGGAGACGATCGGCGGAGCCCGAACGGCTTCCGCGAGGGACTCGATGCCGCAGAGCCCGCACCCCGTGGGTCCGGCAAGTCGCCGCAGCCGCTCGCCGAAGGCCGCCCCGCGGGGCTCGGCCAGCCACATTTGCAATTCAATCCCGGCCTCCGTCTCGACGATCTCCAGACCCTCGATCTCGTCGGTCGACGCTATGATTCCTTCGGTAAGGCTGAAGCCGTACGCGAAATCTTCCAGATCCTGCGGCGTCGCCATCATCACGGCATAGGATGTGCCGTTGTACGTGAAGGCGATCGCCGTCTCCTCGGGGATGGAACGATCGCCATCCGAGAAACTGTTGGCGCGCCAGGCCGAGCGAGCGACGCGTTTGATCGGCGGGGCCACGGCGTCTACTCGGCGGCTTGCACCACCGGGGCAACGCGGCGGCTCTTGCGGGCGAGTTCGTCGTATTTTTCCTGCCACTCCGTCGGACCGTTCGACGGAGTGACCTGGACGGCGGTTACCTTGTATTCAGGACAGTTCGTCGCCCAGTCCGAGTACTCGGTGGTGACTACGTTGGCCTGCGTTCCCGGGTGATGGAACGTGGTGTAGATGACGCCGGGCGACACGCGCTCGGTGAGCAGCGCGCGCAGCGTGGTCTCGCCGGCGCGGCTGGCGAGCTTCACCCAATCGCCGTCGCGAATGCCGCGCTGCTCGGCGTCGTGCGGATGAATCTCGAGACGATCCTCCTCGTGCCAGATCACGTTGGCCGTGCGTCGCGTCTGAGCGCCCACATTGTATTGGCTGAGGATGCGGCCGGTGGTCAGCAGGAGCGGGAAGCGCGGTCCGGTGCGCTCGTCGGTAGCGACGTATTCGGTGATGACAAACTTGCCCTTGCCGCGCACGAAGCCGTTGATGTGCATGACCGGCGTGCCCGTCGGCGCCTTCTCGTTGCACGGCCACTGGACTGAGCCGAGCTCGTCGATCTTGTCGAACGAAACCCCGGCAAAGGTCGGCGTGAGCTGCG
This sequence comes from Xanthobacteraceae bacterium, assembly GCA_052148715.1. Lineage (GTDB taxonomy): Bacteria > Pseudomonadota > Alphaproteobacteria > Rhizobiales > Xanthobacteraceae > JBKQHQ01. The sequence goes on along the minus strand of JBKQHQ010000244.1, from coordinate 2,572 downwards.
CGATCTCGTCCATGATCTGCGACGCATGATCATAGTGCATCGGGAAACCCATCGCCTTGGCGATATCGAGCGTAATTTCCCAATCAGCCTTGCCGGACTTCGACTGCATAACCTTGCGCACGCGCTGGATACGCCGCTCGGCGTTGGTGAAGGTGCCGTCTTTCTCGAGGAATGTGGAGCCGGGCAGGAAGACGTGGGCGTAGTTGGCGGTCTCGTTCAGGAACAGATCCTGCACGACGACGCATTCCATGGCGGCGAGGCCAGCCGCCACGTGCTTGGTGTCGGGGTCGGATTGCAGAATGTCTTCGCCCTGAATGTAGATGCCCTTGAACGAGCCGTCGACCGCGGCGTCCAGCATATTCGGGATGCGCAGGCCCGGTTCCTTATCGAGGTGTACGCCCCACAGCGCCTCGAACACCGAACGTGTCGTATCGCCCGAAATATGACGGTAGCCGGAGAGCTCGTGCGGGAACGAGCCCATGTCGCAAGCGCCCTGCACGTTGTTTTGCCCGCGCAATGGGTTCACGCCGACACCGGGCCGCCCGATGTTGCCGGTCGCCATGGCGAGATTGGCGATGGCGATCACCGTGGTCGAGCCTTGGCTGTGCTCGGTCACGCCGAGGCCGTAATAGATCGCGCCGTTGCCGCCGGTGGCATAAAGGCGGGCGGCGGCGCGGATCGTCTCCGCCGGCACGCCAGAGATCTTTGCGACCGCCTCGGGGCTGTTGCGCGGCTGCGAGACGAAGGCAGCCCAGTCCTGGAACTCCTCCCAATCGCAACGCTCGCGCACGAAGGCCTCGTTGACCAGGCCTTCGGTCACGACGACATGCGCGAGCGCCGAAAGAACGGCGACGTTCGTGCCGGGCAGCAGCGGCAGATGATGCGCCGCTTCAACATGGGGCGTGCGCACGAGATCGATGCGGCGCGGGTCGATCACGATCAACTTGGCGGCTTGGCGCAGCCGCTTCTTCATGCGCGAGGCAAAAACCGGATGCGCGTCGGTCGGATTGGCGCCGATCAAGATGATGACGTCTGAATGCTCGACCGAATCGAAGTCCTGCGTCCCGGCAGAGGTCCCGAATGTCGTGCTGAGCCCGTAGCCGGTGGGCGAATGGCAGACGCGCGCGCAGGTATCGACATTGTTGTTGCCGAATCCGCCACGGATCAGCTTTTGCACCAGAAACGTCTCTTCGTTGGTGCAACGCGACGACGTGATGCCGCCGATCGATTGGCGCCCATATTTTTGCTGGATACGCTTGAACTCGGACGCGGTGCGGCCGATCGCCTCCTCCCACGACACCTCGCGCCATGGATCGGTGATCTTCTCGCGGATCATCGGCTTGAGGATGCGTTCGCGGTGGGTAGTATAACCCCAGGCGAACCGCCCTTTCACGCAAGAATGTCCACGGTTCGCCTTGCCGTCCTTGTAGGGCACCATGCGCACGACCTCGTCGCCGCGCATCTCCGCCTTGAACGCACATCCCACGCCGCAATACGCGCACGTCGTTACGACCGAATGCTCGGGTTGGCCGATCTCGATGACCGACTTTTCGGTGAGCGTCGCGGTCGGGCACGCTTGCACGCAAGCGCCGCACGAGACGCACTCCGAGCTCAGGAACGATTCCTCCATCCCCGGCGACACGACGGAAGCAAATCCGCGTCCCGCAATGGTCAGCGCAAAGGTGCCTTGCACCTCCTCGCACGCGCGCACGCAGCGCGAGCAGACGATGCACTTCGAAGGTTCGTAGGTGAAATAGGGATTGGACTCGTCTTTCCCGGGATTGGGATGCCTTTCGCCGCTGTAGCCGTAGCGCACGTCCCGGAGACCAACCGCGCCCGCCATGTCCTGAAGCTCACAATCGCCGTTCGCTGCGCAGGTCAGGCAATCGAGCGGGTGATCGGAGATGTAGAGCTCCATCACCCCCTTGCGCAGCCGTTTCAACCGGTCGGTCTGGGTTCGCACCGTCATTCCCGCCGCAACCGGCGTGGAGCACGATGCCGGCGTTCCGGCGCGCCCCTCGATCTCGACGAGGCACAGACGACAGGAGCCGAAGGCCTCGACCATATCGGTCGCGCAAAGCTTTGGAATCTGGGTTCCCATCTCCATCGCCGCGCGCATGATCGAGGTGCCCTCAGGCACGCTGACCGATACGCCATCGATGGTCAGCGTGACGCTTTTTTGAGATTTCGCCGCGGGCGTGCCGTAATCGACTTCTTTGATAAGAGCCATGACAGGCGTCCTTACTCGGCCGCAAGCGCGTGGGGCGGCGCAAAATCTTCCCTGAAATGGCGAAGGGCGCTGAGCACGGGATAGGGCGCAAGGCCCCCAAGCGCGCAGAGCGAGCCGAATTTCATGGTCTGGCAAAGATCCTTGAGAAGCGCGATGTTCTCCGAGGTCTTGACGCCGCCGATAATGCGATCGACGACCTCGACGCCGCGCGTGGAGCCGATCCGGCAAGGGGTGCATTTGCCGCAGCTTTCGATGGCGCAGAACTCCATCGCGAAACGCGCCATCTTCGCCATATTGACCGTATCGTCGAACACGACGAGGCCGCCATGGCCAATCAGCCCG
>JBKQHQ010000243.1:0-48938 GCA_052148715.1 Xanthobacteraceae bacterium | reverse complement strand
CCCACGCGGTCGGGCTTTGCCAACCCCACCGCGTGGGCACGGCGGAACGCGCACTGTGCCGACCCGGCGACGTCTCGGCCGCCTTTGCCCACCCTACGCGGCCTCTTCATTTCGGCAAGAATTCATTGCTGAAGGTCGCCGGGAAATCGACCGCGGCAGAACCTTCCGGCTGCAGATAGGCAAAGGTCGCGCGCGCCTGCTGCTCCGTGATGTGGCCATCGTCGGTCCAGATCTGGCTGACCGTCGCGTAGGCCTCGTCGTTCGTTTCGGCCGTCATGGTCGGATATTCCTTGGCCATCAGCGCCAGGCCGCGCTTCGGATCGGTTTTTAGGATCGTCACGGCGTCGGTGAAGGCAAGGGTGACCTTCCGCAGGAGTTCGGGCTTCTCCTTGGCGATATCAGGGTTGGTCGCGAGCACCATGAAGAGAATGTCGCGAAACTCCGGGATCTCGCCGCTCATGATATTGAGGTAGATCTTGCCCTTGCCGGCCTGTTGCACCAGCACCCCTGCGGGTTCGAACGGCAGCGCCGCATCGACCAGATCGCGCTGGAAGGCCGCTACATAAGCACCCGCCTCGGCACCGAGATAGACGCTGCTGATGTCGCCCGGCAGGGTCAGCCCATATTTCCTGGCGAGCACGCCCAGCATTTTTTCGCCTGAGCCATTTGCGGACGGCATCGCCACCCGTTGGCCCTTGAGACGCTTGACCTTCTCTTCAACGCTTAGCCGTTCGGCGCCGCCCGACAGCTTCTCGCTGGCGATCACATTGTTCACGGGCCGATTGCACAGATTGAAGAAGGCGAGGGCACGCTTGCCCTGCACCGCGGCGGTGAGAATGTGCTCGTAGCTCACGACGCTGACGTCGGCCTGCTTGGTCAGCGTCGCCTGCAGTGCCAGCGCGCCTCCTTGGACGTAGGAAATATCGGCCTCAAGTCCGTATTTCTCGAAAATCTTCTCCTGCTTGGCGACATAAAGCGCACCGGAATAATAGCCATGGCCGATATTGGTGATTCTTACCGTCTCGGCGTAGGCCGCAGAGGAGAGAAGGGCGCCGGCTATGGCCGCCGCAAAGCCAAGAATACTCATTCTCATAACGCGTTTCCTCGATGTCCTTTGGGTCAGCGGCCGACGATCCGCCATCGTTCCATGCGATGTTGCACCATCTCGACCAGGAAATTAAGGCCTACGGCAAGGAGGGCGATCACGATCAGGACCGCGAAGACGCCGGCGGCATCGAATTGCGATCCGGAAAACTGCACCAGATAGCCAAGGCCGCGATTGGCGGCGATCATCTCGCCGAGGACGGCGCCGATCAGCGCATAAGGCACGGAGATTTTCAGCCCGGCAAAGACCCACGACAATGCCGAGGGAATGATGACCTTGGTAATGATTTGGGTGTGCGTCGCGCGCATTAATCGCGCCCCGTCGATCAGGTCCTGATCGACCTCGCGCACGCCGGCGAACGTGTTGAGGAAGACAAGGAACAGCACAAGCACGGCGGCGAGTGCGATCTTTGACTCGATCCCGAGGCCGAACCAGAGAACGAACAGCGGCGCGAGCGCGACCTTCGGCAAGGCATTGAGCGCATTGAGGTAGGGATTGAGCAGGCGGCTCGCGAACGGCGCCACTCCCAGCCAGACGCCCAAGATCACCCCGCCGACCGCACCGATGAAGAATCCCATGCCGGTTGCGTATAGGGTTGCCGCGATATGCCCGAAGATCGAGCCGTCCGTCGTCCAGCCGATGAGGCGGCGGCCGACCTCAACGGGATTGGAGATGAAGAAGTTGTCGATCAGCCTGCCCGATGCGCCCTGCCAAACCAAGAGTATGGCGATCCCGAGCGCCGTCTGGCACAACAGCATCGCGACCCCGCCCACGTCCTGCAGCGACGCGCGCGGCCGCGGCACCTCCTGGTCCAGGACCGCATGTTGCTCGAGCTTGCTGTCCGGCACCGTCATACCCGTTCCTCGTGGTACTCGACCCGCAGGCGTTCCCACAAGGCGTCGTAAAGCTCCTTGAACTCACCGGTGAAGCGCACGTTCAAGACGTCGCGCGGGCGCTTGAGTTCGATGCGCTGCTCGAGCGCAATCATCGCCGGCCGCCGCGTGCAGACAAGAACCCGATCTGCGAGCGTGACGGCTTCCATCAGGTCGTGGGTGACCAGCACGACGGTCTGTTCGCTCTCGTGCGCGAGCCGCAGCAGCAAATCATGCATGGCGAGCTTGAGCTGGGCGTCGAGGGCCGCGAACGGCTCATCGAGCAAGGCGGTCTCGGCGCCGTACAGCAGCATGCGTGCCAGGCAAGCGCGCTTGCGCATCCCTCCCGAGAGCTCACTCGGAAAGCGGTCCTCGAAACCCTGCAGGCCGACATGCGCGATCACGGCTTGGGCGCGTTCCTCGCGTTCGGGCTTGGCGACGCCCGCAAGCTCCAGCGGGAAGGCGACGTTGTCGCGCACAGTGCGCCAAGGCAGCAGATTGTCCTTCTGCGTCATGTAGCCGACATCGGTGTTGATGTCGGCTACCCTTGCGCCCTTGTAGACGATCGCGCCGCGCGTCGGCGGGTAGAGACCGGCGATCATATTGAGCAAGGTGGACTTGCCGCAGCCGCTTGGTCCGATCACGGCCACGATCTCGTGGCGCGCGATCGTCAGGTTGATGTCCCGCACGGCATCGACGACCGAATTGCGCTTGTGAAAGCTCTTCGACACGTGCCGGAGATCGATCATGCCGAGCCTAAAATATCGAACGTTGGTGCCCGCCATCGACATCGATGTTGGCACCGCAAATGAAAGCCGCCCGGTCCGACGCCAGGAAGGCGACCGCATTGGCGATATCCTGCGGCGTACCCCAGCGGCCGAGGGGGACTTCCGCGCCCCAACGGGCTTCCTGCTGCTCGAGGCTGCGTCCGAGATAAAGCTCGTTGTAAAGCGCGAGGTGATCGGTGAGCGGGCTCTTGATCCGGCTCGGGCACACGGCGTTGACCAGAATATTGCTCGGCGCGAGCTCGTCCGACAGTGACTTGACGAAGGCGTGCTGTGCCGCGTTGGTGATGCTCGAGGCGATGGCGCTGGCCTGCGGCACCTTGCCGGCTTGGCCGATGACGACGATGAAGCGTCCGCCGCCCTGGGCACGCATGTGCGGCGCGACGCGCCGCGCGAGCTCCCAAGGGCCGAGCACCTTCGTCTGCAGATGTTTTAGGAGGGCGTCGGTCTCGACCTCTTCGAGCCGCCCGGCGAGGTGGGTGCCGGCGTTGCTGACGACGATGTCGATGCGGCCGAAGGCGCCGGTCACGTCGTCGACCAGGCGCGCAATGTCGGAAGGCTCGCGCATGTCGGCGACAAACCCCCGCGCTGAGGACGCAACCTCGGTGAGCACGGATTGGAGCTTCGTCGCGTCGCGGGCGGAAATTGCCACCCGGCAGCCTTCCTCGCCGAGCCGTCGCCCGATGGCAAGGCCGATGCCGCTCGTGCCCCCGGTGATCAGGGCCACCTTGCCGGAAAGATTAAGATCCATGAAAAGCTCTCTTAGCCGAAGACGTAGCGGTGATAGCCGCCGTCGATGCTCACCGAGCTGCCGGCGACGAAATTGGCACAATCCGAAACCAGGAAAGCGACGAGGTCGGCAACCTCCTCCGGCTTGCCGGTGCGGCCGAGAGGATTTGAGCGGGTAAAGCCCGCGGCGGCGGTGGCGCGATCGACATGGCGCTCGCGCATCTCCTTCTCGATCAGCGAGGCCAACAGCTCCGACTCGATGTATTGCGGGCACACGGCGTTGACGCGGATGTTGTCGCAGGCAACCGCGTCGGCGACCGATTTGGTCAACGCCATCAGCGCGGCGTTGGTGACTCCGGAGGGAAAGCGATCGGGATGCGGATGCCGGGCCGCTTGGCCGACGATGTTGACAATGCGTCCGTCGCGCTGGCGCCGCATGATCGGCAAGACCGCCTTGATCATCGAGAAGAAGCCAAAAACCTTGTCGCGCAGCTGGCGCTCCAGAACGTCCAGGGTCGTGCTCTCGACCGTGCCGCGCAGATGCGTTCCGGCATTGTTGACGAGAATGTCGATGCGACCGAACGTGTCGTGCGTGTGGCGCACCAATGCTTGCACCGCCGCCTCGTCGGTGACATCGGTCGGCACGCCGATGACGCGAGAGGGGCCGCGGGCCAGCTCGCTCACCGCCGCGTCCAGGCGCTCGCCGTTCCGCGCGCAAATGGCGAGGCTGCAACCCTCCTCCAGGAGCGTTCGGGCAATGGCGAAGCCGATGCCGCGCGAGGCGCCGGTGACGACGGCAACTTTTCCGCGTAGGCCGAGCTCCATCCTCCCTCGCATTTCTTCTCTTGTATTGCGATTGGAAGAATACTTTATGGGCGTAGCCTTGGGCGTCAAGCCGACGGGAGGAAGAAAGAAAATGGATCTAGGCATCAAGGGCCGGCGCGCGATTGTCACCGGCGGCACGAGCGGCATCGGCTTTGCAACCGCGCAGCTGTTTCTGGAGGAGGGCGTGCGCGTCCTCATCACCGGCCGCAACGCCGACAAGCTCAACCGCGCGCGCGACGCGCTTGCCGCGAAAACGGGCGGGGAGGTTTTCGCCGTCCAGGCCGACATGACCAAGGAAGACGACATCAAGCGCATGGTCAATACGGCCAAAGAAAAACTCGGCGGCGTCGACATCCTGATCAACAATGCCGGCACGATGTATTCCGGCCGCTTCGCCGTGCTCGACGACGCGGAGATGAAAAAACAGCTCGAGACCAAGCTGTTCGGCTTCCTGCGCGCGATCCGGCTCGTCTACCCGATGATGAAGGCGCAGAAGTGGGGCCGCATCGTCAACACGATCGGCGGCGCCGGCAAGGAGCCGGATCCCTATATGTTCGGCAGCGGTATGACCAACGCGGCGCTGCTCAACCTGACCAAATCGCTCGCCACCGAATTCGGCGAGGACAACGTGCTCGTCAACGCCATTTGCCCGGGCTGGGTCGCGACCGATCTGTGGAAGCGCAACACCGAAGGCCTCAAGCAGGAGCTGGGCGTCAAATCGGAGGAGGAGGCGCGCCGGCTCGCCGCGCGAAAAAATTCGCTCAACCGGTTCGGCAAACCGGAGGAGCTCGCCAACGCCACGGTCTTTCTTTGCTCCGAGCGCGCGAGTTACATCACGGGTGTCTCGCTTAATCTCGATGGCGGACGGCTGAAGGGGCTGTGGTAGGCGCCGAGCGGGATTTGACCGGCGATCGTCTGGTTCAGTTCTACGGTCGACGAACCGGAGTCTAGACCTGAACATCAACCTCTCGGCGTCATGGCCACGGTTGTCACGGCGATGCACGACCTCCTACTGATGCGCAAGTCAAGACCGGCAATGCCATGGCCTACCACTGCAACACCGGGCCAACCGTTTCCGCCTCGGGGGCCGTCACTGAGTGGTTCGCGGCGAGCGAGCGTCCGACCATCCCGACCATGACCGGCACCAAGCCGACCGAGATCAGGATCAGGGTGGCCTGCAAGAGAGCCTTGGCCTGCGCGATGATCGTCTTGGCTGTCATGGAACTCCCCGTTGGTTAACGCGATCGATAAAGCCAAAATAACCCACCGCCCGACGGGCGCGTGTGAGATCGGTCACAATGCAGGCGGGTAACCCTGGCTACGTGGCTTCGAGCCGGGGCGGGACCGTATGGACAACGGCGGTGTCCGGGAGCAACCTATCGTCTGGTTGGAATTAAGAAGGGTGCGCAAAGCAACCCTCGATCAGGGAGGATTCATGAGCATTACCAAGCGCCGCCGGCGCACGCCCGCGCCCGACCCGGTCGCCGGTAACGGCCTGATCAATCGCCGCGCCTTGCTTGGGCAGGGCATCGCGATGGCGGGCGCCATGGGCGCTGGCGCTGCCCTGACCGGCGCCGCCGCCGAGCCGCTCGCCGATCAGCCCTGGAGCCTGGCATTCGGGTCAGTCTTGCCGCCCGTGCAGACGGCGTCGCGGTTCGAGAAGGACGTCGCGCGCACGCTCACCAATCCTCACGGCGAGCTGCGCAATTCGCACGCGCGCACGCCGCACCATTTGCTCGGCGGCACCGTCACGCCGAACGGCCTCCACTTCTCCATCAATCATTGCGGCGTGCCGGACATCGACCCCGCCAAGCATAAGCTCGTGATCCACGGCATGGTGCGCCAGCCGCTCGAGTTCACGCTGGAGACTCTGTCACGCTATCCGCTCGTCACCCGCATGGCGTTTGTCGAATGCGCCGGCAACTCGGCGCCGATGTTCTCCAACGAACCGATGCAGGTGACGGCCCAGGCATTGCACGGGCTCGTGTCCAACGCCGAATGGACTGGCGTCAAGCTATCGATGCTGCTCGACGAAGCCGGTATCGATCCGAACGCGAAGTGGCTCATTGCCGAGGGCGCGGACGCGCAGTTCCTGGATCGCAGCGTGCCGGTCAAGAAGGCCTACGATGATGCTTTAGTCGCGATCTACCAGAACGGCGAGCATTTGATGCCCGGCAACGGCTACCCGATGCGCCTCGTGCTGCCCGGCTACCAGGGCAACATGAATGTAAAATATTTGCGGCGCATCAAGGTCGTCGACCAGCCGGCGATGACCTTTTTCGAGACCAAGAACTATTCGCAGATCCTGCCCGGCGGCAAGACTTGGCGATTCCACTTCCTCCAGGAGGTCAAGAGCTTCATCACGCACCCTTCGTTCGGCCATTCGCTCGAAGGGCCGGGCTTGTACGCCATCTCCGGCGTCGCCTATTCGGGCACCGGACGCATCGCCAAGGTTTTGGTCTCGGCCGACGGCGGCAAGAGCTGGGGCGAGGCCGCGCTGCAGGGTCCGATCCACGAAAAGGCTTTCACGCGCTTCGTTATGCCCTGGCGCTGGGATGGCCAGCCCGCGGTGTTGCAAAGCCGCGCCTGGGACGAGGCCGGCAACGTGCAGCCGCTGCGGGCCGAATTCGTGGCGGCGCGCGGACAGACCCGGCAACCCCTGAAGAATCCCATGCTCTTTCCCAACCAGCACTACAACAGTCTCACGAGCTGGGCCGTCGACGCCAAAGGGGAGATCAGCCATGTCTACGCATAGGCTGCTCGCTCTCGCCCTTGTGCTCTCGTTCGGCGCCGGCCCGGGGGTCGCCCAGGCTCCGGGACTTCAGGCTCCTGGTCTCGGCAAACCGATACCGGAGGTGGATATCAAGGCGTGGGACATTGCCGTCCTGCCGGACGGAACCAACCTGCCGCCGGGCAGCGGCACCTTTGCGCAAGGCGCCAAGATCTACGCCGAGAAATGCCTGCTCTGCCACGCCGAGAACGGCAAAGGCGGCGGCGCGCCCGGCGCCGGGCCGCTGGTCGGCGGCGCGCCGCTCACCAACGGCATCGATACGCAAAAAACCATCGCCAACTATTATGCCTACGCCACGACGGTCTTCGACTACATCCGGCGGGCCATGCCATACAATGCGCCGCGCACGCTGAGCGACGACGAGGCCTATTCGCTCACCGCCTACATTCTCGGCCTAAACAAGCTTATCGGCGAGAACGACCTGATCGACGCGAAGACACTGCCGCAAGTGAAGATGCCGAACCGGGACAATTTCATCATCCCCTACCCGGACCGGATCTAGGCGGCCCCCCTGCGCGCCCGCTGTCCCGATTCGTTCTCGGAGAACGAATCGAGCGTAGGGGAAACTGCGGATGCATTCGTTATCAGCGGCTTAAGCAAGCGCTGCGTCCCGCGGGTTGTCGGCAAACTCGGCCGGTACGCCCGCGGAAAGTTGATGCCGCCAAATCGATTGCTGGCCTAGTCGACGGAATGCGCCCCTGGCCGGCTTCCGGCCCGCGCCGCGCCATGGCATGATGCGGTGCATCAGGAAGTGTTGGGCCGTGGGTTTACGATGCGCCTTGGGGCAGCTTTCGCCTGTGCCGTGATGTTGATCTGCATCGGCGTTGCGCCCGGCCACGCCGACAAGCGGGTCGCGCTTGTTATCGGCAATGGGGCCTATACGAAAGCGCCCCGTTTGCCTAATCCACGCAACGACGCCGAGGACGTAGCGGCGGCCTTCAGGCGCTCGGGCTTCGAGACCATCGTCGGGCTTGATCTCGATAAAGCGGGCATGGATGACATCGCTATTCGATTCTCGCGCGCTTCCCGCGACTCGGATGTGGCTATCTTCTATTACAGCGGCCACGCGCTCCAATTTGCCGGCATCAACTATCTGATGCCGATCGACGCCAATTTGACCGACGAGGCGGATCTGCGCCGCATGACGCGGGTCGACGAGACCGTCGCCGATCTACAGCAAGCGCGGAATGTGCGCATTTTGGTGCTCGACGCCTGTCGGGACAATCCGCTGGCCGAGGATCTGAAACGATCCATCGGCTTGACCCGTTCTGCATCGCTGCAGCGCGGGCTGGCCAGGATCGATGCGCCGCAAGGAATGATCGTGGCCTATGCCACGCAGGCCGGCCGCACGGCGGCGGACGGGACCGATCGCAACAGCCCGTATACGGCGGCGTTCCTACGCCACATCGAAGCGCAGGTGGAAATCGGGACGGTGTTCCGCCGTGTCAGCGCCGAGGTGTACGAGGCGACCAAACATTCTCAGCTTCCCGAGCTGTCGCTATCGCTGATCGGCGAGTTCTATTTGCGCGGTAAGCCCAGCGTTGTTGGCCAAACACCGGACGAGATAGCATGGTCCTTGATGAAGGGCACGAGCGATGCCAAGCTGATCGAAGCCCTCATCCTGCGCTTCCCGATGAGTCTGCTGCGGCCGGAATGGGAGGCACGGCTTGCGGCGGTATCGGCTGAAGCGTCACCACCCCCGCCGCCTCCCGACTTACAACTTGGCAACGCAGGCGCGCCGCGGGTCGTGTTGTACGAGGAAGACCCGGGTGATCCCAAAGGCAAGCGCTTCGTCGGCACCGCGGTTTGGCGGACCGAAGCCGTGCCCCCGCGTCCCGGCGGCGCTCCGGAACTTGCCGTGCGCGCCGATGTCGAGATTCCTGAGCGCCAGATGAAAATGACCTGGTCGCTCCGGCGCAACACCGACAAGGCTTTGCCGGCCAGTCACACAATCGAGCTCATGTTCAGCCTGCCGTCCGACTTTCCGAGCGGCGGCGTTGCCGAGGTGCACGGGATATTGATGAAAAAGGCCGAGCAGGTCAGCGGCGTGCCGCTTTCCGGCCTCGGCGTGAAGGTCACCAACAACTTTTTCCTCATCGGCCTGTCCTCCAACGAGGACGAAATGAAGCGCAACAGCGAGCTGCTGAAAGATTGGGGTTGGGTCGACGTGCCAATCATCTACACCAATGGCCGCCGCGCCATTCTGGCCCTGGAGAAAGGCGTACCGGGTGAGCGCGCGGTGAACGAGGCCTTTGCGGCGTGGGGGCCGCCGCCCTCGCCAACTTCTTCGCTCGGTCCGCCTGCGGTTGGGCCGTTGGCGGCGCCATACGTACCCCCGGGCCCGAATGCGCGCAGTGGTTGGGCGATTCAGGTCGGCGTCTACGACGGAGAAGCTGAAGCCAGGAACCGGCTGAGTTCTGTCCAAGATCTAGCCAAGGATCTCCTCGCGGCGGCCACTCCGTTCGTTGACAGGGTGCAAAGCGGGGATCGGACATTCTACCGCGCCCGCTTCACCGGGCTCGATAAGGAACATGCGGACGCGGCTTGCGAGCATCTGAAGCGCACCGTCGCGTGCATGACTATCAAGAACTGAAGACGCCGAGCGCAACAAATCACGGCGATCTAAACTTCGCTAGATTAGAGGGTCTTGAACGAGACGGCAGCTGCCGGTGTCGGCTTGTCGTTCCTGGGTCACAATATTGGCAATTATAAGTAGTAATTGCAAAATATTATCGTGCAGAAGCGGTAAGGGAGCGTATCTCTCTACCCAAGAGGTTACTGACGATTCCGCCGCCGGAGGGTGGAGCAGCCCGGTGCGGCCGCAGCGCCGACTTATCCACCGGTAGTGAAAAACCGTGTCCCGCGGAGCCCCGGCTTCGATAAACTAACTTTCGCCGCCGTCGACGTGCATCAGTGCGGCCGGCCGGCTGGGGCAGATCGTGCTGCTGGAGCAGGAGGATGCAGTGGATTGAACCGCCGCATAGTTGAGGGTACCGATGGACAAGTTTCGTATCTTGAGTTTGGACGGCGGGGGCTCGTGGGCGCTTATTCAGGTCATGGCCCTTCAGGCGCTCTATCCAAAGGATACCACCGGGCACGCTGTCCTCAAGGACTTTGATCTCGTAGCGGCAAATTCCGGCGGCAGCATTGTCCTTGGCGGCTTGATCGAAAATCTCACGCTCAGAGACCTTCAAGGGCACTTTTTGGATGAAGCCAGACGCAGATTGATTTTCCCACCGGTCAGCCCGGCCGAAAAGGTCGAGTTTGAAATCTACAAGATGCTGGGCTTTTCGCCCAAGTACAGCACCGACAAAAAGCTGTCGGGTTTGACAAAGCTGTTGCCTGGGTTCGGTTCGCTGAAGATGCCCGATGTTGCGGGCCGAATCGAGAGCTCGGTCGGCAGCTGCCCTCGTTTGATGATCTGCGCATTCGACTATGACCGCAAGCGCGCCGCTTTCTTCCGATCCTATCCGGCCAAGCCGGTTGGGTCGGCGAGCACGTCCGATCCGACACTGGCTCAGGCCATCAACGCGTCGTCGACGGCTCCCGTCAGATTTTTCGACGCGCCCGCCACAATCGATCAGTCCCGGTATTGGGACGGTGCGGTGGGCGGCCATAACAATCCGGTCCTCTGCGCCGTGATCGATGCGCTGGCCCTGCCGGTCCCGCGTGAAGGCATCCAAGTCCTATCCATCGGCACCGGGGCGGTGCGGCGACCCATCGCCGAAAAAGGTGGCGACGCCTCATCGGTCATGCAGCCCCGGAAAGATCCGAACGTGCGAGCTGATATAAAGCTGCTTGCGGAATGCATTGTCGACGACCCGCCGGATGCCGCCAGCTATTACGTGCATATGGTCTTGGGTCAAGACCTCGCGCGCGCGCCGACATCGGGGCCGATCGTTCGGATGAACCCGATGGTACAGCCGATCCGTGTTGATGGTGAATGGCGCATCCCCGACGGTCTGACCGAAACCGACTTCTACGACCTCACGTGCCTCGAAATGGATGCAGTCGAGCAAGAGGATGTCGAGAAGATTCACAAGCTCGGCGTCGCGTGGCTGTCCGACAGAGTTGTCAATCAGCCAATTTGCCATCGTTTCGATGATTTTGGCTGCATCATAGGTCACGCAAAATTCTCGCAAGCCCTGGCGGCCTGGCAGAAGCTGAAGCAGGCTGACAGGACCGAGCGCGGCTCGGCGGCACTCAACGGATCACGTCCCGCATCGCCGCCGCCGATGAATAGCACTGCGGCGGAGGGCGCAACCGCCGCGAAGATGCCCCCCGTCGAGTGGGTGATGAATTGACGAAACACGCCGGCGCGCGGCCGAGGCTCCGCGAACGTGACCCCGCGTAAATCGGCAACGGCGGTCGGCTAGCCGGCCGACTACCGTTGCGATCGACTTGGTCAAGTTACTTGGCCAGCGGATCGGGACGAAGCTGGAAGTGCACGACGATGGGCTTGGTTCCCTTGCCGCCTTCCTTGAGCCACGGCGTCCGATCCCCGCTGGTCGTCCACAACCCTCTGCCTTTCCAGCCGGCATTCGGGTCATCGATGCGGCCGTCAAAGCCCTTGGCATAGAAGCCCATCGGGTATGGCACGCGTAGCGTGATCATCTGACCGTCCTTGAGCGCGATCAGGCCGTCATTGAGATTGCCGGTCGACATCGGCACATCCTCGCCGAGGCCGAACGTGTTGTGCTGATCGACCCAGGTGTAGTAGCTCGCCTCCGCGCTGTTCGCCCCCACGCCCTCGAAGCCGGGGCCCGGGTATTGGTAGAACGACCAGCCCTCTGGACAGTGATCGCCGGTCGCCGTCGGTCCGTTGAGCGGCCCCTTGCATTTGCGCCGGTCGAAGCTGCCGATGTGACCGCTGCCGAGCGACACCCAGACGACGCCGTGGCTGTCGATGTCCCCGCCGCGGGGGCCGAAGCCGGGGAGCGGGATATTGTAGATTTCCGCAAGCGCCGTCTCCGGCGGGTCGGACCCGGGATTGAGCCGCACGACGGCCCCGCGCCCGCCGAATACCCCGACGGTGCCCCAGATCGAGCCGTCGACCGGGCTCGGCATCACGGCATAGACGCCCCCACTGATGCGCTTGTCCTTGGCAGGATCGACCGGCTCGTTTGGCTCGACATAGTCGTCGCGTTTGCCGTTGCCGTTGGTATCGAGGACGAACGCCGTCCATCCTTGCGACTTGGCCGCGTCGCCGGTCTCTAGGAACAGCTTGCTGTTGAGCCAGCCGATCACGGGGCCGCCGCCGCTGGTCCACAGCGTGTCGTTGGCATCATAGCCGAACTGCAGGTGATGTGTGCCGAAGCACGTATCGACAAAGGTGTACTTCATCGTCTTCGGATCGAGCATCGCGAGCTGGCGGACGTTCTTCTCGATCGGAAAGAGTTTGGCAGAGGGATGCTCAGACCCCTTCTTGCAGAAGTCCGGGTTGTTGGGGCTGCGAACCGCCGCCGCCAGCCAGACCCGGCCCTGCTTGTCGATCATCGAGTTGTGATTGTTGACCTTGCTGTCCCAAATCTTTTCCTTGCCCCAGTAGGCCGAAGCTTCCAGCGGGCTCGCCATCGCGGCATGTCCGGGACCGAGCGATTCCGGCATGTCCGGATCGCGTACCGGAGCCTTGAAGCTTGTTGCGGTGCTCGTCTTTGGATCAAGGATTGGGAGCACGTCCGTGCTGTATTCGGTCGACCCATAGAGCGGTCCATAGGCGTTGACCGTCGGATAGCGCCGGTCCGAAGCGATCAGGTCGTGCAAGTAGGTCTTCTCGTTCCCCCACTCCCATGTCGTGACGACGATGTTGCGCTCGACGCCTTGCGGCCGCACCGGTTTGGCATGCGGCAGCTCACCCTTGGCGACGCGGTCGGTCCAATCACCGAAATATTTGAACGGCTCGCCACCGAGTTGCCCGGCCAACGGGTTTATCATGAGCTCCGCGGCCTGCCCCGACTGCACCCGGCGCATCCAAGCATCTTCCCCGGACTTGAACTCGCCGAACGCTGCGGGGATCGTGCGGGTGGATAGTTGGCCAATCTGATGACAGCCGATGCAGGCTCTGTTCTTGATCACCGTGAGCCACTCGTTCTGAGTGACCTTCTCGGGGATGTTGCTCTTGCCGCCGAATTGGCCGGCGTCCGGAATCTTCAGCATCGAGTACCAGTAGATCGCCGGATAGTACTGCGCCGCGGCCGCCGCGTTCGGCGCCGGCACCGCCGTCAGATTCAGGATCTTGCCGGGTTCGCTCTCGACCTTGGGCGAATCCACGAGGCCGTAGCCGCGCACCCACACCCGGTATTTTGCCTTGGGAAGATCTGGCACGAGATAGCGGCCCTGATCGTCGGTGACCACGATCTTGGCGAATTTTGTTGGCAGATCGGTCGTCTCGGCGATGACCCAGACGCCGGCCTCGGGCCCGTTCGGGCCGGTGACAACGCCGCCAACATCATCCGCGTCGATCGCGATCGCATTCTGGGCATTCAACTGGGCCGGCGCGAACGCCAGAAGCGTCGCCGCAGCGACGCCCAGATACAGTGGCTTCCTCTTGCTTGCCATCGCGTGCGCTCCTTTTGTTGTTCGGCTTGCGACGATTTCTATCAAGGACGATCGGCGCCTTGCCTCCCAGGCACAAGCTAACATATCGCCGTTCCGGACCAAAGGCGAGTTGCGATGGACGCGCCGCTCTAAACCCAACGGCGCAGGCGTGCGACGGGTGCTATTGCGGCCGCCACTTGATAATATCGGTCACGTAATCACGATGCCGGAATGTGGTTCGTCCCTGGCGGCCGGTTTCCGATCGGTCGCGACCGGGTCTGCTGGGTGCGGCGCGCTCGGCGCGTCAGGCTGCATTTCCCCGCAGCCCGGCCTGATCGTCCTCACATCGCGTGCAGTTTCGTCCAGCGCGTTTGGCCTCATAGAGGCAAGCATCGGCGCGTTCGATCATTGTCCTCGAGCGTTCGCCCCGTTGATGCGATGCAACGCCGATCGACACGGTGATCGCACCGAGGCGCTGCCCGTCGGAACGTCGCTTCAGCTCTCCGCCTGCGATCTTGCGGCGAACCTGCTCGGCGACCACGGCGGCGCCGCGGAGGTCGGTGTTGGGGAGGATGACGGCGAACTCCTCGCCGCCGTAGCGCGCGGCGATGTCTTGCCCCTTGATCGATTGCTTCAGCGCGGCTCCGACCAAGCGCAGAACGCTATCGCCGGTCACATGGCCGAACTGATCATTGAAAACCTTGAAGTTGTCGATGTCGATCATGAGCAGAGACACCGGAACGAACGCCGCGTCGGCTTGTTCGATGGCCGTCTCAATCGCCCGGTCGAAATGCCGGCGATTGGCCAAGCCGGTAATGGTGTCGAGGCTGGCCTCGATCGACATCATTGTGAGCGCCTGCTGCAACACTTCGAGTTCATGCTTTGAAGCGCCCAGCCTCTGCTCCAAGGCCGCCTGGCGCAACTCGACCGAGCGCAACGATTTGACGAGCGCATCCGCAACCGCCCGGACCGAGTTCCGATCGCTCGACTCGGCCAGCTTGCTGGAGGCGTCGGCACAATTGCCGCGGGTTTCGGATGTCGACAGAATGAGCTCGTCGAGCATCCCGATGATATTATCGATCTCGCCTGAAACCTGCGTTCCGACGCGTTCGACACCCGAGCGCGTCCGCGACGGCGACAGGTGTTCGTCATAGATCTCATCAAGCCGAGGGAGCGACAAGCCGTCGCCGGCGTCGAGCGCGCGATTAACGCTCCGGTTTAGCTCGGCATTGTGCCCGGCCACATAAGAGTACCACAATTCATAGCCCGGCGGATCCGCCGGCAACGACAAAGACTTGATCCTTTCGAGCGCCATCTCGGCGATCCGCAGGGTGTAATCGTGGTCGCGGCTCATCACGGTGATCAACCCCCCTAGCCTCGGCCGGATCACGAGGCCTAGCGCGACCCCCGTCCGACCCATGCAAATCCGCCGGCGAATCCCGCGCGCGAAAGCGCGCGGACGTTCACCGGGCCAATATGTGCGCACCGCCATATTCACCAGCCCCGACGGAATCCGTCTGAGCAGGCGGCGCGTACCTCTGCATAAGGGATTTTCTCTTAACGATTGCTGACCGCATCGACCAAGCAGGGCGGCCTGATGCTGCATGTGGCGGGGCGATCGCAATCGGGCGTCATGGTGGAGCCAGGCGGGCCTTGGCCGCCGCACGGCCCGCGCTATGCTCTGCCCGATTCGCGTCATGACCGCACCAGCCGCACACAAGACGGACCGCCGCTTTCTCGTCGCCACGGCGGCGGAGCTTGCGCCTGGAGGTGCGCCCAAGTCGCAAAAACAAGTAGCGTGGGGGACATGATCACACGTCGTCGTTTGCTTGAGGTGGCCGGCGCGGGGGCCGCGCTCGTCGGCGGCAATCTTGCCGTTCCTCGCCTGCTTGAAGCCGAAGCGGCCGTCGTCGGCTTGCCCGCGGCGCTGCCGGCGGGCACACGCACCGAGGCGGTGCTCGATCGACTACCGGGCAAGAAGCCGCTCATCAAGCTGAGCTATCGGCCGCCGAACTACGAGACGCCGATGGACTATTTCCACACACCCATCACACCCAACGACGCCTTCTTCGTGCGCTATCACCTCGCGGAGATCCCTGTGCTCGATGCGGCGTTTTGGCGCCTGACCGTCGGCGGCGACGGAGTGAACGGCGAAATCGAGCTGACGTTGGATGATCTCAAGCAAATGCCGGCAACCGAGGCGGTGGCGGTCAATCAATGCTCGGGCAACCGCCGCGGCCTGTTCGAGCCGCATGTCGCCGGCGTTCAATGGGGCTATGGCGCCATGGGCTGCGCGCGCTGGAAGGGTGTGCGGCTCAAGGACGTGCTCGACAAGGCCGGTCTGAAGCAGGAGGCGGTCGAGATCGTGCTCGACGGCGCCGACGGGCCGGTCGCCGATACGACCCCGGATTTTATCAAGAGCATTCCCGTCGCCAAGGCGATCGAGGAGACGACCATCATCGCCTACGCGATGAATGGCCAGCCGCTGCCGCATTGGAACGGGTTCCCCGCGCGCCTCGTCCTGCCGGGCTGGACCGGTACCTATTGGATGAAGCACCTCACCTCGATCCGCGCGGTGACCCGGCCGTTCGACGGTTTCTGGATGAAGTCGGCGTACCGCATCCCGACCGGCAAGTTTCCGCTGGTGACGCGCTTCATCTCGCAGGAGACCGAGGCCAGCACCCCGATCACCGAGATGATGGTGAATTCGCTCATCACCAGTCACAAGGACGGCGCGGTCGTAAGGCGAGGCAGGGTCCTGGTGGCCGGGATCGCCTGGGACGGCGGCTACGGCATCCGCGCCGTCGAGATTTCTACCGACGGCGGCAACAGCTGGGCGGCGGCGAAGCTCGGCGAGGATCTCGGCCGTTACGCGTTCCGGCCGTGGAGCTACGAGCTGAGTGCCAAGCCAGGCAAGAATCCGGTGACCGCGCGCGCCACCAATGCGATCGGGCAGAGCCAGACGGCGAGCCTGATCCTCAACCCGGCCGGCTACCATCACAACGTCACGCAGACCGTGACGCTCCAGGCGGCGTGAGGAAAAGACCATGCGCGGCATCGACGACACGATGCCAAGATCATCGGCGCTTAATCTGAGCACGAACCACGGGGCTGATCGCCATTTGTTATTTTGCGCGCCACGGGGTCAAACGCGGAATCCAGCGTGGGACGTTGGCGCGAAAGGATGCGTACTCTTCCCCAAAGGTTTGCTCGAGCCTAGGCTCTTCATACGCCACGACGAACAAGGGGCTGGCGAGCCAGAACAGCGCGCCGTACACGACGAGGCGCCAATCGCCGAGCAAGACGGCTTGGCCCAGAATGATAGCGACGAGCGCCACGTACATCGGATTGCGCACGTGGCGATAAAGTCCCGTCACTACGAGATGGCGGGGCGGAGCAACCGGCGCGGGGGTGCCGAGCCCTTCCAGTGCAAACCGCCCAAAAGAATCGACCAGCCCAGGCAGGCCGGCGAGCATCAATAGCACCCCGACGGCACGCGTCGGCTCCAGACCGAAGAACGCTGGCAGAAGTTGCCAGCGCGTGATCGACCATGGAATGAGCCCCGCGACCACGCAGGGCGCGACCACGAAGAAAAGAGCGGAGCCTAAAACGGCACTCGTTCTGTGCACGGCGACTGCCCAACACCCAGGCTTAGTCAAACTTTACGCCTGAAATTCTGGACGACTATCCTGTGCGGATGGGGTGACCCAGACTACTTCGCCAAAAATGAAACTAATCAACCATTCTATTTGTTTGGTGGAGCCAGGCGGAGTCGAACCGCCGACCTCTTGAATGCCATTCAAGCGCTCTCCCAACTGAGCTATGGCCCCGATCTTAGTCCCTAATTCTCCCGGTGATGCCGGGGCGCTCCCATTTCCGCCGCTCCCGCTAGGTGGCGGCATGCCGAACGCGCCGCCTTTTTGTCACAAGGCCCGTGCGATCGCAAATGCGCGGGCGGCCTCAGGTCTCCTCCTCGTCCTCGACGTCGCCGATGATGTCAGTCACGTCGTCCTCGCCTTCCTCGGTCTCTTCGATGAAGGCAGCATCGTCCAAGCTCTCGTCGATCTCGATGTCCTCATCCTCCCCCTCGGCGCCTTCGACCGCCGCCGCCCCCTTGCCGCCCGAGCTCTCGACGTCGGCCTCCTCGAGGGAAACGAATTCGGCCTCGGGCGTTTCGGGAACGACGGCCTCCTCGACGGGCGCCGGCGCGCGTGCGGCTTCATGCCGGGTGCGCGATACGGGAGCCGCCGCAGGCTGGAACACGGTGCTGCATTTCGGGCAAACGATCGGGTCCTTGCTGAGGTCGTAAAACTTTGCGCCGCAATTGCCGCAGGCGCGCTTGGTGCCAAGCTCGGGTTTAGCCACGGTCAATCCTTGAGCGTTCGGGGAAATTGAGTGCTTCACTTGGCCAGTTGCCCCGGCGCTGTCAATAGCGCCGCCGGGCCGCGGCGCATGTTCCGGCAAAGCGGATGCCGGTTTGCCGATAAGAACCTGCGCCAAATAGTGAATCCACGCGATGTCCCGATTCTACTCGAACCGGGATATGCCGAGGCGGCAGGATGACGGGGGCAATAGGCGCGTGGTAGTAGGGAAAAACCGCCAACGCCTTCATTGGGTCAAGTCCGTGCAACCGGCCCCGCCAACGCCTCTCACCGCCCGTCGCGGCGCTCAGCTGCGCGGCCGCGTCCGCGTGCCGGGCGATAAATCGATTTCGCACCGGTCGCTGATCTTCGGCGCGCTGGCGGTCGGCGAAACGCGGATCTCCGGGCTCCTCGAAGGGGAGGACGTGCTCAATACCGCCAAGGCTATGCGGGCGCTGGGTGCTAGTGTCGAGCGCACCGGCGAGGGGATATGGCGTGTGCACGGCGTCGGCGTGGGCGGCTTCAAGGCGCCCGACGGCGTCCTCGATTTCGGCAATTCCGGCACCGGTTGCCGTTTGGTTCTCGGCGCGGCGGCCGGGTGCCCGATCACCGCCACGTTCGATGGGGACGCGAGCCTACGGAAGCGGCCGATGCGGCGCGTGCTCGACCCGCTCGAGCGGATCGGCGCGCACACCCTCGACTGCGCCGACGGAGGACGCCTGCCGGTGACGCTGCAGGGGGCGACCGACCCCATCCCCATTGTCTACGAGCCGCCGGTGGCCTCGGCGCAGCTCAAATCGGCGGTGCTGCTCGCGGGCCTTGCCGCCCCCGGCGAAACCACGATCGTCGAGACCGAGGCGACGCGCGATCACACCGAGCGCATGCTCACCCATTTCGGTGCCGACGTGCGCGTCGAAGCGCATGGCGCGCATGGCCGCCGCATCACGCTCAGCGGTCAGCCCGAGCTGGTGCCGGCGCCGGTCGCGGTGCCGGCCGATCCGTCGTCGGCCGCGTTTGCGCTCGTCGGTGCGCTGATCGTTGCGGGCTCCGACGTCATTCTTGAAGGGGTCATGACCAACCCGCTGCGCACCGGTCTGTTCACCACGTTGCGGGAGATGGGCGCCGTGATCGAGGTGCTCGAGCGGCGCAACGAGGGCGAGGAGGTGGCCGATCTTCGCATCCATCCAGGTCCGTTGCGCGGCGTGGAGGTTCCGCCCGAGCGCGCGCCGAGCATGATCGACGAATACCCGATTCTTGCGGTCGCGGCGGCTTTTGCCGAAGGGACTACGCGTATGTGCGGTCTGCGGGAGCTGCGGGTGAAGGAATCCGATCGGCTCGCCGCGACCGCGGCGATGCTGCGCGTCAACGGCATCGCCGCGGAGATCGACGGCGATGACCTGATCGTGCAGGGGAGCGCGCGCGCGCCAGGGGGCGGCCTCGTTGCGACCCATATGGACCACCGTATCGCGATGGCCGCCCTGATCATGGGATTGGCGAGCGAGAAACCCGTGGGGATCGACGATTCCGGCTTCATTGCCACGAGCTTTCCGGGCTTCGTGTCGATCATGCGCGGCCTGGGGTCCGATCTAGCATGATCATCGCCATCGATGGGCCGGCGGCCTCGGGCAAGGGAACGCTCGCCAAGCGGCTGGCGCAGCTTTACGGGTTGCGCCACCTCGACACCGGCCTGATCTATCGGGCCGTGGCCAAGGCGCTGCTCGATGCAGGGGCCAAGCTCGACGACCCCCAGCGCGCGCTTGCGGCGGCCCTGGCGCTCGACCCGACCCGCTTCGACGAAGCCGCCCTGAAGGCCTACGCGGTCGGGGAAGCGGCCTCCGTCGTCTCCGCCATTCCCGAGGTGCGCACCGCGCTCTTGGCATTCCAGCGCGACTTCGCGGCGACGCCGCCCGGCGCCGTGCTCGACGGCCGGGATATCGGAACCGTGATCTGCCCGCAGGCACAGGTTAAAATCTTCGTCACCGCAAGCCCGCAAGAGCGCGCCCGCCGCCGCGCGCAAGAGCTCGCCGCACGCGGCGAAGCCGTCGACGATGCCGCGGTGCTGGCGGACATCCTGCGGCGCGACGAGCGCGACCGCAGCCGTTCGGTCGCCCCTTTAAAGCCCGCCGCCGATGCATACTTGCTCGATACCACACATTTGGATATAGAAGCCGCTGTCCGGGCCGCTGTCGATATCGTAGAAGCTGCTGGAAGGAAGTGAGGGCGCATAACAGCGCCCTTTCGGTGTTGATCGCACCGCTTCGTTCCCGCGCGAGACGCCTTCACGTCCCGGGAGCACATTGTCCCGACCGTTCGGTTGATCGGGCCGGCCCGCTGGTTGCCAGCGGCAGTCGAGGGCTACGGGGCCCTCGGCCCGAACGGAAGTGACGTCAGGCAACACTAGCCGCCGGTCCACCCGTCTGGAGATTTCATGGCCATCGCTGCAACCGCCACCGCTGTTCCCGCGCATTCGCGCGAAGATTTCGCCAAGCTGCTCGCCGAATCCTTCGACGACGGCAAGATGCAGGAAGGTTCCGTCGTCAAGGGAACCATTGTCGGCATCGAGAAGGATGTCGCCGTCATCGACGTGGGGCTGAAGACCGAGGGCCGCGTGCCGTTGCGCGAGTTCGCCGGACCCGGCCGGCAGTCGGATCTGAAGATCGGGGACACGGTCGAGGTTTATTTGGAGCGCGTCGAGAACGCGCTCGGCGAGGCGGTCCTGTCGCGCGACAAGGCGCGGCGCGAGGAGAGCTGGGGTAAGCTCGAGAAGGCGTTCCAGGGCAACGAGAAGGTTCACGGCGTCATCTTCAACCAGGTGAAGGGCGGGTTCACCGTCGATCTCGACGGCGCCGTGGCGTTCCTGCCGCGCAGCCAAGTCGACATCCGCCCGATCCGCGATGTGACGCCGCTGATGAACGTGCAGCAGCCGTTCCAGATTCTGAAAATGGATCGGCGGCGCGGCAACATCGTCGTTTCGCGCCGCACGGTGCTGGAAGAGACGCGCGCCGAGCAGCGCCAAGAGCTGGTGCAGAATCTCGAGGAAGGCCAGGTTATCGACGGCGTGGTCAAGAACATCACCGACTACGGTGCGTTCGTCGACCTCGGCGGCATCGACGGCCTGCTGCATGTGACCGATATCGCATGGCGCCGTGTCAACCACCCGACCGAGGTGCTCAATATCGGGCAGCAGGTGCGCGTGAAGATCATCAAGATCAATCACGAGACCCATCGCATCTCGCTCGGCATGAAGCAGTTGCTCGACGACCCATGGCAGGGCATCGAAGCGAAATATCCGGTCGGCACCCGCTTCAAAGGCCGAGTCACCAACATCACCGACTACGGCGCCTTCGTCGAGCTCGAGCCCGGCATCGAGGGGTTGATCCACGTCTCGGAGATGTCGTGGACCAAAAAGAACGTGCACCCCGGCAAGATCGTATCAACCTCGCAAGAGGTCGAGGTGCAGATTCTTGAGGTCGATCCGGTCAAGCGCCGCATCTCGCTCGGCCTCAAGCAGACGATGCGCAATCCCTGGGAACTGTTCGTCGAGAAATATCCCGCGGGCACCCAGGTCGAGGGCGAGGTCAAGAACAAGACCGAGTTCGGCCTCTTCCTCGGCCTCGACGGCGATGTGGACGGCATGGTCCACCTCTCCGATCTCGACTGGAACCGGCCCGGTGAGCAGGTGATCGAGGAGTACAAGAAGGGCGACAAGGTGAAGGCGGTCGTCCTCGACGTCGATGTCGAGAAGGAACGCATTTCGCTCGGCGTGAAGCAGCTGCAGGGCGACCCCTTCGCGGACGCCGCCGCCGCGGGCGAGTTGAAGAAGGGCGCCGTCGTCACCTGCGAGGTCATCGAGGTGAAGGAGGCGGGGATTGACGTGAAGATCGTCGGGACCGACCTGACGGCCTTCATCAAGCGCGGGGAGCTCGCGCGCGAGCGCTCCGAGCAGCGGCCGGAGCGCTTCTCGGTTGGGCAGAAGGTCGATGGGCGAGTGACGCAGTTCGACCGCAAGGCCCGCAAGGTCACGGTGTCGATCAAGGCGCTCGAGGTCGCGGAAGAGAAGGAAGCTATCGCCCAGTTTGGATCCTCCGATTCAGGCGCTTCCCTCGGCGATATCTTGGGCGCCGCGCTCAAGGCGCGCCAAACCGATAAACCAGCCGAGAAGGAAGATTGATTTCTGAGCAATTCAGACCGCTCGTCCCCGCGAAAGCGGGGATCCGGGAATGATTGCTGAGCCCCGCTGCGAAGACTGGATTCCCGCTTCCGCGGGAACGAGCGGCCTACGGCCAAGCCTTTGCGCGTACGCGCAAGCCATTGACCGATGCGGCTTTGAGCGGCACTGTCCGGCCGGATTTTGAGGGAGCCACACCAATGTCGCTCGAGGCCGATTACATCGTCGACCGCCGTCGCATGCGGCGGAAGCTCACCTTCTGGCGCGTCTTTGCGGTCGTTATCGCCATCGTCGCCGTCGTTGGAATAGCCGGAGTGTTAGGCCGCTCGGCCGGCGGGCTCGGTGGACCCGGCGCCTCCATCGCCCGCATCAAGATCCAAGGACTGATCCGCAACGATCAAGCCCGCGTCGAGGCGCTCGAACGGCTCGGACGCTCGAATACTCGCGCCGTGATCGTGCATATCGACAGCCCCGGCGGGACGACCGCGGGCTCCGAGCAACTGCACGATGCGCTGCTGCGCCTGAAGGCGCAAAAGCCGATGGTGGTCGTCGTCGACGGGCTGGCAGCCTCGGGCGGCTACATCGCCGCCCTGTCCTCCGACTACATCATTGCCCAGAGCACCTCGTTAGTCGGCTCGATCGGCGTTCTGTTCCAGTATCCGAACTTCACCGAATTGTTGAAGACCATCGGCGTGCAGGTCGAGGAGATCAAATCCTCCCCACTCAAGGCCGCGCCGAACGGTTTCGAGCCGACGAGCCCCGAGGCGCGTGAGGCGATCGCGGCGATCGTGCGGGACTCCTATACCTGGTTCCGCGATATGGTGAAGGACCGACGCCACCTCGACGACAGCGCGCTCGAGCGCGTCGCCGATGGCCGCGTCTTCACTGGCCGCCAAGGCTTGGATGTCAAGCTCGTCGACCAACTCGGCGACGAGAAGGAGGCCCTTGCCTGGTTGGCGAAGGAAAAGAACATCGACCCGACGATTCGCGTGCGCGACTACCGACTGGAAGACCGCCTCGGTGATCTGTCATTTTTGCATCTAGCCGCGATCAGCATCCTCGATGCGGTGGGGTTGCGCTCGTTCGCGCAGCAATTCGAGACGTCCGGCGCGGTCCAATCGATCGAGCGGCTGAACCTTGACGGTCTCCTGACCCTTTGGCACCCTGCCGCCACACACTGAGGTGGAA
Organism: Xanthobacteraceae bacterium; assembly: GCA_052148715.1. Classification (GTDB taxonomy): domain Bacteria; phylum Pseudomonadota; class Alphaproteobacteria; order Rhizobiales; family Xanthobacteraceae; genus JBKQHQ01. The sequence continues at coordinate 25,577 of JBKQHQ010000243.1, read as the reverse complement.
CAACCAGGTCGCGCACGATGCTCGGTGCCGGGTCATCTCAATCCGTGAGACCAGGGGCGACAAATTTCATGATCAAGTCGGAGCTTGTGCAGCGCATCGCTGAGCAAAACCCGCATCTCTATCAGCGGGACGTCGAGAACATCATCAACGCGATTTTGGGCGAGATCATTGCCGCCCTCGCGCGCGGAGATCGCGTCGAGTTGCGCGGTTTCGGCGCCTTTTCGGTGAAGAACCGGCCGGCGCGCACCGGCCGCAATCCGCGCACCGGTGCACATGTTTCGGTCGATCAGAAATGTGTTCCGTTCTTCAAGACGGGCAAGGAAATGCGCGAGCGCCTGAATCCCGGCGAGAGCGACAGCGAACCGGACCCGGTCGAACGGCACGTCGGTGCCTTGAGTGAAGGCTAGCGCCTGTCCCGTGTGGTGCTCGAATCATTGATTGACACCCGTGTCGGGCGGGCGAACCGGCGGCCTCTTCCTCTCAACAAGCTTTGACGAGGGCATTATGCTCGGCAGAATCGCCAGGACGGCCATCCTCCTTCTGCTCGGTGTCGTCATCGTCTTATTCCTGGTGGCCAACCGCCACGTGGCGACGATTTCGCTCGACCCGTTTAATTCGGCGGATCCGGCCTACGCGGCCCCGGTGCCGTTGGGTGTGCTGATGTTGGTGCCGCTGATTCTCGGCGTCGTCATCGGCGGCATCGGCGCGTGGCTGCGGCAGGGCAAATGGCGCCGGGCCGCGCGGCGGCTCGAGCGGGAGAACCGCGCGCTCCATGCCGAGCTTCACGAATTGAAGCGATATTACGCGACCAAGGGCCGACCATCGGGGTCGCCGCGCGTCGATTCACCGCCACTCGCCTTGCGCTCCACAGTCGATTAGATTTCACGCAAGCCGGCATTCGCCCGCAGGCTTGAGCCTGCGGGCGGGGTCTTGCCGGAAGACGCTCCAACGTCCGGCAACCGGCTATCACAAGCTCGTGCGCATCGTCTCGGCCAACGAGATCGATCAGGCCCTCACCATCGAGGCGCTGATCGATGCCTTGGCCGACGCGTTTCGCGGCGACGTCACGGTGCCGGCGCGGCATCATCATAAGATTGCTCAGCCGGGCGCCGCCGCGACCTTGCTGCTGATGCCGGCATGGACCGGGTCGGGAGAGCGGTTTCTCGGCTGTAAGGTCCTCACGGTGTTTCCCGACAATGCAAAACTCAACAAGCCCGCGGTGTTTGGGAGCTACCTGTTGCTTTCGGGGGAGACCGGCGAGCCGTTGGCGGTTTTTGACGGCCGTGCGCTGACCGCCTGGCGCACCGCGGCGGCCTCCGCGCTCGCGGCGCGTTATCTCGCGCGCGAGGACGCGCGGCACCTGGTCATGATCGGGGCCGGCGTCTTGGCGCCGCATCTCGTGCGCGCGCACGCCGCGGTGCGGCCGATCGAGCGCGTGACCTTGTGGAACAGGACGCACAGCAGGGCCGTGTCGCTCGGCTTCGCGCTTGCGGTCAAAGGATTCGAGGCGGAGCTCGCCGACGATCTCGAAACCGCCGTGCGGGAAGCGGACATCGTGTGCTGCGCCACGTTGTCACCGGAGCCGCTGTTCCAAGGAGCCTGGCTCAAGAAGGGGGCCCACGTTGACCTCGTCGGCGGCTTCACCCCGGAAATGCGCGAGGCGGACGATACGACGATCAAGCGTGCGCGCCTTTTCGTCGATACGCGCGCCGGTGCGCTGAAGGAGGCCGGCGACCTGATCATTCCGATCAAGCGCAAGCTGATCACCAAGGAGGATATTCAGGGTGATCTTTTTGATCTGTGCCGCGGCGAGGAGAAAGGCCGCAAGCGCCCCGCCGACATAACCCTATTCAAGTCCGTCGGCAGCGCGCTCGAGGACCTCGCGGCGGCCATGCTGGTGTGGCGTTCCTTAATTGGTATGAAGCACGTATAACGCAGCCTTAACGGCTAACGGCGGGCGCATGGCTCTGACGGTCAAAATCTGCGGGCTGAAAACGCACGAGGCGCTCGACGTGGCGCTCGATGCGGGAGCGGACCTCGTCGGTTTCGTTTTCTTCCCGCCGTCGCCGCGCAATGTCGAGCCCCCCGCGGCGCGCGCGCTCGGGCGGAGCGTTGCCGGTCGCGCGGGCAAGGTGGCGTTGACGGTCGACGCCGAGGACGCGCTCTTCGAGCAGATCGTCGAGACGCTGGCGCCCGACCTGCTGCAACTGCACGGGCAGGAGACTCCGCAGCGCGTCGCCGCCGTGAAGGCGCGGTTCGGTATTCCGGTCATGAAAGCGATCGCGGTCGAGGCGCAAGCCGACCTTGCGGCCGTCGATCGCTACATTGCGGTCGCCGACCGTCTGTTGTTCGACGCCCGCGCGCCGCGCGAGGCGACCCGGCCCGGCGGCCTCGGCAAGCCATTCGATTGGCGGCTGTTGCGGACGCTTGACCCGGGTATTCCGTTCATGCTCTCAGGCGGGCTCGATCCCGGAAACGTTGCCGAGGCGCTGTCGATCACCCGCGCGCCCGGCGTTGACGTTTCCTCCGGCGTCGAGCGGGTGCCGGGCGAAAAAGACTTGGACAAGATTCGCGCCTTCGTTCGGGCCGCACGGGAAGCGAGGTGCGTATGACCATTCAGCAGCCGAATTCCTTCCGCACCGGGCCGGACGAGCGCGGCCATTTCGGCATATTCGGCGGCCGGTTCGTGGCCGAGACGCTGATGCCGCTCATTCTCGAGCTCGAGCAGGCCTATGCGGAGGCCAAGCACGATCCGGCGTTCCAAACCGAGATGGGCGGTTATTTGACCCACTACGTGGGGCGGCCGTCGCCGCTCTATTTCGCCGAGCGCATGACCGAGCATCTCGCCGGCGCGAAGATTTATTTCAAGCGCGACGAGCTCAATCACACCGGCGCGCACAAGGTGAACAACGTGCTCGGGCAGATCATGGTCGCGCGCCGCATGGGCAAACGGCGCATCATCGCCGAGACCGGCGCCGGCCAGCACGGGGTCGCAACCGCTACACTCTGCGCGCGCTTCGGGCTCGACTGCGTCGTCTACATGGGCTCGGTCGATGTCGAGCGGCAGAAGCCGAACGTGTTTCGCATGCAGATGCTCGGTGCCGAGGTGCGTCCAGTCGAGTCCGGCTCGAAGACGCTCAAGGATGCCATGAACGAGGCGTTGCGCGATTGGGTCACCAATGTCGACTCGACGTTCTATTGCATCGGCACGGTCGCCGGGCCGCATCCCTATCCGATGATGGTGCGCGACTTTCAGTCGATCATCGGCCGTGAGACCCGCGAGCAGATGATGGCCGCCGAGGGCCGGCTGCCGGATTCACTCATCGCTTGCATCGGCGGCGGCTCGAACGCGATGGGCTTGTTCCACCCGTTCCTCGATGACAAGGAGATCGAGATCTACGGCGTCGAGGCGGCCGGCCACGGCCTCTCCACCGGTCTGCATGCGGCCTCGATCACCGGCGGGCGGCCCGGCGTCCTGCACGGCAACCGCACCTATTTGCTGATGAACGAGGACGGACAGATCAACGAGGCGCACTCGATCTCTGCGGGCCTTGATTATCCCGGCATCGGTCCGGAGCATTCCTGGCTGCACGATGTCGGCCGCGTGACCTATCTGTCGGCGACGGACGACGAGGCGCTGGCCGCGTTTCAGCTCTGTTGCAGGCTCGAGGGAATCATTCCTGCGCTCGAGCCGGCGCACGCGCTCGCCAAGGTGATGGAGCTCGCGCCGAAAAAGCCTAAGGACCATCTGATGGTGATGAACCTCTGCGGCCGCGGCGACAAGGACATCTTCACCGTCGCCGATCACCTCGGAAGCAAGCTGTGACGCCGCCCCTTCGTTCTTTCCGTACGCACCGTAGGGTGGGCAAAGGCGGCCGAGACATTGTGACATTGGCACGGCGCGCGTTCCGCCGTGCCCACGCGGTAGGGCTTGACCGCATAGATCCCTTGACAACGCTCGGCCGCGTGGGCACGGCGGCCCCGGCGCATTGCGCTAAACCAAATTTTAGGGCCGCCTTTGCTCACCCTACGTACCAGGTCAAGCCCGCGCATGAAAAATCCTGCAGCTCCGGTGGCCGATGAGCACGCGCATCGATACCCGCTTTGCCGAGCTGAAAAAGGAGCGCCGCGCGGCGCTCGTGACTTTCATCACCGCCGGCGATCCGGATTACACGACCTCGCTCGCCATCCTGAGCGCGCTGCCGGGGGCCGGTGCCGACGTGATCGAGCTCGGCATGCCGTTCACCGATCCAATGGCCGATGGCCCGGTGATCCAGGCTTCCTCGCAGCGCGCGCTCAAGGCCGGGCAGACGCTCGTGAAAACCCTGGCGATGGTGCGCACATTTCGCGCGAGCGACAATACCACGCCGATCGTGCTGATGGGTTACTACAATCCGATCTACATCTACGGGGTCGACCGCTTCCTCGTCGATGCGCGCGCGGGCGGCGTCGACGGGCTGATCGTCGTCGATCTGCCGCCTGAGGAAGATGACGAGCTTTGTTTGCCGGCGCTTAAGGCAGGCCTCAATTTCATCCGTCTCGCGACGCCGACGACCGACGACAAGCGTCTGCCGGCGGTGCTGCGCAACACATCCGGCTTCGTCTATTACGTCTCGATCACCGGCATCACCGGTGCCGCGGCCCCGGATTCCGCCAAGGTCGGCGCCGCGGTCGAGCGCATCAAGCGCCACACCACGCTTCCGGTCGCAGTCGGTTTCGGTGTGCGGAGCGCCGAGCAGGCCCGGGCCATCGCGGCGCGGGCCGACGGGGTAGTCGTCGGCTCGGCCTTGGTTAACGCGCTGCAGGCGACGCTCGGCGAGCGCGGGCAAGCGAGCGCGCGCTCGGTTCCGGCGGTCACCGACGTGGTGCGCGAGCTCGCCTCCGGGGTGCGCGGCGCCCGTGGGCGGGCGGCGGAATAAGTCGGTGGCCCGTCCTCGGTGCCCATTAACCGGCCCGCGCCGGAATCTGTCGATGACTGGCGCAAGGGAGCTGACAGCGGCCGGTCGGGATGCTCTGATTGGTTCGGCCAGGGTTCGGGGCCAAGACGGCTCGGTGGTCGAGTTTTCCGGCAAAGTGACACCGCTTTGCCGCACAGAAGGCGAGTAAACGGGAAATTTGCGTGTTTCCAATTCGACCTAATGGGTACCCATTCCGGCACGGTGGTCAGTTCGGTGGGGAGGGCTTATATTGAAAGCAGTCGTTTCGATTGAGCCGCCGATGAACTGGATTTCCAACGTCGTCCGTCCGAAGATTCACAACATGCTCCGGCGCGAGGTGCCGGAAAATTTGTGGATAAAGTGCCCGGAAACCGGCCAGCTCGTTTTCTACAAGGACGTCGAGGCCAATCAGTTCGTCATTCCCGGCTCGAATTACCACATGCGCCTCGGCGCCGCGGCACGTCTGAAATTGCTGTTCGACGGTGGTGAGTTCGAGGACATCGCGTTGCCGGAAGCGGCCACCGATCCGCTCAAGTTTCGTGACGAGCGCCGTTATGCCGACCGCCTCAAGGATGCGCGGACCAAGACCGGGCTGCAGGACGCGGTCAAGATCGGCTGCGGCACGCTCGATGCCTTGCCGGTAACCGCGGGCGTCCAGGATTTCGATTTCATGGGGGGCTCGCTCGGCATGGCGGCAGGCGAGGCGGTGATCACCGGCCTCGAAACGGCGGCGGAGCGGGGTACGCCCTTCATCATGTTCGCGGCATCGGGCGGCGCGCGCATGCAGGAAGGCATCCTCTCGCTCATGCAGATGCCGCGCACCACGGTCGCGGTGCAGCGGCTTCGTGAGGCGAAACGGCCCTACATCGTCGTGCTCACCAATCCGACCACCGGCGGTGTCACGGCATCCTACGCGATGCTGGGCGACGTTCAGATCGCCGAGCCCGGCGCGCTGATCGGCTTCGCCGGCCCGCGCGTGATCGAGCAGACCATCCGTGAGAAGTTGCCCGAAGGGTTTCAGCGCGCCGAGTATCTGAAAGAGCACGGCATGATCGACATGGTGGTATCGCGGCATCAGCTGCGCGCCACGCTGGCGCAGCTCTGCCGCGTGCTGACCAAGGCGCCGATCGCCGCGCCGGCCGCGCCCGCCCCGCTGCCCGTGCTGGCGCCGGCGTAAGCCGGGCCTGGACGCAACATGACTCCCGTCGACGCCATCCTGGCGCGGCTATTGACGCTGCATCCGAAACGCATCGACCTGTCGCTCGAGCGGATGTGGCGGCTGCTCGCGGCGCTGGGTCATCCCGAGCGGCGCCTGCCGCCACTGATCCACGTCGCCGGCACCAACGGCAAAGGCTCGACCATCGCGTTCATGCGCGCGATCCTCGAGGCCGCGGGTGAGTCCGTGCACGTTTACACCTCGCCGCATCTCGTGCGTTTCAACGAGCGGTTCCGACTCGGCGCTCCGGGCGACGGCAGGCTGGCCGCGGATGACGAGCTTGCGGACGCGCTCGACGAATGCGAGCGCGTCAATGCTGGCGCGCCGATCACCGTGTTCGAGATCACGACGGCGGCTGGTCTCCTCCTCTTTGCACGGCATCCTGCCGACCTGTTGCTGCTCGAGGTTGGTCTCGGCGGCCGGCTCGACGCCACCAACGTGGTCGAGCGCCCGCTCGCCACCGCGATCACGCCGATCTCGCTCGACCATGCGGACTTTCTCGGCGACAGTCTCGGCCTGATCGCCGCCGAGAAGGCCGGCATCATTAAGCGTGCGGTGCCGGTGTTGGTCGGAACGCAGCCGCGCGATGCGCTGGCCGTCATCGAGCGCCAAGCGGCGCGCGTCGATGCGCCGATTAAGATCGCCGGCGAGGATTGGACTGCGACCGAGGAGCGCGGCCGGCTGGTCTTTCAGGATGACGACGGCCTGCTCGATCTTCCGGCGCCAAAGCTCACGGGGCGCCACCAATTCGACAATGCCGGCGTCGCGATTGCGACCCTGCGCACCATCAAGGGCCTGCGCATCCCGCATGCGGCGTTTGAGGCGGGCCTCGGCAAGGCCGAATGGCCGGCGCGGCTGCAGCGGCTTGCGCACGGCGCCCTGATTGCGCGCGTGCCGCCGGCGAGCGAGCTGTGGCTCGACGGCGCACACAACGCCGACGGCGGGCGCGCGATCGCCGCCGCCTTGGCGGATCTTGAAGAGCGCGTGTCGCGGCCGCTGGTGCTAATCGTCGGCATGCTGGCGAGCAAGGATTGCGAAGGATTCTTGCGTAATTTTTCCGGCCTCGCCCGCCGGGTGATCGCGATCCCGATCCCGCATCAGGAAAAGGGATTGCCGGCCGCAAAGCTCGCCGAATGCGCGCGCAGCATCGGCATTCCGGCGCAATCGCGCGACACTTTGGCGGCGGCGCTCGATGCGGTCGGCAAGCTCGAGATCGAGCCGGACCCGCGCATCCTCATCACCGGCTCGCTCTATCTTGCCGGCGAGGTTCTGGCGCAGAACGGCACGCCACCGGTGTAGAGGTCAACAAATAAGTCAAGTCTGAAATGTAAAAGGCCGGCAATTGCCGGCCTCCTCGTACCCCGAGTGGAATGAGCAAACTCCGCCTCACACCGCGGCGTTGATCCACTGCTCAAGCTTCTGCTTCTGCAGGGCGCCGACCTGGCGCGAGGCGAGCTGGCCGTTCTTGAAGATCATCAGGGTCGGGATCGACATGATGCCGTATTTGGTCGTGGTGGTCGGGTTCTCGTCGATGTTGAGCTTGACGATCTTCACCTTGCCCTGCATCGTGCCGGAAATCTCGTCGAGCGCCGGGGCAATCATCTTGCAGGGGCCACACCACTCGGCCCAGAAATCGACCACGACCGGCCCCGAGGCCTTGAGAACTTCGCTATCGAAAGTAGCATCCGAAACCTTGTCGACCGCCATAGAAAAATTCCTCGTCCGTTGGCCAGGGGCTGCCCGGCGCCGTTGCATGGTGTGAAAGTATGGATGGGTCTTGCGACCGTCAAGCCGATCTCACAGGGAGGTGTTGAGCGCGGCGTCGAGGTCCGCGCCGGAAAGCTCCAATAGATCAGGTACATGGGTCCATACTAGGAAAGCCCGGACGGCCCGCTGCTGATAGAGGCGACGCAGCACGCCGCGGTAAAGGGCCAACTGCGCGATATAGGCCGCTGGGACCTCTTCGGGTCGAATCGGTGCCGGCTCGTTGGTCTTGTAATCGGCAATCAGTATGGCTTGCGGCGTCACCGCGAGCCGGTCGACTTGCCCCGAGACGAGCACCGACGGGCGTCCCGCTCGCGTCAGCCGGCCGATGATCGGCACCTCGGCGCGGCTGCCGGGTGCAAACAGCGGAGCGAAGCGGGCATCGGCGAAGATGTGCAGCACCTGCGCCAACATGTGCTCGCGCTCCTTCAAGGTGAACTCCTGCGCCGAGCGCGTGAGATAGGCCTGGCCCTTGGCTTCCCGCCGCTCGGGCGCCACGTCGGGCAGGGATTGCATCAGCCGATGGATCACGACGCCGCGCGCCATGGCTTTGCCCCGCTCCGCGGCAGCAGCCGTCGCCTCCGCAGGAAGCCGCCGCCGCTTGTCCTCGGTGGCCGCATGCGACGGCGAAATCGGCGGTGACCCCGCGTCGCGGGGCGCGTCTCGCAACACCCAATCTGGAAGGACGGTCGGGGCAGGCATTTCTGTCTTCGCCTCGCCCCGCCCGAAGTCGGGTGTTCCCGACTTCGGCAGATCATAAGGACCCAAGTCGGAAACATCCGACTTGGGTTGGGGAGAGGCCGGTTCCGGCTTCGCCCGAACCGGGCGAGGAGGTTCGCTTACCGCGAAGGGCAGCGTCAGCTGTCTCTCACCCGCTCGTTGCGCTCGCGACCTCTCGTTTGCGGGAAGAGCTGAAGCCGCCGCGGGGCGAGGTGACGGTGTTTTGCGGTAGCACAGTACGGTGCCGTCGCCATCGTCAGCAGGCTCCTCCGTTGCGTGCGGGGTGAGGGCATCGGATACCAGATCGTACCAGCAGCCGTCGGGCCGCTTTTGCTGCCCTTCGGTACCGCAGATGATGAGTTTTTCCGCCGCCCGCGTCATGGCGACGTAAAGGAGCCGTCGGTATTCGTCCTGCGCGGCGCGGCGGGAGCGTTCGCGCGCGTCCCGCACGGGGTCAACATCCGTGGCCTTCGGGCCGAGCCAGATCAGCCGGTAGGGCGCATCCGGCACCCCGGCGCCGGGGAGCGGCAGCAACCGCGGATCGCGCGGCCCGCTCGGCCGCGTCGTGGTGTCGGCAAGGATCACGATCGGCGCCTCGAGCCCCTTGGCGCCATGCACGGTCATCACCCGCACCTCGTTGCGGCCGATCTCCATGTCGCGCTTCACCTCCGTCTGCGCGCCGCGCAGCCAGGCGACAAAACCTTGCAGCGAGGGCGTCTCGCGCCGCTCGTAATCGAGGGTGAGGCTGAGGAACTCGTCGAGCGCATCGGCGGCCTCGCCGCCGAGCCGGGCGAGGAAGCGTTTGCGCCCGCCCTGCGGACCGAGAACGCGGGCATAGAAGGCGAACGGCGTTTCCTGCCTTGCCGCGACGGCGAGTTCGGCAAGGCGCGCCGACAACTCGGCCAGCAGCGGATCGGCAGCTGCTCGCGTCGCAAGCGTCGCGCGCAGGCTTTGCGTGCGCCCGAAGGCGAGCGTGAACACGCGCTCCTCGTCGAGTCCGAACAGCGGGCTCTTGAGCACGGTCGCGAGCGCTAGGTCGTCATCGGGCAGGAGTAGGGCGTCGGCGAGCACCATGAGATCCATGACCGCGATATGCTCGCCGAGCACCAACCGATCGGCCCCGGCCACCGGCAGGTTTGCCGCCTTCAGCGCCCGAATGATGCTCTCGAACAGTGCACCGCGTTGGCGCACCAGCACGAGGACGTCGCCGGCCCGCCTCCCGCCTCGCAGCCAGACGCTCGTCGTCGCCGCGATCTTACGGGCGAGCCGTACCTGCGGGCTCGTTTCGGTGACCTCGTCGAACGGAGCGTCCCAGCCTTCCACCTCGCGGCTCTTGTCCGCGCGCAGCAAGGGCCAGATTTCAACAAGCCCAGGCGCCGCGTCGGGCAGCGCGCGGTGCACGGTCTTGACCGGGTCGGCGGTCAGGCCCTCGAACGCCTGCGGGCGCGCAAAAACTTCGTCCACCGCGCCGAGCACCGTTGCTCCCGAGCGGAACGAGCTTTCAAAGCGCAACGGCCGCCAGTCGAGCCCGGCCGCCTTGAAACGATGCTCGAACGACCAGCGCATCTCGGCGAACTTATGCGGCGCCGCGCCCTGAAACGAGAAGATCGACTGCTTCTCGTCGCCGACGACGAACAGCGTGCGCTTCAACGATCCGCGCGCGCCGGCGCCGGCGGCGAATTCGCGCACGATCGTGTCGATGATCTCCCACTGCTTCGGGCTCGTGTCCTGCGCCTCGTCGACCAGCACATGGTCGATGCCGAGGTCGAGCTTGTAGAGCACCCACGCCGCGCTGGTGTTGCGAAAAAGCGTGAGCGTGTGGTCGATCAGATCGTCGTAGTCGAGCAGGCCGCGCCGCTGTTTATCCTTCTCGTAGCGGGACAGGACCGCGTCCGCCACGGTGAGGAGCGCGCCCGTCCGGTCGCGGCACGCCGCCGCGTGCCGCCGCGCGATGAGGGCGCAAACGCGCCCCTGCTCGGCAACGAGCCGCTCGTGCAGTAGCGGGTGTCGGTTTGCGATCGCCCGGGTGACGATGCTCTTGCGCGGCTCGAGCTCGGTCGTGCAAAAAATATCGATGTAGCTCTTGAGCCGGTCGGCCCGCGAGCCGTTGCGCGCGGCCTCGATGCGCTCCAACACAGTTTGATCGCTCTTCGACCCCTGCGCCAATTCGGCGGCAAACCAAGACCATTCATCATCGCTGAAACGGGGGGTAGCAAAAAATTCCGCCTCGATGCTCTCCTTGGTTTCGGCGGGATCGACGCCGAGCGCATAGGACAGTTCGGCGAGCGCGCCTCCGAGACTGCCGGCCTGCTCGCGCCAGGCGTTGAGCACGTCGCGCCGCGCAATGGCTTCGCCGACCATCTCCTTGAAGGTACGGTCGGCAGCCATCGTGATGGCGGTCGCCAGTGCGCGTCCGAGCGCCCCTTCCGGCGCCGCGGCGGCATCGACCAGCACCGCCAAGCTCAAGTTTTCAAGAAGCTGCGCGCGGGCGCTGTCGTCCAGCACGGTGAAGCGTCCCGCCACATTGGCCTCGAACGGAAACTGATGCAGGAGCCGCGTGCAGAAGGCGTGAATCGTCTGCACCTTGAGGCCACCCGGGGTCTCGAGCGCGCCGGCGAAAAGCCGCCGCGCGGCGGCCCGCTGTGCGCGGTCGGGGCGGCGCCCGGTGATCGCCTCCACGGCGGCCTCGAGCCCCGGATCGTCGAGCGCGGTCCAATCCGCGAGCGTTGCGAAGACTCGGTTCGCCATATTGGCGGCCGCGGCCTTGGTGAAAGTGATGCAGAGAACCTTTGCCGGATCGACGCCATTCAGGAGCAGCCGGGTTACGCGCTGCGCCAGCACATGGGTCTTGCCCGATCCGGCGTTCGCCGCCACCCAGGCAGAGATATTGGGGTCCGACGCCTCGTTCTGCGCGCCGAGCACGTCGGCGGGAATGACGCGCGCGCTCATTCGCTTGCGCCCTCGTCGTCGACGCCGCCTGACAGCGACCATTCCTTGACGCGGGCGAGGTGGTCGTAGTCGCCGTATTGCGTCTTCCACATCGGGTGCACCAGCGACCGATAGGGTGTGGACTCGTCCTCGAAGCGCGCCGCGATCCCGGCGAGGCGCGCGAGCGCGCGCTCGGCGTAGCTGTCGGCGGTGCCGTCCTCGAAGTCGACTGTATGCGGATCGCCGGCCGGCTCGCCTCCCTTCAGGCCGACATAGACCAGCTCGGCGACCGAGACGCCGGCGGGCACCTCGCGAAAGCCGCCGTTTTTTAGGATCGCCGCCTCGAGCGTGAGTTGCGGCGCAAGCCCGATGCGCACCTGCTTGTCGCTGCGCGCCGCGCCGGTCTTGTAGTCGAGAACCGCATAGCGGCCGTCGGCAAGCCGCTCGATGCGATCGGCGCGGGCGGAGAGGCGGAAAGCTCGCTCGTTGAGCGGGATCGAGATTTCGCCGCGGATCTCGGCATGCAAGGCCGCGACCTTGGGCCGGCGCTCCGCCTCCCAGTCGGCAAACCAGCGGGCGATGCGCACGAAGCGCGGCCACCAGAACGCGCGCGCCTCGGGATAGTCTTCGATCGCCGCGAACTCGTGCCGCCCGAGCGCTAGCAGCTCCTCGAGCGGATTCTGCGGAAGCTCTTGCGCGAACCGTTCGGTGAACTTGCCGATCGCTTCATGGATGACCGTGCCGCGGTCGGCGGCGCCGGGCGGCGTGTCGACCGCGCCGAGCGGTTGTAGACGCAGCACGTGCTTGGCGTAGATCGTGTAGGGGTCGCGCAGCCAATGCTCGATCTCGGTGACCGAGAGCCGCGAGGGCCGCGCCGCGCGGGGCGGACACGGCGCCGGCGCCTTGATGCGCTCGCTGCCCTCCGGGGTATCGAGCGCGCGCGCCAGCGCGATCGTGTGCGCGCCGCGGTCGAGCGCTTCTTGCCAGCGCGTCCGGCCGGCGACGGCGGCGAGCCGCTGCACGAAGCGCGACGCCACGGTCGGGGCACCGGCGAGCTTGGCGGCGCGCGATAGGATCACCTCGTGGGTGCCTAGCGCCTCCGCGAAATCGTGGGCTGACAGACCGATGCGCCGCTCCGGCAGGTCAAGGCCAAGCTCGTGGCGCATCGGCCGGCTGAGCCAGGGGTCGGAGCGCGCCTCCGGCGGCCAGGTGCCCTCGACCATGCCGCCGAGGATGACGCGGTCGACGCGCGTGAGCCGGGCCTCGAGCGGCCCGAAGATCCGCACCCGCACGCCCGGGGCTTCGTCCGGACGCACCACGCGCTCCGCCAGCGCGGTGCGGAGCAACTCCGCATAGTCGCCCGCCGCCACCGGTAGACCGGCTGCCGCTGGGCTTGCGAGGAGCTCTTCGAAGGCGTTTGCCAGCGCAATGCCGGCATTGCCGGCGAGGGTCGCAACTGCGCCGGACGCTTCGCGGCCGAGCGCCACGATCGCCTGGCGATGCCGCGCCGCGATCTCGGCAAAGGCCTGCGGGCCGGGCGGCAGCTGTTCGAGCGGCGCCAGCGCCTCGCCAAGGCGTGCCGTGAGCGCAAGCGCCGCGTCGAGCTCGGCCGTCCCGAGATTTGCGCGCGGATCGCTCGGATGCAGCCGGTCACGCCCTTGCCGGAAGGTTTCAAGCGCATGGGCGAGCCCTCCGGATCCCGGCCGTGGCCGCGGTCCGCGCAGCACGGCTTGCTCGAGCGCCGCCAGCGCCCGGTTTTTTTGGTTCACCTGCTCGCCCAAGCGGCACAGCGGATGTTTGAGCAGGGCGAGCAGCGTCACCGGCGCGAGACCGGCAAGGCCGGCTTCCGCCGCCAGGAGCGCAAATCGGCCGGCCGCCGTGTCGAGCAGCGCATCCCCGTTCGAATCCTCGACCAAGACCTTCCAGCGCTCGAGCGCTGCCAGCACGCGGCGGGCCAGCGCCCGGTCGGGCGTCACCAGTGCCGCGCTCCGGCCGGGCGTCTCCAGCGATTCGCGTAGCGCCACCGCGATGGCGAGGGCTTCCTCCTCGGCAGTGGCGGCTTCGATCATGGTGAGCCCATCGAGCGCCGTCTCCGCCTGCGCGTCGAAGGCTGGATCCGACAGGCGCTCCTGCCAATGCTCGGTCGAGGCGGCCGGCCGCAGCGCCTCGGAGAGCAGGCCCTCGCGCCCGTGCGACGCGGGTTCTGCGAGCGGCACGACCGTGTCACGCTCGATGCCGATGCGCCGCAGGAGGCCGTGCATAGCGAACTGCGGGTGCCCGACGGCAGGGGCGATGAGGTCACGGCCAAGCGGATCCTGCTTGCCGGCAATCAGCTGCCACGAAGCTTCATCGAGGTCGGTGTCGAGGCCCGGCAGGACCACGGCGCCGTGCGGCAGCCCCGCGATCGTTGCCAGGAGTTTTGCGGTCGCCGGCATGGAGCCGGTCGAGCCGGCCGCGATCACTGGCGCGTCGGTCTTGGCGGCGAGACGCGCCGCCTCCGCCTCGATCAGCAGGTCGCGTCGCGCGGCTGGCTCGATGGCGCCGCGCTCGCGCAAGATCGCCGGCCACGCTTCTCGTGCGACGCCTAAGAATTTCAGCGTCAGCTGCCAGTACTCATCGACATTATCGGGCACGAGGCTGTCGAGCCGGTCCCACGACACGGCCCGCGTCGTCATATCGTCCATGAGGCGGGCGAGGTCGTCCGCCAAGGCGAGCGCCGCTGCCGGCGTGCCGGCGATCAGCGGCGCGCCCGCCTGGGCATGCATCTGCGGCGACGCCGCCCATTGCTGCACGAGCCGCGCCAGCAAGAGCCGTCGCTCGAGATTGCCGAGCGCCGGCGGCAAATCGAGCGCCGCCGCGGCGCCCGGGCCCGCCGCGTCCTCGGCAAAGGCGATTTCGTCCTCGTCGACATCGCCGAGCGGCACGATGCGCGGCAGGATCGCCGCCTCGCCGCCGAGCCCGTCGAGAAAGGCGTCGCGTGCCAGCCGGCAGGCGCGCCGCGTGGGCAGATAGAGCGTGGCGTCGGCGAGCGCGAGCGGATCATCACCGGCGCGCAGGCCCGGGACGAGCCGGCCGTCCTTCAGCGCGGCGGTCAGCGTCGGCAGGAACGGTATAGAGGCCGGGATGGTGAAGACGCGCGGCTGCGAAACTGACATGAGGAATACACGTACAGAGAAATGATGCCGGCGCCCAGCGGGCGGTGAAGATCATTTGTCGCGCAAGTCAGGTATGACAACATCAGTAGTTGGCGCCGGGCGCTCCGGAACGCTTGCTGTTTTTGCCGCGAGTATCGCGCGGACGAATGCCGCGCGATACCGCAGCGGCGGCGCCCGTCACGCGGCACTTTCCACGATCGCCGCCTCGGCGGCTTCGATGGCGTCGGGCGAGCCGACATGCATCCACACGCCCTCGAGCCGCAGTCCGTGCAGGCGGCCCGCTTCGGCGGCGCGGTCGAACAGGAGCGTGAGCGAGAAGGGGCCCGATGGCGCGTCGGCGAATAGCGCCGGTGTGAGCACCGCGGCGCCCGCGTAGACGAACGGCACCACCTCGCGTTCGTGGCGGCGGCGCAAGGTGCCGTCCGGCGCCATGGCGAAATCGCCGCGGCCCGCATAGCCGATGCTGGTGGCCGTCGGCGCCAGCAGCAGCAGCGCATCCATGCGCGCGGGGTCGAAGGCGGCGGCCAGCCGTTTCAAATTGGGCGTGACGCCGTCGATCCAGATCGTATCGGAATTGACGTGGAAGAACGGCGCCGCGCCGAGCTCCGGCAGCGCTTTGACGACCGCGCCCCCGGTCCCCATCAGCTGCGCCCGCTCGTCGGAGATGATGATGCGCGGCGGCTGCCGCCGTGCCGTCAAATGGTGCTCGATCAGGTCCGCCAGACGGTGGACGTTGACCACCGCGCGCTCGACGCCGGCGGCGGCGAGCTTGTCGAGCACGTGGTCGATCAGCGGCTGGCCGGCGACTTCCAGGAGCGGCTTCGGCACACTGTCGGTGAGCGGGCGCATGCGCAGGCCGAGCCCAGCGGCGAGCACCATCGCGGTGCGGGGGCCGATGGGGCGGCCCTCGGCCCGGCTCGTCGGCGACCTCTTTTCCCGTGGGGTTTTCATGTCATCCCGCTGTTGGTCGGCGGCGCCGGGACATGCACGCTGTACCAGGCGTTGAGCGGCGCCAGCGCCGGATGCGCCAGGGAGCGCTGCAAATAGCCCCATAGGCGCGGCATATGACGAAGATATTGCGGCTTGCCGTCGCGGCGGTCGAGGCGCGCAAAAATTCCCAAGATCTTGGTCGCGCGCTGGGCGGCCAGCGCGGCGTAGACACGGACGAACTTGGCCGTATCGAACCGCGCGTCGGCATCACGCCGCGCGCTCGCATAACGGCCGAGCAGCGCGACTTCCATCGCCTCCGCCACGTCGACACGCGCGTCCTGCAGCAGCGAGGCGAGGTCGTAGGCCGCGGGACCGATCAGCGCGTCCTGAAAGTCGAGCATGCCGATCCTGGCGATGTCGGTCCGCTTCGGCAGCCACAGCAGGTTCGGCGAGTGGTAGTCGCGCAGCACCCAGGTCGGGGGATCGTCGAGTGCCAGCCACAGGGTCTCGCGCCAGAGCGCGTCGAAGGCGGCGCGGGTTGCCGCCGCGACGACGGCGCCGCGGCTCGGCAAATACCAATCGAGCAACAACTCGGCCTCGATCAGGAACGCGTCGATGTCGTAATCCGGAATCGCATAGGTCTCGCCGAGCACCACCGGCAGCTCTCGCGGCAAATCCTGCAAATGCAGGGCAACGAGCGCATCGACCGCCGCCTCGTAGCGCTCCTCGATCGGTTCAGGCGGGTCGCCTTCGACGATTCGCTCGTCGCCAAGATCCTCGAGAATGAGCAGGCCTTGGTCGAGATCGGAGTGCAGAATCTCGGGCGCCGAGAAGCCGCGCGCGCGCAAGCCGTTGGCCATGGCCACAAACGGCCGCACATCCTCGGCGAGATGGGCAAGGGCGCTGTAGGGACGGCCATCGCGCACCGGCGGACCATCGGGTCGGCGCGGTGCATTCATCAGGATCACGGGGGTCTCGAAAAGCGTCAGGCGCTCATAAAGCCGCGTCGATGCGTCGCCCTGCAGGCGCTCGCGCCGGCCATCTGCATAGCCCGACGTTTCGAGGAACCGACGGACCGTGGCGCTCCGCTCAACCCGCCCCTCGAATTTGCCGTATCCGGTGACGCGGGCGTTGCGGTGCTGCGGACCGAGACGCGGCGCCAGCGTCAGCGTGATGTCGAGCCGGTCCGAGGGAAGGTAGCCGGCGGCGCGGTCGGGCCACTCGAGCAGCACCACGGCGTTCGGCGGCAGGTCGTCAAAGCCGAGCTCGGCCAGTTCGCCCGGGCCCGACAGGCGGTAGAGATCCGCATGCACGACCGGATAGCGCGGCAGGTCGTAGGTCTGCAGCAACGTGTAGCTGGGGCTCGGCACCTCGATCGTCTCGTCGCCCGCCAGGTAGCGGATCAATGCGCGCGCAAAGGTGGTCTTGCCCGCGCCGAGATCGCCCGAGAGCGTGACGAGGTCGCCCGGCTCCAGGATGGAAGCCACGTCGGTCATCAGTCGCTGCATGGCGGCTTCGTCGGGCAGCGCTACCGCGAAGCTCGAGCCGCCGGAGGTGGTCGGGAGCATCGCGTCGGTTGATCCTTCATTCGGCGGCGGTGCGCTCGATCGCCCGCTCGACCGGGAAAACACAGGTCACGGTCGTCCCACGGCCGACCGCCGAGTCGAGGCGCACGCTTCCGCCGTGCAGCTCGACGAACGAGCGCACGAGCGAGAGGCCAAGCCCGGTCCCGCGATGGCGCGAGCCGAGCGAGTGCGTCTCGAACCAATCGAATACCTTATCCTTCACGTCGGGGGGAATACCCGGCCCTCGGTCAGTGACCGAGAAGGCCACGGCCCCGTCCCGTCGCTCGGCCGCAAGCGTAACCGTTTCCCCCGGTGGTGAGAAGCTGATCGCATTCGCTAGCAGGTTGAACAGGATTTGTCGGACGCGCCGCTCGTCGGCCGTGAAGTTACCGAGGTCCGGCGCCGCCTGCAGGTCGAGCCGAATTCCGCTTTTCACCAGCCGGTCCTGGATGCCTTCCGCTGCCGCTTCCATCGTCGCGCGGATATCGACGAGGCCGAGATTGAGCGCCATTGCGCCGGCATCGATGGTGGCGAGGTCGAGGATGTTGTTGATGATCGCCAGCAGTGCGTTGGTCGAGACCGTGATGTAGCCCAGATACTCGCGCTGCTTGTCGGTCAACGGGCCGAACATGGGGTCGCCGAGGAAATGCGCGAAGCCGATGATATTCGTCAGCGGCGAGCGCAGCTCATAGGAGACGTGGTGCACGAAATCGATCTTCAGCTCGTCGGCCGCTTCCAATGCTTCGTTGCGCTCGCGCAGCGCCCGCTCGACATTGACCGTATCGGTAAGGTCCTGGAAGGTGACGAGCGTGGCGCCATCCGGCAACGGCACCGTGGCGCAATCGATGACGCTGCCGTCGAGACGCTCCAACCGGCCGGCAATCGACGCCCGGTCGTCGATGCCGGTGACGGCCGCGCGGAGCGATCCCCAAAACGCGGCATCGTTGTATAGGGCGCGACAGCGGGCAATCACGCTCTCGATATGCGGCCGGTCGGCGAGCGTCTCGGGACCGAGCCGCCATTGACGCTCGAAGGCCGGATTGTGCAGCCGCAGCCGCCCGTCGCTACCGAACACGGCGACGCCCTCGGCTAGATTGTCCAGCGTCTCGCCCTGGACGCGGATCAACGAATCATAGCGGCGGGCGAAATCAAGGCGTTCGCTGACATCGTCGAACAGATAGGTGACGCCGCCTTCCGGATTGGGCGTGGTGACCACGCGCAGCGTGCGGCCATCCGGCAGATGCCACATATCTTCCTTCGCCTCGGTCGCCCGATAGGCTTCGTGCAGTTGCGCCTTCCATTTACGAAAATCGTCCTCCTCGGGAATATTGCGGGCCGCGCGCAGCCGATCGAGCACCGCGGTGTCGGTCGGTTGCTGGTCGAGGAAGGCGGCATCGAGGTTCCAGAGCGCCCGATAGGCTGCGTTGTAGAACATCAGTTTCTGATCGGCGGCAAAGATCGCCACGCCGGTTGTCAGCTGATCGAGCGTGCGGCGATGCGCGTCGACCATCCGCGCAATTCCCGTGCGCATTCGGTCCATGTCGCTCACGTCGATGCCGATGCCGGCGCTGCCCCGGTGCGTGGGTACGTCGATCACATCGAAGATGCGGCGGGCGCCGGCTACGATCGCGGGCAGGTGGCCCGTATAGGAGCGCCCAGTGGCCTTGGCAGTGGCCACCTCGTCCCGCCCCGAGCTGTCGAGCAATTCCAGCCCCTTCTCGACAGCCTCGGTCTCGCTCTTCGCCTCGACGGCGCGGGCATAGGCGCCGTTGACGAATACCAATCGTCCGGCGGCGTCGCGCATCCACACCGGCGAGGGCAGGGCGGTTATCAAGGTGCGCAGTGATTCCACCTCGTTGGCCAGCTGCTCGTGGCGGCTCGTGAGCTCGCTGAGCTCGCGTTTGATGCCGCTCACGTCGCGCAGCCGCAGCACCGCGCAGCCGCCAATGGCGCGGCCGTCGGCTTCGAGCGGACGTCCGCTCAGTGCTGTCAGACGCATCGCGAAGCTTTCGCCGGATGCGCGCAGATTTTCGACGCTTTGCTCCATGTCGCGTGCCTGCTCGGCGTCGAGCCAGGTTCCGAATGCCAGCACGCGGTGGGGGGCGCCGCTTGGCGCGACCAAATTGGTCTCGCCGATGATGTCAGGTTCGCCGCCGGCGGCGGCCCAGCTGACGATGATTTGCGGCTCTGAGAGCAGCAGGACGTTGCTGCGATCGAGCCTGGTCTTGAGCGCGACGATCTGACCGCGTGCATCCGCTTCGGCGTGATCGGCGCCGGCGCGCGTGCGTACGAGCAGGATCGCGCTCACGACCGCGAAGCAGAGGACCCCGAGGGTGAGCGTGAGAGCAACGATCTGATGACTGTCGAGACTCGACAGGGCCGTCAGGTATGGGTCGACGACCGATGCCGTCCAATCCTTCGCCTGGGCCGGGCTCGATAGCGTCGCCACGCATGACGCGGCAAGGAATCCGCACTCATGCGTATGAGCACGGATGCTCCCGCTCACCGCCCGGATCGTGTCCGGCATTCCCGATTGCCCCTGGTCGGCCCCAATCCCGGCCACCGCGCTTGGCCGAGAGACCCGGGTCGTGTTGCCGCATCGCCCCGAATCGGCCCGACTTTAACCCCAAGCTGAATCTGGCCGAAAGAGTCCAGATCGTGAACGAGGGTTATCCCGCACTTTATCGCATGATCGGACGCGGTCTCTTGGCCAGGCGAGCGGGCTACCGCACCATCAGCAATGCAGGAGCAAGCTTCGTTTCAGTTTGATCGGAGATGGCCCTTCACAGTCCGTCGAATAAGGCGGTGGACAAATAGCGTTCAGCAAACGATGGGATGATGATCAGGATATTCTTACCGCTCATCCCGCCGCGGGCGGCGACCTCGATGGCGGCCGCAACCGCGGCGCCGGAAGAGATTCCGGCTGGAATTCCTTCATAGCGCGCCAGCGCGCGTGCGGTGTCGAAGGCGGTCTGATTGCCGACCGTCACCACCTCATCGATCAGCGAGCGGTCAAGAATCTCCGGAATGAAGCCGGCGCCGATGCCCTGGATTTTGTGCGGGCCCGGTGGTCGGCCTGACAGGACGGCACTGTCCTGCGGCTCGACCGCAACCAGCCGCAACGAAGGCTTGCGCGGCTTGAGCACCTGACCGATGCCGGTGATGGTGCCGCCGGTGCCGACCCCTGCGACGATGACGTCGACGGTGCCGCTCGTATCGTTCCAGATTTCCTCGGCGGTCGTGCGCCGATGAATCGCGGGATTGGCCGGGTTTTTGAATTGTTGCGGCATCACCGAATTCTTGTGCTCGCGGAGGAGCTGCTCGGCCTTGGCAATGGCGCCGCGCATGCCTTCCGCCGCCGGGGTGAGCACCAGCTCGGCGCCGAGCAGCGCCAGCATCTTGCGCCGCTCGATCGACATCGAGTCCGGCATCACCAGGATCAACCGGTATCCGCGCGCGGCGGCGACAAAGGCGAGCGCAATGCCGGTATTGCCCGAGGTCGGCTCGATCAGGACAGTATCGGGCCCAATCTGACCCGCGGCTTCCAAGGCGTCGATCATTGATACGCCGATGCGGTCTTTGACGCTGCCGATCGGATTGAAGAATTCAAGCTTGGCCAGCAACGTTCCCGCGACGCCCTTCATTTGCGGCAGTCGATTGAGCCGCACGATCGGCGTGTCGCCGATCGTCTCGGTGATCGATTGAAAAATGCGTCCGCGCCCGGGACGATGAGCAGGGGTTGCAGCACCAGCGGCGCGCGCAGCATCCGACATGAGAGCCTCCAATAGCGGTCGAGCCTCCGCCGTCGGGCGGGAGCCTCGCGGGCTTACCTTGTCGGTGCCGCCGCCGTCGAGGAAAAATCGCGGAAATAAAGCACTGTTTCGATTAGTTTGGGCCCCAAAGGGCCGATGATTCATCGATCTGGCCGCATTTCCGGCCCGAAAAGGGTCCTCCGCCGTCGACCCGAGTGCTGCCGGTGTCGCCCAGATACGGACGATCCGCGCCGCCTCATGCTTTTGCATCTCGGTTTACCAGCAGCTTCCGCAGAGACTCACTGCGCGAATTGTGGCTGAGAATGATGCTGTCGACGTCTCGATGCAGCTCGGTGGGCGTGCGCTGTTCGCGTGGCTTTAGTTGTGCGCTGAGATAGGCCCCCTCCTGCCGCCCGAGCGCCACGAGCGCTTGGCCGAAGCGCTGCTGCTCGTATTGATAATGCGCCAAGCCCGCGGGGAGATCGCCGCCGGCGGTTTGGATGTGGTCAGCAAGGCTCGCGGCGTCGAGCGCCGCCTTGGTTACGCCCGCGCCCACATGTGGCCGCGCGACGAAGGCGGCATCGCCCAGGAGCGCCACTCGTCCGAACACGATTTGAGCCGACTCGAGGTCGAAGATCGGCTGGAAGAACGGCTGCGCGCGGGCAAGGATTTCCGCGATCTGCGGCGCGACCAGCGCGCGGGCCGTGGCCCTGATCCCCGAAATGACCTCCGGCCGAATGAGCGGCGGCGGGATCGCGGTCCCGTGCTGCCGGCCGCGCGCGTCGGTGCACAGATCGGCAAGCGTTGCGGGATCGACCGGCCGATACCAGACGATGTTGTAGGCGCGGTGCCCGACCTGTGTGTTGTTGTCGCGGCCGGGCACGGGATACGCGAGCAACATCTCACCCTCCGGCAGGCAAAAGGTGTAACGCTCGAACAGCGCGGCCCTGATGTCCGCCGGCATCTCCCCCTCGTCCAGCATGGCGCGCCAGGCGACGTACCCGGCGTAGCTCGCCTGCGCGCCGGGCAGATATTGCTCGCGGACCGTGGAGCGGAAGCCGTCGGCTCCGACCAGTAGATCGCCGCTGACGCGCTCGCCGTTGGCGAAGACGGCGGTAACACCGCTCGCGTCTTGCTCGACGCTCGCAAGCGCCATGCCGAGACGGTAGCTCTCAGCAGGCAGCAGATCCCGCAGCGCGCGATAGATGCGTCCCCAGGAGCTCATGGTTCGCGCCGTCGGCCGTCGGTCATAGATGTTGCCGTCACGGTCGAGGAAGATGACGGTGTCGACCGAGATTCCCATCGAGTCATCGAAGGGGATGCCGAGGCGTTTCAGGACATCGTGGAGCTGCGGGTGGGTGCTGATGCCGGCGCCGCGTCCCATCAAGTCCTCGGCATTGCGCTCGAAGACGACGGCGTCCCAGCCGGCGGCGCGCAGCAGATCGGCCGCGAACAGTCCGCCCACGGAGCCGCCGATCACCAATGCGCGCCGCTTGCCCATGCGATCGACGCCCTCAGGATGCTCGACTGCGCCCGGGAGAGCCGCAAGGCTCCCCGCGCGTCATCAGGAGCGGCGATTCGCCGCTAGGCTGACGCGGTGTGCACCGTGCACTCCATCAGCGTAGCATTGTCGTTCGTGGCGCCGCTCGGCGCCAGCTCAGCAATCCGCCTGAAATTCGTCCGTGGCTTGCGCCTTGCGCGTCAGCTCCTCGACGCTGATTTTGCCGAGCGCCAAGGCGAAGGCTCGTTCAGCCTGGGCCAGCGCAGGCAACACGACGGCGCTCACCAGGCGTGATTCCGCTACGGTCGTCGTTGCGGCATCCTCGACCGTGCCGGCAGCGCGCAAAATTTCCTCCGCGGTGATGTTGCGCTGCTCGCGTGCGAGCCGGTAGCCGCCGCGCGGGCCGCGAATGCCCTGCAGTATTCCATCGTGCACCAGCGCCTGCAGCACGGGTTCGAGGTGGCGGGGCGGCAACGCATGGCGCTCGGCGAGCGCTTTGGCCGAAACCGGGCGGCCGCTGGCATGCAGGGCCACGTCGATGACGGCGGCGATGGCGAGGATGCCCTTGCGGGGAAGCAGCGGCATGGAACCCGAATGGGATTATCGAATATAACGCTATAGATACGTGGCCGACCGAGGTCCAGCGGCCAGGCGCAGTGATCACCAGGGAAAATTGCTGTAGATTCAACCACTAGACGACCGTAAAATGCAACTATTGCTGTATTCCGGTTGAGCCAAACCCGGCCGTCCCGCGGGTCGTGTCATCGAGCGTCTCGACCTCGCTGAGCCGCGCCTGGCACACCGGAGCGATGATCAACTGGGCAATGCGCGCGCCGCGCTGGACCGAGAACGGTATGCGGGCGTGATTGATGAGAATGACCTGTACTTCTCCTCGATAGTCCGCATCGATCGTGCCGGGCGCGTTCAGAACGGTAACACCGTGTTGGGCGGCGAGCCCGGACCGCGGTCTGACCTGCGCCTCGAACCCCGGCGGCAGCGCGAGTGCAAGCCCGGTTTGGATGAGGGCTCGCTCGCCGGCAGCGATCAGGACCGGGGCGTCGGCCGGAACGGCGGCGAGGAGATCCAAGCCCGCGGCCAACGCGCTCTTGTATTCCGGCAGCGGCAGATCGAGTGCGTGCGGTAGACGCTTGATCTGAACCGTGACGGTCGTCACCGCGCGGGCCCCGCAAGGGTTGCGGCGATGCGCGCCACGAGCATCCGCGCCACGTGCTCCTTCGACTGCGGTGGCCAGGATTCGACGCCCGCCGCCGTGACAAGATGAACGGTATTGGAATCGCCGCCCATGACACCGGTTTGCGACGAGACATCGTTGGCGAGGATCCAGTCGCAGGCTTTCTTTCGCAGCTTGTCCTTGGCGTGCTGGATCACATTCTCGGTTTCGGCGGCGAAGCCGATGACAAGCGCTGGCCGCTCGGTCTTGCGCCGTGCAACGGTGGCGAGGATGTCGGGGTTTTCCACCAAGACCAGATTGGGCGCGCCGTTTGTTCTCTTCTTCAGTTTCTGGGGTTTGTTGTCGGCAACGCGCCAGTCCGCAACGGCGGCGGCGAAGACGGCCGCATCGGCCGGCAGCGCGGCCAGTACCGCGGCGAGCATCTCTTGCGCGGTCTCGACCTTGATCGACGCGACGCCCGCGGGATCCGGCAGATGGACGGGACCATGCACCAGCACCACGTCGGCGGCGGCGGCGGCGGCGGCGATCGCGTGACCCTGCTTGCCCGACGAGCGGTTGGCGATGTAGCGCACCGGATCGATCGGCTCGTAGGTCGGACCCGAGGTGACGATCACGCGCTTGCCGGCAAGCGATCGCGCGCCGCTCGCCGGTTCCAGCAGCTGCTCGACGGCCGCGACGATCTCGAGCGGCTCCGCCATCCGGCCGAGGCCGTGCTCACCGTGCTCGGCCATCGCGCCCGCATTCGGGCCGACCAAGCTCACGCCGTCCGCGGCGAGGAGCGCAAGATTGCGTTTGGTCGCCGGGTGGTCCCACATGCGCGGATTCATCGCGGGTGCGACCAGCACCGGCTTGTCGGTCGCGAGCAGCACCGCGCTCGCGAGATCATCGGCATGTCCGCCGGCCATCTTGGCCATGAGATCGGCGGTCGCAGGCGCGACGACCACGAGGTCGCAATCGCGGGCCAGGCGGATATGGCCAACGTCGAACTCGGTATCGGTCGCGAACAGGTCGGTGAATGCCCGCTCGCCCGCGAGCGCACCGACCGCGAGCGGCGTCACAAACTCCTGTCCCGCCTTGGTCAGAATCGCCCGCACGCGGGCGCCGCGCTCGCGCAGGCGTCGGATCAGATCGAGCGATTTATAGGCCGCGATCCCGCCACCGATCACCAGGAGGATGCGTTTGCCGTGAAAGGCCATGCCGTCCTTACCTCAAATTCAAAGCCTACCACATCGAACCCGCAGCATCACGTAGCCTTCGCCTCGCGAGGGATCTTGGTGAATCATGTCAAATGTCAACGGACGAACGCGATCCACGCCAGCAGAGCCGCGATGACCCACAGCGCGATGGTGCGCCATCGCGTCCGGCGTGCCTCGGCGGTGCCGATAGCGGCGATCGTTTCGGGTGCCAAGACCAGTCCATCGCGGGTCATGGCATCGAGCTGCTCGATGAGCGAACCCCCGCGCGTCAAAAGGTCCGGGACGCTGCCGATGAAGCGTACGATCTCGCTCGCACCTTCCGCCGCCTGCTGCAGGCGGCCGGTCGGTCCGAGATGCCGCTCCATCCATTCGCGCACGACCGGCTCCGCGGTCCGCCAAATGTCGAGCTTCGGATCGAGCGAGCGCGCGACGCCCTCGACCACGACCATCGTCTTTTGCAGCAGCAGCAATTCGGGGCGCGTGCGCATGTCGAACAGGCCGGTCACCTCGAACAGCAAGGTGAGCAGCTTGGCCATCGAGATGTCTTCGGCGGTGCGATTATGGATGGGTTCGGCGATCGCCCGGATCGCCTGCGCGAAGCTTTCGACTGCGTGGTGGGCCGGCACATAGCCGGCCTCGAAATGCACCTCGGCCGCGCGGCGATAATCCCGGGTGATAAAACCGAGCAGGATTTCCGCCAGGAACCGGCGTTACTTCGGGC